>NZ_CP118615.1:655000-1310000 GCF_028993575.1 Micromonospora cathayae | reverse complement strand
GTTCCCCGCGTGGGCGGGCCCGGATTCCGGGTCAGAACGGTGACCCCGGGCCGGAGGCGGACGACGCGTACCGCCGTCCCGGCGCGGACGCCCGGGGAACCGGTTGGTCTTCCGGGCCCGACCCGACGACACCGTGGTCCTCCGGACCCGACGGGGCGACACCCACCGGCCGGGCCGCCCCGACACCCCGGGCCACCGGGTCCAGCGGGCGCGCGTCGGTGGCCGGCTCGGCGTCCGTACCCCGGCACGGCATGGCCCCGCCGATCAGCCCGCCGCCGGCCGGCTCGGCCTCGGTCGGCCGGGCCGGCGCCGGCCGGGCCTCGGTCCCGGTCTCCCCGGCGGGTGGGCACGCCCCGGCCGGTCGGGCCTCGGTGGGCAGCGGCCGGGCGTCCGTCGGTTCCGCCTCCCCGGTGAGCCCCGCCGGCCGGGCCTCGGTCGGCTCGGCGTCCGTCGGCGCCGCCTCGGTGGGTTCGGCGTCCGTGGGTTCCGCGTCGGTCGGCGGCATGGCCGGTCGGGCCACCGTCGCCCGGGCCAGCGTCGCCCCGCCCGGTGGCTCCGGCCTGGACGGTGCCGGGCCGGGCGGGCCGACCGGCCCCGGCCGGCGCAGCCGCGCCAACCGGGACCCGGAGGCGCTCAAGCGGGCGAAGAAGCGCAAGCGGATCAACATGCTCATCGCGAGCTTCGCGGTCTTCATCATGCTCGCCGGCATCGGCGTGGTCGGCTTCACGTACTACTCGGCGCAGGTCGTGCTGCCGAACAGCCTGCCGCTGCCGTTCGCGACGACCGTCTACATGAAGGACGGCAAGGGACTCGTCGCCAAGCTCGGCAGTGAGAACCGTGAGTTCATCGCGATCAAGGACCTCCCGAAGCACGTCCAGTACGCGGTGGCCGCCGCCGAGGACCGGAACTTCTACGAGCACTCCGGGGTCGACTACAAGGGCATCGCCCGGGCCGCCTGGAACAACTTCACCGGCGGCACCAAGCAGGGTGCCTCGACCATCACCCAGCAATACGCGCGGAACGCCTACGAGAGCCTGAAGGACGACACGTACGCCCGGAAGGTGAAAGAGGCGATCCTCGCCTCCAAGCTGAATGATCAGTTCTCCAAGGACGAGATCATGCAGCACTACCTGAACACCATCTACTTCGGACGGGGCGCGTACGGGGTCGAGGCGGCGGCGAAGGCGTACTTCGGGAAGTCCGCGAGCAAGCTGAACGTGGCGGAGGCCGCCGCGCTGGCCGGGGTGATCAAGCAGCCGCAGGCCAGCGCCACCCACCCCGGGTACGACCCGACCAAGGGCCCGGAGGCCACCAAGGCCGCCCAGGACCGGTGGAACTACGTGATCGGCGGCATGGTCGAGGAGGGCTGGCTCAAGCCCGAGGAGCGGCCGGCCGCGATGCCGGACATGAACAAGGAGACGGCGAACGGCTTCGGGGTCGCCTCCCCCAAGGGCAACGTGATCAACTACGTCCGCAAGGAGATGGAGCAGTGGGGCATGTGCTCCGACTCCGGCGCGGAGGGGAAGATCAGTTGCGTCGACGCGCTGCGCACCGGTGGTTACAAGATCACCACCACCATCGACCCGAAGATGCAGAAGGCCGCCGAGAACGCCGCCCGGCAGCAGGTAAAGTCCTCCCCGCTCTACGGCCATCCGCCAAACCTGATGGCGGCGGTCGTCTCGATCGACCCGAAGACCGGCGCGGTACGTGCCTACTACGGCGGCGAGAGCGGAGCGGACATCGACTACGCCGGCTTCAACATCGACAGCAACGGTGAACTCTCCGGCGGCCACCCGCCGGGCTCGACGTTCAAGGTCTACACCCTGGCGGCGGCGATCAACGAGGGCATCTCGGTGAAATCGCGCTGGGACGCCACCCCGTTCAAGCCGAAGGGCTTCGCCGACGAGATCGGCAACGCCGGCCGCGACGTCAGCAAGAAGTGCAACAAGTGGTGCACGCTGGAGGAGTCGACCGTCGAGTCGTACAACGTGCCCTTCTACCACGTGGCCAAGGAGATCAAGCCGGCCACCGTGCTCAACATGGCCCGCCAGGCCGGTGTCACCACGATGTGGACCCGGGAGCCGGTCAAGGCGTACGACCTGATGAAGGCCGAGCCGGACCAGCTCGCGCCGTCGAAGTTCGACGAGGTCATGGCGTACGGGCAGTTCCCGATCACCGTGCTCGACCACGCCAACGGGCTCGCCACGCTCGCCAACGAGGGCAAGTTCAACAAGGCCCACTTCGTGACCAAGATCGAGCAGCAGGACCAGGAGACCGGGAAATGGGAGACCGTCCCCGGCACCGGGCCTAAGATCAAGTCACAGCAGCGGATCAACCGGGACATCGCCCGTGAGGTGACCGCCGTGCTGAAGAAGATCCCCGGCAACATCGACAACTCGTTGGAGGGTGGCCGACAGGCCGCCGGCAAGACCGGTACCTGGCAGTACTCGAACACTGAGCAGAACGCAGACGCCTGGATGGTCGGGTACACCCCCCAGCTCGCCACCGCCGTCTGGATCGGCAGCGAGGATCCGAAGAAGCCGAAGATCCTCGACAAGAACGGCAATGACATCGGTGGTGGCAACATGCCCGCCGACGTCTGGGAAAAGTACATGGAGGCCGCACACAAGGGCATGGACAAGGTGGACCTGCCCGAGATCAGCGGTATTGGCGACCCGAACAAGGGCAACGGCGAGGAGCCGCCGCCGCCCGCGCCGACCAACCCGCCGCCGGGCCAGAACCCCAACCCGAACCCGCCCTGCCTCGACCCGCTGGGCATCCTCTGCCCGGACAACGGCGGCGGCAACCAGGGGCCTGGCGGCCCGGGTGGACCGGGTGGACCGGGTGGCGGCGAGCCCACCACCCCCACCAACCCGGGTGGACCGGGCGGTGGCGGTGGCGGTGACCTGATCTCACCACCGCCCCGTACCAACGAGGACTGACGTACCACCAGCGCCAACCCGCCGACGGCGGCCGGAGGATTCCTCCGGCCGCCGTCGCCGTTTCCGGCCGCCATCGTCGAACGTCCCGGGACGGGCGGGACGGGAGGGCCCCGGGTACGGCAGGATGCCTGGTTATGAGCACGCAGCCGACCGCAGGCATCGACGACGCTGAGCGCAGCGACCATCCGTCCCGGTCGGACGGGTTCGTCCGGGGCGCGTCCCAGCTCATCGGCGGTCCCCTCGGCGACCACGCGGTCGCGCTGGACCGGCCCGCCGGCGGGGAACGCCGCTTCTGGACCGCGGTACGCATCGTGCTCGCCCTGGTCTGCCTCACCCTCGCCCTGCACTGGGTGCAGAAGTCGCCCTGTCAGGACGGCGCCTGGACGAACAACGTCCAGTACACCCGGTTCTGCTACAGCGACGTGCTCGCGCTCTACTACGCCGAGGGTCTCAACGAGGGCAAGGTCCCGTACCGGGACCACCCGGTCGAGTATCCGGTGCTCACCGGGTACTTCATGGGCGTCCTCGGCCTGCCGGTGCACGCCATCGGCGTCGACAACCCGGACATCAACCAGGGGCAGTGGTTCTACAACCTCAACGCCCTGGTGCTCGGCGCGCTGGCGGTCGCCACCGTCGCGGTGATCCTCGCCCTGCGCCGCCGACGACCCTGGGACGCCGCGCTGTTCGCCCTGGCCCCGGCGCTGCTGCTCACCGCCACCGTCAACTGGGACCTGCTCGCCATCGGCCTCGGCGCGTTCGGGCTGTTCGCCTGGGCCCGGAACCGACCGGCCCTGGCCGGGGTGCTGCTCGGCCTGGCCGGCGCGGCCAAAATGTGGCCGCTGTTCATCCTCGGCCCGATCCTGGTGCTCGCGCTACGCGCCGGCAAGGTACGCGCCGCCCTCACCGCCCTCGGTACGGCACTGGTGTCGCTGGTCGCGGTGAACCTGCCGGCCGCCATCCCGTACCGGGAGAACTGGGACCGGTTCTTCGAGCTGAACAGCACCCGCCCCATCGACTGGGGCACCTTCTGGTACATCGGGCGCTACCTGGACGGGAAGATCAACCCGGGCAGCCCGACCCAGCAGGGGCCGTTCGAGTGGCTCAACAACAACATCCCCACCCTCAACTACCTGTCGTACGCGCTGTTCGGGCTGGCCTGCATCGGGGTGGCCGCGCTGGCGCTGCTGGCCCCCCGCCGACCCCGGCTGGCCCAGCTCGCCTTCCTGGTCGTCGCCGCCTTCCTGATCTTCAGCAAGGTCTGGTCGCAGCAGTTCGTGCTCTGGCTGCTGCCGCTGGCGGTGCTCGCCCGGCCCCGCTGGGGTGCCTTCCTGGCCTGGCAGCTCGCCGAGGTCGGCTACTTCGTCGCCTTCTACGGTGAACTACTCGGCTCGGCCACCGGCAAACCGGTCTTCCCGGAAGGCGTGTTCGTGCTCGCGTCGACCCTCCGGCTCGCCACCGTCGTGGTGCTCTGCGTCTTGATCATCCAGGAGATCCTGCACCCCGAGCGGGACCCGGTCCGCGCCACCTACGCCGACGACCCCGACGGCGGCCTGCTCGACGGGGCACCCGACGCGCCCTGGTACTCCCGCTGGCGACAGCGGGCGGCGGCGCCACCGGAACCCGAACCGGCCGGTGCCGCCACGAGCTGACCCGAGCCGGGCCGGCGGGCCCGGCGCAACCGGCGGGTCCGCCCGGGGACCCAGCGGGCCTGGCAACCGCTGCCGGACCCGATGTCCGGCAGCGCAGCCGGCGGCCGCCCGGAACCGGCAGCCGCCGACGACCCGGCCGACCCGGTGACCGCCGACAGCGCCGGTGCCGTCACTCGGCGGCACCGGCGCCATCGCTGGGCGGCACCGGGTCAGAGCCGGTAGACCACCGCGTCGCCGATCTCCTCCCGGCGGATACCCAGCCCGTCGACCGGCAGGTCGATGGTGGCCTCCCACGGGGTGCCGACCACCTGGTCCCGGGGGATCACCACGGCCCGCACCCCGAGTCGCCGCAGGTAGTCGATGCTGGTCGGATCCGGGAAGGAGAGCGTCACCTCCCGGGTCTCGGCCAGCCGGGCCGGGGTGAACCCACTGCCGCCGTTGACCACGTCCTGGAACCGGCTGGTCGTCCAGAGCATCACCGGCTGGTCGTGGTTCTGGCTGCTCGGCAGCACCAGCAGCGGCCCCTCGACGCTGCGCAGCGCCGCCGGCTGGGGCGGCACCACCGGATGCGGAGTGGCGTTCAGCCCTTCCACCACCACCAGCAGCAGCGGCAGCAGGGTCGCCGCCCGCAACCACGGGCCGGGCCAGGGCGGAACCCGGTGGGCGGCGAGTTCGCGTACCCGCATCGCGAAGGCGGTGAGCGCCCCGGCGGCCAGCAGACCGAGCAGGAGGGTGGCCCACAGCATCAGCCGGCCCGGGGTCCGGATGCCGTCCCAGCCGGGCAGGTACTCGAAGAGCGGTACGTAGGTGAAGGTGCCCCCGAAGAACTCGGTGCCCATCGCCAGCACCATGCTGACCAGCACCCCGGCCAGCAGCAGCAGCCGGTGCCGCAGCTTCCAGACCGAGAAGAACAGCCCCGCGGCGGCGAGCGCGTAGAGCACGAAGCCCGGCAACAACGTCATCTCCGGATGCCAGGGCAGCCCGGCCCGCGCCCCCTCGTGCAGACCACCCCAGATCCGGGACTCGGCCGGCGCGGTGAAGAACCCGTAGGCCGGCGGCGAGTAGACCTCGATGTCACCGATGCTGCGCCGGGCGTTCGGGTGCAGCTCCGCGACCTTGAAGTACGGAATGGCCAGCAGCGCCCCGGTGGCGGCGAAGATCAGGCCACCGATCACGTCGGTGATCAGCAGCCGGGGGCCGAACGGGTGCCGGACCGGCCGGATCCAGAACCGCCGCAGGTACCAGGTGACGGTGGCGACCAGCACGATGCCACCCAGCACGTACGCGAACGGCAGACCGATCCCGAAGCCCAGGCTGAGCTGCCAGGCGGCGACCAGCCACCCGGCCAGCGCCCAACCGGCGTGCCGCCGCTTCGGGCGGTAGCCGTACCGCAGCGACCAGCCGTGTCCCCGGGCCAGCATGGCCAACGCCAGCGGGATACCGCCGTTGGAGATGATGTGCAGGTGCCCGGCCTGGGCCAGCAGCCACGGCGCGTACGCGTAGCTCACCCCGGCCGCCGCCGCGCCGATCCGGCCCGCGCCGAGCTGCCGGGCCAGCGCGTACGCCCCCAGCGTGGCCAGCGCGTGGGCGAACACGAAGAGGATGTTGTAGCGCAGCACGGCGGCCTCGGGACCGTGGCCGATCATGCCGGCCGGGGCGTACCCGAGGAGCATGTCGGAGAAGGCGAAACTCCACGACTCCGGATAGAACGTGTTCGCCTGCCACAGGTGGGCCGGGTTGCTGAGCAGGATGTGCCCGGACCAGGCGACCTGCCACGCCTGGAGGGTGGGATCGTAGATGTCCTGCGGGATCGTGTAGAGGGGGTAGCGCAGGGCTGGCCAGGTGAGCAGGACGGCCAACACGACCGCGCCGAGGGTGGCCAGGGTCCACTCGTGGACCAGGAAGCGACCCACCCGGCGGGCCGTCCGCCCGAGCCGACCCGGCACCACGTCGGGGGCCGGGCCGAACGCCTCGAAGGGGTCACCGTCCTTGGCGGGCTCCTCGCCGCCGGTACCCTTGCCCTCCTTGCTCTCTCCGTCCTTGCTCTCCTTGCCCTCGGGGCCCTTCCCGTCCTTGCCGTCGCCGGGCTCGCTCGCGTTGTCGTCGCTGTCGCCGGGCTTCCTGCCACCGCCGCCGCCGGACTTGTCCTCGCCGGGCTCGCCGCCGTTGGCGGCGGCCTTGTCGCTGTTGTCGCCGGCCTTGTCACCGTTGGGTCTGCCGTCGCTGGGTTTGCTGGCCTTGCCGTCGCCGGCCTTGTCGCCGCTCGGTTCGCTGGCCTTGTCGCCGCCGGCTGCGGCCGGTGCTCCGGTGGGGCGCGACGTGCCCGCAGCACCTTCGGCGCCGGCCGCCGTGGTGTCGTCCCGCACCACGGTGGCCGGTGTCGGCCCGGCCGGGCGGACGGGGTCGCCGGCGCGTTCGTCCCGTCCGGTGCCGGTCCCCGTCGCGTCGGACGTTCCGCTACTCATGCCGACGTACCACCCAGATGCTGCCGCAGGAAGGCGATGTCCGCGCCCTGCCCGTCCGCTCCGCCGGGGGTCTCCACGATGACCGGCGCGTCGGCGGCCCGGATGAGTGCCACCAGCAACTCCGGGTCGATGGTGCCGTCGGCGAGGTTGTCGTGCCGGTCGCGGCCGGAGTCGAAGGCGTCCTTGGAGTTGTTGGCGTGGATCAGGTCGATCCGGCCGGTCACCGCCTTCACCCGGTCCACCAGGTCGAGCAGTTCCTCGCCGCCGGCGTGGGCGTGGCAGGTGTCCAGGCAGAACCCCACGTCGTACCCGTCGAGGGCGTCCCAGAGCCGGGCCAGTGCGTCCAGTTTGCGGGCGCAGGCGTTGTCACCGCCGGCGGTGTTCTCGATCAGGACGGGGACCCCGAAGCCGCCCTGCTCGGCGGCGTACGCGAAGGTCTTACGCCAGTTGTCGAAGCCCTTCGCCAGGTCGTCACCGGCGTTCACGTGACCGCCGTGCACGATCAACCCCCTGGCCCCGATCTCCGTGGCGGCGGTCGCGTGCCCGAGCAGCAGTTTCCGGCTGGGGATCCGGATGCGGTTGTTCAGCGTCGCGACGTTGACGACGTACGGCGCGTGGACGTAGACGTCGACGTCCGAGGCCCGCAGCCGGTCGACGTCCTCTCTGGGCTGGGGGGCCTTCCACCCTTGCGGGTCGGAGAGGAAGAACTGCACGGCGTCGGCGGTGCGGATCGCCGCCTCCGCGAGCGGGTCGGTCGGGTCGACGTGGGCTCCGATACGCATGCAGGGGAGCCTACTGGCGACCGGCGTCATCGCGGGTGACGGCAGGGCGCGCCCAGCAGACCCGGGCCCGCCGGGCGTCACCCGGGTCGATGGCGGTCGTTTACCTGGTGAAGGTCGATGGCCCGGTGGTGACGGTCATGGGGCCGCATGCGTGGCGCGGGATCCGTGGCGTCTTCCGCCGTCCGGCTCGTTCCGGTCGGAGGGTGGATGGACCACCAGGAGATCGGGCACCACACTAAAACGACCATTTACCTCATCAGATGCCAACAGCTGATGTAGCGTCTGATAACAACACGATATAGCTCCGCGGGGCGCTCACGATCCAATCTCATCGGTGTGGTCGTTCCTCCCCAGGTCCCACCCAAAGAATGCGGACGGGGTGCCCCGCGGTCCCGTGGACAGGGCCCGTTCCCAGTGCGTACGACGCCGGGAGCGGGCCCTGGCTCCGTCGGTCGCACCGTCGTCGGTACGCCGACCCCGTGGCGGACGGCGGTGGCCCGGACGGCTGCACGCGGCACGCTCCGCCCGACCGCACGCGGCACGCTCCGGCCAACGCCGGCATGATCCTCTGGACCGGGTATCCTGGTCCGGTTGTCCGCCGCCGGCCGGGTCCCCCCGGTCCGGAGCGGGCCGCGACGCAGACCTCCTGCCACGGAAGGACCGTGGCCGCCTAGCCCACAGGAGGTGAGTACGTCTTGCGTCATTACGAAGTCATGGTGATCCTCGACCCCAGTCTCGAGGAGCGCACCGTCGCCCCGTCGCTCGACACGTACCTGAACGTGATCCGGACCGCGGGTGGCTCGGTGGAGAAGACCGACGTGTGGGGCCGCCGGCGCCTCGCGTACGAGATCAACAAGAAGGCCGAAGGCATCTACGCCGTCATCGACCTGCAGGCCACGCCTGCTGCGGTGGCCGAGCTGGACCGTCAGCTGCGGCTCAACGAGTCCGTGCTGCGCACCAAGGTCATCCGGCCGGAGATGCGCTAAGCATTCAACCCGGTTCGTCCGGATCAACCTCGTCGATCGGATTGTCGTACGGCTCTGCGAGCCTGGGCACCGAGACTGACGAGTGTGCGAGGAGATGGTCATGGCAGGAGACACCACCATCACGGTCATCGGCAACCTGACCGATGACCCCGAACTGCGTTTCACTCCCTCGGGCGCGGCGGTCGCCAAGTTCCGGGTCGCCTCGACGCCCCGGTTCCTGGACAAGGCCTCCGGCGAGTGGAAGGACGGCGAGCCGCTCTTCCTCGCGTGCACCGTCTGGCGGCAGGTCGCCGAGCACGTCGCCGAGTCGCTCCAGCGGGGCGCCCGGGTGATCGTGTCCGGCCGGCTGCGGCAGCGGTCGTACGAGACCCGCGAGGGCGAGAAGCGCACCGTCATCGAACTCGAGGTCGACGAGATCGGCCCGTCGCTGCGCTACGCCACGGCAAAGGTGCAGAAGATGTCCCGCTCCGGCGGCGGTGGCGGCGGCTTCGGTGGCGGCGGTGGTGGTGGCCAGGGCGGCGGCGGAGGCAACTTCGACGACCCCTGGGCATCGGCCGCGCCCGCCCCCTCGCGTGGTTCGGGCGGCGGAAACTTCGACGAGGAGCCCCCGTTCTAATGGCGCAGAGCGCCCGCGATCGCAAACCAGGAGCCCGAGCAATGGCTAAGGCTGCGGCACTTCGCAAGCCGAAGAAGAAGGTGAACCCGCTCGACAAGGACGGGATCACCTACATCGACTACAAGGACACCGCGCTGCTGCGGAAGTTCATCTCCGACCGCGGCAAGATCCGCGCTCGGCGGGTGACCGGCGTCACCTCGCAGCAGCAGCGCCAGATCGCCCGTGCGGTCAAGAACGCCCGTGAGATGGCGCTCCTGCCGTACACGGCCACCACCCGCTGAGAGGAGGCACCGAAATGAAGATCATCCTGACTCAGGAGGTGTCCGGTCTCGGTGCCCCCGGCGACATCATCGAGGTCAAGGACGGCTACGGCCGTAACTACCTGCTTCCGCAGGGCTTCGCGATCGCCTGGAGCAAGGGTGCGGAGAAGCAGGTCACGGTCATCAAGCGGGCCCGCTCGGCCCGCGAGATCCGCGACCTCGGCCACGCCAACGAGGTGAAGGACCAGCTCGAGGGTCTCAAGGTCAGCCTGAAGGCCCGCGCCGGTGACGGTGGCCGGCTCTTCGGCTCGGTCACCCCGGCCGAGATCGTCGACGCCGTCCGGGCGGCCGGTGGCCCGGCCCTCGACCGGCGTCGGCTCGAGGTGCCCGGCACCATCAAGTCGCTCGGCTCGTACCCGGTGCGGATCAAGCTGCACCCGGAGGTCACGGCCAAGTTCGACCTGAACGTGGTGCAGAGCAAGTAACACCCGTGCGAGGGGCCCGTACCGACCGGTGCGGGCCCCTCGGCGTGTCAGCCGATGGGTTCGCCGGTCACCACACTGATCAGCACCGTGGACAGACCACCACCGACCACCGCCGAC
Organism: Micromonospora cathayae; assembly: GCF_028993575.1. Classification (NCBI taxonomy): domain Bacteria; kingdom Bacillati; phylum Actinomycetota; class Actinomycetes; order Micromonosporales; family Micromonosporaceae; genus Micromonospora; species Micromonospora cathayae. The sequence goes on along the minus strand of NZ_CP118615.1, from coordinate 1,299,698 downwards.
GCCAACGCCGTCGAGGCCGCCCGCCAGGTCGTCCCGACCTGACGCAACAGCATCGCCACCACCAGGCTCGTCACCAACGCCAACCCGAACCGGGGACCACCGGCGACGAACGAACCGATCGCATGGGCCCGGGGCGAGTCACACCCCCCACCGGTCAGATCGGTCACGCAACCGGCCGGTGCCTGTCCACTCAGGGTGAGTAGCCAGACGAAGAGCGCCACCGCCGGCAGCACGTAGCAGGCGACCGTGTAGACCAACGGACGTACGGTCCCGACCGGATCCGGATCGAGCAGGTCCTCCTCGATCCGCCGGGCCCGCCGCCCGGCGGACACCGTCGACACCGGCGCCGGACGGCGACGTGACACCGACGCCGGGCCACCCGACACCGCTGAACTCTCGGCCGGGGCGACGGCCTCCGCCGCCACGGACCGCTGACGTGGTACGGCCGGGGACGCCGACCAGCCGGCCACCGCCGGTGAGCGTGGAGCCGACGAGGGCGTCTCCATCCAGCGCGGATCGTCACCGGCGAGCCGGGTGCCCGACCAGAAGCCCTCGTCGCGCTCCGGCCAGGGCCAGCCCGCCGGCTCCGCGCCACCGTCCCACCGTCCGCTGTCATCCCACGGCCGCGGCACCGGACCGTGCCATCCTCCCGGTACGGGATCGTCCCCCCGCCGCGGTGCGGCACCGTCCCACCTCGGCCGGGGTGCCGGACCGTGCCAGGTTGGTGACGTGCTGTCGTCCCCGGCCGGCGACACGGAACCGTGCCCCGGTGACGGGACGCTGCCGTCCCCGGCCGGCGCGTAACCGCCCCACGACCGCTGTGCGGCCTCGTCCCCGACCGGTGCCGCCGGATCAACCCACGCCCCTGGCGCGGCGTCGTCATCGGCCCATGTACGTGGCGCGGGGTCGTCATCGGCCCATGTACGTGGCGCGGCGTCGGCGTCGGCCCATGCCCGTGGCGCGACGTCGTCCCACTGCCCGGTGTCGGTGAACCGGTCCCACTGGCCGGTGTTCTCCCACCCGCCGGCGGCCGGCCGGTGGTCCCACACGTGCAGACCCGACGCGTCCCACGGGTCGACCGCAGGCGGCGGGACGGCCGGATCGACCGGGCCGCCCCGGTGCCGGGATCTCCGGGCCGACCCGACGCCGGTGTCATCGGACCAGGACACGTCAGCCGCCCGTCGATTCCGTCGGCTCGTCCGGGACGCCTCCGTCCCGTCAGCGACGAACCCGGCCGCCTCCGCCCGGTCACCGGCTGCCCCGGTTGCCCCGGCCTCGTCCGGGCCGGTGACGGCCGGCTGGGATTCGGGAGTACCCGACCAGACCACCCGGGGGCGCGGTGACGGCGGCCGCCGACGCCTGCTGGTGCCCGGACCTGTGGGGTCAGCCGGCTCGTCCGTGGCGCGACGACTGCCCACGTACCCCTGCTCGGCGGCGGATCCGGCGAGCCGCCACTCCCGGGTGTGTTCGGACCCGCCGACGCCGCTGGTCGGCCCCTCGTGGCCGCTGGCCGGCAGGTCGTGGCCGCTGCCGGGCAGTCCGTGACCAGGACCGCTGGTCGGCAGTCCGTGGCCGCTGGTCGGCAGTCCGTGGCCGCTGGTCGGCAGTCCGTGACCGGCACCGCTGGTCGGCAGGTCGCGGCCGCTGCCTGGCAGGTCGCGGCCGGCACCGCTGCTCGGGGTCTCGTGCCAGCTGGTCGTCTCGGTCACCCGACGCCAGGTGCGGGTGGTCTCGGTCGTTCGCCAAGCCAGGTCGGCCCGGGCCGACTCGTCGTCGTCCGCCCCGGCCTCGTGCCGGTGCCGGCCCGCACCCGACTCCGCCGCCCAGTGGGGCAGGTAGTCGTCGGACGGTTCCTGCTGGCCACGCTCGGCCGCCCGCCGTCGGCTCCGGGTCCGGTAGCCCTCCGGGGACCGTGAGTACGGCTCGACCGGGCGGTCGCCGGAACCATCCCACGGGGAGGTCGGCGGACGCTCGCGCGGGCTGGACTCCCCGCGCTCCCAGTCCCGGTAACTCACGGCCGGAGCGTGACCCCTCTCAACCAGAAGTGCAATCCTCCGCACAGGTGGAAGTCGATGCTCGCGATACTACGGGACGTCAACCGGGCCAACCGGGCAAGAAAATCTTCCTCCACAGGCTGTGCACCGTGTTTTCGCAGCTCACGACCGATGTGAGCCTGATTACTCATGAGTTATCCACAACTTGTGCACAAGCTGCGCACAACCCTGGGCCCACTGTCCACAGGTTGTCCCGAGGCTCGTCCACCGGGTTGCTTGAGCCGCTTACCTCGGGTTCCGTAGGGTTGGCCCCCGACCGGCCGCACGATGGCCCCCGATCGCCGGACCGGTCGGCGGCCAACCGCCACACCGGCGGCAGCCGGACCGGATCCGACGCGGAGGGGGGAGCCGGTGTCGGTCACCGACGACATGCGAACAGAGCCACGGGCCGGTGGACAGTCGGCCGCTCCGGCACAGCGGGACGGGCAGTTCGACAAGACCCCGCCCCAGGACGTCGCCGCCGAGCAGTGCGTCCTCGGCGGCATGCTGCTGTCCAAGGACGCCATCGCCGACGTCGTGGAGATCCTCAAGTCGCACGACTTCTACCGGCCCATCCACACCACGATCTTCGACACGATCCTGGAGATCTACGGCCGGGGCGAACCCGCCGACTCGATCACCGTCGCGGCAGCCCTGGCCGACTCCGGCGACCTGGTCCGGGTCGGTGGTGCGCCCTACCTGCACACCCTGATCGCCAGCGTGCCCACCGCCGCGAACGCCGCCTACTACGCGCGAATCGTGGCCGAACGGGCCGTGCTCCGGCGGCTGGTCGAGGCCGGCACCCGGATCGTCCAGCTCGGTTACGGTACCGCCGCCGGCGGCAGTCGGGACGTCGACGACATCGTCGACCTGGCCCAGCAGGCCGTCTACGACGTCACCGAGAAGCGGGTCAGCGAGGACTTCGCCGTCCTGGCCGACATGCTCCAGCCCACCCTCGACGAGATCGAGGCGGTGGGCGCGCAGGGCGGCGTGATGACCGGCGTACCGACCGGCTTCTCCGATCTGGACCGGCTCCTCAACGGCCTGCACCCGGGTCAGTTGATCATTGTTGCTGGAAGACCTGGTCTGGGGAAATCCACAGCTAGTATGGATTTCGCCCGAAATGCTGCCATTCGCGCCAATCAGGCCGCTGCCATCTTCTCGCTGGAAATGAGCAAGGTCGAGATCGTCATGCGGCTGCTCTCGGCCGAGGCCCGGGTGCCGCTGCACGTCCTCCGCAGCGGTCAGCTCTCCGACGACGACTGGACCAAGCTGGCCCGCTGCATGGGCGAGATCAGCGAAGCGCCGCTCTTCGTCGACGACACGCCGAGCATGAACCTGATGGAGATCCGGGCCAAGGCGCGACGGCTCAAGCAGAAGCACGACCTCAAGATGATCGTGGTCGACTATCTCCAGCTGATGACCTCGCCGAAACGGACCGAGAGCCGACAGCAGGAGGTCGCGGACCTGTCCCGGGGGCTCAAGCTGCTCGCCAAGGAGGTCGAGTGCCCGGTCATCGCGGTGAGCCAGCTGAACCGTGGCCCCGAGCAACGTACCGACAAGCGACCGCAACTATCTGATCTGCGCGAGTCGGGTTGCCTGACAGCGGAGACGCGGTTGATCCGTGCCGACGACAACTCGGAGGTGACGCTCGGGGAGCTGCTCGCCAGCGGGGCACGGGACGTTCCGGTATGGGCGCTGGACGAGAAGTTGAAGTACACCCCCCGGACGATGACGCATGTCTTCCCGAGTGGGCGTCGGGAGGTCTTCCGGATGACGCTGGCCTCGGGCAAGCAGATCGACGCGACCGCCAACCACCCGTTCCTCACCTTCGGCGGTTGGCTTGCGCTCGGTGAGTTGACCGCCGGCGCCCGGATCGCTGCTCCTCGGCACATTCCGCCACCGTTGGCCACCCGACCGTGGCCGGAGTCCGAGATCGTGATGCTGGCGCATCTGCTCGGGGACGGGTCGTTCGTACGTCGCCAGCCCATCCGGTACGCGAGCGTCGACGAACTGAACCTGCAGGCCGTGACCGAGGCGGCCAAACACTTCGGCATCTCGGCCATCCGCGACGACTACGCGGCCGCTCGCGTGACGACGTTGCGGCTACCGGCGCCGTACCGGCTGGCCAGGGGACGACGGAATCCCATCGCCGAGTGGCTCGACACGCTGGGCCTGTTCGGGCTCCGATCGCATGAGAAGTTCATTCCACAACCGGTGTTCGGACTCCCCAAGGATCAGATCACCATCTTCCTCCGCCATCTCTGGGCAACCGACGGTTCGGTCTGTGTCAACAAGTCGGGTCGCGGGGGGCGGATCTACTTTGGCTCGACGAGTCGCCGCATGCTGGAGGATGTCTCGCGACTGTTGCTGAGGTACGGCATCAGTGCACGGCTCGGAACGGTGCCGGTGGCCCGCCACCGGCCCCAGTACACGCTCGACATCTCGGGACGGGACGACCAGCTCCGGTTCCTGCGGGAAATCGGCGTGCACGGTGCGCGCTCGACCAACTGTGCGAACCTTCTCGGCTCTCTCGAAAGGATGGAGAGCAACACCAACGTCGACACGGTGCCACGGGAAGTGTGGACGCGGGTACGGGAGGTGCTGGTCGAGCGGAAGATGAGTCATCGCGAGTTCGCTGCAGCAATTGGCACCGAGTTCTGCGGCAGTACGCTCTGGAAGCATTCACCCAGCCGTTCCAGACTTGCAGAGATCGCCGCTGTACTGGATGCGGCAGATCTGGACCTGCATGCCACCAACGACATCTTCTGGGACGAGGTCGTCTCGATCGAGTCCATCGGTAGTCATGACGTCTATGACGCGACGGTCATGGGAACCCACAACTTCATCGCCAACGGGATCGCCACGCACAACTCGATCGAGCAGGATGCTGACGTGGTGATCCTTCTGCACCGAGATGATTACTACGACAAGGAGTCACCCCGGGCCGGGGAGGCGGACTTTATTGTTGCCAAGCATCGTAATGGACCGACCGACACGGTGACCGTCGCGGCCCAACTCCACCTTTCCCGATTCGTGGACATGGCGATCGTCTGACGTACCCGGTCAGTCCACACCGAGCTGGCGGGCCGCCGCCTGTACCGTCTGGGCCAGCAGCACGGCGATGGTCATCGGTCCGACCCCGCCCGGTACCGGCGTGATCAGGCCGGCCCGGTCGCGGACCGACGCGACGTCGACGTCGCCGACCCCGCCCGGGTGGTAGCCGGCGTCCACCACCACGGCGCCCGGCTTGACGTCCGAGCCGGTGATGAATCCCGGGCGGCCGACCGCCGCGACCAGGACGTCGGCCCCCCGGGTGATCGCCGACAGGCCGACCGTCCGCGAGTGGCAGTAGGTGACGGTGGCGTCCCGGGCGAGCAGCAGCATGCCCGCCGGGCGGCCCAGGATGGCGCTGCGGCCCACCACGACGGCGTGCCGGCCGGTCAGGTCGACCTGGTACTCGTCGAGCAACCGGAGGATGCCACCCGGCGTACAGGACACGAAGCCGGGCCGCCCGAACGCCATCGCGGCGAACGAGTGCCCGGTCACCCCGTCCACGTCCTTCTGCGGGGCGATGGCCTCGAAGGCGGCGCGTTCGTCCAGGTGCGGCCCGACCGGGTGCTGGAGCAGGATGCCGTGCACCTTGGGGTCGCTTGAGAGGGAGACGATCACCTCGACCAGGCGGTCCGTGGTGATGGACGACGGCAGGGGCACGTGCCGGGAGTCGATCCCGGCCTGCGCGCAACGGTTGCGCTTCATCCGGACGTACGTCACCGAGGCCGGGTCGTCGCCGACCAGCACGGTCGCCAGGCACGGGGTCGTGCCGGTGCGTCGGCGCAGGTCGGCGGCGTCCGCGGCCCGGCCGGGGAGAGCGGTCCACCAGCTAGCCCAGCAGGGGGAACGCGCCGGCCGCCGCGCCCAGTTCCGCGCGGTCGTGGTCGGTCAGCGGGAGCCGACCGGCCGCCTTCAGCAGGTACTCGTCCCCGGTCCACCGGGCGGGGCGGGCCGCGTCGACGCCGAGCAGACCGTCCATCGTCGCGGTCGCCACGGACCGGGCCAGCGGGCCGGGGCCGGGCGCGGTGGGCAGGTCCAGGACGAGATCGAGGTGGTGCAGTACCGCCTCGGTGGTCAGGGTGGCGAGGAAGTCCGCGACCCGTAGGACGTGTCCCTGGGTGGTGACGAAGGCCGTCGGGTCGGCGGCGGCAGCCGCCCGTACGGCAGCCGGGGCGGTGTCGGACCAGACCCGGACGACGCCGCCGGGGCGTTCGAAGGCGGCGGCGGACCGACGGACCCACCAGGCGTGCCGGCGGGCCAGGTCGTCGGTGTCACCGCCGCGTGGGGCGGGGCGTCGGGTGGAGGCGAAACCGGAGCCGGCCGGGAAGTCGCGCCAGTACCCGACGTGGTCGGTGTCGGCCGGGCCGTCGGCCGGGCTGGCCAGGGTGACCAGCGCGCGTTGGGCGTCGCCGGTCAGGTGCAGGAGCAGGTCGACGACGAGCCAGCCCCGACAGCGGGTGGGACGTTGCAGGTCGGCATCGTCGAGTGCGCCCACGACGGCGGTGACGCCCGCGTACGCCTCGGCGAGGGCCTCGTGCTGCCGGATCTCGACCATGCCCCCAAGACTCGCATGCCCGGCGGCCGGCCGCCCGTCGGTACGGCGGTGGGGCGGGGCCTCCCCGACGCTCTCGGAGCCGTCGTGGAGGCCCCGCCCCGAACCCGTCCGTCAGTCGAAGAGTTCGCCGAGGAAGCCGTGCTGCTTCTTCTTGCGGCGGTAGTGGCCGTGGTAGCCGTAGTGCTGCTGGCCGTGCGCGGTGTGGCCGCCGTAGGCGGGCGCGGGCGCGGCCGGGTAACCGGGCGGCGGCGGGGGCGGGGGGACCGTTCCGTAGCCGGGCTGGTGGTGCGGCGCGGCACCGGGCGGGGGCGGCGGCGGGGGTACGTAACCGCCGCCGGGCGGGGCGGGAGCATGCCCCGGCGCGTGCGGTGCGGGGGCGTGTCCGGGCTGGTGCGGGGCCGGCGGGCCGGCGTTGTGCTGCTTGTTCCAGTTGGCCTCCGCCTCGAACAGCTTCTCCAGTTCGCCGCGGTCGAGGAAGATGCCCCGACACTCGCCGCACTGGTCGACGACTACTCCGCTGCGCTCGTACTGGCGCATGTCTCCGTGGCATTTGGGACAGGTGAGCTGCATCTCTCGACGGTACCCGGTGCCGGGCGCGGTCAGGAGGTCGTGGCGAGCGCCCCGGTGACCTCGTCGTCGTCGACCTCGTGGAAGTCGTCGTAGTAGCGGCTGACCGCGCTGAAGTCGGGTGGCCGCTGGGCGCAGACGACCTGGTCGGCTTCGGCGGCGAGCATCTCGTACGCCTCCTCGGAGCCGACCGGTACGGCGACCACGACCCGGCGGGCACCGAGGTGCCGGGCGACCTGGACGGCGGCGCGGGCGGTGGCGCCGGTGGCGAGGCCGTCGTCAACGACGACGGCGGTCCGGCCGGTCAGGTCCAGCGGTGGCCGGCCGGCCCGGTAGAGCTTCTCCCGGCGGTCCAGTTCGGCCTGTTCACGTCGGGTGACCTCGGCGACGTCGTCGGGGGCGAGCCGGCTGGCGATCGGGTCGTTGAGCACCCGTACGCCGCCGGGTCCGAGCGCGCCGAAGGCCACCTCGGGGGCCCACGGCATGCCGAGTTTCCGGACCACCAGCACGTCCAGGGGTACGCCGAGCCGGTCGGCGATCACCCGGGCGACCGGTACCCCACCCCGGACGAGGCCGAGCACGATGACGTCGGTCTGGCCGGTGAGCCCGCCGAGCCGGTCGGCGAGGGTGTTGCCGGCGTCGGCGCGGTCGCGGTACGTGGTGGCGTCTGGGCGGTCGCGGTACGTGGTCATGCCCTAGGTCTACGCCCTGTCGGCGGTCTCCGTCCGGTGGTCCGGCGAAGAGACGGGCGTCTCGGCGATCCGGAGGGCGGGGGCCCAGACCAGCAGGGCGATCGGGTAGAGCAGGTAGCCGAAGCGGGTGGCGGGCATCAGGGCGATCGCGGCGAGCAGCCCGTACCCGCAGATGACGGCGCTGGTGGCGGCGGTGCGCGGCGGTAGGCGCAGCAGCCGGACGGCGATGGCGAGGCCGGTGACGACCAGCAGGGCGGTGGCGATGGCCCGGCCGGCGGGCAGGCCGGTGGCGATGAGGTGGCCGGGGAGCGGGGACTGGGCGGGGCTGGTGACCAGGCCCTGGCCGAGCGGGAAGCGCAGCACGTTCTCGACCAGGGCGTCCCGGTCGACGAGCAGGGCGGGGAGCAGGGCGACGGCGGGTAGGCCGAACGCGCCGGCCGCGAACCGGCCGGTGGCCCGGCGGGTGTACGCCCAGCAGAGCAGGACCAGGGCGACCGGCCAGGCGAGGAGTTTCAGCGCGCCGGCGAGGCCGACGGCGATACCGGCCGGGCCGGGGCGGCCGGTGGCGGCGAGGGCCAGGGCGAGCAGGCAGAGGGCGAGTACGGGGAGGTCGTCGCCGCCGGTGGCGAGGGTGAGCGCGCAGATCGGCAGGACGGTGGCGGCCTGGACGGCGCGGAGCAGGGCGGGTTCGAGGCGGTCGGCCGGACCCGGTTGGCCGGCGTGGAGCAGGGCGGGGTCGAGGGCCGGTGCCCGACCGGGGCCGGTCGCGTTCCGGGTGCGTAGCACGTGCACGGCCAGCGCCAGTACGACGGCGGTGACCAGGGCGAACGCCAGCCGGGCGTCGGTCCACCAGGTGTCGAGGGCGGCCCGGGGCAGGCCGAACAGGGCCATGCCGGGCTGGTACGGGGTGTAGCCGAGGAGTTGTTCGCCGGGCGGGAGGGCGGCGATGGCGTCGGGGCCGAGGTAGGGGGTGCCGTCGTGGACGAGTCTCGCGCCGGAGTGTTCGACGACGAGGACCTCCTCCTGGGCGCGGTCGGTGCGTCCGTCGGCGCGTTGCCCGGCCTGCCAGCCGAGGGGGAGCAGGGTGGTGGTGACCCAGGTCAGGGCGGTGATCGCGGCGCGGGCGGGGGTGCCGCCGAGCGGGGTGTCCGGGCGGTGCCGGCGGGCGGCGAGCTGCCCGGCGGCGAGTACGGCGGCGGCCAGGTAGCCGAAGACCGCGATCGCGCCCCAGGCCCGGTGCGGCGGCAGGGTGGAGGTGACCGCGGTGATCCCGGCGAAGAGCGCGGAGACGGTGTAGAGGCCGAGGTCGAGGGGGAGGCCGCCGGCGGCGGTGTCGGCCCGGTGCCAGGCGTGTCGGGCGGTGGCCCAACCGCGCGGGGGCGGGCTGGCCGGCTGTCGGGCTGCGGTCACGCGGGAAAGTGTGGCAGACGGTCCGGGCGGTTCCGGCCGTTCTGTCGGCGGCCGGGGGCGAGCCGGATCACCGCACCGGCGTCGTGCAGGGGTGGGGCGAGGGTGCCGGGTCGGCCGCCGGCTCCCCGGCGGAGGGCGGCCAGGAACCGGCCGGCGGGCATCGGGCGGGCGAACAGGTGGCCCTGGCCGGCGAGGCAGCCGAGTTCCCACAGGGCGCGGCGTTGCGGTTCGCTCTCCACGCCTTCGGCGACCACGGTCAGGTCGAGGCTGCGGCCGAGGTCGAGGGTGGAGCGGATGACGGCGGTCGCCTCGGCGGAGGTTTCCATGTCGTTGACGAAGCTGCGGTCGATCTTGATTTCGTGCACCGGGATGCGGGAGAGCAGGGAGAGCGAGGAGTAGCCGGTGCCGAAGTCGTCGAGGGCGAGCCGGACGCCGGCGTCGCGGAGCCGGCCGAGCACCCGGTCGACGACGTCGAGCTGGCTGAGGGTGAGGTTCTCGGTGAGTTCCAGCATCAGCCGGTCCGGTGGCAGGTCGTGGGCGCGTAGCCGGGCGAGCACCGAGCCGGGGAAGCGGGCGTCGAGCAGGCTGCGCGGTGACACGTTGACCGCGACCGGCAGGTCGAAGCCGGCCTCGCGCCAGCTCATCAGGGCGACCAGGGCCTGGTCGAGGACGGTCTCGGCGAAGGCCGGGAGCAGGCCGGAGCGTTCCACGGCCTCCAGGAACCGGGACGGGTCGACGGTGCCGTTGGTGGGGTGGTGCCAGCGGGTGAGCGCCTCCGCGCCGACCACCTCCCCGGTGGCGAGGTCGACGATGGGCTGGAAGTGGACGGCGAACTCGTGGTCGGCGACGGCCCGGGGCAGGTCGCCGCCGAGGGTGAGCCGGCCGAGGTCGGCGGTGTCCCGGGTGGGGGTGTAGCTGGCGGTCCGTTGGCCGTTGCGTTTGGCCTGGTACATGGCGACGTCGGCGCGGCGCAGCAGTTCGGCCATGCCGCCGCTGGTCGGCGCGACGGCGATGCCGCCGCTGGCCTCGACACTGATCCGCATGCCATCCAGGTCGAACGGTTCGCGCAGGGCGGCGAGCAGGGTCTCGGTGCGGTGCGCGGCCACCGCCGGGGCGGGAAGACCGCGCAGCAGGACGGCGAACTCGTCACCGCCGAGCCGGGCGACCAGGTCGTCGTGGTGGGCGGCGTCGCGTAGCCGGGCGGCCACCTGGACCAGGACGCGGTCCCCGGCGGCGTGGCCGAGGGTGTCGTTGATCTCCTTGAAGTGGTTCAGGTCGATCAGGGCCAGCGCGGTGACGCCGTCGGCGTGCCGGCCCTCGAGTTGGGCGCTGCCCTGGTCGAGCAGGTGCCGCCGGTTGGCCAGGCCGGTGAGGGCGTCGTGGGTGGCGGCGTGCGCGTGGTCGGCGGCGACCCGGGCCAGTTCGGCGTACGCCTGCGCGTTGCGGACCGCGGTGCACAGGGCCGAGGCGAAGGTACGCAGGGTGTACTGCTCGCGCTCGGAGAGGCGGACCGGGCCGCGGAACCGCAGTCGCAGGATGCCGATGTCGAGGGTGCGGTCGTGTCCTTCGAGCGGGATGGGGATGACCGACCCGTCCACGGTGGGCCGGTCGCCGGCGGGTGGGCCGTCGTAGCTGATCGTGGTGCTGCTGCCGCGTACGCTGCGTGGCCCGTCGTGGAGTTCGATCTCCACCTCGTCGGCGGAGAAGAGTTCGGCGGCCTGGGTGACGGCGGTGGTCAGCACCTGGTCGAGGTCGACGGAGTTGAGCGCGTCGGTGGTGCGGGCGAGCCGCTGCCACGCCTGCTGTTCGGTGCGGGTCTGGATGCGGTGCGAGTAGGCCAGGTGCAGGCTGATCACCAGTGGTGGCAGGGCCAGCAGCAGGCGGGTGTCGGCGTGGATGATGACCAGGGTGGCGAGGGCGACCGCGAACCGGACCGCGAAGCCGGTGAGGCGCAGGTCCAGGTTGCTGCGGAACTGCCGGGAGACGCGGGTGCGGGAGGCGAGCGCGATCACCGGGATGGCGAGCAGGTCGTCGACGAGGGCGGCGGCGAGGTAGGCGACGGCCAGCGGGACGACGAGGCCGGTCAGTTCGGCCGGCGGCCAGGACCAGTCCAGGACGGCCAGGACGAGGCCGGCGGTGCCGGCGACGAGTACGTTCTTGCCGATACCGAACGCCATCTTGATGGCCGGCAGCTTCAGCGACCCCAGGGCGACACCGAGCCCGGTGCAGACGATCACCCACGGTGTGGGTGCGATCGCCACACCGATGATGATTGCCGTTTCGTTCCAGCTGATCGAATGGGTGGTGGAACGGATACGAATTCTGGCTTTCGTCGAGCTGCTGACGAAGACCATGAAGGTGAGCATCACCAGCATCGCGACGTCGCTGGCGGAGGTCGGCAGCCGGGTAGCCGCGGCGATGCCGACCGCGATCGTCTCGACGAGGAGGGCCAGCACGACGACGAGACCGACAAGCAGACGGAGCTGCTGATCGGTCTCATTCACGCGTCGCCTGAGAAGGGTCACCGTACTTCCCCGGGGTTCGCTGGCGCGTGCAGCGTACCGCAGGGGAACGTCGCTTCCGCGGTTTCATTCACTCCCACTCGCTGCCACGCATGGCCCCGTTCCCTTCTGCCACCCGGGCCCTCTCCGGGGCCCGTCGCCGCTTGGTCTACCAGCAGCGTAGGGGAAGGTATGGCCATTTCAGCACGATAAATGTCGCTATATGCAATATTAGTTAAGAGTAAGGTCTTTTGTTACGTTCTGTCTAACTCATCAATGCGGAGCGAGGTGATCTGCTTTCGCTCCGCATTCGATAGGTCGCCCGATGCTGCCGAATGGGGGATAGCGGATCGGTTCTCTCGGGCCACTCCTTCGGGCGAACGGCCGGGAACCCTCCGCTGTCGCGGTCGACCGGGTCGTCCGGGTGTCAATGGTCGTCATTGCCGCGCCCCTGATCCCGGTGAATGGCCAAGGTGCGGAGAGTGACGGGCGCGGTCGGTTGGCGTGGTCGGGCGGACGCCGGTCGCCGACGAACTCCCGCGACATCCTGAGGAAATTCAACGGCATTCGGGAAGCCTGATGCAACCGACGGTCCGGCGCGAATCGGTCCCCTTCCGGTCGGCGGTGACCGGAAGTGGTCGAACGGAATCGTGGTGTGACGTTCCGGTGCTCCCGGCCGGAAAGATAGGCTCCCCCCGTGACCGAACCCGCGCAGTTGACGCATCTCGATCCGGCGGGTGCCGCCCGCATGGTCGACGTATCGGCCAAGCAGGTCTCCGGCCGCCGGGCCGTCGCGGCCGGCCGGCTGCGGACCACCCCCGAAGTGATCGGGCTGCTCCGCCGGGACGGCCTGCCCAAGGGCGACGCGCTCGCCGTCGGGCGGCTCGCCGGCATCATGGGCGCCAAGCGCACCCCGGAGCTGATCCCGCTCTGCCACCCCATCGCCCTGCACGGGGTGACCGTCGACTTCGCGCTGACCGACGACACGGTGGAGATCACCGCCACGGCGAAGACGGCCGACCGGACCGGGGTCGAGATGGAGGCGCTCACCGCCGTCGCCACCGCCGGGCTCGCCCTGGTCGACATGGTCAAGGCCGTCGATCCGGCGGCCTCCGTCGACGCGGTACGCGTACTGCGCAAGGAGGGCGGGAAGACCGGCGACTGGCACCGGCCCGAGGACCGGCCGTGATCCGGGCCCGGGTGATCGTGGCGTCCAACCGGGCCGCCGCCGGGGTGTACGCCGACACCAGTGGACCACTGCTCGTCGCCGGCCTGCGCGAGCTGGGCTGTGTGGTCGACGAACCGGTCGTGGTGCCCGACGGCGAACCGGTCGGTACGGCGTTGCGGGCCGCCGTCGCCGACGGCGTCGACGTGGTGCTGACCAGCGGGGGCACCGGGGTCACCCCGACCGACCGCACCCCGGACGTCACCCGGGCCGTGCTCGACCACGAGATCCCCGGCATCGCCGAGGCGATCCGGGCACACAGCCGGGCCGCCGTCCCCACCGCGGTGCTCTCCCGAGGGCTCGCCGGGGTGGCGGGTCGCACGCTGGTGGTGAACCTCCCCGGCTCGACCGGCGGGGCCCGGGACGGTCTCGCCGTGCTCGGCCCGATCCTGCGGCACACGGTCGACCAACTCCGTGGCGGCGACCACTGACCCGGGCAGGTCGCTGACCGAAGGTGACCGCACGACGGAAGGACGTCGCCCCGGCCGTACCCCGCTAGGGTGGGGCCGTGACCGTGAGGAGTGAGCTGCCCGGGGCCGACGCCGCCGTGGATCCGGCCGCCGCGCCGCCGCCGGCCGGCTGGGAAGAGGCCCGGTCCCGGGTGTACGCGGTCGGGCTCGCCGCCGCGCTCCCCGTCGTGGACCGCCCCCTAGCCGAGACCGACGGCCACACCCTCGCCGCGCCGCTGGCCCCCCGCACCGACCTGCCGGCCTTCCCGACCTCCAGCGTCGACGGCTGGGCGGTCCGTGGCCCGGGGCCGTGGCGGGTCGTCGGTCGGGTCCTCGCCGGCGGTACGCCGGAGCCGTTGACCGGGGACGGCACCACGGTCGAGATCGCCACCGGCGCGATGGTGCCCGAGGGCGCGTCGGCCATCCTGCGCGTCGAGGAGTCCACCCGCACCGGCGACGACCGGATCGCCGGCACCCCCCGACCGGCCCCGGAATGGCGGCTGCCCGGTGAGGAGGCGCGGGCCGGCGAGGAACTCCTGCCGGCGGGCACCCCGGTCGACCCGGCGCTGATCGGTCTGGCCGCCTCCTGCGGGTACGACTCCCTCCCGGTCCGCCGACCGCCCCGCGCGGCGCTGCTGGTCTTCGGCGACGAACTGCTCACCTCCGGCCCACCCGGTGCCGGCCGGGTCCGCGACGCGCTCGGCCCGGCGGTGCCGGCCTGGCTGCGTCGGTACGGCTGCCAGGTGCGCGCCGCTGACGTGACCGGCCCGGTCGCCGACACCCTGCCGGCCCACGTGGCCGCGCTACGGCAGGCGGTGGCCGGGGCCGACCTGGTCTGCACCACCGGTGGGACGATGCACGGGCCGGTGGACCACCTGCACCCGGCTCTCCAGGCGCTCGGCGCGGACTACGTGGTCAACACCGTCGCGGTCCGACCCGGTTTCCCGATGCTGCTGGCCCGGCTGGTCGGTGCCGACGGCCGGGCCCGGTTCGTGGCCGGGCTGCCCGGCAACCCGCAGTCGGCGATCGTCGCGCTGGTCTCGCTGGTGGCTCCGCTGCTGGCCGGGCTCCAGGGCCGTCCGATGCCGGTGCTGCCGCACGCCACCCTGACCGAACCGATCCGGGGCCGGGGTTCCTACACGCACCTGGCGCTGGTCCGGCTGGACGTCGCGGCGGGCACCGCCCGGCCGGTCGGGCACGTCGGGTCGGCGATGCTGCGCGGGCTGGCCGGTGCCGACGGGTTCGCGGTGATCCGGCCGGACACCAGCGGGGAGGTCGGCGCACGGGTCCCGGTCGTGCCGTTGCCCCTCATGCCCGGCGAGCGGACGTGGTGACCCCGTCCGCACGGCCCCGCGCGGATGCCCCGCCGGCCGTGGCCCGCGTGGAGATTTCGCCGGCCGTGGCCCGCGCCGGAACTCTGTCGACCGGCCGGCCCCGCGCCGGGGCGGGGTGGTGCTGTCCGTCGAGGTCCACGAGGAGGTCCGGGTGAACGTCTCCACCGAGGTTCGTACGGCGGTGACCCCGGCGCTCGTCGAGGTGACCACCGGGCCGCTCGACCTCGCCGCGCACGAGGCCGCGGTGGCGGACCGGCGGGCCGGCGCGGTGGTCTCCTTCCAGGGCGTGGTCCGCGACCACGACCACGGCCGACCGGTGACCGCCCTGGAGTACGAGGGCCACCCGAGCGCCGTCGAGGTGCTCCGGGAGGTGGCCGCCGAGGTGGCCGCGGACCCGGACGTCTACGCGGTCGCCGTCTCGCACCGGATCGGGCCGCTGGAGATCGGGGACGCCGCCCTGGTGGCCGCGGTCAGTACGGCCCACCGGGCGGCGGCCTTCGCGGCCTGCGCCCGGCTGGTCGACGAGGTCAAGGCGCGGCTGCCGATCTGGAAGCGGCAGGTCTTCGCCGACGGTACCGAGGAGTGGGTCAACTGCCCCTGACCGGCAGCGCTCGCCGTCCGCCGGGCCGTGCCTCCGGGGCGACGCGGTCAGCGCCGGTTGGCGAGATCGGCCCAGGCCAGGCGGTCGGTGTAGAAGGCCGGCTCGGCACCCGGTCGCCACGGCAGCGCCGCCACCAGCACGATCAGCGCCAGCGCCAGCGAGTTCTCCATCAGCGCGCCGAACAGTCCGTCGGCGTAGTGCGACACCTCGGGGAGCTGGTGCTCGTACGGCCAGATGGGTGAGATCAGGAAGATCAGGTAGAGCGCCACGGCGGCGGCCCCGTGCCGGAACCCGGTCATCGTCGGGTACCAGATCGGCGGGCGGAGGCCGTTGACCCCGGGCGGCCCCCCGTACGACGAGAACTGCCCGGACCGCTGCAACAGCCCGCGGCTGGCCTCCCGGCGACGGACCGCGGCGTCGGCCAGCACCATGATCGCCGGGATGACCCAGACCAGGTGATGCGTCCAGGAGATCGGGCTGATCACGTTGGTGGTGAGCCCGACCAGGGTGAACGCGGTCAGCTCGTCGCCTTCGGCGCGGGCGCTGGCGGCCCGGGACAGGCCGAGCGCGAGCACCAGCACCGCGAAGGAGAACCAGAGCAGGCCGGGCGTCTCGATCGAGTCGTAGAGCCGGGCCAGCAGCCCGGCCAACGACTGGTTCGGGGTCATGTCGGCCGCGCCGACCCGCTCGGTCTGCCAGAGCACCCGGGTGAAGTAGGCGCGGGACTCCGGCCCGGCGACGGCGAACATGCCGAGCGTGACCCCGATCGCGGTGCCGATCGCGGTCGACGCGGCCCGCCACTGGCGGGTGATCAGCAGATAGACGATGAACAGGGCCGGGGTGAGCTTCACCGAGGTGGCCAGCCCGATCCCCGCACCGGCCCAGACGCCGCTGAACACGAACCGGCGCAGCGGCCCGTCGTCCCGGCGGTACCGGGTGCCCCGTCGGGCGCGCCACCGCAATCCGATCAGGTCGGCGACGATCAGCGCGAAGAGCAGCAGGTTCACCTGGCCGTAGCCGAGCGTCTCGCGGACCGGTTCGATGGCGACCGCGAGCGGCACCGCGACCGCGACCACGAACCAGAGCGGCTGACCGAGCCGGTCGACGATCGGCCGGAGCAGCCCGGCCAGGACCACGGCCAGGGCGGCGATGCTGCCGAGCGCGTTGAGCCAGCCCGCGACCTGTACCGGCAGGTGCGCCATCGGCAGCATGACCAGCCCGGCGAACGGTGGATAGGTGAAACCCAGGGTGGTGCGGGGGGCGATGAAGTCGTACAGCTCGTTACCGGTGACCCACCAGACCATCGCCCCGTGGTAGATCTTCATGTCGAAGAAGTTGTAGGGCCGCCCGAACACGCCGACCGCCATCCAGGCGGTGTAGACGGCGGCGGCCACCACGCCGAGGCGTACGGCCGTACGGCGGTCGATCCGCCGAACTGCGCGGCGGACGGGGGCGAGGCGGTCCGCCCGTCTCCCGACGGTCGCCGGCATGCCGTGGACACCCCCGTACCAAATTCGTCCTATCCGTCCAGGTCCTGCACGGAGCCTAGAACGGTGCCTCACGTTGATGCCTCCCGCGTTATGCGACCGTGTCCGATCCCACACCAGTTTTTGACATTTCCACCGCGTTAACGCCTCGCGGGGGGTTCAGGTGATTAGCGGCCTTAGCGGGGGGTGAGGCCAGGTTGGGGCGAAGTTCCGCCAGGTCAGGCGGGGTGTCGTTGGACCGTCGGTTCGACCGTCAGCCGGGCAGTCGGCGAGCTGCCGCTGCCGACCGGACGGCGAGTCGGGTCTCCCGTCGGGCGGTCCGGACGGCTCGCTGCACCGAGCGTCGGGAGTGGCCGATCCGGTGCCCGGCCCGCCAGCGGAGGCTGGGGCGCCCGTGGGTGTCGGCGGCGGCCAGCAGCAGCCCACCGATCAGCCCGAGGTTCTTCATGAAGTGCACCTGCTGGCCGGTACGCGTCTCCGGGTCGTCGTGCGTCCAGAAGGGATGCCCGGCCAGGGTGGTCGGCACCATCGAGCCGGCCAGCAGCAGGGACACCGGACGGGTGAAGTGGCCGGTGGCGAGCAGCAGCCCGCCGGCCAGGTGCGCCGCGCCGTTGACCCGGACCAGCGTCTCGGTGTCGCTGGGCAGGGTCGGGGCGGCCCGCTCGAGCAGCGGCGTGAGCCGGTCGGTGACCGGCTTGGCCCGCTGGACGTACTGCTCCGGGCTGCGGAGCTGTCGGACCCCGCCGGCCAGGAAGATGCCGCTGAGGAGGACTCGGGCGAGGGAGCGTACGGGACTCATGGGTCAGTCATACCCCGTCGCGGCCACAATTATGGCTCCAACCGTCGATCTGCCCACCATGGCCGCACGGCGGAGCCGACCGCCCCGCCACGCCGATCCGCTGGCCGGTCCCGGATGGACCCGGCCCGACGGGTAACGTCCCCGGGGTGACCACGCTGCGGCTGCGCCCCGAGGGACCCGCCGACGCCGAACCGATCCGCCGGGTGCTCGCCGGGGCCTTCGCCCGCCCTGACCTGCCGGTCCCGCCCGAGGTGGGGCTGGTCGACGAGTTGCGTCGCAGCGACGCCTGGATCCCCGAGCTGTCCATGGTCGCCGAATACGGTGGCGAGATCGCCGGCTACGCCCTGCTCAGCCGGGTCCGGGTGAACCCGGGCCAGTTTCCGGCGCTGGCGCTCGGGCCGGTGGCGGTGGCACCGAACCGGCAGCGGATCGGGCTGGGTGCCTCGGTCGTCCAGGCCGCGCTGGAAGCAGCGACGGAGCTGGGAGAACAGCTGGTCGTGGTGCTCGGCGACCCCGCCTACTACCGCCGCTTCGGCTTCGGGCCGGCGGACCGGCTCGGGCTGACCAGTCCCTGGTCCGGGCTGGGCGAGCCGTGGCAGGCACTGGTACTGCCGCCCTCGGTCAGCGGCGAGGCCCCGGTGCCCCGGGGCGAGGTGGTCTTCCCACCCCCGTGGTCCCGGGTCTGACCAGCCCTCAGGCCCGGGTCTGACCAGCTCAGGCCCAGGGGCCGGCCGGCGGGCCCCAGGTCTGACCGGCGGGCTCCGGAGGGCTCACCGGCCGCCCGGGTCCGGGCTTGCTGCCGTCCCGGCCGCTCAGCCCGGCTGGGTACGCAGGTACCGGCCGAAGTGGGGGACGGTGAAGGCGACCGTGCCGCGCTCGCCCGAGTAGATCAGCCCCTTCTTGATCAGTGCGTCCCTGGCCGGCGAGAGGCTGGCCGGCTTGCGGTCCAGGGACCGGGCGATCTCGGCGGTCGGCACCGCCGCGTCCATGTCGTCGCGGGCCTCGCCGGGGTCGCCGTCCACCCGGGACAGCGTCGCCATCGCCCGCATGTACTCCCGCTCGGCCGGGGTGGCCCGCTCGAACCGCGAACCGAAGAAGCCGACCGCCAGTTCGGCCTCGGCCTCCGGGGCGGCCACCCGTACGTCGGCGGCGGTGATCGGCGAGCGGGGCGCATGGTCCCAGGTGGCCTTCCCGTACGCCTGGACGAAGTACGGATAGCCACCGGACGACTCGTACAGCAGGTCGAGCGCCTTCGGCTCGTACTCGACGCCCTCCCGCGCGGCCGGCGCGCAGAGCGCCTGGTCGGCGGCGATCCGGTCCAACCGGTCGATGCGCTGGTAGCGGTAGAGGCGCTCGGAGTACGACTTGGCCGCGCTGAGCACCGCCGGCAGGTGCGGCAGCCCGGCGCCCACCACGATCAGCGGTGCCCCCGACTGGGACAGCTCGTGGCAGGCGGCACAGAGCGCGGAGACGTCCTCCGGCCCGAGATCCTGCATCTCGTCGATGAAGACCGCGACGCCGGTGCCCACGTCGGCGGCCACGTTCGCCGCGTCGGTGAGGAGTTCCACCAGGTCGATCTCGATGTCACCGGAGTCGGCCCGGCCGCTGCTCGCCGGCACGTCGATGCCCGGCTGCCAGCGGTCCCGCAGGCGGGGGGCGGCGGCACCCCGGCGGCCGGTGGCGGCGGGCGCACCACGCTGGGCGAACGCCCGGAGGACCCCGAGGAACGCGTCGATCCGGTCCGGGGCCCGGTGCCGGGGAGCCAGCTCACGGACCGCCATGTGCAGGGCCGCCGCCACCGGACGCCGCAACGACTGGTCCGGCCGGGCCTCGATCTTGCCGGTGCCCCAGAGCCGGCCGATGGCCTGGGACCGCAGCGTGTTGAGCAGTACGGTCTTGCCGACGCCACGCAACCCGGTGAGCATCAGGCTGCGTTCCGGGCGTCCCCGGGCGATCCGTTCCAGTACGACGTCGAACACGTCGAGCTCCCGCCCCCGCCCGGCGAGTTCGGGGGGACGTTGCCCCGCTCCCGGGGCGTACGGGTTGCGGACCGGATCCACGTCTCGCACCGTATCGGGCCGTCTAGCGTCCCAGCTAGAGGTGGATAGAGGAGGCGATCGGCGTGTCTCGTCGAGGGAAATCTAGCGCTGTCTAGCGTCCATCGCAGACCGCCCTAGACCGGCCTAGCGGGCGAGCGACCCCGTCGGCCAGCCGGTCGGACCCGTCAGCGGGAGTACCGCCGGAGACACAGTACGAAGTCGAAGACGTCCACCGGGGCGTCGTTGACGTAGGTCGCGGTGGCCCGGGGTGCCCTGGTCCCGCAGAGAGCCCCGTCGGCGACCCCCGGGATGCGCAGCACGATCTGCTGCGTGTCCGGGCCACAGGGCACGGTACGCAGGTCCGGCTCCTGGCCCGTGCCGTCGTTCACCACGCAGTCGCCCACCGCGAAGTCGTCCATGGTGAGCCGGGGCGCGGGAGTGGGCGAGGCGGACGGCGGCCCGGCCGGGGTGACCGGTACCGGGCCGAGGTCGTCCGCCCGGTCGGTGGCCCAGAGCAGCGCCCAGCCGGCCAGCCCGAGGCACGGACAGAAGAGCAGGACCACCACCAGGGTGACGATCGACGTGACCTTCCGGCGCCCGCCGGCTCGTCCCGGTGGCGGCGGGAACCCGTACGGGGACCCGGGACGACCGGGACCGGGCGGCACGGTCAACGCAGCTTCAGACAGAGGACGAAGTCGAGGGTGTCCAGTTCGCTGTTGTAGAAGTACCAGTCGGTGTACTCCTCGACCCGGGCGCACTTCGCCTCGGCGTCCTTCTCGCCGCTGGTGGCCCCGTCGAACCGCCGCAGCACCTCGTACGTCTTCGGCGCGCACCCGGTGATCAGCAGCTTGGGCCGGGCACCGGCCGGCGCGTCGTTGCGGACGCACTGCCCCACCTTCGCGAACCGGGGGTCGGCCGACGACTCGGGCGCGAGGGCGCTCGGTGAGACGCCCGCCGGCACGTCGGGCTGCGCGGGAGGCGTGTCGCTCGGTGCCGCCGTCACCGACGGTAGGGCGTCGACCGGTTCCGTCCCGTCCGAACCGGCCAGGTAGAACAGGGCCGCACCACCACCGAGCACCAGCACGGCCAGCACCCCGAGCACCGCCACCATCCGGCCCCGGCCGCGCCGCCGCCCGGTCGGCGGTGGCGGGTCGGCCTCCTGCCGGCCACTGCTCAGGTACGCCGGCAAGCCCTCCGGGTATCCGCCGTGACCGCCGGAGGGCAGCCGCCCGTCCCGCCGGTACGCCTCGTCCGGCCGGTAGGTCCCGCCCGACCGGTACGGGTCGTCCGGCTGGTGAGCCTCGTCCGGCCGGTACGGGCCGTCCTGCCGGTACGTGGGCTGCTGGTGCCGGGGCCACTCGGGCTGGTGCCCGGGCGGCGGCCACGACTCCGGCTGGCGCTCCGGTGGCGACCACGGCTCCGACTGCGACCACGGCTCCGACTGCGACGACCGCACCTGCTGCGACGACGGCACCTGCTGCGACCACGGCTCCGACTGCGACGACGGTGCCGACTGTGACCACGGCTCCGACTGCGGCCAGGGACCCGGTGGCACCGGTTGACCCGGACCCGTGGCGGAGAAGTCGCCGGTCGGCTCGTCCCAGCGGTCCCGGCCGCGCGGGGCGTCCGGCTGCCCGTACGTCTCCTCCTCCGGCCGTCGTGCGGGCCACGGCTCCGGACGGTTCGCACCCGGTGGTCCGTAGTTCGCCATGCTCGCCTCCTGCGCACGAGTGGTGAGAGGCCGGCCACCAAGGCGGACGCCGACGCCGTGGTCACCGTAGCGTGAACGACCGATCAGCTCACCAACCGTGAGCAGGTCGGCGGTCCGCAGCGGGTGTCAGGACGAGGCGGCACCCCGTCGGCGCGGGCCGGGGCCTCACATCAGTCGCAGTTGCCGGTTCCTCGGGCGGGGCGGCTCCTGACCGCCGAGCCGTTCGAACAGGCCGGGGTCGATCACGTCGAGGAACGGGGTGGGCCGGACGTCGCGTTCCGTGCCGTGCCGGGTACGCCGGGCGGCGTGACTGACGTACAGCCGGTCCTGGGCGCGGGTCAGCCCGACGAAGAACAGCCGCCGCTCCTCGGCGATGTCGTCGTCACTGGGCGTCGAACCGGGCCAGCGCAGCGGCAGCAGCCCGTCCTCGCAGCCGACCAGGAAGACCACCGGGAACTCCAGCCCCTTGGCGGCGTGCAGGGTGAGCAGGGTGACCGCCTCGGCACGCGGGTCGAGCGCGTCCACCTCCGCCCCGGTGGCGAGCTGGGACAGGAACGCCGGCAGGTCGTCGCCGCAGCGCCGGGCCAACGGGGTGAGCAGGTCGACCGCCGCCCGCACGTCCTCGGGGCGTACCGAACCGGCGGCGTCCAGGGTGGGCGCGGCGTACCGCTCGGCGAGCAGCTGCCCGACCAGGCGTACCCGGGCCGGCAGGCCGCCGCTGAGCCCGTCGGCGTGCCGCAGCTCCCGGGCGATGGCCGCCACACCCGGCCGGTCCCGCAGCCGGTCGTGCGAGCGCTTCTGCACCGGCACGTTCGCCCGGGCCAGCGCGTCCAGGATCGGGGCGGCCTGGGCGTCGGTGCGGTACAGCACCGCGATGTCGGAGAAGGAGAGCGCGGTGCTGCGCCCGTCGATCCGGCCGGAGTCCAACGACCGGTGCGACAGCCCGCCGACCAGCTCGTCGACGGTGCGTACCACGAAGTCAGCCTCGTCGGCGACGGAGACCGCCGGGTACCGGCCGACCAGCGGGGCCTCCGGGTCGAGCCGGGCCGGGTCCAGCCGGCGGCCCCGGACCAGCGACGAGGGCGCGATGGCCTGCACCGCGGCGGCCAGGATCGGCGCGGACGACCGGTAGTTGCGGTTCAGCCGGACCAGTCGGGCGTCGGTGAAGTCCTCGGAGAAACGCAGGAAGTAGCCGACGTCCGCGCCCCGGAACGAGTAGATCGCCTGGTCCGGGTCACCGATCGCGCAGAGGTTGCCGTCCGCCGGGCTGAGCAGCCGCAGCAGCTCGTACTGGACCGCGTCGACGTCCTGGTACTCGTCGACGAAGATCCACCGCCAGCGTTCCCGGTACCGTTCGACCAGCTTCCGGTCGCCGCGCAGCAGCTCCACCGGCAGGGTGAGCAGCTCGTCCAGGTCCACCAGCTGCTGCTTGCGCAGCAGGGCGACGTACCGGGTCTGGTCGTCGCCGGCCTCGGCGCGGGCCGCGCTCCGGTCGGTGTCGTCGGCGATCCGGAAGTCCGCCGGCAGGCCCGCCGCCCCGGCGTTCTCCCGCAGGATGGTCAGCCCGAGCGAGTGGAACGTGCCGACGGTGACGTCCTCGGCGACCGGCCCGAGCAGCCCGTCGAGGCGGTGCCGCAGCTCCTCGGCGGCCCGCCGGGTGAAGGTGATCGCCAGGCAGGTCTCCGGGAAGACGTTCAGCTCGGCGCAGAGGTAGGCGATCCGGTGGGTCAACGTCCGGGTCTTGCCGGTGCCCGGCCCGGCCACGATCAGCAGCGGGCCGCCCGGCGCGGACGCGGCCACCCGCTGCATCGCGTCCAGCCGGTCCAGCAGGCCGGTGCCGACCTCCTCCATGCCGGCGAGCATCGGCTCGAACGGCTCGTGCGGGGAGGGCACGGGCGCGATCGGCGGGGCGGGCGGCGGCGTCTCGCGCGCCGGCCGTCGCTTCGGTTCGGCCGCCGTCGGGGTCTTCGGTTTCGCCGCCGGCTCCTTCTTCGTCGCCCGCTGCTGCGGCACCGGTACGTCGAACAGCGTCTCCTGCGCCGCCGGGTCGCCGCCACCGCCCAGCTCGGCCGGGTCGAAGAGGGTGATCACGCCGTACTCGCCGTCGAAGCCGGGCACCCGGCGGACGTCACCCCGCCGCAGCCGGCCGAGGCCCTCGGCGAGCAGTTCCCCGCCGGCCTTCCGCACCTCGTCCAGCGGGGTGCTGGTGAGGATCTCCAGCTCCGGGCCGAGCGCGGCGACCAGCTCGTTGAGCTTCCCCGCCACCTTCTTCGACTTCGGGCCGACCTTGTTGATCTCACCGAGGATCTCGGCGAGCGGTACCAGATGGGTGACGTCCCGGGCCCGCGACGGCCGGTACCCCTCCGGGCGGTCGGCCAGCTCCTCGACCCGGCTGAGTACCCCGACGGTGAGCGGTTTGCCGCACTCCGGGCAACGACCGCCGGCCGCCCGGGTCCGCTCGGGCGACCAGTTCACCCCGCAGAGCCGGTGCCCGTCCGCGTGGTACTTCCCCTCCTCCGGGAAGAACTCGATCGTGCCGGCCAGGCCGTCCCCGGTGCGCAGGGCCTCCCGGATGGCGAAGTAGTCCCGGCCGGTGGCGAAGACCGTCGCCTCCCGGGCCAGCGCCGGCGGCGAGTGGGCGTCCGAGTTGGACACCAGTTGGTACCGGTCGAGGCTGCCCACCCGCCAGTTCATCTCCGGGTCGGAGGAGAGACCGGTCTCCACGGCGAAGATGTGGTCGGCCAGGTCGGCGTAGCAGTCGGCGATCGCGTCGAATCCGGACTTGGAACCCAGCGCGGAGAACCACGGCGTCCAGATGTGCGCCGGGACGAGGTACCCGTCCGGGCTCGCCTCCAGGGTGATCTCCAGCAGGTCCCGGGAGTCCAGCCCGAGGATCGGCCGACCGTCCGAGGCGATGTTGCCGATCCGTCCCAGCGTGGTGTTGAACCGCTGTACCGCGTCCAGGTCCGGCAGGTAGATCAGGTGGTGCACCTTGCGGGTCCGGTCGTCCCGCTTGTAGATGGTGGAGATCTCCACGCTGAGCAGGTACCGGACCGGGTCCGCCTCGGCCGCGTCGGCCAGCCGGGGCGGCAGCCGGCGGGCGATGTCCCGTTCCGCCTCCGGGCTGAGCCGGTACAGGCCGGGCTCGGCCGGGTGCAGGGTTTCCCGCAGATGGTCGTACCACGCGGGGTGGGTGAAGTCGCCGGTGCCGAGCACGCCGATGCCCTTGCGCCGGGCCCACCACCCGAGGTTCGGCAGGGTCAGGTCACGGCTGCACGCCCGCGAGTACTTCGAGTGGATGTGCAGGTCCGCGACGAACGGCGAGGGGCCGCCGGAGGGGGGTACGGCGCTGAACGGAGGCACGCCGCATCCTGTCACGCCCGGTCCAGCCCTCGCCCGCCGCCACGCGCGATCGTGAGCTGCGCTATGTGGAACCCGGTGTGCCGCGCCGCGACCTGGCGGTCGGGTCACGCCGAACGGAGCTCCACCAGGGTGATCTGCGGCTCCGCGCCGACGCGTACCGGCGGGCCCCAGAAACCCGCCCCGTTGGTGACGTACACCTTGGTGCCGTCCACCTCGCCGAGCCCGGAGACCACCGGCTGCTGGAGCCGGACGGCCAGGTTGAACGGCACGATCTGACCGCCGTGGGTGTGCCCGGACAGTTGCAGGTCCACTCCGAACTTCGCCGCCTCCACCGCGGCCACCGGCTGGTGGGCCAGCAGCACCACCGGGCGGGCGGGGTCCCGGTCACCGAGCGCCGCCGCGTAGTCCGGGCCGGCGGCCAGGCCGGTACCGCCCTCACCGGCCGGGTCGTTCACCCCGGCCAGGTCCAGGACCCCACCCCGGGCGGCGATCTCCAGCCGCTCGTTCTGGAGCACCTGCAGCCCGAGCCGGTCCACCTCCTGGACCCACTCCTCCACCCCCGAGTAGTACTCGTGGTTGCCGGTGACGAAGAAGCTGCCGTACCGGGCGCGCAGGTCCCGCAGCGGCGCGGCGGCCCCGCCCAGCTCGGCGACACTGCCGTCGACCAGGTCACCGACCACCGCGACCAGGTCGGCGTCGAGCCGGTTGATGGCGGCCACGATCCGTTCGGTGTGCGCCCGGCCGCGCAGCGGGCCGAGGTGGATGTCGGAGACGGTGGCGATCCGCAGGCCGTCCATGCTGCGGGGAAGCTTGGCGAGCGGGATCTGCACCCGGTCGAGCTGCGGCGGGCCGAGGGCGGTGCGGATGCCGTACCCGGTCAGGCCGGTGGCGGTGAGCCCGGCGAAGATGGCGGCGCTGCGGGCCAGCAGCAGCCGGCGGGCCGGGTCGTGGTCGGGCGGCCCGGCCTCCTCGGCGGGTGGCGGGTCGGCGGTGCCGCCGGCCCCCACCAGGGCCGGCTCCGGCGCGGCGGCGGTCGGTTCGGCGGCGGCGACCCGGCGGCGCAGCACCAGCCGGGTCACCAGCATCGGCACCTCCAGGACGACCAGGACGACCAGCAGGTAGAACATCACCGCCAGCCACAGGTAGCCCGGCCAGGCCAGCCAGTAGTAGCCGTTCTGGGTGCCGACCATGGTCACCGGAACGAGCAGGGCGAGCACCAGCACGCTGATCGTGCCGATCCGCCGCCAACGGCCCCGGGAGGTGGTGTCCCGGACGAGCCGCTTCCACAGGTAGAAATGGATCAGCCCGGTGATCAGCGCCAGGGTGGACACGAAGCCCAGGACCGCCAACACGCGAAGCCTCCCTCAGCCTCCGGCGAAGGGAGGCAGCACGTCGATCGTGGCCCCGGCCGGCAGCGGGGTCCGACGATCATGACAGGTCACGCCGTCGACCAGGAAACTCGCCGCCCGGAGCACTCTGGCGAGCTGGTCGCCGTGCCGGCCGGCCAACTCGTCGACGATCTCGTCGAGCGTACGCCCGGCGGGACCGCTTTCCTGGGCACACCCGGCAGCGGCCCGGGCCCCGGCGTAGTAACGGATGGTGATCTCCACGTCAGCCTCCGATCGCCGACATCGGCCGTACCGGTTGCAGGAAGGTCGGATCGTCGATGCCGTGCCCGGCCCGTTTGCCCCACATCGCCCGCTGCCAGCGCCGGGCCAGCTCGGTGTCGTCCGCCCCGGCGCGCAACGCCCCGCGCAGGTCGGACTCCTCGGTGGCGAAGAGGCAGGCCCGGACCTGCCCGTCGGCGGTGAGCCTGGTCCGGTCGCAGTCGCCGCAGAACGGCCGGGTGACGCTGGCGATCACGCCGACCCGGGCCGGGCCCCCGTCGACCAGCCAGGTCTCGGCCGGTGCCGTCCCCCGTCCGGCGGGGTCGGGGGTGAGATCGAACTCTCCGCCCAGCGTGCTGAGGATCTCGTCGGCGGTCACCATGGCCGACCGGTCCCAGCCGTGCTGGGCGTCCAGCGGCATCTGCTCGATGAACCTGAGTTCGTAGCCTTCGGCCAGGGCGAAGCGCAGCAGGGCGGGGGCCTCGTCGTCGTTGACCCCGCGCATCAGCACCGCGTTGACCTTGACCGGGATGAGCCCCGCCGCCCGGGCACCGGCCAGCCCGGCCAGCACGTCGGGCAGGCGCGGCCGGCGGGTCAACCGGGCGAAGCGGTCCGCGTCCAGGGTGTCCAGGGACACGTTCACCCGGTCCAGCCCGGCGGCGGCCAGCGCGGGCGCGACCCGGTCCAGCCCGATGCCGTTGGTGGTCAACGAGATCCGGGGCCGGGGTGTCAGCGCCGCCACGGCGGCCACGATGCCGGCCAGGCCGGGCCGGATCAGCGGCTCACCGCCGGTGAACCGCACCTCGGTCACCCCCAGGTGCCGTACCGCCACGTCCACCAGCCGGACGACCTCGGCGTCGGTGAGCAGGTCCGGACCGGCCAGCCAGGGCAGCCCCTCCGCCGGCATGCAGTACGTACAGCGCAGATTGCACTTGTCGGTCAGCGAGACCCGCAGGTCTCGAGCTACCCGGCCGTACCGGTCGACCAGGCCGTCACCGCCCGATGGATCTACGCTCATCGCTTGACGTTAGCGCGTCCGGACGCACCGTCCAGTGCCTGTCGTGCGGTCTTGCCGACCGCCTCCCGCCAGGCCGCGCCGAACAGGGCGGTGTGCACCAGCATCAGGTGGAGCTGGTGCAGCGGCACCCGCTCCGCCCACCCGTCGGCCAGCGGCCACACCTCCCGGTAGGCGGCCAGGATCCGGTCCAGGTGCGGAGCGCCGCCGAACAGCGCCAACTGGGCCAGGTCGGTCTCCCGGTGGCCGCCGTGCGCGGCCGGGTCCACCAGCCAGGCCCGGTCGTCGAGACCCCACAACACGTTCCCCGGCCAGAGGTCACCGTGGATCCGGGCGGGCGGCTCGTCCCCGCCGTACTCCCCGATCCGCTCGACCACCTGCTCGACCAGCGTGGTCTCCGCCGGGCCGAGCGCGCCGCCGTCGACCGAACGACGCAGGTACGGCAGCAGGCGGCACCGCGCGAACCAGGTCGACCAGGGCCCCGGGTCCAGCGCGTTGTCCTGCGGCAACGCCCCGATGAACCCCGCCCAGTCGGCCCCGAAGGCCGGCGCGCCGGCCCGGTGCAGGGCGGCCAGCTCTCGGCCGAGGCGTTCGGCGGCGGCCGGCGTCGGCTCGCCGGGCTCGATCCAGTCGAGCGCCAGCAGCTCCGGCAGCGCCACCAGCACCTCCGGTACGCCCACCGCGTCCGCCGCCCGCAGCCACCGCAGACCGGCCGCCTCGCTGGCGAAGAAGCCCTCCGGGACCGGTCGGCCCGACCCCTCCGGCCAGCTCTTCGCGAAGATCGAATGGCCGTCGTCCAGGGTGAGCCGGGTAGCGGCGCAGATGCTGCCCCCGGCCACCGGTGTCTCCCGGATCCGCTGGTGGGTCAGGAAGGTCGGCAGGTGCGCCGGATGCGCCCGCAGGTAGGCCAGGTCCATGAGCGAAACCTAGCCGGTCCGGCGGACGAAAGGGGGTGGCCGCCCGCCACACCGTATTTGCAGTGTGTGCAGGTTCGCGCTGACCTGCGGCCGGGCCCGGCAAGCCTGTGGACAGGGCGGGTGTCGTCCACAGGGGGCGGCCGGGGGCGGCGCTCGGCCCCGGCCGCCCCGCACGCTGCCGGCATGAACTCGACCGAGCGCCCCCGGTTGGCCGTCCGCTCGCCCGCCGACCTCATCGCCGCCGTCCCGTACCTGCTCGGGTTCCACCCCGCCGAGAGCGTGGTGCTGGTGGCCCTGCGGGGCCGGCAGATCGTCTTCGCCGCCCGCGCCGACCTGCCGCCGCCGGGCACCGCCGCCGCGCCCGCCGCCCGCTACCTCGCCGCCGTGCTGCGCCGGCAGCGTGCCGAGGCGGCCACCATCATCGGGTACGGCCCGGCGGCCCGGGTGACCGCAGCGGTGGACGCCGTCCGGCACGAGCTGGGCGGGGCCGACATCACGGTGCTGGACGCGCTGCGGGTCGGCGACGGCCGCTACTGGTCGTACCTCTGCACCGACCCCGGATGCTGCCCGCCCGAGGGCACCCCGTACGACCCGACGGCCAGCCAGGTCACCGCAGCGGCCGTCTTCGCCGGTCAGGTCGCCCTGCCCGACCGCGCGGCACTGACCGCCCAGGTGGCCCCGGTCACCGGCCCGACCCGGGAGGCGATGCGGGCAGCCACCGCCCGGGCCCGGTCCCGCCTCGGCGACCTGCTACGGCCGGTCCCGGCCGAGGAACTGCCCTCGGCACGGGCCGTCACCGGTCCGGCCGGTACGGCGCACCGGGCGGCGCTGGAGCTGAGCCGGCGCGGCGAGCGGCTGACCGACGACGACGCGGCCTGGCTCGGTGTGCTGCTGACGTTCGTGCCCGCCCGGGACGACGTGTGGGAACGCACCGAGGGCAGCGACGAGCACATCGACCTCTGGACGGACGTGTTCCGCCGCAGCGAACCGGAACTCGTCGCCGCGCCCGGCTGTCTGCTCGCCTTCGCCGCCTTCCGGTCCGGGCACGGGGCGCTGGCGGCGGTGGCCCTGGAACGCGTACTCGACCAGCAGCCCGACTACCCGATGGCCCTGCTCCTCGACGACCTGCTCCGCCAGGCGGTGCCCCCGTCCCGGCTGACCGACTGGCCGGCCCTCAATGACAAGCGCACTTCCCGCCGCCGTCGCCGCTGACGTCCTGCGCTCCCCGCGCCCGCCGCTACTCCGTCGGATCGAGAGAAATCGCCGCCCATGGACATCAGACAATGGCAATTCGCCTGGGGTCGACGAGGTGCGGGTCAGGTGCGGCTGGGGACTTCAGCGACGAACGACCGCCAGGCGGTCGGGGAGAAGGCCAGCGTCGGCCCGGCCGGGTCCTTCGAGTCCCGTACGCCGACGATGCCGGGAAGATTGTCGGCCACCTCGACGCAGTTGCCGCCGCTCGAACCGCTGCGGGTGCTCTTGCGCCAGATGGCGTTACTGAGGTCCATGATGGTTGATCACTTCCTTCATCAGTTCGATCGACTGTCGGCGCGGTAGCGCCTCGTTCCGGACGTTCTCCCACCGGGCCTGAAGGGTAGCCACCTCCTCGTCGTTGTCCACGACGATTCCGCCCAACTGGTTTTCGAGATGGCCGATCCAGCGGCCTTCGCTGGATCGGGCCAGCGCGAACGGGCCGGATAGCCCGATGTGCAGGCCGACGCTCGCCGGGACCACATTCACATGGACGTTCGGATGCTCAGCCAGGGTGATCAGATGGGCGATCTGTCCGGCCAGGATGCCGGCGAAATCGTCACCGGCGCAGGTCAGCGCCGACTCGGCGAGTACGGCCACCAACTGGGATGGTGTGTCCCCAGCGAGGATGCCGGGGATGAGGTTGGGTTCGAAGTAGCGGAGCTGGGTCGCGTCGCGTTCGGCGTCCAGCCAGGGCAGAAACCACGACGGAGCGCCGAGCTTCGCCATGGGATCACGCGGCGGCCCGCCCGTCCTGGCGGTGCTCGCGCTGCGGTGCCCCCTGGCCGTGCCAACCCGCGAAACTCGCCCTGCTCACCGAGTACGGCACCGACCGCCTCGGCCTGCTGCTCTACCTCGCCACCAGAATGATCGACGCCGCCACCGAACTACCCACCACCGTCAACGTGGTCGAACGCTTCCTGAGCTGGGCCCGCAGGTGACCCGGTGGTCGCCGGTGTAGACGTTCATCGTGTCGCCGCGCAGGAAACCGACCAGGGTCATTCCCGCCTCGGCGGCCAGGTCGACGGCGAGACTGCTCGGCGCGGACACCGCCGCCAACAGCGGAATCCCCGCCATCCACGCCTTCTGGGTCAGCTCGAAACTGGCCCGCCCGGACACCAGCAGCAGGTGCCCGGCCAGTGGCAGGCGGTTCTCCCGGACGGCCCAGCCGACCACCTTGTCCACGGCGTTGTGCCGGCCCACGTCCTCCCGCAGCACCACCAGTTCCCCGCTGCCGGTGAACAGACCGGCGGCGTGCAGCCCGCCGGTGCGGTCGAAGCCCCGCTGGGCGGAACGCAGGGTTTCCGGCAGGGCCGCCAGCAGGTCGGCCGGTACCACCATCGGGTCGTCGACGACCCGGTACGCCGACCGGGTACGCACCGAGTCGATGCTCGCCTTGCCGCACACCCCGCACGAACTGGTGGTGTAGAAGTTGCGGGCCGGGTCGGTGGTCGGCTCCGGCACCCCGGGGGCCAGCACCACGTCAACCACGTTGTACGTGTTCGGGGTCTCCGTCCCGGCGCAGAGCTGGGCGGTGTGCACGTCGTCGGCCGACCGGATCAGCCCCTCGGTCAGCAGGAAGCCGATCGCCAGATCCAGGTCGTCGCCGGGGGTCCGCATGGTCACCGCCAGCGGCCGTCGCCGGCCCGGACCGGCCGGGCCCACCCGGATCTCCAGCGGCTCCTCCACGGACAGGCTGTCCGGCCGGCGGACCACCCGCCGCTCGGCGCTCAGGTCGATGCGGAGCACGCTGCGTCGGTCAGTCGCCCGTCCCATACCGCCCATCCTGCCCCGACCGGGTGACCGCCCCTCCCGGCAGGGCTCGTCCCGCCCCGACCACTTGGCCGCCAACTGTGCCGGGCTCGTCCCGACCGCCTGGCCGCCAACTCCGTTGAGGTCCGTTCCGACCGGTCGTTCGCCAACTGCGCTCGGCTCGTCCGTGTTCCCGACCGCTTGGCCGTCGATCTCCGCAGGGCTACCGTGACCGGGTGACCGGCTTTGCGGCGGTGGTGTTGACCGGTGGCGCGGCGCGCCGGCTCGGCGGGGTCGACAAGCCCGGCGTGGCCGTCGGGGGCCGCCCGATGCGGGATCGGGTGCTGGCGGCGGTGGCCGACGCGGCCCCCCGGATCGTGGTCGGCCCGGACACCACCCCGGTCCCCGCCGGTGCCCTGGTGGTCCGGGAGGAACCGGCCGGTGGTGGCCCGGTCGCGGCCACCGCCGCCGGGTTGACCCTGCTTCCGCCGGAGTCGACGACGGTCGCGCTGCTCGCCGGCGACCTGCCGTTACTCACCTCGACGGCGGTCGGTGAGCTGCGCCGGGCGCTCGCCGCCGACGCCACCGCCGACGGGGTCTGCTACGTCGACACCGACGGCCGGCGGCAGCAGCTCTGCGGGGTGTGGCGGGTGCCCTCGTTGCGGGCGGCCGTCGACCGGCTCGCCGACGAGCGGGGCGGATCGTTGGCCGGGGCGTCGATCCGCGCCCTACTGGCCGGCCTGATGGTGAGCGAGTTGTGGTGGTCCGGTACGGGTGCGCCGCCGTGGTTCGACTGTGACACTGACGACGACGTACGCCGGGCGGAGGAGTGGATGCGATGAACCGGATGGACGAGTGGGTCGCGGCGGCCTGCGCCGACCTGGACCTGGACCCGACCCAGGTGCCGGTGCCGGTGGTGCTCGACCTGGCCCGGGACGTCGCCCATCACGTGCTGCGCCCGGGAGCGCCGGTCACCGCGTACCTGCTGGGGCTGGCGGCGGCCCGGGGCGCGGACCCTGCGGCGACCGCCGCCCGTCTCGGTGAGCTGGCGAAGAACTGGCCGGTGGAGCTCGGCGACGAAGCGCCCGGCTGACCGCAGGGCCCGCCGGTGCCGACCCTGCGCCGGGTGATCCCGGCCTTCGGCACTGACCCTGCGCCGGGTGACTCGGGTCCGTCGGCACCGGCCCTGCGCCGAGCGACCCCGGCCTTCGGCACCGACCCTGCGCCGGGTGGCCCCGGCCTTCGGCACCGCCGTCAGGGACGAGTCGTGTCCGGTGGCCGACACCCTCCCGCCGGCCGTGCCGTCGGCTTCGGGCCTGAGCACGGCTGGGCGATTCGAACCACCGGTGCCGTGGGTAGGGTGGCCCTGACGGACGGAGGCGATCATGACGGCAGACCACCCCCCGGCGCCGGCCGATGACGCGACCGGCACCCTGCCGGACCACCACGAATCGATCCTGCTCGACGAGCCGAGCACGGCCGACCTGCGCGCCAAGGTCACCGAGGCCTGGCGGGAGTTCGCCCGGGCGCTCGCCGACCAGCTTCGCGGTCTGCCCAGCGGCGCGCATGTCGAGCTGACTCTCGACCCCACCGCGTCGGGTACCGGTGACGCCGTCTACTCGATCAGTGTGGACGTGGACGACGAGGGGTCGCTCTCCGCCCGCGCGGTCGGCAACGCCACCCTGCCCGAGGGCTACCGGCTGGACCGGGCCGCGGTCGCCGACATGATCGCGCTCGGCTGGTCACCGCCGGGGGTGGTGGAGGGGTCCGGCGAGCAGTTCGGCCTGCTCGGCGCGGAGGGCGAGACGTCCCGCCTCGCGGCGGTCCTGTCCCGTACGCTCCGCGACGTCTACGGCGCTCCGCACCCGGCGTTCCTGGTGTACCTGGTGCACGACGCCGACGGCGAGCCGCTGCCGGTCGGGCCGCTGGGCACCGCGCGCAGCGAGTTCGGCCCGGACCGCGACGTGGAGGCCGACCTCGACGAGGCGCTGGCCGCGGCGGCCACCGCCCAGGCCGAGGCCAACGACGTGGCGGCGTTGGCGGAGCAGGTCCGTACCGTCGTCTCCACCATGCTCAAGTCGGACTCCGACCGGCTCCAGGTCGACTCGGACGGGGACATCAACATCCGGGCCGGCTCGGCCATGGTCTTCGTGCGGGTCCGTGACAATCCGCCCCTGGTCGACGTCTTCTCCCCGGTACTCACCGAGGTCGAGCCGACCGAGCAGCTCTACGTGAAGCTTTCCGAACTGACCAACCGGATGCCGATCGGGCGGCTCTACTGTGCCGACGACACGGTCTGGGCGTCCATCCCGGTCTTCGGCCGGAACTTCCAGGCCACCCATCTGATGCTGGCGGTGCAGGTGATGACCGGCCTGGCCGACGAACTGGACGACCGGCTGCACGGCGAGTTCGGCGGCAAGCGCTTCTTCGGCGAGGGGGACAAGCCGAGCCGTCACCAGCAGGGCGGGACGGGCGAACACCGGACCGGCATGTACCTCTGACGCCGACCGCACCAACCCCGGGCGGACCCCCGGCACGGCACCAACCCCGGACGGACTGACCGGCCCGACGCCACCGCGCGGAGCCCGGCCCGGCGGCACCGTGCGGAACCCGGCCCATGCGGGACCGGGCCGACGGCACGTGCAGGACCGGGCCGGTGGCCCCGCGCGGGACCCCGGCCCGTGTGCGGAACCGGGCCGGTGGCAGCGGAGCGGGTCGGTCAGCGTACGTCGAGCAGGGTCTTGCCGACGGTGGCGCGCGACTGCATCGCGGCGTGCGCGTCGGCGGCCTCCGCCAGCGGGAAACGTTGCCCGATCACCGGGCGCAGCCGGCCTGCCGCGCCCAGCGCCAGGGCCTGCCCGGTCCAGTCGCGCAGCCGCTCGGGCGGGGCGGACGGCCGCAGCAGGGTCACCTGCCGGGCGGCGGCCTCGGCCTCCGACACGTCCGCCCAGGTGCCACCGGCCAGGCCGAAACTGACGAGCCGGCCACCCGGGTTGAGCAGGTCGAACGCGGTACGGGCGAGCCGTCCGCCCACCCCGTCGAAGACCACGTCCACCCCGCCCGTGGCGGCCCGGACCTGGTCGGCCCAGCCCGGTACGCGGTAGTCCAGCGCGAACTCCGCGCCCAGCGTGCGGGCCAGCCGGACCTTCCGGTCGCCCCCGGCCAGCGCCACCACCCGGCAGCCCGCCGCGCGGGCGAGCTGGACCAGCAGCGTCCCCACCCCGCCGGCCGCCGCCTCGACCAGCACCCGCTCCCCGACGCGCAACCCGGCCGCGGCGACCAGCATCAACGCGGTACGCCCGTCGGCGAGTAGCGCGACGGCATCGTCCAGGGCCAGCCCGGCCGGCACGTCGACCGGCAGGTTCGCGTCCACCGCGACCAGTTCGGCGTACCCGCCGGTGCCGCCGGTGGTGCTGACCACCCGCCGGCCGACGATGGCCGGATCCACCCCCGGGCCGGCGGTGACGATGGTCCCGCCGACGCCGTTGCCGGGGACCAGCGGCAGCGAACCGGTGAACGGCCAGGGTGCACGACCCGCCCGGAACTGGGTCTCCACGAAGGTGAGGTTGGCGTGGGCGACCTCGACCACGACCTGCCCGGGGCCTGGGGCCGGCTCGGGCGCGGTTCCCGGTACCAGCACCTCCGGACCGCCGAACTCCGTCAACCACACCACCCGCATGGCTCCCCCTCTCTGTCGGGGACAAGCCAACAACCTCAACCGGGATCGAGGTCAAGGGCGGGTGGGGCCCGGCAACCCCGATGAAACCGGGCCCCACCCGCCGAGGGGAGGGAAGTCAGATCGCCGCGAGCCAGGTCCGGGTGCGGACGGTGGTCGGGTCGCTGGCCTGGAGGCCGGCCTCGGAGAGGGTCCAGAGGGTGTCGCCGACGATCAGCGAGCGGACGATCGCGCCCCGGTGGTCCCCGGGGTGGCGGATCCGGCCGACCTCGCTGAGCGTCGACCCGTCGGTACGCAGCACCAGCGCCTCCTGGCTTCTCTCCTTCGGGCCGGACACCGGCAGGACCACCAGTCCGCTCGCCGGCCAGAACAGCAGCGCGTGCGGCTCGTGCTCGGCCGGCGAGTAGGACCCGGGCCGGTGGTACCGGTCCAGCCGGGTCGGCTTCGTCGGGTCGCCCACGTCGAACAGCGAGACCAGCAGGCCCTGCCGCCGGCCCTCCTGGTCGGCCTCCTGGCCGACGCCGAGCAGCCGTTTCTCCCCCACCGGTTGCAGGTGCCCGGAGTAGCCGGTGATCTTCAGTTCCCCGGTCACCTTCGGCTGGGCGGGTTCGCGCAGGTCGAGGGTGTAGAGCGGATCGGTCTGCCGGAAGGTGACCACGTGCCCGGTACCGCCGAGGAAGCGCACCGCGTAGATCTGCTCGCCCCGGCCCAGGCCGGTGACCGCACCGACCCGGCGTAGTTCCGGCCCGTCGGTGCGCAGCACGTACACCGCCGAACTGCTGTCGGTCTGGCGTTCCCGACCCGCCCCCGGCCCGTCCGTGGTGGTGGCGGCCCGCAGGTGCTCCTGCCACTCGGAGAGCGCGTACTGGTTGAGCAGCCGGCCGGGCACGGTGCCGGAACCGACGTACCGGGGCCGTCCGGGCGCGGTCAGGTCGAACCGGTGGATCTCGGTCTCCGCCCTGGTGGCGGTGGTCTCCCGACGCAGGAGAGCCGCCCGCCCACCGGACTGGTCGGCGAGGTACAGGCTGCGGGCGGTGCCGTAGACGGTCTGGCCGGCGGCCACCACGCCGACCGGGTCGCCGTCGCCCAGCGCCCCCGTGCCGAGGTCGAAGCTGAGCAGGTTGAGCAGCGAATCGCCGGTGTGTCCGGCGGGGCGGGAGAGCCGGTCGCAGGGGAGCTGACCGGTGCGGCGCACGCCGCCGTCGGTCCACTCGTAGCGGGGCAGCCAGTCCTCCACCGGGGCCCGGTCGATGGCTGCCCGGTTCGCCGCGATCCGTTCCTCGTCGCTGGCGTCGGTGCCGGGTCGGGGGAAGTCGATGCGGGGCTGGGAGCGGACCACCACCCGGGCGGTGCCGCCCACCTTGCGCGCGTCGACCAGCTCACCGTCGATCTGGTAGCGGCTGACCAGGCGGGGCGTGCCGGTCAGTTCGACCAGGGCGATGTTGGTCCTCCCGACCGCTACCGGCCCGATGGCCGGTCGGGTGACGCCCGGTGCCGGGAGGGTGCGGTTGCCGAACACGTTCGTCAGGACCAGGACCCGGTCACCGCGCAGCAGCAGCTTCCCGGACGTCCAGTCGTCGTCGGTGCCGGCCCGGCCGAGTTCGAGCCGGCCGATGGTGGTACGTCGGGCGGTGTCGACGACGCGCAGCACGCCGCCGGTGAGGGTGACGATGCGTCCCCCGTCGGTCTTCACCAGGTCGGGTTCGTCGGCGTCGGACTCGTGGTTGTTGGTGGTGGAGTGTTCCTCGGGCCCGGCGGCCTGGCTGGTGGCGGTCCGTGCGCCACCTCCCCGGGTGTCCCGGGCCAGCACCGCGCCGCCCAGGCCCCAGGGGCCGATCGAGTCCTTCAGGGCGGTCCGCAGATCGGTGAGGGCTTCCGCGCAGGAGTCGAAGGCCACCAGCCGCATGGGTACGGCGGCGGGCCGGTCGCGGTCGCGGTCCCGCTCGGACGGGCCGGCGGTGCAACCGGCCACCAGGGTGAGGGTGGTGAGGGCGACGATTCCCCGCTTCATGGCCGATCCGACGCAGCGGGTGCCGGACCGGTTCCCGCCGCTCTTTCCCACCCCGGGACCATCGGGCGACCCGACCGCCGTCGGTTGACGTGACCAACCGTCGGGTCAGCGGGTGGAGGGGCCCACCCCGGGCGACTCGACCAGCCGGGACAGCACGATGGCGCTGCGGGTGGAGGTGACGAACGGCTCGGCGCGCAGCCGTTCCAGCGCCTGTTCGAGGTGGCCCATGTCGGCGGCGCGCAGGTGCACCAGGGCGTCCGCCTCGCCGGAGATCGTGTACGCGCCCACCACCTCGGGGTGCCGGCGGGCGACCACACCGATCTGGGCCGGGGTGGTCCGGCCGGCGCAGAACAGCTCGACGAACGCCTCGGTGGTCCAGCCGACGGCCGCCGGGTCGACGACGGCGGTGAATCCCTTGATGACCCCGGCGGAGCGGAGCCGGTCGACCCGGCGCTTCACGGCCGGGGCGGAGAGCGAGACCCGGTTTCCGATCTCCGCGTACGAGGCGCGGGCGTCGGCGACGAGCAACGCAATGATTCGCTGGTCAACGGCATCTATCTGCAACGTTCAGCCCCTCGGAAGCAATGCTTGTGGCTGTTACCGGGGGTCAACCGTACCTAACCTTGGTCATCGTGAACCAGCAGCGAGTCCCACGAAAGCGGACATATCTCATGTGCTCGCCCGAGCACTTCGCGGTCGAGTACGCGATCAACCCGTGGATGGACGTCACCACGCCGGTGGACGCGGCCCTCGCGGTCAAGCAGTGGGACCGGCTGCGGGAGACCCTGGTGGGCCTCGGCCACACCGTCCACCTGCTGACGCCGCAGGCCGGCCTGCCGGACATGGTCTACGCGGCCAACGGTGCCTTCGTGGTCGACGGCATCGCCTACGGGGCGCGCTTCAAGCACGAACAGCGGGCCGCCGAGGCCGCCGCCCACCGCGCCTTCTACGAGGAGCAGGGCTGGCGGTTCATCGCCCCGAACGAGACAAACGAGGGCGAGGGCGACTTCGCGTACGTGCCGGAGGCGCACGGTGGGCTGGTGCTCGCCGGGTACGGCTTCCGTACCGACCCGGCCGCCCACGCCGAGGCGCAGGAGGCGCTCGGTCGTCCGGTGGTGTCGCTGCACCTGGTCGACCCACGCTTCTACCACCTGGACGTCGCCCTGGCCGCGATCGACGACGGCAACGTCGTCTACTTCCCGGGCGCGTTCTCCCACGCCAGCCAGCAGGTGCTCGCCCAGTTGTTCCCGGACGCGGTGATCGCCGACGACGCCGACGCGCTCGCCTTCGGGCTGAACCTGGTCAGCGACGGCGCGAACGTGGTGCTCAACAACGAGGCCACCCGGTTGGCCGCGAAGCTGAAGGCCGCCGGCTACACCCCGGTCCCGGTCGAGCTGGCCGAGCTGAAGAAGGGCGGCGGCAGCGTCAAGTGCTGCGTCGCCGAGCTACGGCCCTGACCCCGGCCGGCCCCGGCCGCACCCCGGGCCGATGCCGACCGCACGCCCCCACCTGCCGTTCTGGCCGCACGCCCTCACCCGCTGGCCGCACCGCCCTCACCAGCTGGCCGCACCGCCCTCACCCACCGGCCGGCCGCACCGCCCTCACCCACCGGCCGGCCGCACCGCCCTCACCCACCGGCCGGCCGCACGCCCCCGCACCCGCCGGCCGGGCCGCACCGCGCTCAGCCCAGCGTGGCCAGCTCGCTGACCAGCGTGTTGGCGAGCACCTGGCCGTCGAGCTGGACCCGGCGGAGATACCACTTCTGCTGCGGGGTACGCGGCTGGTTGAACTGCCACGGCCCACGCGGGCTGTCGATCTGACCGACCTTGCCCAGGGCCAGGTTGACCTGCTGCGCGTTTGCGTCCGGCCCGGCCAGGCGGATCGCCTTGTCCAGCACCTGCGCCGCGTCGTACGACGCCATCGCGTACGTGGTGGGTGAGGCGTTGTGGGTCTTGCGGTACGCGGCGGCGAACCGCCGGTTCGCGGCGTTGTTCAGGTCGGCGGAGTAGTTCAGCGAGGTCAGGATGTTGGTTGCCTCGGCCGGCTTGATCTCGGTGAGCACCGACCCCTCGGTGAGGAAGCCGGGAGCGTAGATCGGGCCACGGTAGCCGGTGCCTCGCAGCTGCTTGATGAACTGCACGGCGGCCGGACCGGCGTAGAAGCAGAACACGGCGTTCGGGTTCCGGGCCAGCGCCCGCTGGATGTCGGCGGCGAAGAAGCCGCTGCCCGGGTCGGTGGCGAACCTGGTCCAGATCGGCTCGCCGGCCAGGCGCGGGTCGGATTCCCCGAACTCCTGGGTGAACCCCTTCACCACGTCGAGGCTGCCCACGTTCTCCGGCGCGATGATCACGATCTGGTCGCCCTGGGGGAGCCGCTGCCTGAGGTAGCGGCCCAGCGCCCGCCCCGGCTCGTCCAGCACGTACGAGGTACGCCAGATGTAGACGACGCTCTGCAGGGTGGCGGGTGAGGCGTCCGAGCCGACCAGCGGCACCCGGGCCTGCTCGACGGTGTCCCGGATGCCGACCATGACCGAGGAGTTGACCACCCCGGTCAGCGCGGTCACGCCCTGCTGGAGCAGGCCGTCCACGGCGGCCTTGCCGGTGGTCGCGTTCTCGCCCTCGTCGGCGGTGAGCAGGGTCACCGGCCGGTTGCCGAGCCGCTGGTCGTTGAGGTCGAGGAAGAGTTGGAAGCCGTTGAGGATCTCGTCGCCGATCGGCTTGTAGCCACCGGCCCGGGGGGCCACCAGACCGATTTTGATCGGGCTGCCCTGCTCCGTCGTGCTGTCACCGGTGTCGGTGCCGCACGCGGCGCTCAACCCCGTCGTTCCGACTGCTGCGGCCAACAGTTGGAGCGCCCGCCTGCGGTTCATCCGTTACCCCGACTTCTTTCCAGGAGATGTTGCCTGGTCGATCGCAGTCCCTTCGGCGTTCTACCCCCTACCCGACGCTGCGTCAATGGTCATTGACCTTGTCGTAATGATCCCAGCGCACGGGCCACGTGCGGCCAGGCCGGCGACAGCGGATCGATAAGCCCGAAATGCTCGCACTCCGGCAGCTCGACGAGCGTTGTCGCTGCTCCGGCCGCCGTTGCCCGGTCGACGAACGTCCGGCTCAACTCGACCGGCACCTGCCGGTCCCGGAGTCCGTGCACGATCACCGTCCGGGTCTGCCGGGGCACCGACAGCGACGGGTCGGCGGTCGCGTACCGCTCGGGCACCTCCTCGGGGCCGCCGCCGAGCAGCGCGGCCACCGCCCCACCGTCCAGGTCCCGCCGGTACGCCTCGACGAGGTCCGCGACCGGGGCCAACGCCAACACGCCGGCGACCGTCGCCGGCGCGGTGGCGGCCACGTGCAACGCGAGCTGACCACCGGCGGAGTGCCCGACCAGCAGCGGCGGTCCGGCCGCCAGCACACCGGGCAGCTCCCGCGCCACCAGCGTGGGCAGGGCGGCCACCGCGTCCCGTACGTCGGTCAGCGTCCCCGGCCAGCCGCCGCCCGGCTGTCCGGTGCGCCGGTACTCCACCTGGGCCACCGGGTAGCCGAGCCCGGCCAGCCCGGCCGCCAGGGGCCCGGTGTGCGTCCGGTCGTACTCGGCCCGCCAGAACCCGCCGTGTACCACCACGACCAGCGGCGCGGCCGGCCCGGCTCCGATCGGACGACGCAGGTCGGCGACCTGGTCCGGGTGGTCGCCGTAGGCGACCGTGGCGTCCGGCGGGGGTGCCGGACGGGTCAGCACGGCGCGCGGGTCGAGGGACATGCCCGCGACGCTAGCGCGCCTCCGCCGGACCGGCAGTCCGCTGGCGGGCCGATCGCGGTCCGGCCGACGGTTCGATCGTGCGCCGGTGCCGGTCCCGGCGAGCGGTCGGCTCCGCGACTGGGTAAAGATGGGGCATGACCGAAGCACGCTCTGCTGCACAGAACGACGAGCCGGGCCGGGACGGCACCGGGCACTCCGGCACCGTGGTGGTGGTCGGCCCGGACGGCCGGCCGGTGGGCACGGTGCAGACCGACGAGGCGCAGCAGGACGACCCGACCCGTCTTGTCGAGCAGCCGGCCAAGGTGATGCGGATCGGCAGCATGATCAAGCAGCTTCTCGAGGAGGTCAAGGCCGCCCCGCTGGACGACGCCAGCCGGCACCGGATGCGCGAGATCCACCAACGGTCGATCGTCGAGCTGAAGGAGGGCCTCGCCCCCGAACTCCGTGACGAGCTGGAACGCATCTCGCTGCCGTTCACCGAGGAGAAGGCCCCCAGCGAGGGCGAGCTGCGGATCGCCCACGCCCAACTCGTCGGCTGGCTGGAGGGGCTGTTCCACGGCATCCAGGCGGCGCTGGTCGCCCAGCAGATGGCCGCCCGGGTGCAGCTCGAGCAGATGCGCTCCGGTGGCCGGCAGGCACTGCCCAGCGGCCCCGGCGGGATCGTCCCCGGGATGCCGGGCATGTCGCCGCCGTCCGGCGAGGGCCACAGCACCGGCCAGTACCTCTGACCGAATCCGAACCCGACCCGACCGCGAACCGGCGACGGGAACGGACGACCCCGCCGACCCCGAACCCGGGAACGGACCGGCCCCGGGACGGAGACGGCCCGGCCCGGAAGTCGGGCTCAGTCCGTCCCGAAGACCTGCTCCAGGTACGCCGCCACGCCGTCCTCGGTGTTCGCCGAGGTGACCTCGTCGGCGATCGCCCGGACGGCGGGGTGGGCGTTGCCGACGGCGACCGCCTGCCCCGCCCAGGTCAGCATCGGCACGTCGTTCGGCATGTCCCCGAAGGCCAGCACCTCCGGGGCGGTCACGCCGAGCCGGGTGCAGTACCAGGCCAGCCCGGCCGCCTTGGTCACCCCGGCGGCGGACACCTCCACCAGCCCCGAGCCCGACGAGTGGGTGGCCTCCGCCAGCCCCGCCAGGGCCTCGGCCACCACCGCCGTGAACAGGTCCGGGTCCTGCTCACCGGCGCGGACCAGCAGCTTCACCGCCGGTACGGAATGCAGTTCCTCCGGTGCGACGATCGCCCGGATCAGGGTCGGGTCGGTCTCCCAGCGCAGCGGGAAGTGCGCCTCGTGCCGCATCTCGCGGCTGTCCACGATCTCCACCGCGAAGCTGGCCGTGGGTACCGCCGCCCGGAGCCGGCGGGCCACCTCGGCGAGCAGCTCCGGAGCGAGCGGGTCGGCGCGCAGCACCTGGTCGCTGACGGGGTCGTAGACCACCGCCCCGTTCGCGCAGATCGCCGGGAGCGGGGCGGAGAGCTGCTCGTACACCACCTTCAGCCAGCGGACCGGGCGTCCGGTGACCAGGACCACCGGAACGCCCCGCGCGGTGAGCCGGGCCAGTACGTCGGCCGTGTAGGGGCTGATCGCCCGGTCCGCGCCGAGCAGGGTGCCGTCGATGTCGGTGGCGACGAGCCGGGGGACCGGACGGACGGGGGCAGGGGTGCGATCCATCAACCGGACAGTAGTCGGTCCAGGTACACGGCTACGCCGTCGTCGTCGTTGCGCAGGGTCACCTCGTCGGCGGCGGCCCGGACCGCCGGGTGGGCGTTCGCGACCGCCACTCGCGACCAGCCGGCCCACTCGAACATCGGCAGGTCGTTGGGCATGTCCCCGAAGACCAGTACGTCGGCGGGGTCCACCCCGAGCGCTTCCACGACCACGCTCAACCCGGTCGACTTGTCCACCCCGGGCGGGCAGATCTCGATGAAGCCGAGCCCGGACTGGGTGAGCGTCGCCACCTCCGCCGGCACCACCTGCCGCGCGACCTCCAGGAACTCGTCCACGTGGTGGTGGTCCCGGGCCCGGGCGAACGCCTTGATCACGTCCTGGGCCAGGCAGTGCTGCCGGGGCCGGGCCTCGAAGAGGTCCTGGTAAGGCCAGCTCGGGTGGTAGTCACCCCAGAGCGGTGCGTCCGGGTCGTCCAGGGCCTCGACCATCACGGTCAGTGGGCCGACCACCGCCTCCAGGTCGGCGAGGATACCGGTCAGGGCCGCCGCGGAGAGGCGTACGTCCCGGAGCACCACCGGCCCGGCCGGGTCGCTCTGGTCCACCACCCGCCCACCCCCGGCCATCACCAGGTAGTCCGCGGCGCGGATGTCGTTGCGGGTCAGCTCGGCGAGCCGGGGACCCCGGCCGGTCGCGGCGACCACCGGGATACCGGCGGCCCGCACC
This sequence comes from Micromonospora cathayae, assembly GCF_028993575.1. Classification (NCBI taxonomy): domain Bacteria; kingdom Bacillati; phylum Actinomycetota; class Actinomycetes; order Micromonosporales; family Micromonosporaceae; genus Micromonospora; species Micromonospora cathayae. The sequence continues at coordinate 1,256,495 of NZ_CP118615.1, read as the reverse complement.
CGGTCGAGCACCCCGTGGGTGTACGCGGAGACCGTCTCGTCGCTACGGACCAGGGTGCCGTCGAGGTCGGTGGCGATCAGTTTGGGCAGTCCCGGACGGGTCATCGCTCCTCCTTCGCCCCGCCGTCGCGGCAGTCGGTCCGGTTGTCGGAGCCTCGCGGCGCGTGACGGCGGGCAGCAACCGTACCGCGCCCGGAGCACCGCAACCACGACTTCCGGACCAATGGTGCGCCAACGCAGGATGGCACCTCCGGAACGTTCCGGTCCGGGACGGCGGGTCAGGAACGTCCGGACGGGGGCTCCGGGCGGGCGAACGGGACGGACGGCTGCACGGTCAGCCCCTCGGGTGCGGGCGGGACGTCCTCCGGCTCCCGGCTCCCGCGCCGCCGCGGTCGCCACCGCCGGTTCTCCGGGCCGGTCGGCCCGGTCCCTGCCGGTTCGTCCCCCTCCGCCCCCTCTGCGCCCTCGGCCGGTTCCGCTGGCCGGTCCGGCTGCCCGTCCGCCCGGCGCGGGTCGGCCGCCGGCAACCGCAGCGCCGCGCCGAGCAGCGCGACGGCCACGAACGCCATCACCAGGCCCCGGCCGTACTCGACCTCGAATCCGCTGTCGTTGGGGTAGTACAGCGCGGCCTGGGTGGGGTCGTCGAGCGAGAGCGTGGCGGCGGCGAGGAGCGCGAGCAGCGCGACCGCGAGGGCGGTGCCGAGCACCCTGGCGTTGCGTCGGACGTCCCGGGTGCCACCGGTCGCCAGGGCCACCGTCCCGGCCAGTCCGAGCAGCGCGACGAGGTACCCGATACCGAAGCCGCCCACCTCGTCGACCCCGGCCGGAACCCGGATGCTGTCCCCCTCCGGTCCGCTGTTCGGCACCGTGGTGACCAGCCACTCACCCACCAGGGAGGCGAACGCGGCGGCGGCTCCCAACCCGGCCAGGACCCGGGGGAGCCGGGGGTCGCGGGCCAGCCCGCCCAGCTGTCCGCCGAGCCGTCGGGGTGCCGGTTCGGTCGTGCCCCATTCCAGGACGGCCGCGCCGTCGGACCGGTCGTCCTGTCGGGGAATGGGGGAATCCTGGGACATCGGCCACCCTTCCGCGTTCGCGGGCCTGAGCCGCATCATGACACAACCGGCCGGCGACGACCGGGAACGCGAACGCGGTGGGTGACGTCGAGCGCACGGCGGGAGAACCGGGTCGGTCGCCGCGCGACGCCGGGTCGGATAGCGTCGGGCCATGCCGATTCGAACCGCATCCGCACGCTGGCAGGGCAATCTGACCGAGGGTTCCGGGACCCTCCGTACCGGGCAGGGCGGGTACCAGGGGAACTACTCCTTCAAGTCGCGCTTCGAGGAGGGGGCGGGCACCAACCCCGAGGAGCTGATCGGGGCGGCCCACGCCGCCTGCTTCTCGATGGCCCTCTCCAAGGCGCTCGCCGACGCCGGCACCCCCGGCACGTCGGTGGAGACCACCGCCAAGGTGCACCTGGACAAGACTGACGCCGGCATGACGGTCACCCGGATCGACCTGGACACCACCGGCCAGGTGCCGGGGGTCGACGAGGCGCGGTTCGTCGAGCTGGCCGAGGCCGCCAAGCAGAACTGCCCGATCTCACGGCTGCTCTCCCCGGGCGCCGAGATCAGCCTCACCGCCCGCCTCGCCTCCTGAACCCACCTCCGGAAGCGGTACCGGTCTGCCGCCGCCGACCGGTACCGCTGCGGCGGGGATGTCGTCCTCCGGCGGTCGTGGGCGGGCCGGACGCCCGACGATCGGGCAGAATGGGTGACGTGCCGGTCGAGATGAGCCGCGAACACTTCGAGGAGCTGGTCGCCGACGCCCTCGACGAGGTGCCCGAGGAACTGCTCGCCCTGATGAGCAACGTGGTGATCCTGGTCGAGGAGGACTCCCCACCGGGGGAGCCCGAGCTGCTCGGCCTCTACGAGGGGCACGCGCTCACCGAGCGCGGCTGGGACTACTCCGGCGTACTGCCGGACCGCATCCTGATCTACCGGCGACCGATCCTGCGGATCTGCGACAGCGACGAGGACGTCGTCGAGGAGGTCGCGGTGACCGTGGTGCACGAGATCGCCCACCACTTCGGCATCGACGACGAGCGGCTGCACGAGCTGGGTTGGGGCTGACCGGTCCGTCGGCCAGCCCGGACCGTGCCGGATGAAACCGCAGGTCAGGGCGTTCTGTTGGGCCGTCGTGGTCACACCGACCGGCTGATGCCGCCGGTTGCGGCGGTCACCTACCCTCCGAGCAGACACCCCGAAAGCAGGAGGAAGAGACCCATGCGCAGCGCGCTGTTCTCCGCGGAGAACCTGGAGAAGGAGTCCGCTCAGCCCGGCATGCGGCTGCAGAACTCCAAGATGTTGAAGATCGAGCTGAACGGCGAGGCGATGGCTCGGGTCGGCTCGATGGTCGCTTACCAGGGGCAGGTCCAGTTCCAGGCCCTCGGTTCCGGCGGCATCGGCAAGTTCCTCAAGCAGAAGCTGACCGGTGAGGGCGTCCCGCTGATGAAGCTCGCCGGCCGGGGTGACGTCTTCCTCGCCGACTTCGCCAAGGACGTGCACATCATCGACCTCGAGCCGGGTGACGCCCTCTCCATCAACGGCTCCAGCGTGCTCGCCTTCGACTCCACCCTCCAGTACGACATCAAGATGGTCGGCGGCACCGGGATGGCCGCGTCCGGCCTGTTCAACTGCGTGTTCAGCGGTTACGGCCGGATCGCCATCACCACCAAGGGCACCCCGGTGGTGCTCAACGTCGACGCGCCCACGTACGTGGACCCGCAGGCCGCGGTCTGCTGGTCGGCCAACCTCCAGACCGGCTACCACCGGGCCGAGCAGCTCGGCCTGGGCACCCTGCTGGGCCGGTCCACCGGCGAGGCGTTCACCATGAGCTTCGCCGGCCAGGGCTTCGTGGTGGTCCAGCCCTCCGAGGAGCCTCCGCTCCAGGGCAGCGGCACCCAGCAACAGCAGCAGGGCGGCCTGCTCGGCGGCCTGCTGAGCTGACCGACCGGCGTCGACGGCGGTGGGGTGGCGGATTCGCCGCCCCACCGCTTCCTGTTGGTGGCCGCCGCCGGCCGCGTCCGCCCGCTGGTCGGAAGTGGCGGGCCGGCAGCCGGTAGGAGACGGCGCGGCCGGACGCAGTGGGCGCGGTCGGTTCAGGCCAGGTCGCCGGCGCGGAGCCGGGCCAGCCAGGCGGCGGCGTCGGTGTAGTCGGCGTCGGAGAGACCCGCCGGGGCGGGCACCGGCCGGTCACCGCCCGTGCCGCTCCAGCGGTGCCGGGGGTACGAACCCAGGAACCGGACGTCGGCGCAGACCCGGCGCAGCCCCTGCAACGCCTCACCGAGCCGGACGTCCGCCACGTGCCCGGTGCAGTCCAGGAAGAAGACGTACCGTCCGAGAGCCTCGCCGGTCGGCCGGGACTCGATCCGGGTCAGGTTGACCCCGCGTACCGCCAGTTCCATCAGCACCGACAGCAGCGCGCCCACCCGGTCGTGGGCGATGTACACCGCCAGCGAGGTGAGGTCGTCGCCGGTCGGCGGGGGCGGCGGGCCGGGCCGGGACACCAGCGCGAACCGGGTCACCGCGTCCGGATGGTCGGCGATCTTGTCGGCGAGCAGGTTCAGCCGGTGCCGGGCGGCCCCGATCGGGGCGCAGATCGCCGCGTCGTACTCGCCGGCGGCGGCCCCGCCGGCGGCGGCCCCGTTGGAGAGCACGTCCACCACGATCGCGTCCGGCAGGTGGGTACGCAGCCAGTTCCGGCACTGGGTGGAGGCCTGCGGGTGGGCGGCCACCATGCGGACCGCGTCGAGCCGGATGCCGGGCCGGGCACCGAGGACGAACTCCACCGGCAGCACCACCTCCCGGGTGATCACCAGCGGCTCGCCCTCGGCCATTTCGTCGAGGGTCACCCCGACCGCGCCACCGATGGAGTTCTCCAGCGGCACCAGGGCCGCGTCGGCGTCACCCGCCCGTACGCCGTCCAGCGCCTCCCCGACGCTGCGGGCCGGCGTACGGGTGCCGTGCTCGGCGGCCGGCACGGTACGCAGCGCCTGCTCGGCGAAGGTGCCCTCGGGGCCGAGGTAGACGAAGCGGGTCGGTGGCGTTCCGGGCATACCGACCAGCCTACGCAACCGGCCCGAGCCCACTGCCCTCGCAGGCCAGGGTCCGGATTCCGGTCGGCGCGCCGGTGCGTACCTCGATCGTGCAGACGTCCGTGCCGGCGGTGACCAGCTTCAACGACTCCGGGCGGCCCCGGCTGACCACGGTCAGGTCCTCGTAGCCGGAGACCGCGAGCACCGTGTACTGCCAGTCGTCCGCGCAGAGCGGACCGGTCCGCACGGTGACCCGGCTGCCGCTGGGCAGCACCCCGGACGCGCCCCGGACCAGTCGGATGATCCGGTCCTTGGACGGGCCGCCTCGGCAGGCCACGGCGACCGTTCCGGTGTCCGGGGTGACCGGCGGCACGACCGGTGGGAGCGGCGGGGTCGCCGACGGCACGGGGGTCGGGGACGCGGTGGCGGAGGGTGCGCCGGTGCCGGTCGGGGTGGCCGGGCCGCCTGACCGTTGCTCCAGTTCGGGCGGGGCACCGCAGCCGGCGAGGGGTACGGCCACCAGCACGGCGAGCGCCAGCATCCGGGAACGCGGGGCATGGTACGAGGTCACGAGCGGCACGAGCCGATCCTTGACATAGGTGGACATCATTCCGGCCGGGGCGGCCGTGCCCATGGTATGGCCGGATCCGCTCCGGGTGAAGTCAGTCGGCGACCCGGTGTCCGGCCCGGTGCAGGGCGGCCCGGGCCTCGGTGAGGCGTACCGCCGGGACCAGCAGATGGTCGGTGTCGTACGTGGAGAACGCGATCGCGTTGACCCTCGCTTCGGCGAGCGGGCCGACCAGCGCGGCGAGGATGCCGGTCAGGGCCACGTCCAGCGGGCCGGTCACCCGCAGGCACCGCCACGCCGTCTCCGCGGTCACCCCCTCGGGCACCCGTTCGCTCGGGCAGATCAGTGAGACGCCGTCACCGGCCCAGCTCACCGAGACGACCTGCCGGGCACCGAGGTCGCTCCAGACCGTCACGGGGAGGGCGGTGTCCGCGGCCAGCCGGCACACGGAGTACTCCCCCGGCAGCAGAGCGATATCCAGCATGAGGGCACCTTACGGTGTGCGGGGTGGCCGGCCCAGCCTTCCGGGGTACGACGTCCGCCACGTCACGCCGGCCCGGGCCTGCGGCGGAGGCCCGGTCAGACCTCGGAGAAGAAGGTGAGCGAGCCGGCGAGGACGCCGTTGGCGAGCACCGGGGTGGAGATGGCGTCGACGGTGGCGTCGGGCGTGTTCGCCGAGGCGGCCTGCACCCGGAGCAGGCCCCGGGCGAGTCGGCCGGAGGTGAGCGCGAGCAGCGGCGGGATCTTGTCGACCTCCTGCTCGGTCAGCTCACCCCGGTTGGCGGTGAAGTCGAGCAGCCGCAGCCCGCCGTCGAGCAGCGGCAGCCCCACCAGGTCGTCGGGCACCCCCAGGCAGAGCAGTTCGCAGCCGGACGCCGAGACGGCGGCGACCTTGGTCTCCAGGTCGATGAGGAGGCAGGGCTCCAGGGCCCGGGAGACGGTGGCGCACCACTGCCCGAAGTTGTCGGACTCGGGCTCTGTCGACGCGTGCGCCGTCGGCGCGAACACGTCCGAAAGCGAGAGTTCGACGTGGGCCACCGAGCCTCCTCTGTGCACCGCCGGGCTGTCCACGCTGGTCGACCACCTGCTCACCGGTGATCTGCGGAAGCCGCCGGACCGCAGGTGGCGCGGGGTGTCCGCCAGCGGATGACCGGCGACGGCGCGGACCTGGCGGTGAGCTCCCGGCCGCGTGGCGTCGCGGGTGACGTTACCGGTGGTTGGCCCGCTTGTCAGCGGCCATTCGGCTTTCCTCGTACCACCGGTAGTCGGCACCTGGACGGTACGTGCCGTTCGTCCAGGTGGCGGGATGCTGGGCGACCTGGGCCAGTTTCTCGGCCGTGGCCGGGCTGATCCGGTTGCCACCGGCGATCAGCAGCCGGTCGAGTTCCCGGTGGGTCGACATGAGGATGTCCTTCGGCAGCCCGTAGACGCTGATGTCCCCGGAGCCGACGAAGGCCAGCACCGGAGCGACCGGGATGGTCTTGCCGACCGCCTTGGTGAGCGCCTTGCTGGCCCGCTTGGCGTCCCGGCGTGCCTCCGCCACGTACGGCGGTCGCTTGCCGTTGATCTGGACGACGTCCCCGGCGACGAGCACCCGGGTCCGACCGTGGTCGACGATGCTGATCGCGAAGAGACCGCTGGGCCCGATGGCGAGGTACTTGCCGCGTTCGTCCTGTTCCGCGTCGAGCAGCGCGTCCGACAGGTCGATACGCGGCCACTCGATCACGTGCCAGGCCGGCCCGAGGCTGTCGAGCTGGCCGAGCGCGCGCGCTCCGGCGGCCTCCAGCCGGCGGGCACCGCGCTCGGCGCGCCGCCGACGGGCCCACCCGAACGGGGACGGCCGGACCGGCGCGAGCGCGCCGGGCGCCTCGGCGGGTGGCTGTGGAGCACCGGTGGGCGGCAGTGCCCGGCCGGCGGATACGGCTCGTCGTGCGGGAAAGACAGACATCGCGACCTCCGGCAAAAGGTCCCTCGAAGTTATGTCCTCACTACCCTACGTGGCTAGACCGGTGTGTCGGCAAGTCGAAGCACCGGAGTGAGTGCGGATGAATGCCACATTCATGGACGCACCATTTTCCGGATGACGCCAACAGCTGGCCTACGCTGCATAGGTGACCCACTACGTGGACAGTGAGGTCGGCCGGCTCCGCACCGTGCTCCTGCACCGGCCCGGCCCCGAACTCGCGCGACTCACCCCCCGCAACAACGACTCCCTGCTGTTCGACGCTATCCCATGGGTGGGGAGGGCCCAGGAGGAGCATGACGCCTTCGCCGCCGCCCTGCGCGAACGCGGGGTGGAGGTGCTGTACGTCGCCACCCTACTGGCCGAGACCCTCGCCGTACCGGATGCCCGCGCCGAACTCACCGAGCAGGTTCTCCGGGACCGGCGGCTCGGCGACACCCTCCGCCGTCGGGTGGCCGACCACCTCGCGTACCTCGACCCGGTCGCCCTCGCCGGCGTGCTGATCGCCGGCCTGGCCCACGAGGAACTGCGGACCAGCTGGGACCGGCCCGGCGGGCTGGTCTACACGCTCATGGACCGGCACGACTTCGTCATCGACCCGCTGCCGAACCTGCTGTTCACCCGGGACTCGTCACTCTGGATCGGCGACCGGGTCGGGGTGACCAGCCTGGCCATGCCGGCCCGGCGGCGGGAGACCAGCCTGACCGACGCGATCTACCGGCACCATCCGCGCTTCGCCGGCTCCCACTCGGTCTACCAACCCGGACTGGAACACCTCGAAGGCGGCGACGTGCTGCTGCTCGCCCCGGGCGTGGTCGCGGTCGGCGTCGGCGAACGGACCACCCCGGCCGGGGCGGAACGGCTGGCCCGCCAGGTCTTCGCCGCCGAACTGGCGCACACCATGCTGGTGGTTCCGATCGCCCAGGAACGGGCCACCATGCACCTGGACACCGTCTGCACCATGGTCGACGTGGACGCCGTGCTGATGTACCCGAACCTGGCCGACACCCTCTCGGCGTACACGGTGGTGGCCGGCCCGGACGGCGACCCGCGGGTGGACGGGCCGGCGCCCTTCCTGCGCGCGGCGGCCGACGCGATGGACCTCGACGTGCTCCGCGTGATCGACACCGGGCTCGACCCGGTCACCGCCGAACGCGAACAGTGGGACGACGGCAACAACACCCTCGCGCTGGCCCCGCGACTCTGCGTCGGCTACGAGCGCAACGTCGGCACCAACGCCCAGCTCGAACGGGCCGGCATCGAGGTCATCCCGATCGCCGGCTCCGAACTGGGCTCCGGCCGGGGTGGCCCGCGCTGCATGTCCTGCCCGCTGGTCCGCGACCCGCTGACCCGGTAGGTACCGACCCCCTCCCGGCGGAACCGGGAAGGGGGCGACTCAGCGGGCGGCGGAGAGGCAGCGACCCGGCCGCGACGAACGGGTCACCGTCGTTGACGGGCCGGCGGCGGCTCAGCGGAGGGTGAGCTGGCGGCCGAGCAGACCCTGCCGGGTGCGCCGACCGGCGGCGTCCAACGGCGTCGGGTCGGCGAGCGCGTCGGCGTACCGCTTGGCGAAGCCGGCCAGCGGCTCCTCCCACTCCGTCGCGGCCGGCTCGGCGGGCAGGTCCCACACCGGTACGAGCCGCCCGTGGGCCCGGAACATGCCGGCGAACCGGGTCTGCTCGCCCAGCGTCAGCGTGCCGGCCGTACCGAGCCGGGCCAGCGCGTCCAGGGCGGCGTCCTCGTCGTCCGGCAGTACCCAGCGCACGTGCGCCTTCTCCGGCACCTGACACCAGTACGCGGCGCGGGCGGCGGTGAGCCGGACGGTCGGGTACACGGCCGCGTTGGCCCGCTCCAGGGACGCCTGCACGTTCGGGTCGTCGGTGGCGCCCGGGTCGAGCCAGAACTCGAACCCGTCGTGCATGGTGACCTCCAGCGGGCCGTCCACCAGGACGTCCTGGAGCCGGGGGCCGGGGCCGGGCAGCGGGGGCACCGCCACCGACCGGCCCGGCTCGGTACGCAGCGCGCAGAGCAGCGCCTCGGCCAGGTCCCGGGAGACGTCGCCGGACTGGAGGTGCCGTTGCAGCCCGACGAAGACCCGGCCGTCCGGCTTGGTCATCGCCGGGGCGGCCATCGGCAGCACGGTCGCCAGGGTGACCTCGCGCTCGCCGTACTCCTCGACCAGGGCGGGCGTCAGCCGCAGCGGCGCGGACGCGGCCGGGACCAGCTCACGCAGGGCGATCCACTCCGGCTCGTCGGTCAGTCCCTCGAACGGGCGCGGTACGAAGATGTCGCGCACCTTCTCCCGCTTCGGGACGGCTTCGGTGGTCCGCTGGTTCTTTCGACGCTTGCTCACGGCGAGACAGCCTAAGGGCCGGACGGCTGCGACGTGGGGGCGCGGGGTGACCGCCGCCCTCCGGTGCCGGTCCCGGCGGGGCTCAGCCCGCGCCGACCAGGTCCGACCGGGCCACCCCGGTCGGCTCGAAGTCGGCCCAGACGCTCTGGCCCAGACCGTCCCGCTCGACCCCCCACCGGGTCGCCAGGCCGGCCACGATGTGCAGTCCGCGCCCGTCGACAGCGTCCAGCCCGGCCGCGCGCATCCGGGGCGGCGACGCCGCCCCGCCGTCGGTGACCTGGACCCGGACGCGTTGGCCGCCGTCGACGGAAACCAGCCGCCAGGACACCCGCACCACGCCGCCGGGCAGCGGCTCGGCGTGCCGGACCGCGTTCCCGACCAGCTCGGCGAGGACCGCCACCAGATCGGCCAGCAGCGCTGGCGGCACCTCGTCGGCGAGCACCCCGGCGAGGCGGTGCCGGGCCAGGCGCGCTCCGGTCGCGTGGTGGGGCACCACCACGCACCAGGACCGCTCCGCCGATCTCGTCGACACGTCCGTGCCTCCTCGCCGTGCGCCCGCGCCGGTGGGGCCTCACCCGCGCGGCAGTCGCACCTCTGCGACGGTACCCCCACCCGGCCTCGGTCGTAGGGATACCCACCCGTTCTGCTGCTCCACGATCCGGCGGACCAGGTACAGGCCGAGCCCGGCCCCCGGATACCGCCGCCGGTCACCCGACTCGCCCTGCCAGAACCGCTCGAAGGCCCGTTCCACGTGCTGCGGTCGGATGCCGATGCCCCGGTCGCTGACCCGGAACGACACGGTGTGCTCGTCGGCGTCGGCGCTGATCTCGATGGGGGAGCCCGGCGCGGAGTACTTGTCGGCGTTGGTGGTCAGCTCGGTCAGCACGGTGGCCAGGTCGGGTCGGCTGCCGAGGACCTGCGGCAACCGGGCCGGCAGCCGGAGGACGATCCGCTGGCGCAGCTCGCCGGGCAGGTCGGCGACCGCCGACCCGAGCGCCTCGACGAGATCGAAGGCGGTCCGTGGGGTGTCCGCGCCCGGCCCGATGTCGGTGGCGGAGGAGAGCAACCGGTCGACCAGGCGGGCCAGTTCGTTGGCGCGTTGCCCGATCACCCGGGCGGCCTGGCGACGGTCGGCGTCGGTGAGCGAGTCCCAGTGGTCGGTGAGGGTGTTCGCGTACCCCTTGATGACGGTGACCGGGGTACGCAGCTCGTGGCTGGTCACCGCGACGAAGAGGTCTCGGTCCTGGTCGCGGCGGTGCTGGTCGGTGATGTCGCGGAAGGTCACCACCCGCAGCTGACCCGGCCCGGGGAGTTCCCCGGCGGTGACCCGCAACCAGCGCCCGTCCGGTAGCCGGTGGTCGAGCACCTGGCCGGGCGGGGGCAGCGGGAACGGCAGCGGTTCGTTGAGGGCCTGTGCGGCGGTACGGCCGGTGACCCGGGCGGCGGCCGGGTTCCACAGGCGTACGCCGCCGTTGCGGTCGACCACGGCCAGCCCGTCGGCGAGCGCGGCCACCACCGGCCCGTCCCCGTGCACCGGCAGGCCGGTCTGGTCGCCGTACATGTGCGCGACGCAGGTGGCGAGGTAACCGATCACCGAGGGCTCCCCGGTGATCTCCTCGCCGTCGGTCGGGTAGAGGGCGTGCAGGCTGCCCACCGGCAGGCCGGCGATCTCGGCGCGGGCGGCGACCAGGCAGTACAGCCCCCGCCGGGTCAGTTCCGCGGCGTAGCTTCCGGGCTGCTGGTCCACCCGGACCTGCTGCACCCGGGGACCGCGCATCAGGCAGGAGGTGGCCGGGTCGGACGGCGGCAGCGGGCGGCCGATCGCCCACTCGGCCGCGCCGGTCGCGGCGATCACCCGGCCGCCGGTCGGGGCGAACTCGACGAAGGCCATGCCCGCCGCACCGAGCGTGGGCTGGGCCACCCGGAGCAGCTGGGTGAGCACGGGCAGCCCGGCGTCGCCAGAGTTGATCATCTCGATGACGACGGTGTGGCCGGCGATGAGAGCGGCGTAGTCAGGTCGCTCCGGCATGACCCAGAGTGTGCCCTGTCGATCCCCCTTTGGGCACCCCCGGTCGGAACAGGCGTGCTCACCCGGCGGGTCGGCCGCGACGGGGTATACCCGGCGGGTCTGCGACCGGGCACACCCGGCGGGTCGGCCGCGACAGACCGGGCGGCGGGCATGCGCCGTGGTCGGGGCGCGGGCGGATCACGCCCGGGGCATGGCGGTACGGGGATCAGGCGGTGGGCCGGCCGCAGTGGGCCAGCGCGAGGGCCGGCCGGTCGGTGATGATCCCGTCCACCTCGGCGGCGAGGACGAGGTCGAGGTCGGCCGGCTCGTTGACCGTCCAGACGTACACCTGGTGGCCGGCGGCGCGCAGGGCCGGGATCAGCTGCGGCCGGGCCCGGACCAGGGCCACCCCCGGCCCGGCGATCCGGACCCCGAACGGCAGCCGGCCGGCCCGCAGCCAGGCCGGCAGTACCTCCAGCAGCAGCACCGTCTCCAGCGCCGGCGCGAGTTCCCGGATCCGGCGGATCGCCAGCGGGGCGAACGACATCACCACCACCCGTACCGGGTCGTCCGGGCGCGGCTCGGCCAGCCCGTACCGGCGGAGCAGTTCGACCAGCCGTCGTTCCACGCCGGCACCGTGCCGGGTGGGGTGTTTGGTCTCGATCAGCAGCCGGACCGGCCGGCCGGCGGCCCGGACCGCGTCGAGCAGCCGTTCCAGGGTGAGCAGCCGGGTACGCGTGGGGTCGACCGGCTCGTCCGGGTCCGGTGGGGCGCAGCCGGGGTGCCACGAGCCGAAGTCCAACGCCTCCAGCTCGGCCAGCGTGTACGCGCTGACCCGCCCCCGCCCGTTGCTGGTCCGGTCCAGCCGCCGGTCGTGCAGGCAGACCAGGTGCCCGTCCCGGGTCAGCCGGACGTCGCACTCCAGCCCGTCGGCGCCCTCGTCGAGCGCCCGCAGGTACGCCGCGAGGGTGTGCTCGGGCAGGTCGGCGGAGGAGCCTCGGTGGGCGAAGACCAGGGGACCGCTCATCGCCGCTGGGTCAGATGACGTGGCCCGGCGCGCCGCTGTCGGTGGTCACCGGTCGGCCGGCGGCGGCCCAGTGGCCCATCCCGCCCTCGACGTTGCGGACCTGGTCCCAGCCGTTGTTCATCAGGTACGCGACGACCTGGGCGGAACGACCGCCGGAGCGGCAGATCACCGCCACGTCCCGGTCGTTGGGCACCTCGGCGATCCGGGCGGGCAGTTCCATCATCGGCAGGTGGTGCGCGCCGGGGGCGTGCCCGGCCGCCCACTCGTCGTCCTCCCGCACGTCCAGCAGGTAGGTGTCGTCGGCGACGTCGTTCACGGTCATGGTGGGTACCTGGGGTCCGAACACGGAAACAGGTTAGCTGTCGCCGGGGCTCAGAGGTGGTTCACCCACCGGGGGTTCGCGGCGGTCCACTGGGCGGCCCGCCCGGTACGGACCGACTCGAACAGCCCGTTGCCGCCGTTGTCCAGCACGACGTACGACACCCCGCTGATGACCTGCGGCGACGACGGCACCTGGAGGCCGACCAGCCCGTCGGAGGGTAGCGCGCGCAGCGCCAGCACCAGGTCCTCCAGGGGTACGCCGTTGGTGTCGACGGTCAGCGAACCGCCCACCGCGCGGATCACCTCGTCCAGCTTGAGCGGGTCGCCGCGCAGGTTGGTCTCGCCGGCCCGCTGGAGCATGGCGTGCAGGAGCTGCTGCTGGTGGCGCTGCCGGTCGTAGTCGCCGCCGGGCAGGTCGTAGCGCTGCCGGACGTAGTCCAGCGCCCGCGCCCCGTCCATCTGCTGACAACCGGGGGCGAAGACCGTGCCGGTGTGCACCGAACGGACCTCGGTGTCGACGCACATCCGGACCCCGCCGAGCAGGTCGATGACCTTGCGGAGCCCGGTGAAGTCGATCATGGCGGCGCCGTCGAACTCCAGCCGGGTGAGCCGGTGCAGGGTCGCCGACAGCAGCCGGCTGCCCGCCTCGCCCCCGCCGCCCAGGTCGTACGCGGCATTGATCTTGTCCTGGCCGCCGCCGTACCCGTTCGGGGCGGGCGGGACGGCCACCAGCAGGTCCCGGGGTACGGAGATCAGGTAGGCCCGTTTCAGCCCGGCCGGCAGGTGCACGACCAGGATGGTGTCCGAGCGCTCGTCGGCTTTCCCGACGTTGCCGAACCGGTCGGAGCCGACCAGCAGGTACGTCAGCGGGCCGTCCGGGTCGGTCCGGTCCCGGCGGACGTCGTCGTCGAGCAGGTGTCCCCGGGCCACCGAACGGTCGTACCGTTCGGTGAGGGCCTGTACGCCCACCACCGCGACGGCCGCCACCAGCGCCAGCGCGACGCCGACGCCGATCAGCAGCCGCGCCCAGCGCGGCGTGCGGCCGGCCGGTCGACGCCCGGCTGTACCCGTCCTGCCCCGCTCCGACCTGGACGTGACGCCTCCCCCCAGCCGGCAGGTGAATCCTGCTCACCTTCAGGCTAGGGGGGCGATCCGCGACATGAGTGGCTTTCGTCCGATCCGCCGGGCTGTCCCCCGAGGGTGTCTCCGAGCCAGGCGTCCCCGCGGCCGGGGAAGCCGCTACTTGCGGGTGGAGAGCACGCCCGGATTCGCGAACACGAACTCGGAGAGCTTGTCGTTCTTGACCGCCTGGAACATGTCCAGGGTCAGCGGGCTGAGCGACTCCCGGCCGTGCTCGTTGACGTGGTACGTGCCGTTGTTCGTCCGGAGCATGGTCAGCTCGTTGTCGGTGACCCCGCGCAGGGTGAAGACCAGGTCCGCCACGTCGGCCCGACCGGTGTCCAGGACGAGCGTGTCCCCGGCGGCCTCCATCAGCTTCTTCAGCTTCAGCGGGTTGGTCATCGCGCCGTCGCTGATCGCCTTCTTCGCCATCGCCTTGATCAGCTGCTGCTGGTTCTGCTGGCGGTCGTAGTCGCTGTTCTTCAGACCGTACCGCTGGCGGGAGTAGTCGAGGGCCTCCCAGCCCTCCATCTCCCGGCAGCCCTTCTTGTGCACCACCGGCTTCATCGGCTTGCCGGTCTTGCGCGCCTCGGCGTTCCACATCGGCTTACCGTCGACGTACTTCATGTGGTACGACGTGACCTCCTGGGTGACGCAGATGCGTACCGTGCCCAGGGCGTCGATCACCTTCTTGAAACCGCCGAAGTTGATGATGGCGGCACCGTCGAAGCTGACCCCGGTCATCTTCTTGATGGTCTGCGCCATGAGCTGCGCACCGCCGGCCCAGCCGCCCCCGTTGCGCATCCCGAACTGGAAAGCGGCGTTGATCTTTTCGGTGCCGCCGTCGAACCCGGTCTTCGGGAACGCCGGAATGTACGCCTCGGTGTCCCGGGGAATCGAGATCAGGTACGCCTGGTCGTGCGTCGCCGGAATGTGCAGCACGATGATGCTGTCGGCGCGTACGTCGTCACCCGAGTTCGCCCGCGCGTCCACGCCGAGCAGCAGCATGTCGATCGGGCCCTCGAGGGTGTCGCCGCCCTCGGCGTCGGTCTTGCCCGCGTCGCCGAGCAGGTTCTGCTGGGAGATGTTCCCGGTGGCCTGACCGATGATCGCCTTGCTGCCCACGATCGCGGCACCACTGGTCATCATCAGCACCGCGCCGACCACCACGGTCAGCCGGGCCCAGAGCGGGTCCTTGCGGCGCTTGCGCTTCGGCGGGCCGTCACCGGCACGGCTACCGCCCCGGCGGGGCGGCGGAACGACGGACGCGGAGACCCGACCGGCCGAGGGTACGGGTTCGCGTGACGGAGGGCGACGACGGGACTGAACCGGCATGCGTTCTCCAGCTCGCGAGATCGGGGGCGGGATCACTTTACGGATCCGATTCCGATCTGGCGAGTTCATCGGCGCGCCGTTTCCGGTCTTCCGGACATCGATGCCATCTAGTGACCGAACGGCTGAGCCGTGGAAACCGATCGGCGGCCGGCCCGCCCACCGGGGCGTACCGACCGCCGATCGGTTTCCACGTCCGTCGAACAGTTCAGGGCGGAGTCCGTCGGACCCTGACCATCCGGGCCATGACCAGGACCGTTGGTCAGCCGCCGGCCTTGGGGGCCGGCTGGTTCGCCTTGACCCACTGGGCCATCTCGTCCTTGGTCATCGCCCGGTACATCGCCAACGCCTTCTCCCGGTCGGAGACCACCACCGACTCGCCGTCGATGGTCTCGCTGCCGTTGTGCGGGCTGGTCACGAAGGTGAGGTTGTCCCCCCGCAGCTTCCGGAACTGCATCGCCATGTCGACCAGCGAGAAACCCTCGTCCACGGTCACCGCGGCGGTCACCGACTGGAGGAAGGCGTTCAGCTTCCGGGGGTTGCTCAGCGTGCCGCTGCTCGCCGCCTTGTCCATCAGGGCCCGGAGGAACTCCTGCTGGTGCCGCATCCGGGCGAAGTCACCCTGGGGGAACTGCTTGCGCTGGCGGATCCAGTCCAGCGCCTCGGCCCCGTTCATGTGGTTGACGCCCTTGGTGAAGGTCCGGTACGGCTTGTGGATCGAGGTGATGGTCCGCTCCACCGGCAGGTCGACCCCGCCGAGGGCGTCGGTGACCTGCTTGAAGCCGGCGAAGTCGATCGCCATCACGTGGTCCAGGTGCACGTCGGTGAAGCACTCCACGGTCCGTACCGCCAGCGGCAGACCGCCGAACGCGAACGCCGCGTTGATCTTCCCGCGCTGACCGGAGGCGCAGTCCGCGTTCGCGCTCTCCGGGATCGGCACGTACAGGTCACGGGGGATGGAGACCAGGTACGCCTCGGCGTGGTTCGACGGGATGTGCATCACGATGATGGTGTCGGCCCGCCACTGGCTCTTCTGGTCGACCGGGGCGTCCGGGTCCCGCGAGTCACTGCCGACCAGCAGGATGTTCAGCGCGCCGTCGACCGTCTTGGCCGGCCGACCGTCGGTGATCTCGGAGAACGGGTCGGTCCGGGCGAGGTCCTTGTCCAGTCCTCGGGCGTAGACCCAGGCACCGATCCCGCCGAGCAGCGCGAGCACCAGCACCACCACGCCGGTGACCAGCGCGATCCGCCCCCAGCGCGGCCGGGGTCCGGGCCGACCGGGGCCGACCGGACGCCCGGGGCCGCCCGGCCCGGTCGGCCCACCACCGGCCAGGCCGGGCCCGTCGTGGTCCGGGTACCCGGCGGCCGGCCCACCCGGTCGGGCCCGCCCGGTCGGGCCGGAGCCGGGGACCGAGGCGCGCCCGGCGGAACCCCGGTGCAGGTACGGGAGCCGGAGGCCGGCTGGCATGGTCGCTGACATGTAACTCAGGGTACGTACCCGGGGCCAGTCACGCCTTCAGGTGAAGCAACGCGGTTCGGGTCCCGCTACCGGACGGTCACCCCATCCGCTGCCGGAAGTGGTCGATCGTGCGTCGGAGGCCGTCCTCGGGCGTGATCCGGGGTTCGTATCCGAGCAGTTCCCGGGCCAGGGTGAGGTCCGGCCGGCGCTTCTCCGGGTCGTCGGCGGCGCGGGTGACGTAGGCCACCTCGGAGCTGCTGCCGGAGAGCGACACGATCAACTCGGCCAGTTGCCGCATGGTCATCTCGTGCTCGGTGCCGCAGTTGACCGGGCCGGTCTCGGTGGAGTCGAGCAGCAGCAGGATGCCGCGCACCAGGTCGTCGACGTAGCAGATCGACCGGGTCTGCGCGCCGGTGCCGTGCACGGTGATCGGCTCGTTCCGCAGCGCCTGCGCGATGAAGGTGGGGATGGCCCGGCCGTCGTCCGGACGCATCCTCGGCCCGTACGTGTTGAAGATCCGTACGATCGCCACGTCCAGGCCGTGGAAGCGGTGGTACCCCATGGTGGCCGCCTCGGCGAACCGCTTCGCCTCGTCGTAGACGCTGCGCACGCCGATCGGGTTGACGTTGCCCCAGTACGTCTCCTGCTGCGGGTGCTCCTTCGGGTCGCCGTACGCCTCGGAGGTGGAGGCCAGCAGGAAGCGCGCGCCGTCGGCGACCGCCCGGTCCAGCAGGTGCAGGGTGGCGACCGAGCCGACCCGGAGGATCTCGATCGGGAGCAGGGCGAAGTCGGTCGGGCTGGCCGGGGAGGCCATGTGCAGGATCGCGTCGAACCGCTCGGCCAGGGCCGGGTGGTGGGTCGGCAGGCCCTCGGAGACGTCCGCCTCGACGAGGGTGAAGGTGGGACGCTCGACGAGGTGGGCCACGTTCTCCTTGGAACCGGTGACGAAGTTGTCCACCGCGACGACCGTGCACCCGCGGTCGAGCAGCACCTCCACCAGGTGCGACGGGACGAAACCGGCACCTCCGGTGACCAGGATGCGATGACCGGGGCCGAAACGGGGAGCTACCTTCATGCCGGCCAGCCTACTCAGCGGCGGCCGGGACCGCGGCTCGACCGGCCCGGCCGCGCGGGCCGGACCGGTGCGACGACGTGGGCCGGACCGGTCCGGTGGCGCGGGTCCGACCGGACCCTTTGGCGCGGCCCGACCGGTCCGGTGGCGCGGGCCCCGCGCCGCGACACCACCGGACCGGTCCGTCCCGACGCGTCAGTGGGCGCCGGCGCCGGTGAGCGCGCGCACCTCCAGTTCCGCGTACTTGTCGTCGTCGCGTTCCTTCGAGATCACCGTCCCGAGCCAGCCGCAGAAGAAGCCGAACGGGATGGAGAGGATGCCCGGGTTGGACAGCGGGAACCACTGCCAGTCGTGGTCCGGGAACATCGAGGTCGGCGACCCGGAGACGACCGGCGAGAAGAACACCAGACCGACCGCGGAGAGCAGACCGCCGTAGATCGCCCAGACCGCGCCGGAGGTGTTGAACCGCCGCCAGAACAGGCTGTACAGGATCGCCGGCAGGTTGCCCGAGGCCGCCACCGCGAAGGCCAGCGCCACCAGGAACGCCACGTTCAGGTTCTGCGCGTAGATCGACAGCAGGATGGAGACCGCGCCGATGACCAGGGCGGAGAGCCGGGCGACCCGGACCTCCTGCCGCTCCGAGGTCTGCCCCTTCTTCATCACGTTGGCGTAGAAGTCGTGCGCCAGGCTGGACGAGGACGCCAGCGTCAACCCGGCGACCACCGCCAGGATGGTGGCGAAGGCGACCGCCGCGATGATCGCCAGCAGGGCCGCGCCACCCAGGTCCCCGCCGAGGAAGTCGACGCCGAGCCGCTCGGCCAACTGTGGCGCGGCGGTGTTGCCCGCCTTGTCCTGGGCGGTGATCGCCTCACCGCCGACCAGCGCCGCCGCCCCGAACCCGAGGGCCAGGGTGAGCAGGTAGAACGTGCCGATGATGCCGATCGCCCAGAGCACGCTCTTGCGGGCCGCCTTGGCGGTGGGCACCGTGTAGAAGCGGATCAGGATGTGCGGCAGACCCGCCGTACCGAGCACCAGGGCGATGCCCAGCGAGAGCAGGTCGACCTTGTTGTAGAAGGTCTGGGTGGCGTTCCCGGCCACCTCGACGCCGTACCGGAGCCCGGGTTCCAGGAACGCGCTGCCCTTGCCGGAGGAGGCGGCGGCGTCGCCGAGCAGCGACGACAGGTTGAACTTGTACTTCGCCAGCACCAGCAGCGTCATGATCAGCGCGCCGCCCATCAGCAGGAACGCCTTGACGATCTGGACGTACGTGGTGCCCTTCATCCCGCCGACCGTGACGTAGATGATCATGAGGGCGCCGACCATGATGATGGTGGCGACCTTGGCGGTGTCCGCGTCCATGCCGAGGAAGGTGGTGCCCGGCCGGATGCCGAGCAGCAGCGCCACCAGCGCGCCCGCGCCGACCATCTGGGCCAGCAGGTAGAAGATCGACACGGTGATGGTGGACGCCGCGGCGGCGGTCCGGACCGGCCGCTGCCGCATCCGGAAGGCCAGCACGTCGGCCATCGTGTACCGGCCGGAGTTCCGCAGCAGCTCCGCGACCAGCAGCAACGCCACCAGCCAGGCGACCAGGAAGCCGATCGAGTAGAGGAAGCCGTCGTAGCCGTACAGGGCGATGATGCCGGCGATGCCCAGGAACGACGCGGCCGACATGTAGTCACCGCCGATCGCCATGCCGTTCTGGAAACCGGAGAAGGACCGGCCACCGGCGTAGAAGTCGGTCGCCGTCTTGGTCTGCCGGCTGGCCCAGATGGTGATGGCCAGGGTGGCCGCCACGAAGACCAGGAACAGCACGATCGTCAGGTTGCGGGCGGTGCTGCTGCCCGCCTCAGCCGCGAGGACCGTCGTGGTCATGGTTCACCTCCCCGATCTCGTCGCGGATCCGGTCGGCGACCGGGTCGATCCTGCGGTCGGCGTACCGGGCGTAGAGCCAGGCGATCAGGAACGTCGAGACGAACTGGAGCAGCCCGAAGACGAGTGCGACGTTGATGTTGCTGCCGAACAGCTTCGTGCCCATGAAGCCCCGCGCGTACGCGGAGAGGATCACGTAGAGCGCGTACCACAGGAAGAAGGCCACGGTCATCGGGAAGACGAAGCCGCGCAGCGCGCGGCGCAGACCGGCGAACTCGTCCGACCGTTGTACGGCGACATACCGCTCACGGGTCGTCGTGGCGGGAGAGGGTGTGTCCGTCGACATCTGTAGATCACCACCTTTCGCGGGCGTGGGGTGTTCCGGGCACGGTAGGGATGCTGCTTGCCGTCCGGGAAGGGAAGGATCGGCGTCGGTCGTTCAGTGCGCCGAACGGCAGGTTCGCTGCGCCGAGTGACCTGGGTCACTCCGCCCAACGGTCGGCGGACGGTAACTCACTGGCCGGCGGCCAGACCCGGCACTACCTTCACCGGCCATGGACCCTCGTCCCGCACCGGCCGTCGGGCCGGCCAGCACACCCGTCCCGCAGCCGGGTCCCGCACCGGCTCCCGGACCGGCCTCGCAGCCGGCCACCGGACCGGTCCCGCAGTCGGGTCCCGCGCCAGCCCTCGAACGGGTCCCGCTGCCCGGTACCGCGCCGGCCGCCGGGCCGAGGGCCGCACCGGCGCTGGAACCGCGTACCGAGGAGGCCCGCGACCACGAGGCGGTCCTCGACCTGCACCGGCGCGCTTTCGGCGACCACGGCCGGGTGGTGGCGGACCTGGTACGCGGCCTGCGCCGGGACGATCCGGACGCGCTCTCGCTGGTCGCGGTGGCCGACGGTGCGGTCGTCGGGCACGTCCTGTTCAGCCGCTCGCTGCTCGACGCGCCCCGCCGACTGGTCCCCGTCCAGGTGCTCAGTCCGCTCGCGGTCACCCCTGAGCTGCACCGACGCGGCATCGGCGCGGACCTGGTCCGGCACGGCCTGGCCCGGCTCGACCGGGCCGGGGTGCCGCTGGTGTTCCTGGAGGGCGACCCCCGGTACTACTCCCGACTCGGCTTCTCGGCCGGCCGGGAGCACGGCTTCCGCCGGCCGTCGCTGCGGATCCCCGAGGCCGCCTTCCAGGTCATCCGGCTCTCCGCGTACCAACCGTGGATGACCGGCACCCTGGTCTACTCGGCGACCTTCTGGGAGCACGACTGCGTCGGCCTACGCGACCCGCAAGCCTGAGACCCACCCGCGAAGCCTGGACCCGACCCCGCGCAGGCTGGGCTGCCCGTGGCCGGGCCCACCCGTGAAGGCCGGGCCGGGTCCGATCCGGGAGCCGGACGGCGGTTCCGGGTGGTCAGGTCGCCAGTTCCCGGTACCGGCCCCGGTGGTGCAGCAGCGGGTCGCCGTCGTCGGTCAGCGTCACCGTCTCGACGACCCCCTCGACCAGCAGCCCCCAGCCGCACTCGCGGCTGTCGTCGAGCCGGCAACCGGCCCAGCCCTCGGCGTCGGCCGGCACCGGACCGTACGGGGTCTCGACCCACTCGTCCAGGGCGAACAGGCCGCCGGGGGACGGGAAGAGACCGGCGAACCGGTCGGCGAGCTGCCGGTGCGCCGGGCCGAGCACCGCGACCGCGAACCGGCCGGACTCCTCGACCGCCGCCCACAGGTCCGCCTCCGGGTCCACCAGGCCGAGCAGCCGGTCCGGCTCACCCTCGGCGACCAGGGTCGAGGAGACGGTCAACCCGGCCGGGCCGGGAGCCGTCCAGAGGGTCACCGGTGACGCCAGCCGTCCGCGCAACCGGCGGGCCGGCGAACGCTGGCCGGCCGGCGTGGCGAACGGGTCGACATGGTGGATCTCGGCGCCGGGCTGATGTTTCACGGGAAACATTGTCACCCGGGCCGACCCGGGTTCAGTGCTGGACGGCGGCCCGCGCGGCGGCCAGTACCTCCGGGTCGACACAGCCGGCGGCGTACCCGGCGATCCGGCGGCGGATGTCCCGGCCCAGCAGCCACACCCCGATCCGCTCGGCCACCGGCCGCAGCAGCGCCGGCCGGCACCGGAAGCTGTACCGCCAGGTGGCGACCGTGGTATCCGGCTCGGGGCCGGGCGCGAACCGCCAACCACCCGCGAACATCTCGAAGAACCACGGTCCCCGGACCATCTTCATGCCCACGTGGCTCGGTGGCGCGTACGAGACGTACTCGCTGACCATGAGCAGCCCGTGCCGGGACCGGGTGACGGTGCGTACCCCCTTGCCGGGCCGGGTGGCCCCGTCGGCGAAATGCTGCTCGCGGACGAACGGGTCCCACCGGTACCGCACCGGCGCGACGGTCTGCGACACGGCGAAGGCCAGCTCCGGCGGCACCGGAACCACGGTCACCGATTCGACGACGGGCACCGGCCCATTGTGCCCCCGCCGGTCACCCCCGAACCGGTGGGACCGGTGGTGCTGGCGACCGGCCCCTATGGTGCCGACATGGCCCCCGTCACGCCGCAGCAACTCGCCCAGACCCACATCGTGCCCGCTGACGCCGTGCTCCGTAACGAGGTCGACTACCGGGGCTACCCGCACCGGCACCTCGCGGTCGCCGCCCGCCCGGGGCTGACGCACAGCGGCCTGACCCAGCTCATGGCGGCGGTCGAGTACCTCTGCCCGTACGGCTGGGAACTGGTCAACGTCTCCAGCGGCAACAGCCTCTTCTACGCCTTCCTGCGCCGTACCTGACGGCGATGACCCGCCCTGCCCGGACGACGCCGGCAACCCCGCCCGGCCGGGTCGGACGACGCCGGCAACCCGCCCGGCCCGGACGACGCCGGTCAGCGGCGCGGGGTGACGGCGGTGAGCAGTTCCGGCAGCCGGCGGTCCAGCACGTCACCGGCCAGGTACGCGCCGAGCAGCGCCGCGCCCACCCCGTACGCCAGGCCGACCGGCAGGGCCAGCCAGAGCCACACCGTGCCGAGCAGCGCCGCTGCCGCGATCAACGGCACCGAGGCGGCTGCCGCGGCGATCAGGGACAGCAGGGTCAGGAAGCTCTTCGCCACCCCGGCGCCGGTGTTGATGGCGAACGGGTTGCTCGTCTCCGGCAGCGCGTACGCGCCCAGCACCGACACGAACGAGTTCACCGCCAGCCCCACCCCGTAGGTGCCGATCAGGGTGCCGGCGGCCAGCCCGAGCCAGCCCGGCTCACCGACCACCAGTACCACCACCACGCTGATGCCCAGCAGGATCGGCACCACGTACACCGAGAACGCGGCCATCCGGGCCTGCAGCTCCAGCCGGCCGGGCACCCCGGCCACCACGTTCGCCGCGTACGCGCTGCCGTCGAAGCCGAACTGGTTCGCCAGGGTCAGCGAGGCGAGCGATCCGACGAACAGCAGCGAGAGGCTGATCACCAGCGGTGAGGTCTGGAAGCCCGACCCCTCGGTGGGGTTGAAGCCGCCCAGGTTCACCATGACCGGCAGGAACATCCCGACCACCCCGATGGTGATCAGGTTGGCCCGTCGCCGCGCGTCCCGCCACCAGTAGCGGCACTCCCGGGCCACCAGCGCGCCGAACCGGTCCCGCCGCAGCCAGCCCACCGCCCGTGGGAAGAGTTGGGCAACCGGCGTGCCGGACGGGCCGGACCGCTCCTTCGCCGGACCCGAGCTGGCCGCGCCGACCATCGCCGACTCCAGCGACCGGGACCACCAGACCAGCAGCGCCAGCACCGTCAACGCGGTGATCGCCAACTTCACCGGGACCGCCCAGGCCCGGCCCTCGGCCACGTCCAGGCCCACCGTCCAGGGCGCGCCGAACGGGGTCCAGCCGACCACCCGCGCCGCGTCGGCCAGCCGGTCCCAGTCGGCCCGCTCGGCCGCCGCGACCACCGCGATCTGCACCGGCCCGAGCAGCGCGGCGAGCACGGCCAGCAGCACGGCGGCCAGGTCGCGGACCCGACGGGACCGGAGCATGGTGGCGAACGCGCTGGTGATGGCGCGACTCGCGGCGATGCAGAGCAGCAGGCCGCCGACCACCCCGACCACCTCGACCAGCCCGGCGGCCCAGCCGCCGAGCCGCCAGGCGGTGACCACCAGGCCGGTGGTGGCGAGCAGCGCGGCCAGGACCGGCACGCTCACCGTGGCGGCGGCGAACAGCCCGACCACCAGGGTGCGCCGGGACAGCGGCAGCAGGGCGAACCGGGCCGGGTCGAGGGTCTCGTCCACCCCGAAGAAGACCAGCGGCAGCAGCAGCCAGCCGAGCACCAGCAGCCCGCCACCGAACCCGGCGGCCAGCACCGCGAAGTCCGGCTCGTCGGCCAGCCCGGGGAGCGCGAACAGGAAGAAGCCGGTCGCGGCGAACCAGAGCGCGACGACCAGGCCGGTGACGAAGAGGCCCACCCGCCAGCCCTTGCCCCGGAGGTTGTTGCCCATCACCCGCAGCTTCAGCCGGACGAAGTGCCGGGCGGACACCGGGCGGAGCCGCTCGGCCGGGGCCGGGGCCCCGGTCACGTCGACAGCCACGACAGCTCCTCGCCGGTCGCCGTCCGGCCGCCGACCACCTCGACGAAGACCTGCTCCAGCGAGCGGTCCCCGCGTACCTCGGCCAGCGTGCCGACCCGCTTGATGGTGCCGTCGGCCAGGATCGCCACGTGGGTGCAGAGCCGCTCGACGACCTCCATCACGTGACTGGAGAAGACCACCGTGCCGCCCCCGGTCACGTACCGGTGCAGGATGTCGCGGATCAGCGCCGCCGACACCGGGTCGACCGCCTCGAACGGTTCGTCCAGCACCAGCAGCCGGGGGCCGTGCAGCAGGGCGCAGGCCAGGCCGATCTTCTTCTTCATCCCGGCCGAGTAGTCGACCACCAGGGTCCGGCCGGCGTCGCCGAGGGCGAGCACGTCCAGCAGCTCCGCCGCCCGCCGGTCGACCACCGTCGGGTCCATGCCGCGCAGCAGACCGTGGTACGCGAGCAGCTCCGCCCCGGTGAGCCGGTCGAAGAGGCGTACGCCGTCCGGCATCACGCCGAGCAGTCGCTTGGCCTGCACCGGGTCGCCCCAGACGTCGTACCCGAGCACCCAGGCCCGGCCGGCGTCGGGTCGGAGCAGGCCGACGGCCATCGACAGGGTGGTGGTCTTGCCGGCGCCGTTCGGGCCGAGCAGCCCGTAGAACGAGCCGGCCGGCACGTCGAGGTCGACGCCGGCCACCGCCACCTTGCTGTCGAAGCGTTTGGCCAACCCACGCAGGACGAGGGCCGGGTGTTCACCAGTCATGACCCGAAACCTATCCCGCGACCGCCATCCGTCTCTCCTGCTCAGGGACGAGGTTGGCCGTCCTCCCAGGGGTCGGGTGTGGCGAGGGGCCGGGCCGGCCCGCTGGTCGGCCCGGCGAGGGTGGCGCCGCTGACGGTGTCCACGTACCACCGCTGGTACTGCTCCGGGGACCATCGGCGTTGCCGGACGAGCCAGTCGAAGTTGCGGACGTCCTGGGCCAACCAGAGGATGTCCGCCACCTGTTCGACGTCCAGGTCGGGGCGGAGGGCTCCGGTGCCGACGAGTTCCGCGGCGAACATGGCCATTCCCCGGCGGCGCTCGTCGACGTTCTTCCGCCAGATCTCGGCGGCGTCCGGATCGGCGGTGGCCGCCGCGGCCAACGCGAGCATCACCTGGGCCTGCCGGGTGTTCACCTCGACCAGGTGGCGGGCGTAGCGGGTGAGCTTGGCGCGGGGGTCGGCGAGGGCGCGGATCTCGGAGACGAAGGGCCGGTCCGGCAGGGCCACCGGTTCGTCGTCGCCGGCCAGCGTGACGTCGACCAGTCGGGAGAGCAGCTGCCGCTTGCTGCCGAAGATCGCGTACAGCGTCTGGACCGCGACGCCGGCTTCTGCCGCGACGGCGGTCAGTGGCGTCGCCGCGTAGCCGGGGTCGACGAACAGCCGGGCCGCCGCATCGAGGATCGCCCGCCGGGTCTGTCGGGACTGCTCCTGCCGCCGGGACGAGTCATAGCGTCGCTTGACAACCACTGCCGCAGTGTAGTGCTCTATTGGATAGATGTTGTCTCTATCGAAAGGGGCGGTCATGCCGTTCGGTGTGCTGCAGGAGATGCCCGGCGTCAGCGAGGCGGAGTACCGGCTGGTGGAGCGGCACCTCGGACCGGACCGGCCCCCGGGGCTCGTCGCCCATGTCGCCGGCCCGACGGAGGGCGGCTGGCGGATCGTCAACATCTGGCAGGACGAGGCCGCGTTCCGTCGGTTCCAGTCCGAACGGCTGGTCCGGGCTGCCGGCCTGGCGGCCCAGGAGGACGGCTTCGACCCGACGAAGGCGGCCCGCTTCCGATCGATGAGCGTCGACGGCACCGAGATGCCGTTCTGATGGCCGACGCCGCCACCCTGCGGTCCCGCACCGCCACCTTCTGGGCACAGGCGGCAGCCGGCTGGATCCGCCACGCCGACCGGCAGGACGAGATCGGTCGACCGCTGGGTGTGCCGGCCATCGATCAGATCGCCGCCCGGCCCGGCGAACGGATCCTCGACGTGGGCTGCGGCTGCGGCGGCACCACCGCCGAACTCGCGGTCGCGGTCGGCGGGACCGGCGCGGTGGTCGGCATCGACCTCGCCGAGGCGATGGTGACCGCCGCCCGGCAACGGTTCCCCACCGACCGGTACCCGGGTATCGGGTTCCACGCGGGCGACATCGAGACCCTCGGGGTCGTGCCGGGGGCGCCGTTCGACGCGGCGTACTCGCGGATGACCCTGATGCTGTTGGCGGATCCGGTAGCCGGCTGCACCACGGTCCAGCGGTCCCTGCGCCCGGGAGGGCGCCTGGCCGCGACGGTCTTCCGTGACGGCAGCGTCAACCCGTGGCTGTTCGCGGCGATGCTCGGCGCGGCACCGCACCTCGGGCCGTTGCCACCCCTTCCGGTGGGTGACGAGCCCGGTCCGTTCTCCTTCGCCGACCCGGCGCGGCTCGCCCGGGTCCTCACCGCCGCCGGCCTGTCCGCCGTCACGATCACGCCGTGTGACGTCACCATGGACGCTCCGGACGACGCCGACGCGGTCGCCGAATGGCTCATCGAGGTCGGCCCCGCCGGCGCCGCGTACCGGGCGGCTCCGCCGGCCGGGCAGGCTGCGGCCCGGTCGGGGGCGGTCCGGCTGCTCGACCGGTTCCGGGAACCCGGCGTCGGTTACCGACTGCCCGCCGGCCTCTGGCTCGTCACCGCGGTCGCCGCCGGGGCGGACCGGCCATCCGCTGCGGCCGGTCCGCCGGCCACCCACCACCGACAACCACGTCAGGACGAGAAGCGATGAGAATCCGTTCGCTCGCGTTGCCCCTGAGTCTGGTGTTCGCCCTGGCGGCGTGCACCGACGCCGACACACCCGAGTCCTCCCGAGTGGCAGGCCCGGGTAGCCCCGACGCCGCGTCCAGCGCGGCCGGACCCGCTCCGACCGGCGGCTCGACACCCGTGTCGGCGAAGGAGGTCTGTGCCTACCTGGACGGCCAGTTGCCGACGCTGCGGGGGATCGGTTCCGAGGTGGGCACGATGGCCAACCTCACCGTGAACCTCTATTCCTGGTACGAGAAGCAGGGCGCCGTGCCGACCGGCCGCCAGATCGACGACCAGACCCGGCAGGAATGCCCGGCGACCCGGACCGAGGTGCTCGACCTGGCCGGTATGCAGAGCTTCGAAACGCTGTAGCTGCCACTACCGGCGACTCTGTTGCTATCACTACCGGCAACTCTGTAGCTGCCGCTACAGGCGCAGCGACTCGGGGGTGTGCAGGCGGAGCATGGTGGTGGCGACGTCGGACGGGGCCCGGCGGCGGGAGGCCATCGACACGGCCACCATCACCGTGAAGGCCAGCGGCACCGTCCAGGCGGCCGGCTGGGCGATCAGCGTGGCCGGCCAGCCGGTCAGCGGCGGCCCGAGCACGGTGACCAGCACGGCGGCGACGGCCGCGCCGCCGCCGGTGAGGATGCCGGCCGCCGCGCCCACGTCGGTCAGGCCGCGCCACCAGATGCCGAGCACCAGCAGCGGGCAGAAACTGGACGCGGCCACCGCGAACGCCAGCCCGACCACCTGCGACACGTCCAGGCCGGAGACGTTGAGCGCGAGCACCGCCGGCACCGCCCCGGCGATCAGCGTCGCCAGCCGGAAGCCGCGTACCGAGCCCTGCCCGAGCACGTCGGTGGAGATCACCCCGGCCACGCTGGTGAGCAGCCCGGACGAGGTGGACAGGAACGCGGCGAACGCCCCGGCGGCGACCAGCGCGGCGAGCAGCCGGCCGGTCGTCCCGGCCCCGAGCGCGGCCTCCGGCAGCAGCACCACCACCGCGTCGGTCTCCCCGCTGACCAGCAGTTGCGGGGTGTAGATCCGGCCGAGCACGCCGTACAGGGTGGGCAGCAGGTAGAACGCGCCGACCAGGGCCAGCACCACCAGCGTGGTCCGGCGGGCCGCCGCGCCGTCCGGGTTGGTGTAGAAGCGCACCAGCACGTGCGGCAGCCCCATGGTGCCGAGGAACGTCGCCAGGATCAGCGAGTACGTGCCGAACAGCCCTCGGTCGTCGTCCCCGGCGGTGCTGGGCAGCAGCCAGTCGGCGGCGTCGGTGGCGACCCCGGACACCGCCGGCACCGGGTCACCGGCGGCGAAGGTCAGTTCCTCGCCGGGGCGTACCTCCCGGATGGTCCCGTCGGCGAGGGTGAGGGTCGCCGGATGCTCGACCACGACGGTGGTCGCGGTCCGGAACGCGGGCCCGTCGGGCGGGGTCACCGCCGGCCGGTCGTCGGCCTGCCACTGCAACACCAGGAAGATCACCGGTACGGCCAGCGCGGTCAGCTTCAGCCAGTACTGGAACGCCTGCACGAAGGTGATCGCCCGCATCCCGCCGAACGCCACGTTCGCGGTGACCACCACCGCCACCACCAGCGCCCCGACCGGGTACGGCGAGCCGGTCAGCGTGGTCAGGGTCAGCCCGGCGCCCTGCAACTGCGGCACCAGGTACAGCCAGCCGATGAAGATCACGAAGACGGTGGCGAGCGCCCGCAGCCGGCGCGAGTGCAGCCGCAGCTCGCAGAAGTCCGGCAGGGTGAACGCCCCGGACCGGCGCAGCGGGGCGGCCACGAACAACAGCAGCGCCAGGTAGCCGGCGGCGAAGCCGACCGGGTACCAGAGCACGTCCACGCCGTACTTGAGGATCAGGCCGGCGATGCCGAGGAAGGACGCCGCCGACAGGTACTCCCCGCCGATCGCGGCGGCGTTCCAGGTCGGGCTGACCGTCCGGGAGGCGACCAGGAAGTCGGAGGTGGTCCGGGCCACCCGCAGCCCGTAGAAGCCGATCGCCAGGGTGGCCAGGGTGATCACCACGATCGCCGGCACCACGTACCCGTTGCCCACCGCTCAGCGCTCCGGCCGTTGGACCAGGTCGGTGAAGTCCTGCTCGTTGCGTTCGGCCAGCCGCACGTACGTCCAGCCCACCGCGACCAGGAACGGGAAGGCGGCCACCCCGAGCAGCAGCCAGGGCAGGTTCACCCCGACCACGGTGACCCGGCCGACCGCCGGGGCGATCGCGAACAGCCAGGGCAACCCGCCGAGCCCGATCAGCACCACGGCGGTGAGCCGTAACGCGAGCGCGAGCTGTGCCCGGACCAGCCCCCGGACCAGCGCCTCGCCGACCCGGGTCTGTTCGGTCAGTTCGCTGCGGGTCCGTTCGGCACCCCGCCGGGCCACCTCGGCCAGCACGATCCGGGTCCGCTGGGGCGGGGTCGGCTGCCGGGGTAGGGGTACGGGGTCGGTGGGCGCGGCCACTGACGCAGTCTCACCGCCCGTCACGGAATGTCAAGTGCGGGAAGCCTCCGGACCCGTTGTGCACAACTTGTGGACAACGGGTCCGGAGGCTGTGGATAACTCGGTCAGCTTGTGGAAATCGTCAGGTCGACGGTGAGCGTTCCGCTGGCCGGTACGGTGAACCGGGCCACCCGCGGCACCCCGTCCGCGTCCGGCAGCTTGTACGTGCCGGAGTACTGCCGGCCGCCCAGGAAGGCGCTGTAGGTGAAGTAGATCCGCTGCCGGCCCAGCACGGTCATGGTGTGCCGGCCGTTCTCGATCGCGCTCCGCCCCACGATGTCGCCGGTCTCGGCGTTGTGCGCGGCGACGTAGCCTTCCGTGAACGGCGTTCCGGTCGGATCGGTGACGGCACCGCCGACCGTGCTTCCGGTCCGGATCGCCAGGTCGTACGGGGTGGTGTTGCCGACGGTCACCGGCACCGGCGTGGCGGTGTACCGGCTGACCGTGTTCCCCGACCACTGGTGCGGGTACGGGTGCCCGCTGAACACCACCGGCCAGGCGTACGGCCCGAGCCGCTCCAGGGTGTAGCGGCCCTGCGCGTCGGTGGTCGCGTCGTCCGTGCCGAGCCACGGGTGTCCGGTGAGCACCGAGACGTCCACGTACGCGGCCGGCGCGCCGGTCACCGCGTCGGTGACCACGCCGCTGATCTTCCCGGCCCGGTCCAGCCGCACCTGCGGTCCGGCGACCACGGTGCCGGCGGTGGCGGTGACCGGTACGGCCTGCCGCTCGTCACCGGTGCCGCCGTCCGCCCCGACCCACTGCCGCCCGTAGGTGGTGCTCCGGGGGAACGCGAACAGCTTGTAGGTGCCGGTGGCCAGCGGACCGATGGTCATCCGGCCGGCGCTGTCGGTGCACTCCCCGAACCCCTCGGGAAGCCGGGCCTGCTTGGGCAGCATCGCCGCGACACAGACCCTCGACACCGGGGCACCGGTCTGCGCGTCCACCACGGTGGTGGTGATCACCGCGCCGGGACGCATCTTCGGCGTGAGCTGGGTGGTCCGGTCCGCCACCACCCGCACGTCGGTCAGCTCCCGCTGGAAGTACCGGCCGTTCGTGGTGTAGAGCACGATGTCGTGCCGACCCTCGGGCAGCCCGGTCACCAGGACGGTGCCGGTGCCGTTGCTGCACTCGCCGTGGGCACAGAAGTCGGCGACCGGAGCGCCGGTGACCGAGTCGACCGCGGAGATCCGCACCGACCCGGTACCCAGCATGCGCTCGACGACCGTGGTCGTCTGCCCGCCCGACACGGTCACCACGTCGGCTTCCTCGTGGGTGAGCTTGCCCCAGTGGAACTGCTGCCGCTCACCCACGTAGAAGGCGATCTTGTACGAGCCGGCGAGCAGTGCCGGCACGGAGAACACACCGTTCGCGTCGGTGCTGGCGTCCACCCCGCCGTACATGTTGGCGGTGTTGACCGCCACGTGCGCGTCGGCGACCGGGGACCCGTCGGCGCTGGTCAGCGTCCCGGTCATGGTCCCGGTGGGGAGCACGGTCTCGTCCACGACGAGCTGCGCCCCGGCGGTGACCCGGTACCGGCCCGCGTCGACGGGGTCGAGCTTGCCGGGAACGTACTGGGTCTGCCAGAGCCCCTCGATGGGCTGGAAGCTGAGGTGGTAGGTACCGGCCCGCGCGGCCATCCGGTAGACGCCGTTGGGATCGGTCCGGGTCGCCGTCCGGTCGTACGTGTCCACGTCGACCGCCTCGACCAGCAGGTCGTACACCGGCTGGCCGGCCGCGTCCCGGATCTGGCCGGTGATGGTGCCGGTGGCGAAGAGCTGGTCGTCGGCGGTGACGGTGCCACCGGCGGTGACGGTCACCGGGTCGGCTTCCCAGGGCTTCGACTTCTGCCGGTAGTACTGCTCCGGGGCGTCCAGCGGGTGGAAA
This sequence comes from Micromonospora cathayae, assembly GCF_028993575.1. Classification (NCBI taxonomy): domain Bacteria; kingdom Bacillati; phylum Actinomycetota; class Actinomycetes; order Micromonosporales; family Micromonosporaceae; genus Micromonospora; species Micromonospora cathayae. The sequence goes on along the minus strand of NZ_CP118615.1, from coordinate 1,225,564 downwards.
CCGACGGCGTACGTGCCGGCGGCGAGATCGGGCACGCTCCAGTCACCGTTGCTGTCGGTGCTGGTCTGCCCGACGCCGAAGTAGCTTTCCGTCTCGTAGACGATGACCGCCACGTCGGCGGCCCCGGCACCGGTGCTGGTGGTCAGCCGGCCGCTGACCGTTCCGGTCTCGGCCGCCTGCGCGGGGATCGCCCCGGGCGCGAGGAGCGACGCGACGACGACGCCCACCAGGGCGACGCGACGCGGTAGGGACAGTCGCATGTGTGTCCTGACGTGAGGGTGGTGGGGCGTCAAGGCAGCACGACGCCGCACCGACCCCGCGCCCCGTACCGGATCGGCACCGGAAGCATAGGTGTTCGACGATCTGTGCCGACTCCCCTTTTCGGCCGCTTCACCAGGCAGGACAGCGGGTTGTCAGCGGTTCCAGTCCTGTTTGGCCGCCCGGACCAGCTTGTCCTTCAGCTCCCGGGTGTGCCGGCGGCTGACCGGCAACTCAGCTGAGTCGACCACCACCACGTACCCGGAGTTGACCAGGCGCAGCTCGGCGATCAGCCGCAACTGCACCAGGTACGACCGGTGGATCCGGACGAAACCGGCGTCGGCCCAGCGTTCGGCCAGCGTCGCCAACGGCACCCGGACCAGGTGCGACCCGTCGGCGGTGTGCAGCCGGGCGTAGTCGCCCTGCGCCTCCACCCACCGCACCGCCGAACGGGGCAGCATCCGGGTCGTGCCGGCCAGCTCGACCGGAATCGTCGGGTCCTCCTCCGTCCGGGCCGCGGCGGCCGGATGGTTCGGCACCACCCGGGACCCGATCACCCGCCGCAACGACTCGGCCAGCCGCTCGGCCCGCACCGGCTTGCGTACGTAGTCGGTGGCCCCCAGGTCGAACGCGTCCACCGCCCCGTCGTCGTAGGCGGTGACGAAGACGATCGCCGGAGGGCGGGCGAACCGGCGCAGTACCCGGGCCAGCTCCATCCCGTCCAACCCCGGCATCCGGATGTCCAGGAAGACCACGTCCACGTCGTCGTCGCGGAGCACCCGCAGCGCCTCGGTGGCGTCCCCGGCCGTGTGCAGCCGGGCCACCCGGGGATCGGCCCGCAGGTGGTACGCCAGCTCGTCCAGCGCGGGCGGCTCGTCGTCGACCGCCAGCACCCGCAGAAAGGCGCTTGTCACGAGCCGGCCCGTACGCCGGGATGGAACTTCGGGATCCGCATGCTGACCTTCGTACCCGTTCCGGGCCCGGTCTCCACGACCAGGCCGAACCGGTCCCCGAACGCCGACCGGAGCCGCTCGTCGACGTTGGAGAGCCCGACGTGCTGGCCCGGATCGTCCCCCGGACCGCCGGAGAACCCCATGCTGCCCGATTCGGCCAGCTCGGCGATGCCGGCGGTCAGTGTCGCCGGATCCATTCCCACCCCGTCGTCCTCCACCGTGATGTGGCACTCGGCACCCGCGTCCCGGGCCTCGATGCTCACCATGCCGGTCCCCGGCTTGCGGGACAACCCGTGCCGGACGGCGTTCTCCACCAGCGGTTGCAGGCACAGGAACGGCAACGTCACCGGCAGCACCTCCGGGGCGATCTGGAGCCGCACCTGGAGCCGTTCCCCGAACCGGGCCCGCTCGATGGTCAGGTACCGGTCGATCGAGCGCAGTTCCTCCGCGAGGGTGGTGAACTCGCCGTGCGCCCGGAACGAGTACCGGGTGAACTCGGCGAACTCCAGGATCAGCTCCCGGGCCCGTTCCGGGTCGGTCCGGACGAACGAGGCGATCGCGGTCAGCGCGTTGTAGATGAAGTGCGGGCTGATCTGGGCGCGCAACGCGCGCACCTCGGCACGGGCCAGCCGCTCCCGGGAGGAGTCCAGCTCGGCCAGCGCGAGCTGGTCACCGGCCCAGTCGGCGGTCACCAGGGTGGCCTGCACCAGCCCCGGGGCGGGGGCGGCGTCGGCGACCGCGAGCAGCGCGCCGACCACCCGGCCGTCCGGGCCGCTCAGCGGGGCGACGACCGCACCGCGTACCGGGCAGTCGACCCGGTCGCAGCGCAGCTCCGACTCGCCGAGCACGGTGGACCGGCCGGCGGCCACCGCCCGCTGCGCCGCTGCCCGCAACTGCGCCGCGTGGTGGCCGCCCCGACCGTCCAGGGCGAGCAGGTCGTCCCGGTCCGCCAGGGCCAGCCCGGCCGCGCCCACCAGGGCCCGCAGGTGACGTACCGCCTTGCCGGCGCTGACCGCGGTCAGTCCGGCGCGGAGCGGCTCGGCGGCCAGCCCGGCGGTGTGCAGCACCTCGTAGGTGGCCCGCTGCCCGGCGGTGGCGATGCCGCGACGGGCGCGCAGCCGGCCCACCCCGAGCACCGCCACCACCAGCGCGGAGACCAGGGCGACGACGGCGAGCGCCGCGGAGAGGTTGCCGCTCACGCTCAGATCATGACCCGTTCCGGGCGGTGCGCCAAGGTGGCACCGTCGGGCAGCGCCGCCGGGCGGCTGCGGTGCGCTGAACGGTCGGTACGCACCGCATCGCGCCGGACGGTCAGTACGCGCCCTTGCGGGCCAGCACCACCCCGACGGTGCGCCACAGGATGCTCAGGTCGTACGCCAGCGACCAGTTGTCGACGTAGTAGAGGTCCAGCCGGACCGCCTCGTCCCAGGACAGGTCGGACCGCCCGGAGACCTGCCACAACCCGGTCATCCCCGGCCGGACCAGCAGCCGACGACGTACGTCGCCCAGGAAGTCACCGTCGTCGGCGGGCAGCGGACGCGGCCCGACCAGCGACATCTCCCCCCAGAGCACGTTGATCAACTGGGGCAGCTCGTCCATCGACGAGGCCCGCAGGAACCGGCCGACCGGGAAGACCCGCGGGTCCTCCTTCATCTTGAACAGCATGCCGTCGGTCTCGTTCTGGTCGGTGAGACTGGCGAGCCGCTCCTCCGCGTCCACGTACATGGTGCGGAACTTCCAGACCCGGAAGGTCCGCCCCTCGTGCCCCACCCGGGGCTGCCGGAAGAACACCGGACCCGGGTCGGAGATCCGGATCGCCACCGCGATGGCCAGGAACGCCGGCACCAGCACCAACAGGCCCAGCCCGGCCGCCACCCGGTCCATCAGGTTCTTCATCAGCAGCGCCGGCCCGGACAGGGTCGGCTCCTCGACGTGCAGCAGCGGCAGACCCTCGATCGGGCGGATGTGCACCCGGGGGCCGGCGATGTCGGTGAGCTGCGGCGCGACCACCAGGTCCACCCCGGAACCCTCCAACTGCCAGGCCAGCCGGCGCAGCTCGCCCGGCTCGGCGCTGGCCGAACCGCAGACCGCGATGGTGTCCCCGCCGACCTCCCGGACCAGGGCGAGCACGTCCCGGCCGGCGTACACCGGCACCGGGGTCTCGATGCCCCGCGCGGCGGCGTACCCGTCGGTGATGTGGATCGCCACCGGCACCAGCCCGGCCGCCGGGTTACGGGTGACCGCCGAGTACACCTCCAGGCACTCCGGCAGCGTGCCCACCAGCACCATCCGGTGCCCGGCGTGCCCGGACCGCCGCCGTACCCCGTGCAGGAACGACCGGCCCACCATCCGGACGAACAGGATCAGCACGGCCGCGCCGAGCAGCGCGGTGCCCACCGTGTACCGGGACAGGTCCGTCTTGGTGGCGAAGGCCAGGAACGACACGCTGGCCGCCACGGTGACCGCCGCCCGGATGACCCGTTTGAACTCCTCCGGCCCGAGCCCCAGGTAGCGCCGGTCGTACGCCCGGTTGCTCCACAGGGTGACCACCCAGCCGAGCGGGAGCAGCACGAACGACACGGTGTGGAACCAGGTCGCGTCGTTCTCGGCCTCGGTGAAGCCGGAGGCGGCCTGGTCGAAGAGCTGGATGGCGATCCAGCTCGCCAGGGCCGCCGCGCCGAAGTCCAGCAGCAGCAGGACCAGGGTGTAGGGACGGTGCCACCGGGAGACCCGGCGGCTGGCTCTCGCCCATGCCGACCGGGGTACGCCGTTGTGCGACGGCGGTGTCGGCGGCTGGATCTCGAAGCTGTCGACGTGCCGCACGAGTTTGCTCCGGCCTTCGTTGGTCACCGGGCGCTGGAGGCTTGTCGTCACCTCAACCTATGTCCTCCCGCATGACACGCGCCGCTCACGTTGTGAGAAGCGTATGTCGCCCACCGTTACCAGTCTCCCACGCGAGCCCCGACACCGACGTCCACCCCTGCGAGGATGACACCGGTGTTGCGGCTGGGATCCGGCCGGCTCCGATCAGCGGAAGCCGGGGACCGAGCCACTATACCGATGGAACGGGCCAGGGGTAGAGCCGCGCAGCCGGTGGTTCTGACCCGGCTGGGCGATTCCGCTGAGTAGTCATGATCCGGTTACTCAGCGTACAAGTCGGGACAGCCGTCGGTCGGCCAGCGGCTTGCCGCCCGTCTGGCAGCGCGGGCAGTACTGGAGGCTCGAATCGGCGAACGAGACCTGCCGGATCGTGTCGCCACAGACCGGGCAGGGCAACCCGGTCCGGGCGTGCACCGCCAGACCGGACCGCTTCTCCGCCTTCAGTTCCGCCGCCCGCTGCCCCACCGACCGGGTCACCGCGTCACCGAGCACCCGTCGGGTCGCCTCGTACAGGGTGGCGAGCTGCGCGTCGGTCAGCTTGTCGGTCAGCGCGAACGGCGACAGCTTCGCCGCGTGCAGGATCTCGTCCGAGTACGCGTTGCCGACCCCGGCCAGGATCTGCTGGTCGGTCAGCACCCCCTTGACCTGGCCCCGGCGACTACGCAGCCGCTCGGTGAAGGCCGCCAGGTCGACGGCGAGCACGTCCGGGCCGAGCCGGGCCACCCCGGGCACCTGCTGCGGATCGGTCACCAGGTACGCGGCCAGGCTCTTCTGGGTGCCCGCCTCGGTCAGGTCGAAGCCGGACCCGTCGTCCAGCCGGACCCGCACCGCGATCGGCCCCTTGCCGGGGCGCAGCGGCGCGGCCGACGGGAACGACTCCCGGTAGTGCAGCCAGCCGGCGCGGGCCAGGTGCACCACCAGGTGCAGGTCACCGTCGAACACCAGGTCCAGGAACTTGCCGTACCGGCCGGCGCCGGTCACCGCCCGCCCGGCCACCGCGCTGGCCGGCGGATCGTACGTCTTCAGGGCACTGATCGCGGCGATCTCCAGCCGCTCCACCCGCCGGCCGGCCGCCCGCCGACGCAGGTGATCGGCGAGCGCTTCCACCTCGGGTAGCTCGGGCACGACTCAACGGTAGCCTTCATACCCGTGAGTGTGAGGAATGAGCTTGCGAGTCCCGCAATCGCGAACGAAAGGCAAGCTCAGTGAGAATCGTGGTGGCGCACAACCGGTACCGCCAGGCCCAGCCGTCCGGCGAGAACACCATCGTCGACGCGGAGATCGCCCAGCTCAGCGCGGCCGGGGTGGAGGTGCTGCCGTTCATCCGCAGCTCCGACGAGATCCCCACGATGCCGAAGACGGCCAAGGCGCTGCTGCCGATCTCCCCGATCTACGCACCCCGCGCCCAGCAGGACCTCAGCCGGCTGCTCACCGAGCACAAACCGGACGCCCTGCACCTGCACAACCCGTACCCGTTGCTCTCGCCCTGGGTGGTGCGGACCGCGCACCGGCACGGCGTGCCGGTGGTGCAGACGGTGCACAACTACCGGCAGGTCTGCTCCTCCGGGGTCTACTTCCGCGACGGCGCGATCTGCCAGGACTGCAAGGGCAGGGCACTCGGCGTACCGGCGATCAGGAACCGCTGCTACCGGGGCTCCACGGTGCAGAGCGCCCTGATGGCGACCACCCTGGCCGTGCACCGCCCCACCTGGCGCTCGGTGGACCGGTTCATCGCGCTCACCTCGCAGATCGCCACCCACCTGCGCGAGTACGGCATCCCCGCCGACCGGATCGTCGTCAAGCCCAATGGCATCCCCGACCCCGGCCGGCCGGCCCCGCTCGGCGAGGGCTTCTTCTACCTGGGCCGGCTCTCCCCGGAGAAGGGCCTCGGCCTGCTGCTGGACGCCTGGCGGCGGCACCCGGACGGCTCCCTCGGCCCGCTGCGCATCGCCGGGGACGGCGAACTGCGCCACCTCGCCGAGGCCGCTGCCGCCGAACGCGCCGACGTGACGTACCTCGGCTCCCTGGACCGCGACGGGGTGCGGCAGACCATGGCGGCCAGCGCGGTGGTGATCGCCGCCTCCCTCTGGCACGACGTCCTGCCGACCGTGGTGATCGAGGCGATGGCGAGCGGACGGCCGGTGCTCGGCACCGACCTGGGCGGCATCCCGTACCTGGTCGGCATGGACGACCCGGCCGGCCCGGTCGGCTGGGTGGTGCCCGCCGACCCGGCGGCCATGGCCGCCGCCCTCCCGACGGCAGCCGCCGGTGCAGCCGCCCTGTCCGCCCCCGCCCGGCTCCGCTACGAACGCACCTTCCACCCCGACGTGGTCACCAAACGCCTCATCGACGTGTACGCCTCCCTCTGACCCGCCCCGCCCCCGGTTCTAGGAGTTGATCATGAAGTTGTTGTCCCGGACACCGCGTGTCGCGCGCAACAACTTCATGGTCAACTTGGTGAGCGTGCTGGTCGCGCTGGCCGCCGGCTTGGCGCTGGGGGCGGTCGACCGGACCAGTCGAGTCGATGCGGAAGGACGACGGTGCCTGCGGTCGGGCCGTTCAGTGCGGCGAGGGTCTCGGCCACGACTACGTATGGCCTGCGGTCACCGTAGGGAACGTAATCCGGGGGTGGCTGGGCTGCTGTCTTACGCCGGCTGATGTTGGTGGCCCGACTGAGCTCCGGACGTAGTGCCTGGCGGATCGTCTCCCGGCTGTGCCCGGTGACCCGTTGCAGATCCACCGGCCGCCACCCGTCCGGGCGGCCCGAGCAACTTGAGATGCGGCATCTTGGGTGATCCTTTCGGCCGGAGACGCCAAGATGCCGCACATCGCGTCCGCCTTCAAGGCCGTTTCTGGCGGTTCACGGGCCAGAGCGGAGAGGCCGTAGCCCGGGGCCGCCGGGGAGCGGGTGCAGGGGCGGCCAGTTTCCGTAGGCCGGTGGGTTGGACGAAGATCTGTCGGCGGGCGGTGGCGTCGCCTGCGTCGTTGGTCTGGTAGCCGTCGAGCCAGAGCCAGCCGTCGAAGGTGGGTCGGTCGAGGACCCGGATCAGGCGGAACATGATCGGGGTTCGGAACTGGACGCTGGCGGCGGTGGTGACGTGGATCAGGTCACCGGCCCGCAGGCGTCGGTCGGTCATGGCCGGTACCGGTACCAGGCGGTGAGCCGGGTCCGGGCGACCTGCACGGCCGAACACCAACCGCTGCGGGTGCAGTGCGTACACGTGTGATGCCGGTGGAACTCCAGCGTGTACCAGGCGAGCTGGATCAGGTACGGCGTCCGCCTCACCCGCATGACCACAGCCCGGCCCGGAACTCACCCGCGAGGGTCAACAGCGGCCGGTGCGGCAGGTACGTCACCTGGGCGACCCCGATCGCCAGGTGGTACGCGCCCCGCTGCCCGGGATAGATCGTCGCGGGGCCGAGCTGGTCGAGCAGGTGCCCGCGACGGTGACGGCGGCGCTTGACCGGCCAGAACCGGGTGAACGGCCAGAACCGGGTGAACGGCCAGAACCTCATGACTCCTCCTGACGGCAGGTTTACCTACGCCTACAGAAGGTAGTCCAACCTAGGCTTCCTGACTAGCCCGCCCTGCCTGCATAGCCTATGCAACCTGTACAGCCCGCATCGCGCGTTCAGCCCGGGTTCCACAGCCATAAGGTCCGGCCATGATTGATGAGATGTCCCCGACGCCGTTCTACGTGCAGCTTGCGGACCTCCTCGCCAAGCAGATCGAAGAGGGGAAGCTCAAGCCACGTCACCCCATTCCGAGCGAGTCCTACCTCCAGCAGGAGTACAACGTCTCGCGCGGGACGGTCCGGGCGGCGATCCGGCTGCTTCGGGATCGGGGGATGGTGGCGACCTTCACTGGGCGCGGGACGTACGTCACCGAGCAGAAGTCGTGAGTTCGGGTGCTGGCAGCTGAGGTGTAATCGGCGCGGCGTGTCGTGTAGCTGAGCTGTCAGCAACCGGGGCAGTCCCGGTGGGGTGATAACCAGGGCAGCCCCGATCGGGGGATCAGCCGGGTTGCCGGTGGTCCGTACTGTCGGCGCCGTGGCTGACGAGTCCGAGCTATCCGCCCGTGGCTTCGTGATCGCGATGCTCGGTGTCGGGGTGCTGCTGTGCTGCGGCGTCCCCGGTGGCGCCATCTACCTCGTCCGCAAGGACAACCGGGACGAGGTGGGCATCCGCGCTGCGGGCGACGCGTACCTCACCGCCGTCGTCCGGGGCGACTTCGACGCCGCGTACGACCTGCTGTGCAAGGCGGACCGTAGCCGGGAGTCGCGGGCGGCCTGGGTGGCGCGGGGCCCGCTGGACCCCGCCCCGTCGGGGTTCCGCATCACCGACGTGACCTTCGAACGCCCCATGCACACACCGACCCTGCGTACCGTGATCGCGGAGGTCAGCTACCCGGGGCGGCCGTCCCGTGAGGTGCACCTGCCCGTCGAACAGCAGGGCGGCGACTGGAAGATGTGCAGCCCACAACTGCCGTGACGTCCGGTATGCGCCCGGACGTCCCGTCGGTGGGGTCGGCTGCCCGGTGGAATGGCTGCCCAGGGCCCGGCGTTGTACATGGTTCGGCCAGCGCACCACCAGGCCCGACGCCCGACCGGCGGCCCCCCGGGAACCCCCCGGGAATGCGCCCCGGCCCGCCGTCGTTGCACCACCCTCACGGCCCAGGACCTGCACCACACCCCCACCGTCCCGAGGCCCCCCGGACTTTCCCCCGCGTGGCACCACCCGCCCCCCGGGATGCCGCACACCCCCGACCAGAGGAGACACCACCATGACTGCTCTGATCCGTAAGGCCGCCCTCACCATCGCCGGTACCGCCGTCGTCGGCGGCGCGATCGCCGCCCCGGCCACCGCGTTCGCCGCTCCCGCCGAGCGCCCCGGCAACGCCGAGCGGCAGCTGAACATCCGCTACGAGGCGCAGCCCAACTTCTACTACTGTGGCCCCGCCGCCGCGCGGAACGCACTGACCGCGATGGACAAGGCCCCCGACCAGGATCAGGTGGCCAAGGAGATGGGCACCACCGAGGCCGGCACCGACTCGGCCAACGACATCACCCGCTTCCTGAACAAGGAGACCGGCGGCAAGTACCGCACCGTCGAGATCTCCACCCCTAAGGCCGACGACAAGCAGACCGACAAGCTGCGCGCCGACATCGTCAAGGCCATCGACGACGGCCGCGCCGTGGTCGCCAACATCGCCGGCACCGCCACCGACACCGACGGCGTCAGCCACTCCTTCGAGGGCGGCCACTACCTGAGCGTGGTCGGCTACCGCGACGGCGGCGAGACGGTGAAGATCGCCGACTCGGCGAACCCGGACCAGGCGTCGTACTGGATGACCACCGAGGCCCTGGCCGACTGGACCGCCACCCGCGGCTACTCCAGCTGACCCACGACAGACACGAACGGGCCGGACCCCAACACGGGGTCCGGCCCGTTCGTCGTGGTCATGTCTCCCCGCCTCCGTTGAGCAGCTCTTCGGCGGCCTCGTTCAGCCGGCGTGCATTGGCGGGGCTGGCCATCAGATACGCGGTTTCCTTCAGCGACTCGTACTCACGTAGCGAGATGATGACGGCGGCTTCACGATCGGAGCGGGTGACCACGACCTCTTCGGCATCGTCCACGACGTGGTCGAGCATCTTGGCCAGGTTCTGCCTGACTTCCGAGTAGGTGACGGTGCGCATGGCTGCCTCCCGAACGTGCGTACAAGAACTGAACAAGCACCCAGGGTCGCGCGTTGCCCGAGCGTGCCGGTCGGCCACCGGCCCGACGGTGCGGCCGCCGGCCGGACGCGACATGATGCAGGGTGTGACTGCATCCCTCGACACGCTGCCGAAGATCGGTGCACCGGCGACGCGGGCCCTGCACAGCGCCGGCTACCAGGCCCTGCGTGACCTCGCCGGGGTGCCGCGCGCCGAGTTGGCCGAGCTGCACGGCATGGGACCGAAGGCACTCGCCATCATCCAGAGCGCCCTCGAAGAGCACGACCTGAGCCTGGGCTAGCGGCCCGACGACCCGCCGCCCTCAGCGCAGCGACGCCCGCGCCGAGAAGGCGATGCTGGCGAGCAGGAAGCCGCCGTTGACGACGGTGAACGCCACCACCACCCAGAACGTCAGCGCCGGTACGAAGGTCAGCACCAACCCGGCCACGAAGATCACCGCGCCGTAGTCGCGGACCAGCTTCGCCAGGCGTACCGGCAGGGAGCTGGAGGTGACCATGCTGGCGGCGTTCGGGCCGGCCTGCATGACCGAGGTGACCAGGTTGACCATCCAGGTGCCGGCGAACGCGGCCACCAGCCACACCGGCGTCGACGGGCGCTGCGCCACCATCACCGTGCCCAGGGCGGTGACCAGGGCGATCTGGGCGGCCACGTCGCACAGCACATCCACCCGCGCCCCGGCCGCACTGCCCTGCCCGGTCACCCGGGCGAGCTGACCGTCGGCGCAGTCCAGGGCGTACGCGACCTGCCAGCCGACCAGCGCGACCAGCCCGACCACCCAGGCCGGTACGTCCCCGGCGGCGACCCGGTCGGCGGACGCCACCACGGTCACCGAGGTGGCCAGCCCGAGCACCAGGTTGGTGATGGTCAGCACGGTGGGTTTCAGACCGAGCCGCTGGGCGGTCAGCGCGAACGCCGCCCCCAGCCACTGGCTGAGCGCCTCGCTGAACAGTCCGCCACCTCGGTTCACCCGGTGGAAGTCGGCGAGGGTGGGACGGGACGATTCAGTCAAGGTGGTCGCGGAGTGCACCGGCGTAGTCTGCCAGTCGCTCCCGGGTCTCGGTAGGCGACATCGCCAGGTGCTCCAGGATGGTGTACCGGTCCGGCCGGGTACGCGGGGCGTACTGCACGGCCTCGACGAACTGGGTGTCGGTCAGGCCGATCCCGGCCGGGTCGACGGCCAGGCCGTGCCGGTGCAGGCAGCCGGCGAGCTGGGCGAAGCGCTCCGGTTCGTCACGCAGGAACGTGCAGAACAGCGCCCCCAGCCCGACCTGCTCGCCGTGCGAGGCGGTACCCGGGAAGAGCCGGTCGATGGCGTGCGAGATCTCGTGGTCGCCGCCGCTGGCCGGGCGGGTAGAACCGGCCACCGAGCTGGCGATGCCGCCCAGGATCAGCGCCTCGGCCAGCGTGGTGAGGAAACCGTCGTCGGTGATGGTCCCCGGGTGGTTGACCAGCGCCTCCGCCCCGGTCCGGGCCAGCGTGACGGCCAGGCCGTCGATCGGCTCGTCGCGTACCCGGTGGGCCAGCTCCCAGTCGGCGCAGGCGCTGATGTTGCTGACCGCGTCGCCGATGCCGGCCTGGGTCTGCCGGTCCGGTCCGTTCTCCACGAAGTCCAGGTCGACGATGACCGCGATCGGCATGTGCACCCCGTACGAGCCCCGGCCACCGTCGTGGTCCAGGGAGGCGGTGGGGGAGGCGATGCCGTCGTTGGCGAGGCTGGTCGCCACGGTCACCATCGGGATGCCGTACCGGGTGGCGGCGTACTTGGCGGTGTCGATGGTCTTGCCGCCGCCGATGCCGACCACGGCGTCGTAGTGGCCGGAGCGGAGCCGGTCACCCAGCTCGTTCGCGGCGTCGATGGTGCCGCCGGTGACCATGAACACGTCCGCCGAACCCAGGCTGGGCTGGCACAGGTTGGCGATCTTCTCGCCCTGGCCGGGGCCGACCACCACCGCCACGTCACCCCCGGCGGAGATCCGCCGGTCGGCCAGCAGCGGACCCAGGTCGGCCACCGCGCCGCGCCGGACCTCGATCACCAGCGGCGTGTTGACGGTACGGGCTAGTAGCGGCACGCGATCTCCCGCGCCCGGGCCAGGTCGTCGTGGTTGTCGACCTCGACCCAGGGCACGTCGCCGATCGGGGCCGCCCGCACCTCACCACCCCGGTCGGCGAACTCCTGGTAGCCGTCCTCGTAGTACAGGTTCGGGTCGCGCCGCCAGGTCGCCTCCAGGGCGTCGGCGAGCGCGTCGGCCACCTGCGGCTCGATCAGCGTCGCGCCGATGTACTCCCCGTACGCCTCGCCCGGGTCCATCAGCTTGGTGATCCGGGTGAGCTGGCCGGCGGCGTCGAAGGTGGTCTTCATCTCCTCGTCGGCGAGCGCCTTGATCGTGTCCACGGCGAGCAGGATGCCCGGCCCGCGTTCGGCGAGGAGGGTCTTCTCCACCCCGACCGGGTGCACGGTGTCCCCGTTGACCAGCAGCACACCCCGGGCGAAGTGCTCCCGGGCCAGCCACAGCGAGTACGCGTTGTTCCACTCCTCGGCCTTGTCGTTGTGCACGAGGGTGATGGTGACGCCGTACTTCTCCTCCAGCGCCGCCTGCCGGTCGACCACCGCGTCAGCGGCGTACCCGACCACGATCACGACCTCGGTCAGCCCGACCTCGGCGAGGTTGCGCAGCGCGATGTCGAGGATGGTCGTCTCCCCGTCCACCGGCACCAGTGCCTTGGGCAGGGTGTCGGTGTACGGGCGCAGCCGCCGCCCCGCGCCGGCCGCGAGCACCATCCCGATCATTGACGACATCCTTCCCTCGTACCACGTGGCGTCCCCCGGTGGAGGATAGCCGCGTACGCCGGACGGCCCGACCGCAACCGGGTGCCGGCCCGACCGCAACTGGGTGCCGGGCCGAGCGCAAACCGGCGGGCGGGCCGACCGGCGGGCGGAAGCTGTCAGCCGGGCAGGGCGGCCAGGTCGGCGAGGACGGCCAACCGCTCGTCCGGGGCCAGCACCGTGTACGGGCCGGCCGCCCGCCGGTCGGTCTCCTGCTCGATCGCCAGCCGCTCCGGCCCGTCCGGGAGGGCCTGCACGCTCGTCGCGGTGTGCCCGGCCGCGGTCCACGCCGCGGCGTGCGCGTCGGCCCGGTGGTAGCGCAGGGTGCCCAGCCGGTTGAGCAGCAGCACGCCCGGCGGGGTGCCGTCCGGCTCGTACGGCGGGGCCATCGCCCGGAACGCCGCGCTGGGGGCGGTGCCGTCGTCGGCCTCGTCCACCGTCACCAGCGTGTACGCGAGCAGCCGCCCGAGCGCCTCCACCAGCCGGAGCACCCGGTCGTCGTGACCGGCCCAGAGTTCCTCGGTGACCTCGGCGTGCACCTGGTAGATCTCGGCGAGGAAGGCGGACCCGCGTTCGGTGGCGGAGAACGCCCCGTCGGCGCGTCGGTGGATCATCCCGTGGGCCACCTGCTTGTCCATGGCCCGTTTGCAGACGGCGGGATCGCGGTAGCGGTTCACCGCCGCGAAACCGGCCGCGTCGACCGTGCCACCGGGTGCGGCCAGCCGGGTCCGGAACTCCACCAGGAAAGCGGTGGCGGCCTGGCCGCCGTACCGCTGGGCCAGCTCGGCACCACCGCCGTCGCGGCCGGCGAGCATGCCGGCGACGAAGATCCGGTCCACCGCCGGGGCGACCAGCCCCGCGAACTGGTGCGGCGGCAGCTCTACCCCGTCGCTCACCGGCCGATCGAACGTAGGGCGGCGAACGCGTCCTCCGCGATCCGCCGGATCAGGCCGTCGTTGACGTCGCGGTGCTCGTCGAGGACGTCGATGTCCGGCTCGGCCAGCCAGCGGAACTCGGTGTGCTTGCCCGGTTCCAGCCGGGGCCGGTCGAGGTCACCGTCGACCCGGACCAGGAAGTCGGTCTCCACCCGTTCCAGCCCGTCGTCGCCGGTGTAGCGGTACTCGCCGACCACGGCGAGCACGTGCGAGACGGTCCAGCCGGTCTCCTCGGCCACCTCGCGGCGCAGCGCGTCCTCGACCTCCTCACCCGGTTCCAGATGGCCGCCCGCGATGTCCCAGGTGTTGGGGAAAAGTCGTCGTTGCGGGGACCGGCGCTGGAAGAAGATACGGCCGGCGTCGTCGACGATCAGTGCGCCTGCGCAGCGTAGAGGCTCGGTGGACACGCCTTGACCCTAGCGAGCGATCACCGTCCCGGCGACCGCCAGGACTCCCCGCGCAACCGGGCGGGTGTGGGCGGCCGATCGACGGGTAGAGATAGGTGGCGGACGCGGGCCGGTGCCGCGTCGCCGGGAGGTCACCATGCGCAGCGCCAGGGAACTCGTCGAACAGCAGTACGCGATGCTCCGCCAGCGGGACCTCGCCCGGCTGCCCGAGCTGTACGCGGACGACGCCTTCTACTCCATGCCGGGCCTGACGGTCCGGCCGATCGAGCTGCCCGCGCTGCTGCGGGCCTGGATGGGGGCCTTCCCCGACCTGCGGCCCGAGCTGACCGGGCTGGTCGACACCGCCGGCGGGGTGGTGGTGGAGCAGCGGATGACCGGTACGCACACCGGCGCGCTGCACACCTCGCTGGGTACGGTCGCCCCGACCGGCCGGACGGTGAGCTGGGACGTGGTGGACGTGGTCCGGGCCCGGCACGGGCTGATCGCCTCCTGGCGCTCCTACTTCGACCAGGGACTCCTCCTGGCCGACCTGGGCTGGCGGCCCGAACCGGCCCCCGTCGACACCCCACTCGCCGCCTGAACCGTCGTCCCCCGGTCCCGGGTCACCCGGTCCGGTGGCTCAGGATGCGGACATCGCCGTGCCGTCGGCGAGCAGCCGCCAGCCGCCCGTACGCTCAGTAGCCATGACCGCCGAGCAGCTGATCTCCTTCGCCCGTGGCGCTCCCTCGCTGGACATCGTCGATGTCGAGGGGCTCAAGGCCGCCGCCGTCCGTGCCTTCGACGCCGACCCCGCCGGAGTGACGGCGTACGGCACCTCCGTCGGTTACCCGCCCCTCCGGAAGTGGATCGCCGACAAGCACGGGGTGCAGCCGGAGCAGGTCCTGGTCACCAACGGTTCGCTCCAGGCCGACGCGTTCCTCTTCGACCACCTGGTCCGCCCCGGCGACGCCGTCGTGGTGGAACGACCCACCTACGACCGGACGCTGCTGAACCTCCAGCGGCAGGGCAGCGAGCTGCACGCGGTCACCATCCAGCCGGACGGCCTGGACACCGCCGAGCTGCGCAAGCTGCTGGAGTCCGGGGTACGCCCCCGACTGGCCCACGTCATCCCGAACTACCAGAACCCGGCCGGCGTGACGCTCTCCCTGGAGAAGCGGCGTGAGCTGCTCGACCTGGCCGCCGAGTACGGCTTCACCATCTTCGAGGACGACCCGTACGCCGACATCCGGTTCCGGGGCGAGCCGCTGCCGTCGATGCTGTCGCTGGACACCCGGGGCGTGGTGGTGCACGCCTCCAGCTTCACCAAGACGGTCTGCCCGGGGGTCCGGGTCGGTTACCTGGTGGGTCCGGCGGACCTGATCGCCGACATCGCGAAGAAGGCCACGAACCTGTACATCTCGCCGGGCATGGTGTCCGAGGCGATCGTGCACCAGTTCTGTGTCTCGGGCGACATCGAGCGGTCGATCGAGACCGTGCGGACCGCGCTGGGCGAGCGGGCCCGGGTGCTGGGCGAGTCGCTGCGCCGGCACATTCCCGAGGCCCGCTTCGTCGAGCCGGACGGTGGCTACTTCCTCTGGGTGGAACTGCCGGAGGACGTGGACGTGGACCGGCTCGCCCCGGCCGCCGCCGAGCGGGGCGTGGCCGTGGTGAAGGGCAGCGACTTCCTGCTCGACGGCGGTCGGCACGCGCTGCGGCTGGCCTTCTCGGCGGTCACCGCCGACCGGATCGACGAGGGCGTCCGTCGACTGGCCGAGGCGGTCCAGGCGGTACGCGGCTAGGTTCTGTCAACTTTCCGACAGTCAACCCTGCGTCAGCCGGCCCGGGACTGCACCCGGGCCGGCCGACGGCCCACAATGCAGCGAGCACCGTTCACGTCGTAGGCCCTGGTGGGCCCGGTCGTCCCGGTACGTCGACGGTGCCGCGAGCACCATCCCCCGCCCCCACGGCGTCGGGTGGGCCGGGTCGCACCTCACCCCCTTCGACGCGGTCCGGTCCACCCGACGCCACCCGGGCCGGACGTGCCGGTCCGCGCGCCCGGTCCGACCGGCGGTAGGCGGCGTACCCTGCAAGCCGCACCAGCCGTGGGTGGGAGGAGGGCGCCGTCATGTCTGACCGGACCGATCGGAGCCGGAACACACCCCTCGGCACCGGCCGGGTGCTCCGCCCCCGGGCCTGGACGGCACCGGTCCGGGCGATGAGCCGCATCCTCAACACCGAGGACAGCCACCGTCCTCCGGCCGCCAGCGGCCCGGACCGCAACTCCGTGGTGGACTGCGCCCTCTACGTCGAGGGCGTCCGGCAGCCCGGCGACTGGCATCACGCCGACGCGCTCGCCGCCGCCCGCCGGCAACCCGACGCGTTCGTCTGGCTCGGCCTGCACGAGCCGGGACTGGCCGAGATGACCGCCATCGCAGCCACCTACGGCCTGCACGAACTCGCCGTCGAGGACGCCGTCAAGGCCCAGCAGCGCCCCAAGCTGGAGCAGTTCGGCGAGGTCAGCTTCCTGGTGCTGCGCACCGCCCGGTACTGCGAGCACACCGAACTGACCGAGACCTCCGAGGTGGTGGAGACCGGTCAGGTGATGCTCTTCATCGGCCCGGACTTCGTGATCAGCGTCCGGCACGGGGACGCCTGCCGGCTCGCGCCCGTCCGGGCCGACCTGGAGAACACCCGCGACCTGCTGCTGCACGGCCCGTGGGCGGTGGCGTACGCGGTCACCGACCGGGTGGTGGACCTCTACCTGGAGGTCGCCGACCAGGTCGAGGACGACCTGGACGTGCTGGAGGCGGAGGTCTTCGACCGGCAGAGCCACGGCCGGATCCAGCGGATCTACCAGATGAAGCGGGAACTGGTCGAGTTCAAGCGGGCGGTGGTCCCGTTGCAGCGTCCGCTGATGACGCTCACCGCCCAGGTCAACCGGGACGTGCCGAAGGAGATCCGGCGCTACTTCCGGGACGTGCAGGACCACCTCAGCCGGACCGTCGAGCAGGTCAACTCGTACGACGACCTGCTGAACTCGATTCTCCAGGCCCGGCTGGCGCAGGTCACCGTCGACCAGAACAACGACATGCGCAAGATCGCCGCCTGGGCCGCCATCGCCGCGGTGTGGACCGCGATCGCCGGCATCTACGGCATGAACTTCGAGAACATGCCGGAACTGAAGATGACGTACGGCTATCCGGTGGTACTCGCCCTGATGCTGGCGATCTCGCTGGCGCTGTACCGCTGGTTCCGCCGCAACGGCTGGCTCTGAGCCTTCCCCACCGGTGAGCCTTCCGCACCGCAACGGTCGGCGCGGAGCCTTCGGGCCGGGTGGTGGTGCGGCGCGCCGGCGGTGCGGAGGCGTACCCCCGCCTCGCCGGCGCTGCTCCCGACCCGGCGCTGTTCCCAGAGGCTCAGCGGCGGCCGGTGCCGCCGCTGGTGGTGTTCCCCATCGCCGCGCTGATGTCGTCGGCCGGCCGCCCGGTTACGTCGCGGGCACCCTCGGCCACCGAGGGGACCTTGTCGTTCGGGTGGATCACCGGCTGGGGGCTCGGGGCCGTGGTGGAGGCGCTGCCGCCCTTCGCCACGGCCGAGCTGCCGGCACCCGTCGGGCCGCCGGCCTTCGCCGCACCCGCGGTCTCCGGCTTCGGGGCGGCCGGGGTCCGGACCTCGATGGTCTCCACCTCGTCGTGCATCGGCTCCAGGCTGCGCGGCTCGGTGCGGGCGGGCTGGTACTCGGCCCACTCCTGCCGGTCCCGACGCCGCCGCATCGCGATCGCACCGGCCACCCCGGCCACCGCGCCGGCGGCGAGCAGGCCGGTCATCATGCCCCCGCCCCGACGGGCCTTCTTCTTCTGCTGCTTGACCATTCGCATGTTCTTCGCCTTCGCCTTCTTCGCCACCGTGCCGGCCTGGGCCGCGCGACCCCGGGCAGCCACGGCCAGCGGGGCGAGCGTGGCGACCGTCGAACCCCACCCCTGGGCGGTCCGGTCCCGGACCAGCACGGCGGTCGGTGCCACCGCGCCCCGGGCCGCCCGCACCCGCGGGCTGACCGTCTGGCCGACCCCCCGGGACGCGTACGTGGCCGCCTGCATCAGGTGATTGACGCCCCGGTCGAGTTCGACCCTGGCCAGCTGCCCCTGGGTCTTACGCCGCCCGATTCCAAACACGGTCCCACCTCCTGGGAGTTGTTCCTTCGTCATCCTCCACCTTCGGATGCCTCCGCACTGCCAGATCGGGCACATGGGAGGATCCGCATGGAACTGACCGACAAGTGAGGAGTACCCGTGGCCGAGGCTGTCTACGCCACCCTGCACACCAACCATGGCCCGATCCGGCTGGAGCTCTTCCCCGACCACGCTCCGAAGACCGTCCGCAACTTCGTGGAGTTGGCCGAGGGCACCAAGGAGTACAAGGACCCGCGCACCGGCCAGCCGGGCAGCGGGCCGTACTACGACGGCACCATCTCGCACCGCGTGATCAGCGGCTTCATGGTCCAGATGGGTGACCCGACCGGCACCGGGCGGGGCGGGCCGGGCTTCCAGTTCGCCGACGAGTTCCACCCGGACCTGCGCTTCGACCGGCCGTACCTGCTGGCGATGGCGAACGCCGGGCCGGGCACCAACGGCTCGCAGTTCTTCATCACCGTCGGCCCGACGCCGCACCTGAACAACCGGCACACCATCTTCGGTCAGGTCGCGGACGAGGACTCGGCGAAGGTCGTCGACTCGATCGCCAACACCCCGACCGGCCCGAGCGACCGGCCGCTGTCGGACGTGGTCATCGAGCGGGTGCAGATCGAGCGCTCCCCGGCCTGAGCTTCCCGGTCACCGGCCCGGGGGCGGCTGCTCCCGGGCCACCCGGACCGCCGCGCCCCGGCGGTCGCCACTCCCGGGCCGGGTGACCGCTGCTCCCGGCTCACCGGCCCGCCGTTCCCGGGGCATCGAACGCCCCGCCCCGGCCCGGCGGTCGCCGCTGCCGGGTCCGGGTCCGCGTGTCCCGGGTACAGGCCCGCGCGCGAGGTACCTTTGCTCGCATGACTGAGCGCCCCGCGTGCGTGGACGGGAGGCCGAGGCCGTGAGCGAGTCCCCGCCCACCACCCCGGTCTGCTACCGGCACCCCGGCCGGGAGACGTACGTCCGGTGCACCCGCTGTGACCGTCCGATCTGCCCCGAGTGCATGCGGGACGCATCCGTCGGGCACCA
This sequence comes from Micromonospora cathayae, assembly GCF_028993575.1. Taxonomy (NCBI): domain Bacteria; kingdom Bacillati; phylum Actinomycetota; class Actinomycetes; order Micromonosporales; family Micromonosporaceae; genus Micromonospora; species Micromonospora cathayae. The sequence continues at coordinate 1,206,386 of NZ_CP118615.1, read as the reverse complement.
GTGCCCGGAGTGCGTGGACGAGGGTCGGCGTTCGGTGCGTCCGGCGCGTACCGCCTTCGGTGGCGGTGTCGCCGGCCGCGAGGGCTACGTGACCAAGGCCCTGCTCGGCCTGAACGTGATCATGATGCTGCTCTCCATCGCCTCGGACCGGGGCGGCGACTCGGCCGCCGGCGGTTCCGGCTTCGGCGGTCTGATGGGCGGCAGCACCCCGCTGACCGAGTGGGGCGCGGTGCTGGGCCGGGCGCTGTTCCCCGACGGGGCCGTGCACGGGGTCGCCGAGGGCGAGTGGTACCGCCTGCTCACCGCCATGTTCCTGCACTACGGCGTGGTGCACCTGCTGCTGAACATGTGGGCGCTGTGGGTGCTCGGCCGGTCGCTGGAGGCGGCCCTCGGTCCGCTGCGGTTCCTGGCGCTCTATCTGATCGCCGGCTTCGGCGGGAACGTCGCGGCGTACCTGTTCAGCGCGCCCAACTCGGCCACCGCCGGTGCCTCGACCGCCATCTTCGGCCTGTTCGCCGCGCTCTTCGTGATCATGCGCAGGCTGGGTCGGGACACCTCGGCCGTGGTGCCGATCCTGGTGATCAACCTGGTCTTCACCTTCGCCGTACCGGGCATCTCCATCGCCGGCCACCTGGGCGGGCTGGTCGCCGGGGCGCTGATGGCCCTGGTCCTGGCCTACGCCCCCCGGATGCGTCGCTCGGTCTTCCAGTTCGCCGGCGGAGCGGTCATCGTGGTCGCCCTGCTCGGGTTGGTCCTCGTCCGCACCGCCACCCTCCTCGGAGGCTGGGCCGCATTCCTCGGCGGCTGACCGGCGGCTGCCGTCAGGCTGTACTCCCGCCGGGCCGTCCTTCCGGCAGGTTGACGCGGGGCGGGCTTCCGCCGGGCTGTCCTCCCGGCGGGTTGACGCGGGGCGGGCTGGTCCGGGGGCTGTGGCCGGGCCGCCCACCCGGCCAGCTCGACCCCGGTGGGCCTGGCCGGTCAGTCCGGTCGGTGAGCCCGGAGGAACTCGGCCACCTCGGCCGGATCGGTGCCGAGGTCGTGCCGGGTGAGCAGGTACAACGACTCGCCCGCGTCGATCTCCAGGAACTGGCTGCGAACCCCGAAGCGGGGCCGGTCGTCCATCCGGACCGACTCGACGGCGGACCAGTCGAGTCGACGCCGACCCGCGAAGCCGGTGACCACGGTCACGCCCTGCGGGTCGACCGCGAGCCGGACCGGGGCCAGCAGGTCACGTAACGCCCAGCCGGTCAACCCGGCCGCGCCCAGCCCGGCCAGCACGAGCTGGACCGGGTCACCCTCGGCGAACAGCAGCCCGAGCGCCACCAGGAGCAGCGCCCCGGCCAGCTTCACCACCGGCAGTTTCACCGGCACCCGCCACTGCCGGACGGTGGACACGGAGGGTTCGGTACTCATCCGTCCAGGATGCCGTGCCGAGGACGTAGGATCGAGGGACCTCAAGGTTACCGGGGAGTAGACATGAGTGACGCGGTTATCGTCGGCGCGGTGCGGACCCCGGTCGGGCGACGCAAGGGCAGCCTGGCCGGGGTGCACCCGGTCGACCTCTCGGCGCACGTGCTGCGGGCCCTCGCCGAGCGCACCGGCATCGACCCGGCGCAGGTCGACGACGTGATCTGGGGCTGCGTCTCCCAGGTCGGCGAGCAGTCGTGGAACATCGCCCGCAACGCCGTACTCGCCGCCGGCTGGCCGGAGTCCGTCCCCGGCACCACGCTCGACCGGCAGTGCGGCTCCAGCCAGCAGGCGCTGCACTTCGCCGCCGCCACCGTCCTCTCCGGGCAGGCCGACCTGGTGGTCGCCGGGGGCGTCGAGTCGATGACCCGGGTGCCGATGGGCTCCAGCGTCGCCGGTGGCCTGCCCTTCAGCGACCAGGTCCGGGACCGGTACCGGGGCGTCCGCGGGTTCGCCGAGGACGAGCCGCTGCCGTTCAACCAGGGCGTCGGCGCGGAGCTGATCGCCGAACGCTGGCACTTCTCCCGTACCCAGCTCGACGAGTACGCCCTGGCCAGCCACGAGAAGGCAGCCGCCGCGCAGGACGCCGGGGCGTTCGACCCCGAACTGGCCCCGGTCGCGCTGGCCGACGGCGGCAAGCTCGCCGCCGACGAGGGCATCCGCCGGGACACCTCGCTGGCGAAACTCGGCGAGCTGAAGACCCCGTTCCGCGCCGACGGCGTGGTCACCGCCGGCTCCGCGTCGCAGATCTCCGACGGCGCGGCGGCGCTCGCCGTCACCACCGCCGAGTGGGCCAGGCGGCACGGCCTGCGCCCGCTGGCCCGGGTGCACACCGCCGTCGTCGCCGCCGACGACCCAGTCACCATGCTCACCGCCCCGATCCCGGCCACCGCGAAGGCGCTGCGCCGCGCCGGGCTGGGCATCGAGGAGATCGGGGTGTACGAGGTGAACGAGGCGTTCGCCCCGGTACCGCTGGCCTGGCTGGCCGAGACGGAGGCGGACCCGGAGCGGCTGAACCCGCGCGGCGGGGCGATCGCCCTCGGGCACCCGCTCGGCGCGTCCGGGGCCCGGATCATGACCACGATGCTCCAGCACATGCGGGACAACGGCATCCGGTACGGCCTGCAGACCATGTGCGAGGGCGGCGGCATGGCCAACGCCACCATCGTCGAGCTGCTGTAGGAGGCCGTGGCCGGTGCGGGCGGGGAGACGGTGGCCGGTGCGGACCGGAAACCCGTGGCCGAGGCCGGGTGGCAGCGCCTAGTCTGCCGCCCGTGACCACCTCCCCGCCCCCGACCGCCGCCGGGCAGCCCACCGTCGACACCGTCGCCGACGCCGGCCCGGGTCACCCTGTCGCCGACGCCGCCCCGGGGCGGTGCGCCGTCTCCGATCAGAGCTGGACCGGGCAGGCCCGGGACTGGCTGACCGACGAACTGGCCAGACACGGCCGTCGGGTCACCGGTCCGGTCGAACCCCGGGTACGCCCCTGGTCGACGGTGTGGCGCGTCCCCACCGACGGCGGCACGTACTGGTTCAAGGCGAACAGCGCCGACACGGCGTACGAAGCGGGTCTGGTCCGTGCGCTCGCCCGGATCGCCCCCGGACGGGTGCCCGACCCGGTGGCGGGCGACACCCGACGGGGCTGGACGCTGCTGCCGGACGGCGGGGAGACCCTGCGTGACGTGCTCGACCGGCAGCGCGACCCGATGCTCTGGGAACGGATCCTCCCGGTGTACGCCGAGCTGCAACTCGCCACCGTCGACCGGGTGGACGAGCTGCTCACGCTCGGCGTACCGGACCACCGGCCGGCTGCCCTGCCGGAGCAGTTCGCCGGGCTGCTCGACGACCGGGAGTGGCTGCTGTTCGACCAGCCGGACGGCCTCACCCCGGACGCCTACGACCGGCTGCGTGGGCTGCTGCCGGAGTTCACGGACCGGTGCCGCCGGCTGGACGAACTGGCCGTCCCCGCCGCCCTCCAGCACGACGACCTGCACGACGGCAACGTCTTCGCCGGAGCCGACGGGTGCCGCATCTTCGACTGGGGGGACGCCTCGGTCAGTCACCCGTTCGGCACCCTGCTGGTGACGCTCCGCTCGGTCGCGTACGGGTTCGACCTGCCCGTGGGTGATCCGGCGCTGGCCCGGCTGCGGGACGCGTACCTGGAACCCTGGTCGGCCCGGCACGACCGCCCGACGCTGCTGGAGTCGCTCGACCTGGCGTTCCACCTCGCCAAGGTCACCCGTGCGCTGTCCTGGCGGCGGGCCCTGCGGACCGCGGAGCCGGCGGACCGGCAGGAGTACGCGGCGGCGGTGCCCGGCTGGCTCGGTGAGTTGTTCACGCCGAACCCGCTCTGACCGCCGTCCCGTCACGGTCCGCCGCCCCCGGGGACAGGCGGCGTCGGCTTGGTGCCGCCGGCAAGGGTGGCCCTGCCCTGCCACCCCCGGACAGGAGGTGCCGGACAGGCGGCGTCGGCTTGGTGCCGCCGGACAGGTGGTGCGCCGGTGGGTCGGTGGAAGTTCCGCGCCGGCCGGTGCGTCGTTGAGTGCGTATGGACGTCTTCTCCCGAACGTTCCTGCCCGCCGCCGCCGAGACCGGGCTGGCCGTCCAGACCGCCAGCCGACACCTGCCCGTGTTCCGCCGCTGCGTGCGCCCGGACGACGCGACGATCCTGGTCACCCGCTGTACCCGTCCGGACCGTCCGGTGTCCGGGGACTACCTGCTGCTGATGACGTACCAGCGGCTGGTCGTCACCCGGCAGAGCCCGCTGCTGCACCGGCTGCACCTCTACCTGAACACCGAACTGCGGCACCTCGGCAACGTCGCCTGGAATCCCGACCCGCGACGGCAGCGGCTGGAGCTGTCCGCCACCGCGATCGACGGGGTACGGGAACGCTTCCTGATCCGGACGGACGACCCGACGCAGGTGTGGCAGCTCGACACCCTGCTCGACCATGCCTTCCGGTCCCGGCTGCGGTTGCCGCGTACGGCGGGCGCCGTGCCGGGGATGTCGGCCGCCGTGCCGGGTCGGTCGGGCGCGGTGCCAGGGACGGCGGGTGCCGGGCCGGGACGGTCGGGTCCCGTGCCGGGGGCGTCGGGTGCCGGTCGGCGGCCCGCCCTGTCCGGCTGACCGGGCCACCCCGGGCCGGCGGCTGCACCGGTCGCCCGGCCCTCCGGCGTCCTTACCGAATCCGAACACGGCAACCCGCCGTCCGTGCCGACCGGTCAGGAATCATGGGTCGGTGAGCGTCGACGTAGCGCACCGTGGTCTCGTCCTCGTGGTCGAGGACGAGACCGCCATCGCCGACCTGGTCCGGCTCTACCTGGCCCGGGACGGGTTCGGCGTACACGTGGAGCGGGACGGCCAGGCCGGGTTGGCCGCCGCCCGCCGGCTCCGGCCGGTGGCCTGTGTGCTGGACATCACCCTGCCCGGCCTGGCCGGCACCGAGATCTGCCGGCGGCTGCGCGAGGCCGGCGACTGGACGCCGGTCATCTTCCTCACCGCCCGGGACGACGAGGTGGACCGGATCCTCGGCCTGGAGTTGGGCGCCGACGACTACGTGACCAAGCCGTTCAGTCCACGGGAACTGGTCGCCCGGGTCCGCACGGTGCTGCGTCGGGCCGCCGGTACGCCGGACGGCGCGGACCGGCCCCGCCAGGTCGGTGCGGTCGTCCTCGACCCGGCCCGGCGGACGGTCACCGTCGCCGGGTCACCGGTCCAGCTCACCTCCACCGAGTTCGACCTGCTCGCCCATCTGATGGCCCGTCCCGGGCGGGTCTACACCAGGGAGGAACTGCTCGCCGGGGTCTGGGGCTACGCGGCGCACGCCGGCACCCGCACGGTCGACGTGCACGTGGCGCAGGTACGGGCCAAGCTGGGGGACGCCAGCGTGATCCGTACCCACCGGGGCGTCGGGTACGCCGCCGATGGCTGAGCACCCCGGCGGCCGACCCCCGCCACCACCCCGGTCCGCCGCAGCCCAGCCGACGGTGGCGCTGCCGCTGCTCGGTGCCCGTCCGACGCCCCCGCGTCGGCCCCGGCTCGGGCGTACCCTGACCGCCCGCGCGATCCTGGTCACCTGTGCGGTGGCCCTGGTGTCGGTGCTGGTCACCGCGGTCGTCGCGGTCCCCCTGGCGATACGCAACGCGGAACGGCAGGCGCAGGACGCGCTCGCCGCGCAGGCCCGGCTGACCGCCGAGGTGCTGCGGTTCCGGCTCAACCGGGGCCGGCCCGCCGACGAGGACCGGCTGCTCCGGCTGCTCGCCAACCAGGAGATCGACGCGTACCTGATCCGGGACGGCCGGGTGGACCGGCCCGGCCTGCCACCCCAGGTGGTGGAGCGGGTCGCCAACGGTCGCAACATCTCCGGCCGGCGGCTCGTCTCCGGGCGACCGGCGCTGGTCGAGGGGCGGGCGCTGACCGAGGGCAACGGCGTGGTGCTCACCCGCAAGCGCAGCACCGGGCTGTGGCGGCAGGTGCTGCCGAGCATCTGGCTGCCGCTGCTCGCCGGCCTCGCCGCCGGGGTGGTCGCCGGCTCGCTGCTCGCCCGCCGGTTGGCCCGACCGATCCGGCAGGCGGCCACCGCCGCCGCCCGGCTCAGCGCCGGGGACCGGGCGGTACGCCTGCCGGTCGAGCCGCCCGACGAGGTCGCCGAGTTGGCGTACGCGCTGAACGGGCTGGCCGCCGCGCTCGCCACCAGCGAGGGACGGCAGCGGGAGTTCCTGCTGTCGGTCTCGCACGAGCTGCGTACCCCGTTGACCGCCGTGCGGGGGTACGCGGAGGCGTTGGCGGACGGCGTGCTCGGCCCGGCCGAGGCCGAACAGGCCGGGCGGACCATGCTCGGTGAGGCGGAACATCTGGACCGGCTGGTCAGCGACCTGTTGGCGCTGGCCCGGCTGGAGGCCGCCGACTTCGCGCTCGACCCGGTACCGGTGGACCTGGCCCGGCTCGCCACCGAGGCGGCCCCCACCTGGACGGCCCGCTGCGCCGGGGTGGGCCTGGCGTTCCGGGTCGAGGTGCCGGACCATCCGGTGCCGGCGTACACCGACCCGGGACGGATTCGGCAGGTGGTGGACGGCCTGCTGGAGAACGCGCTGCGGGTGGTGCCGCCGGGCGCGCCGGTGGTGCTCGCGGTCCGGCCGGCCGGACCCGGGCCGGCCCCGGGCGTCGGCGGCCCCGGGCACGAACGGGGGGTCGGCGGCCCCGGGTCCGCCCAGGGTGCCGGTCCCGTCTCCGGACCGGCACCGGCGGCCGGCGGGGTGATCGAGGTCCGTGACGGCGGACCGGGCTTCACCGACGACGACCTGGCGGTGGCGTTCGAACGGGGGGCCCTGCACCAGCGCTACCGGGGGATCCGCAAGGTCGGTAGCGGGCTGGGGCTGGCCCTGGCCGCCGGCCTGGTCCGTCGCCTCGGCGGGACGATCACCGCCGGGCACGCCCCGGAGGGCGGGGCGGCGTTCACCGTGCTGCTGCCCGCCGATCCTTACCGGATCCGAACACGCACCTGACCCTCCGCACTCCGACGCCGGGAACGCTGAGGGCGTACCGGGAAGGTCGAGGAGAGGAACACCGATGAGACGCTGGGGTCACGTCACCACCACCGCCACCACCGCGCTGCTGACGGCGGTCGCGCTGGGGGTCGCCGGCTGCGGTCCGGTCGGCGGCACGACGGCCGCCGACGGTACGCCCACCGGCGCGGTCGAGGTGGTCGCCGCGCTGGGCGCGGAGGGTCAGGCCCTCGCCGCGCTGGGCTTCGACGCGGACGACCTCGACGTCGAGCCGGTCGCCGCCGCGTCGGCCCCCGCGTCGTCGGCCCCCGGGTCGTCGGCAGCCCCGGACGGGAACACCGGTGGGGAGCGTGCCGGTGACCGGCCCCGCCGGGAGCGGATCGAGCAGTGGCGGGAGAAGCGTCGGGCCCGGGTGCTGTTGCGCCGCAACGCCCTGCACGGCGAGGCGGTCGTGCAGACCAAGGACGGCGGTACGAAGACCGTGGTGGTGCAGCGCGGCGAGGTCACCGCGGTCGACGGTGACTCGATGACCGTCAAGTCCACCGACGGCTTCACCCTGACCTGGAGGTTCGGCGACGACCTGCGGGTGGTGGAGCGCCGGACGACGGTGCAGCCCGACCAGGTGAAGGTCGGTACGAAGGTCGGCGTGGCCGGCGCGAAGGACGGCGACGCGAACGTGGCCCGGCTGGTGCTCGTACCCCGCGCGAAGTGATCCTGACGCACCGACCGGCCGCCCTCGGAGCCCTTCGGTCCGGGGGCGGCCGGCTGGACCGGACGCGCCGGGGCGTCGTTGCCGACGCGTGTCTCCGGCCGAATACCGCCAGGTTAGGCTAGGTCCGACTTACTGTCGCCAGCGTGGAGATACCCGTGAAGCTTTCGATCCTCATGCCGGTATACAACGAGGAGGAACGCATCGCGGACGCCCTCAAGCAGGCGTTGGCGGTCGAGTACCCGTGCGACATCGAGCTGCTCGTGGTCGACGACGGCAGCCGGGACGGGACGGCGGAGGTCCTCGGTCGGGTCGACGACGCCCGGCTCCGGGTGATCACCCACCCGCGTAACGCCGGCAAGGGCGCGGCGATCCGGACGGCGGTGGCCCGCGCCGAGGGCGACTACATGGTCATCCTCGACGCGGACCTGGAGTACGACCCGCAGGACATCCCCAAGCTGCTCGCCCCGGTGCTCGAGGGCCGGGCCACCGTGGTCTACGGCAACCGCACCTTCGGCAGTCACAGCGCGTACAGCTTCTGGTACGTGATGGGCAACAAGGGCGTCACCACGGTGGCGAACGTGCTGTTCAACTCGTACATCGGTGACCTGGAGACCTGCTTCAAGCTGATGCCGGTCGAGCTGTACCGCTCCCTCGACGTGCGGTCCCGGGGCTTCGGGATGGAGGCCGAGGTGACCGGCAAGCTGCTGCGCCGGCGCATCCGCCCGTACGAGGTGCCGATCAGCTACCGGGCGCGGGGCCGCGAGGAAGGCAAGAAGATCACCTGGAAGGACGGCGTCGAGGCGCTCTGGATCCTGGGTCGGGAACGCACCCGCCGCCGTCCGGTCAGCTAGCCGCCCCACCTCAGCTCAGGAAGGCGTCGACCGCGCGACGGATGCCGGCGGCGTCCAGCCCGTGCCAGCGGTTGTGGTCCGCCGCCGTACCGTAGCGGCGCAGGTCCTTCCGTCCCACCCCGAGCGCCAGCACCTGGTGCGGCCGGTCCGTCAGCGCGTCGGCGACCACCCGGCTGGACGTACCGGCCAGGTAGGGCTCGACCAGGATCACCTCGGTGGTCGCGAGCGCCCGCAGGCCGGCGGTGTCGAACGGTCGCGGGCGGTGCGTGTACGCCACCGTCACCGGCAGCCCCTCGACCGCCGCCAGCGCCTCGTCCAGCAGCGGGCCGACCGCCACCAGCAGCGGCGTGCCCGGTCCGGCGTCCCGGACCACCCGCAGGTCCCCGTTCCCGCCGTACGGGCGGCGGTTCGCCATCGTCGACAACCGCAGGTACACCGGATCGTCGGCGGCCACCGCCGCCCGCAGCAGCGGGGCGACCTCGTCCGGGTGCCCCGGCACGTGCACCGTCCAGCCGTGCAGCGTGTCGATCAACGCGACGTCCGCGGGGGAGAGGTGGGTGCGTCCGGCCTCCGGCCGGTCGTAGGAGGCCCCCACGCTGACCAGCACCGCGGTCACGTCCTGGTGGTCGAGGTCCAGCTTGATCTGCTCGTACGCCCGCTCGACCAGGAACGGGGCGTACGTGTGCACGATCGGCCGCAGCCCGGTGAGCGCCAGCCCACCGCCCACCCCGACCAGCAACTGTTCCCGGATGCCCACGTTGATCACCCGGTCCGGGTGCCGGCGGGCCGCCTCCTGGAAGCTGTCCGCCGAGATGTCGGCCAGCACCAGGGCGGTACGCGGGTCCTCGGTCAGCAGTTGGTGGGTGGTGTCGACGAAGACGTCCCGCATCACGGTGTCCTGGTGGTGCTGCGGTGGTACGGCTCCGGTCTGCGCTTCGGCCAGTACGCTCATCGGCTCATTCCTTCGGTTCGACGACCGCGACGACGACGTGCGGCCGGTGCTGGTCGTGCCCGGTCAGGGCGGCGTACAGGGCGTCGTGGTCCCGTCCGTCGACGGTGGCGGCGGTCCAGCCGTTCACGGTGAACCGGTCGGCGATGCCGCCGGGCCAGCCGTGCGTGGCGGAGGAGTTGTCCACCACGATCGCGGTGAGTCCGCCGAGCCCGGTCGCGCCCGCGTAGGCGACGGCCTCGTGGTTGGAGCCCTCGTCGAGTTCGGCGTCGCCGAGCAGGACGTACACCCGTGGGCCGAGCAGGCCCTGGGCGCGCAGGCCGAGGGCGGTGCCGACGCCCAGGCCGAGGCCGTGCCCGAGCGAACCGGAGCCGATCTCGACTCCGGGCACCAGGGTGCGGTCGGGGTGGCCGCCGAGCCGGTTGGTGGGGCTGTGCAGGTCGTCCAGCCAGTCCGGCGGGACGAAGCCCTTCGCGGCGAGAATGGCGTAGTAGCCGGCGACGGCGTGCCCCTTGGACAGCAGGAACCGGTCCCGCTCCGGGTCGTCGGTCCGCTCCGGCGAGATCCGCAGGATCCGGTCGTACAGCACCCAGAGGACGTCGATGGTCGAGTAGACGTTGCTGGTGAAATCGTCCTCCCGGGTGGCCGCGATGCGGTCCAGCAGCGGCGTGACCGGGGCGGGGAGGTGCGGTCCGGTAGGTTGCCGGCCGGAGCGGGCAGGGGTGCTGGCGATGGTGACGGTCATGCGGCTAGCCTGCAACTTGAAGCGCACTTCAACTCAAGGGCGACGTGATGCACGAGTCACTGACCATCGGCCAGCTCTCCGCCCGCAGCGGAGTGGCCCCCTCGGCGCTGCGCTACTACGAGCGGCTCGGCCTGATCCGCGCCGAACGCACCGGCGGCAACCAGCGCCGCTACGCCCGCACCGAACTGCGCCGGGTGGCGTTCATCAGGATCGCCCAGCAGGTTGGCGTCTCACTCGAGGAGATCCGGGAGGCGCTCGACTCGCTGCCCGAGTCCCGAATCCCCAGCGTGCAGGACTGGGCCCGGCTCTCCGAAGCCTGGCGCAGCCGGCTGGACGAGAAGATCCGGCTGATCACGAAGCTGCGGGACGACCTGTCCGGCTGCATCGGCTGCGGCTGCCTGTCCCTGCAACGCTGCACCCTCAACAACCCCGGGGACGCCCTGGCCAGCCAGGGCCCCGGCGCCCGCCTCCTCCTCCCCTCCGACCCCGCCTCTGCCTGACTTCGGTGACCGTGGCGGGAGACGGCCCTCCCGGGGGCCGTTCCCCACCACGATCAGCTCTGCGCCGGGCCGACGACCAGCAGCACCTTGCCCAGATGGTCACTCGACTCGACCAGCCGGTGCGCAGTCGCCGCGTCCGCCATCGGCACCCGCCGGTCCACCACCGGCCGGATCGCGCCCGACTCCACCAGCGGCCACACCTGCTCCCGTACGCCCCGGACGATCGCCGCCTTCTCCGCCAGCGGCCGGGACCGCAGCGCCGTCGCGGTCACCGAGGCCCGCTTCGCCAGCAGCGCCCCCAGGTCCAGTTCGCCCTTACGTCCGCCCTGCATGCCGATCACCACCAGCCGCCCGCCGGTCGCCAACGCGGCCACGTTCCGCCCCAGGTAGGCCGCGCCCATGATGTCCAGGATCACGTCAGCGCCCCGCCCGTCGGTGACCCGACGCACCTCCTCGACGAAGTCCTGCTCCCGGTAGTCGACGGTGTGCGTGGCACCCAGCTCACGCAGCCGGTCGTGCTTGCCGGACCGGGCGGTCGTCACCACCGTCGCGCCGAGCGCCGCGCCCAACTGGATCGCGAACGTGCCGATACCGCTGCCGCCGCCGTGCACCAGCAGCGTCTCGCCCTTCGCCAACCCGGCCACCTGCACCACGTTCGACCAGACCGTGCAGGCCACCTCGGGCAGCGCGGCGGCGTCCACCGGGTCCACCCCGGCCGGCACCGGCAGCACCTGCCCGGCCGGCACGGCGACCCGCTCCGCGTACCCGCCGCCGGCCAGCAGCGCGCACACCTCCTGGCCCACCCGCCACCCGGTCACGTCGGGGGCGGTGGCGCTCACCACCCCGGCGCACTCCAGACCCGGGTACGCGGGCGCGCCCGGCGGTGGCGGATAGTGCCCCTGCCGTTGCAGCAGGTCGGCCCGGTTCACCGCGCTGGCCCGGACGTCCACGATCACCTCGCCGGGGCCGGGCTCCGGATCGGGCACCTCCGCCCAGGTCAGCGCTTCGGGTCCACCGGGCTCCGGAATCGTGATCGCACGCATGCCTCCGTCTTACCCGATCCGGCCCTCGGTCCACGCACGGTCGATGATCTCCGCCACCGTCTGGTCGGGGGTATGTCCGGACGTGTCCAGCCACAGCCCGATCCGGGGCGTGTCGGCCCGGAACCCGGCGTCCAGGTCGGCGACCGGCCAGTCCCCGTACCCCCGCTTGGCGCGACCCTGCTCGCGGGCGGCGACCACCTCCGGGCGCGGGGCGAGCACCACCACGGCGAGCGGCCGGTGCCGGATCCGGTCGACCATCGCCGGCAGGTCCGCGCCGAGGATCACGTCCTGGCAGACCACGGTGAAGCCGGCGGCGGCGTACGCGTCGGCGGCCGACGCGGTCAACTGGTAGCGCAGCCGGAGCTGCCGCCACGCCTCGTCGGACGGATCGGCGGTCATCTCCGCCCGGCCGCCGACGACCATCCGCCGGAAGACGTCCCCGCGCAGGTGCACCGAGCGGGACAGTCGCCGGGCCAGCAGTTCGGCCACTGTGGACTTGCCGGCCGCCATGATGCCGGTGATCAACACGACCGAAGGACTGTCCCACATGCCGCGATGATCCCATGCCGGGGCGGGACGCCGACTCGCGAAGTCGCCCGGTCATGGCAGACTAGGCACGTCGTGTTCCCCTCGCGGGGCACGTCGGGAGGGTTCGCCTAGTGGCCGATGGCGCTGGTCTTGAAAACCGGTAGGGCAGCGATGTCCTCGTGGGTTCGAATCCCACACCCTCCGCTCCCAGGTCGTACGGGTGGGACACCTGGACGGGCACCCTCTAGCGGCGGCCGGCCCGGCTCACGACATACCAGACGATGCCGGCGAGCAGTGCCGCCGACGTGACGAGACAGCAGAGCGTGGCGAGGTGCCATGGCTTGAGTGCGCCCATGCTGCGGCACTGTACCGGTGGCCGTCTATGTCGACCCGGTCCTCGTGTGCCCCGGTCGACGTGAACGGGCCGTCAATCAGGCCCCCAGACCGGTTGATCAACACGAGATGCGGCATCTTGGGCTCTCGTCGTGTTCGGAGAGGCCAGGATGCCGCACATCGCGCCCGGCCCGGCGAAGATTCGTCGGCAGGACGGAAGCTGGGCGGTCTTGGGCGGACCGGATCATCACCGCCCGGAGCTGAGGCCGGTGGTGGCGGACACCCAACCAGGGACAACTGGTCCGTTTTGCCCGTCCGGGCCAGGGTACGGCGGAAGGATCCCGCTCAACGTCAGCTCCGTGGAGGGACCCGTCCAGATGGAATCCAGCAAGCCCGCCCAGGTGGTCAAGAACGTCGTGGAGAAGGTGGCCGACGTGCTGAGCCCCGCCGCCCCCGGCGCGCCGGGCAGCGCCCCACCGTCGCTGAAGGAACCCACCACCCCGCACGACCCGCTACCGCCGAAGAAGGAGCAGGGCGCGCCGGAGACGCGTACCCCGACCGGTGCCAAGACCGGCGCGCCGGCCACCTCCAAGGGTCAGCAGGGGGCCTACCTGACCACCGCGAACGGGGCCAGGCTGCGCGACACGGACCACTCGCTGAAGGCCGGGCCGCGCGGACCGATCCTGCTCCAGGACCACCACTTCCGCGAGAAGATCACCCACTTCGACCACGAGCGCATCCCGGAGCGGGTGGTGCACGCGCGGGGCACCGGGGCGCACGGCGTCTTCGAGGGGTACGGCACCGCCGAGAAGATCACCCGGGCCGGTTTCCTCGGCAAGGGCAAGCAGACCGACGTCTTCGTCCGCTTCTCCACGGTCCTCGGGTCGCGTGGCTCGGCCGACACGGTCCGGGACACCCGGGGCTTCGCGACCAAGTTCTACACCGACGAGGGCACCTTCGACCTGGTCGCCAACAACATGCCGGTCTTCTTCATCCAGGACGCGATCAAGTTCCCGGACGTGATCCACGCCGGCAAGCCGCACCCGGACCGGGAGATCCCGCAGGCGCAGAGCGCCCACGACACCTTCTGGGACTTCGTCTCCCTGCACACCGAGGCGCAGCACCACACCATGTGGAACATGTCGGACCGGGGCATCCCGCGTTCGTACCGGACCATGGAGGGCTTCGGCGTCCACACCTTCCGGATGGTCGACGCCGCCGGGGAGACCGCGCTGGTCAAGTTCCACTGGAAGCCCAAGCTGGGCGTGCACTCCCTGACCTGGGAGGAGGCGCAGCTGCTCAGCGGCATCGACCCGGACTTCCACCGCCGCGACCTGTACGACGCGATCGAGGCCGGCGCGTACCCGGAGTGGGAACTCGGTCTTCAGGTCTTCCCGGACACCCCGGAGGAGACGTTCGCCGGGATCGACCTGCTCGACCCGACGAAGATCGTGCCGGAGGAACTCGCCCCGGTGCAGCCGGTCGGCCGGCTGGTGCTCAACCGGACTCCCACGAACTTCTTCGCCGAGGTCGAGCAGGTCGCCTTCCACCTGGGCCACCTGCCGCCGGGCATCGACGTCACCAACGACCCGCTGCTCCAGGGGCGGCTGTTCTCGTACGTCGACACGCAGCTCACCCGGCTGGGCGGACCGAACTTCACCCAGATCCCGGTCAACCGGCCGCACGCCCCGGTCAACGACATGCTGCGGGACGGCTTCCACCAGCACGCCGTACACGCCGGGGTGGCACCGTACCGGCCGAACTCGCTCGACGGCGGCAACCCGTTCCCGGCCGGCGACGCCGAGCACGCGTTCGTGGACGTGCCGGTCGTGGTGACGGAGGCACCCAAGGTACGCGCCAGCCCGGCCTCCTTCGACGACCACTTCAGCCAGGCCCGGCTGTTCTGGCTGAGCATGTCCCCGGTCGAGAAGGAGCACATCGTCCGGGCGTACACCTTCGAGCTGGGCAAGTGCTACCACCAGGCGATCCGGGAACGGCAGCTCCAGTGTCTCGCCAACATCGACCCGGTGCTGTGCGCGCAGGTCGCCACCGGGCTGGGTCTGCCGGTACCCGAGCCGACCCTGCCGCTGGCCGAGGTCGCCCCGAGTCCCGCGCTGTCCCAGGTGGGCCGGGAGTGGCCGGCCGACGGCCGGATGGTCGGCATCGTGATCGACGCCGACTCCGACCCGGACGGGGTGGGTGTGGTGCAACGGGCGGTGTTCAGCGCCGGCATGGTGCCGTTGCTGATCGCCGCGCACGGTGGCACGGTGCGCGGCATGCCGGTACAGCGGACCTTCGCCACCGCCCGGTCGGTCGAGTTCGACGCGGTGCTGCTGGCCGGCGCGCCCGCCCCGGCCCCGGACGCGCTGCCGGCCCGGGACGCCAAGGCCGGTACGCCGGACGCGGTGCCCATGGACCCGCGGGTGCTGCTGCTGGTCGAGGAGTGCTGGCGGCACGCCAAGGCGATCGGCGCGTGGGGGGCCGGCACCGCCGTGCTGCACCAGGCGGGGGTGGCCGGTACGCCCGGCGTGGTCACCGCTGACTCCGGCCCGGAGGCCCTCGACGCCGTACACCGGCTGATGGCCCTGCACCGGGTGTGGGACCGCTTCCCCGCCTCGGTCGCCTGACCCACCACCCGTCCGGTTGTTCGGGTCGGGCTCCGGACGGGGTAGGAAGATGGGCGCAGACCACCTTCAGTGAGAGGGATCACCGATGACCCTGGAACGACCGATCGCCCCGGACCCGTACGAGCTGCTGCCGACCGTCGGGGCGTTCACCCTGACCAGTACGGACGTGCAGAACGGCGAGCCGATGGACGCCGCGTACGCGCACGGCAGCGTCGGGGGCGACAACGTCTCACCGCAGCTCGCCTGGTCCGGTTTCCCCGCCGAGACGAAGGGTTTCGTGGTCACCTGCTTCGACCCGGACGCCCCGACCGGCAGTGGCTTCTGGCACTGGGTGCTGGTGAACCTGCCGGCCACGGTGACCGAGCTGCCCCGGGGCGTGGCCGAGGCGGAGCTGGGTGGGGCGTTCAGCGTCCGCAACGACTACGGCCAGCAGGGGTACGGCGGGGCGGCGCCGCCGGCCGGTGACCGCCCGCACCGGTACGTCTTCGCGGTGCACGCCCTGGACGTGGAGCAGCTGGACGTCTCGCCGGAGGCGTCCTGCGCGTACATCGGGTTCAACCTGGCCTTCCACACCCTGGCCCGGGCGGTGATCCGCCCGACGTACCAGGTGAAGGAGTGACCACCGGTTAGGCCGCAGGGCCGCGACCTCCGCACGGGGTCGCGGCCCTGCGTGTCGGGGTGACCGACGACCGGTCAGCCGGGCACCCGGGCGACGGCGAAGACCGACTGCCCGAACGGCGGCCGGACGAGCTGCTCGGCGGCCTTGGTCAGCGGCAGGACGGTGCTGTCGTAGACCTTGACCATCGGGCCCTCCTTCGGCATGAGCCGGAAGACCTTGGTCGCCATGAAGTAGCCGATCAGGCCGAGCGCGTTGGCGTAGTGGATCCGCTCCACCCGCAGGCCGGCGTCGGTCATGGCCGCCCCGAGGGTGCGCTTGGTGTACCGGCGGACATGGCCGGTGGCGATGTCGGCGGGGCCCATCGCGAACTGGAACGCCGGCACGATGATGATCAACGCACCGCCCGGCCGGACCAGGTCGCGCATGCTGCGCAGCGCCTCGACGTCCTCCTCGATGTGCTCGAGGACGTTGTACGACACCGCCGCGCTGTACTCGGCGTTCGGCTCGTCGTGCGGCAGCAGCATCTCCCGGACCTCGATGGTCGGGTGGTCGGCGAGCCGCTCCTTCAGCGCGACCAGCCGGTCCGGGTCCGCCTCGGTGGCGGTGAAGCGGGGCAGGTGCGGCGCCCACTCCAGGGCGTAGTCACCGAGGCCACTGCCGATCTCGATCGGGTTGTCACCGAGGTACGGAATGGCGAGCTCGACGAACCAGCGGCGGTGGTTGACGGCTGTCGCCAGGCCCTCCAGCACCTCGGACTGCACGCGCTGGTCCCCAGTGATTTCTGCCATGCGTCGATTCCTCACCATATGACTCGACCCGCACCTCAACCGACAGAGTGAACCACCTGGGCGCACGGTGGGGAAATCGGGTCACCGGGATGACCGAATTGCGGGTCCCGTCGGGGGGTACGAGATCTTCGACTGGGCGAACCTGGCACATACTACGCCGGAACTCCGATACGCACACCTTGCCGCCGTTGGCCTGACTACGCTCTGAATTGTCATGACTACTCCGGAGTCGGATGCGGGGCGGGGAGAATCCCGCTGGCCGCTGTCCTCCAGCGCAGCTCAGCGCGATCACCCGGGGGCTCCGGACGCCGGCGTACGGCTCGCCGGGCGGTGGCTGCCCGACGTCGCCGCCGTGCTGAGTTTCGTGCTGCTGGCCTTCTGGGTGACTGCCCGATTCTGGTTACGCCCTGACCAGGAGAGCCAGGTCAACCCCACCGATCAGGCGCAGTTCGAGTGGATGATGGCGCATGGTGCGCGGGTGGTGACCGATTTCGCCTACCCGTTCGGCTCGGACCGGATGAATGTGCCGGAGGGCGTCAACCTGATGGCGAACACCTCCGTATTGTCCGTTTCATTGCCAATGACGCCGATCACCGAGCTGTTCGGGCCGCGTGCCGCATTCCTGCTGTTCCTCACCGGCGCGATGATCGCCACCGGAACCGCCTGGTACCTGGTCATCTCCCGGGTGCTCGTACCGTCCCGGCTGGCGGCCTGGATCGGTGCGTCCTTCTGCGCCTTCTCCCCGGCGATGATCTCCCACGCCAACGCCCACCCCAACATCGTCGCCCAGTACGTCGTCCCACTGATCGTCTGGCGGACGCTGGCCCTGCGCCGACCGGGCCGGTGGCTCCGCAACGGGCTGCTGCTCGGGCTGCTCATCGTCTGGCAGGCGTTCCTCAACCTGGAGATCCTGCTGATGACCGCCGTCGGGCTCGGCATCGTGATCACCGTGCTGGTCGTCCGCCAGCCCGACCTGCGGCGCGACGCCCGACCCTTCCTCGCCGGCCTGGGGGTGGCCGCCGGGTTCGGGCTCGTCCTGCTCGCGTACCCGCTGTACGTCCAGCTCTTCGGCCCCGGCGCGTACGAGGGGCTGTCCCGGCTGATCCGTGGCTACCGCAGCGACCTGGCGTCCTTCTTCGCCTGGCCGGGCGAGTCACTGGCCGGCGACCCCCGGGACACCGGGCGGCTGGCGAAGAACCCCACCGAGGAGAACGCCTTCTTCGGCTGGCCGCTGGTCGTGCTGACCCTCGCCCTGGTCTGGTGGCTGCGGGACCGGGCGGTGGTGCTCGGCCTGGCCGCCGTCGGGGTGCTCTTCACCGTGCTGTCACTGGGCCGGGAGATCCGCTACAACGGCCGGGACACCGGCGTGCCCGCACCGTGGGCGGTCCTGGAGAACCTGCCGCTGCTGCACTCGGTGGTGCCGACCCGCTGGGCGCTGGCGCTCACCCCGGTGGTCGGGCTGCTGCTCGCGTACGGGGTGGCGCGCGCCGCCGAACTGGCCCGCGACCACCCGGCGGCCCGCCGGCAGATCCGGTTCGCCGCCGGCACGGTACTGGTGATGGCGCTGCTGCCGCTGGTACCGACCCCACTGCCGACCACCCGGATGGAGCCGGTACCCGAGTTCGTCACCTCCGGAGCGTGGCGGCCCTACCTGGCGGGCGGGCGCAGCCTGGTCACCCTGCCGATGCCGGACACCGACTACGCCGCCCCGCTGCGCTGGTCCGCGGTGACCGGCCTGGAGATGCCGATCGCCCGGGGCTACTTCCTCGGGCCGGACCGCCGTCCGGACGCGCCCGAGGGGCCGATCGCGCTGTTCGGAGCCACCCCTCGACCCACCAGCGGCTTCTTCACCACCATCCGGCGTACCGGCGCGGTGCCGCCGATCACCCCGCAGGCGCGGGTGGCCGCCGTGGACGACCTGCGGTACTGGCGGGCCGGGGCGGTGGTGCTCGCCGGTCACCGGCACGAGGAGGCGCTGCGGCGGGGGATGACCGAGCTGACCGGCATCGAACCGGTCCGTACCGGCGGGGTGTGGCTCTGGGACGTCCGACCACTGCTCGACTGAGCGAACCGGGCAGACCCGGCGGGGTCAGCGGGGACAGAGCACCGGGCGGCCAGGCGGTCAGGCCCGGCCGGGTCAGGGGCGGACGCAGCAGCCCTGGCAGTACTTCGGCTTCGGCAGGGTGAACGCCAGGCAGCAGGTTTTGCGCTGCACGGTCGGCTCTCCGGACCGGCCGGGCACCAGCTCCACCAGGTCACCCAGGTCGAGCGTGTCGAGCAGCACGTCCACCGCCTCGACCGCCGAGCCGGGCAACACGTCGGCGGCCCGCAGCACGCCGTGGGCGATACCGGAGGCGACCGAGCCGAGCAGCGTACGGGCCCCGATGCGGACCTCGGCCTGGATCGCCTCGACCATCGGCCCGAGGTGGGCGTCGAGCAGCGAGGCGCGGAGCAGACCGAGCAGCTCGGCCTCGTCGGCCACCACCCGTACCTCGGCCCCGTCGACCACCATCCGGCGCCCGGTTCCGTCGGCGGCCGTCGTCCGGCCCAGGGCCGGGGCGGTCAGCGCCAGCGGGTCGCCGGGCAGCACCGCGACGGTGGTCGAGCGACGCAGGCCGAGGGTGACCAGGGGACGGGGGTCCGCGAAGTGGATCAGCACGTCGGCCGGGTCGAGCAGCGGCACCCGTCGGGCCGACGCCCAGCCGAGCACCGCCGGCAGGGCCGCCCAGTAGCTGTACGACTTCCAGGCCAGCGCGGCACAGGCGTGCGGGGTGCCGCCCCAGCGCCGGGCGGCGGCGGCGAGCAGCTCGGGCAGCCGGCTCCCGTCCACCAGACTGGCGGCCGTCGACCAGCCGTACTCGTCGGTGACCAGCAGGCCCGGGACGAGGCCGGGCAGGTCGTCGGTGCCGAACATGGCCCGCAACGTGGCGGTGACCGGTGCGAGCGGGCTGACGACGCTCGGGGTGGGTACGACTGCGGTCACTCCCACTCCTCTCCCCGCTGGTCGGCTTTGAGCTAAGGCTAACCTAACTCGCCCCGGGTGGTAAGGGGAAGGATTGCGCTGCTCGGAAGGGGAGTCCCCGGTCACTCCGGGGGCCCTGCCGGCCCGGATACCCCGGGGTACATGCCGGAAACGCCTGCCCTGCCGGGGACATTCGGGACGGCATCCGAGAGGGTTCCGGAGCGATCTGTCAAGGGGAGAGTCGGCAACGTGCCACTCCCGTGCGAATTCCGCCACCGAACGTGAAACTGATACTCCCGGCCATGAGGAAGCAGATGACGACCTCGCCCCTCGAGCGGGCAGCCGACTCGTTCGCGGCCGAGCTCGGCCGGCACCGCATCGAGCGGGGGCTGTCCAAGAAGCAGCTCGCCACCCTCATGGGCTTCGACCCGTCGTACGTCAGCCACGTGGAGAGCCGGCGGCACCGCCCCACCGAGGACTTCGCCCGGCGCGCGGAAGCCGTCCTGGAGGCCGGCGGCGCGATCTGGCAGCGCTTCAAGGAGTACGACGACCTCCGGCACGCCCGGGCCAGCCAGCCGCACCGCGACGCGCCGGTACCCGGCCAGTGGATGCCACCCGGCACCGGCCTGATCGTCGAACACGAGTTCGCCAGCCTCACCTACCGCGACGACGTCTACCACTGCGTCATCCGGCGGGCCCTCTACAACGCCGGCACCGAGCCGGTCACCCGCTACCTGGCCCGGGTCGCCGTCGACCGCTACCCGAACGACCCAGGCCGCTCCAACCGGCACCACCGGGACCACCCGCTCACCTTCGCCGAGCTGCAACTCCGCGCGTACCGGGACGACCGGGGCGAACGCGAGCCGATGCACTGGCGGGCCAAGCACGACCGGGACGCGTTCAAGGAGTTCTGGCTGCTGTTCGAGAACGCCGAGGGCCGCTTCCCGCTCTACCCCGGCGACCGGGCCACCATCGAGTACGAATACTGCGTCGGCCAGGAGAAGTGGGGACGCTGGTTCCAGCGGGCCGTCCGGGTGCCCACCCGGGCCCTCGACGTCCGGCTGGACCTGCCCGCCACCGCCGACCCGCAGGTGTGGGGGCTGGAAACCTCGCTCTCGGCCGAGGAAGGGCCGCTGCGTACCCCGGTCACCCGGCACGACGAGGACGACCGGGCCATCTTCGAATGGTCCACCGAGAACCCGCCGCTGAACGCCCGCTACCGGCTCCAGTGGCGCTTCCGCGCCGCGCCCGTCCCCCCGGTCCACCCCGGCTCCCCGTCCGACGGGGCACGACTGCGGGCCAGCGACCGGATGCGCGCCGCCGGCATCGTCCAACGCGGCGCCGACCTGCTCCGGCAACCGGTACGACAGCTCGACCTGCCGCACGAGGCGGAGATCGCCCGGGACGTGGTGGACCGGCTGCGCGCCGCCCTGACCGACCTGGACGAGGTGCACCGGTTCAGCAAGGGCGTCGGCCTGGCCGCCCCGCAGCTCGGCTACTCCTGCGCCGTGGTGGTGGTCCGCCCACCGGACCGGTCCGCCGACCCGGTCGTGCTGCTCAACCCCCGGGTGGTGGACGCCTCCCCGGACACCGACGAACAGTACGAGGGCTGCCTCTCCTTCTTCGACCACCGGGGCCTGGTCCCCCGGCCGCTGCGACTCGACGTGGAACACACCCACCCCGACGGCAGCCGGCTCATCACGTCCTTCGAGTTCGGGATGGCCCGACTGGTCGCACACGAGGTCGACCACCTGGAGGGCCGGCTCTACGTCGACCGGATGGCACCCGGCGTGCCGCTGGTGCCCGTGGAGGAGTACCGCGAGGCCGGCCACGCCTGGCGGTACTGACCGGTCGGCGGCCCGTCGTCGTAGACCGGGCGGTACTGACCCTTCGGGGGCGCTGAAGGCGGCCGATCCGGACGCCGACGGCGACGCCGGGACGTGCCGGCGACCCCCGGGTACGGCCCGCTCGATGCCCTCAGGGCCCGGGACGTGCCGGATGGGGGGCCGGGTCGCGTGCCCCAGGGGGCGGGGGCACGCGACCCGGCTTTTTCGGGGGGAGGAAAGTTCTGTGACCACACCTCGGCGAAGCGTCGACTACACGTCGCCGAAGGTGTCGTAGCGGACATGCTGCGGCGGCACCTGGTCGGCGGCCAGCGCCCGCAGGGTGGCCCGGACCATCGCCGCCGAACCGGAGACGAAGCAGTCGTGCGAGGTCCACGGGCCGTACCGGCTGACCACCTCGGAGATGTCCCCGTGCTCGCCGTCGAAGCCCGGCTCCTCGCTGCACGCCGGAGTCACCGACAGCCACGGGTACGCGGCCACCAGCTCCTGCAACCCGGCGAGCGCGTACAGGTCGGCGGACCGGCGGGCACCGTAGAAGACATGCACCCAGCGGGTCCGGTTGTACGTGGTCAACTCCTCGACCAGCGCCTTGACCGGGGCCAACCCGACCCCACCGGCCACGCAGAGGATGTCCCGTTCGGAGGACCGGTCCAGCGTCATCGCCCCCATCGGCGCGGCGATCCGGAGCAGGTCACCCGGCCGGACCCGACGGACGAGGGCACCGGACACCCAACCCGCGCCCGGCGTACGGACGTGGAACTCGAGGACGTTGTCGGCGTTCGGGGCGTTCGCCACCGAGTAGGTCCGCCACACCCGGGGCAGGTGCCGGGGCACCTCGATGCTGACGTACTGGCCGGCCCGGTAGGGCAGCGGATGCTGCAGGGCCCGGACGGTCAGCACCGCCGTGTCCGGGCCGTACCGCTCGTGGGTCAACACCTCCGCGTGCCAGTACGGCGGGTTGGTGTCGGCCGACGCGCCGGCCTGCATCTTCTCCGTCATCGCCGCGTAGGCGTCCCGCCACGCCTGGTCGTACTCGAGGTTCCAGCCGTCACCGGCGCTGGTGCGCAGCGCGTCCAGCAGGGCGATGCCCATGGTCGTGTAGCTGTCGGCGGTGACGTGGTACTTCCGGTGGTCACGGCCGAGCGCGCGCAGGTACTCGTCGAAGCTCTCCGGGTCGCCGACCGTGTGGATGGCGGTGACGATCGCCTCCAGTAGCCGGTCGCCCTGCCCGGCCATCTGGACGGGGAAGAGCTTTCGCAGGTCGGGGGCGAGGAGGAACAGGCGGGCGTAGAAGTAGTCGCTGAGCCGCTTCCGGTCCCCCTCGACCAGGGCCCAGCTCTCCTTCAACAGCCGCGCGAAGTTCTCCATCGGCGCTCCCTCGGCAGGTCGGTGGATCGGGCAGTCACCAGCATGGACACGGAGCGTCGATGCAGGTCGCACAGACTGTGCGATCGGACGCGAATCTCCTGCACGCGGCCGATTCCGGTTCCGCGGTGTGCCGGTGGTGTCGGTCGTCTTTCGGGGGTGTGCCGGTGGTGTCGGTCGTCCGGACGGGCCGTGGCGGCCGTTGATCGGGCACAGTGGTGCGGTGACCGATGAGCTCACCCGACCGGTGTCCCGCCGGGTCCTCGGCACCGAGACGCTGCTGGTACTCGGGCTGTCGCTCGGGCAGTCCGCGGTCTACGCCACGGTGTCGATCATCGCCAAGCTGACCGCCGACGGGGGACTCTCCCGGCAGACCGCCGCGCTGAACACCTCGGTGTCGCCCCGACCGTGGCTGGACCTGACGTACCAACTCCTCGGGATCGTCTTCGCGCTGCTGCCCGTGCTGCTCGCCGTACACCTGCTGGGCCGGGACCCCGGCGACGCCGGCCGGACCCTCGGCCTGGACGCCCGACAACCCGGCCGCGACCTGGCCCGGGGGGCCGGCCTGGCCGCGCTGATCGGGCTGCCCGGCCTGGCGCTGTTCTGGGCCGCCGCGCAGCTCGGCCTGAACGCCAGGGTCGTGCCGGCGGCGCTGCCGGAACTGTGGTGGACGGTGCCGGTGCTGGTCCTCGCGGCCGTGCAGAACGCGATCCTGGAGGAGGTGATCGTGGTCGGCTACCTGGTGACCCGGCTGCGGCAGCTCCGGTGGCGGCTGGCCGCGGTGATCGTCACCAGCGCGTTGCTGCGCGGCTCCTACCACCTCTACCAGGGCTTCGGCGCGTTCGTCGGCAACGCGGTCATGGGCGTGGTGTTCAGCCTGTTCTACCTGCGTACCCGCCGGGTGATGCCGCTGGTCATCGCACACACCCTGCTCGACATCGTGGCGTTCGTCGGCTACTCCCTGCTGCCGAAGGAGTGGTTCGACTGGCTCTGAGGCCAGCGCGGCGCGGCCCGGCCCACGCCGGGTGCCGGACCCGCGCACCGGCGGGCGTCGGCGGCACCCGGTCCGTCGCCGGCGGTCAGTCGGGCGGGTCAGTCGGGCGCGGTCAGGCGGTGGTCGTCAGTCGGTGGGGCGGCGGTAGCTGGTGACCGCGCGGGCGGCCAGCCGTTGGGCGGCGGCCGAGTCACCGGCCGCCGTGACGAGCACCGCCGCGCCCGGCAGCAGCCGGGACGCCACCCGCAGCGCCAGCCAGCCACCGGCCTGCGCGGCCAGCGGCGCGGCCAACCGCCAGGCGGCCTCGACCACCCGGTCCCACGCCGGCTCGCCCGACCCGTCGGCGGACCGGGCCGCCGTCAGGGCCGTCCGAGCGCTGTCGGCGTCCGGGTGCACCCGGGTCAACACCAGCAACTCCACCGCCCGCTCCGGGTCGGCCGGGTCCCGGCCGTGCGCCGCCGCCAGGTGCAGCACCAGGGCGGACTGGGTCCAGAGCACCGTCGCCAGCTCGGCGAGCGGCGCGAAGAGACCGGCGAGCGCGGCGGTCGCCCCACCCACCCCGGCCAACCGGACGAACTGCCGGGTGGCGAGCCGGGCCAGGCCGTCCGGGGTCGCCTGCGGGTACGTGGCGCGCAGGCCCTCCGCCCAGGCGCGGGCCTGTGGCCCGATCCGCTCCACCGCCGCCAGCGCCAGCAGCTCCGGTGCGAAGCCCGGATCCGCCAACAACCGATCAAGATCGACGGTACGCCCGGTGGTGGCCGCCGCCGGGGTCACCGCCTGCGGTGGGGCGGCGGCCGGCGCGGGGACGGCCGGCTCGGCGGTGGTGGTCGTCCTGGCGGCCCGCTTCGGTACGGCGGCTGCCTTCTTCGCCGGGGCCTTCTTCGCCGGGGTGGCCCTCTTCGTAGCGGCCTTCCTCGGGATCCGCTCCGGGGTGTCGTCGGCCGGGTTGGTGTTGGCCGGGGCGATGGTGGCCGGGGTGGCGTTCGCTGGGTTGGTGTCGGCCGGGGTGGCGTTCGCTCCGGCGGGTCCGGTCGTGGTGGAGGTCGTGGATGACGTCAACCCGGTGTCGTGTTCTTGATCACCCTTGTCGGCTGCGGTCGCCCGGTCACCGGCCGGGCTCGACGGGGGAAGCGACTCCCGCTGCGCCGCTGGCGTACCCCGCTGCCTCGTCACCCCACCGGAGGTCGACTGCTTCGGCTGGTCGCCTGAGGGTTCCCTGGTCGTCCGCGCTCGCTGACTGCCCGGAGTGGTTGCCTGTCGGGGCGTTCGTCGGTCGGCTGTCGCGGCCCGCTCGGCCGGCTCGGCCGGCTCGGCCGGTCTGTCGGCTGCCGGGGGCTGGAACAGCACGCCGGGGGCCGGAGCCGTCCGTCGTCGCTGGCGCCGGGCCGAGGTCTCGGGCGGGTCGGCGTCACGAGGTTCAGGGTCGGCTGTCGGGGCGGTCGGTGGGGTGAACGTCGGCTCCGGGGAACGGCCTCGGCGTGCCGCAGCACGCGGCTCGCGACGGGGCGGATCGCTCGGCGGCTGCTCCTGCATATCGATGAAGCGTAGTCCTGATCACGTGCCGACACACCTGAAAGCGCTGGTGGCGGGGTGCGAAGAGCACGCTGGAGGTACCGGATGGGGAAGTCGCTTTGCCCCGCACCGGGGCTGACCTGTATTCTCGGGCGGCGGTGGTCTGCTGGGCCACCGGGGAGACTTCGCCTAGTCTGGTCTATGGCGCCGCACTGCTAATGCGGTTGGGGTCTTAAAGCCCCTCCCGGGTTCGAATCCCGGAGTCTCCGCGCGAAGGCCGGGTGTGTAGACTGGCCGAGCACCAGCGCCCGTAGCTCAACGGATAGAGCATCTGACTACGGATCAGAAGGTTAGGGGTTCGAGTCCCTTCGGGCGCACAAGATCATCAGGGGTCTGACCTGCCGAAACGGCGGTCAGGCCCCTTGTTCGTTCCGTCCCTTGTGGTCGGTTGGGTGCTCGGATGGTGCTCGTGCGACGAGCATCCCCTACGTCCCTAGCCGTCCGACCGGGGCCCAGGGTGTCCGAGCGGGTTTGATCATGGCTTGGCCGTGCACGTGGTCGGGTGCATGGAGGATCAGCAGGAACCGGGCTGTCGGCGCTGGCGAGGGCCTCGTCCAGGGCGGCCTGGGTGGTCATTCGTGGTTGGGTGGGGTTGCGGGGGCGGCAGGCCGGGCGTTGTGTCGATGGCGTTGGTGCTCGCGTGCGCGGGCCTGTTGGGCGTGGAAGTCCCGTAGGAGTGCGGCCACCGAATGAAAGACCGGGCCGTTCGTCCTACAGTTCCCACAGTGGGTAGCTCATGCTGAACAGCTCGGCCTGGCCTGCGTAAACGTTCGGTCCCCATGGCAGCCGGACCGCGGCCCGGGCGAGGACTCCGACGCGAGAAGGGTGAGTAGCTTTCTGATTCGCTCCGCGCCCGGCTGGTGGCCGGTCAGGGCGTGCGACTGTGCCGCCAGCCGCGCGCTGCGCCAGGCGGCGGCCACGTCACCGGCCCGGTACTCGGCTGCGGCGCGGGCGGCGAGCGTCCGGCCTTCGAGCAGCAGATAGCCGCACTGCCGCGTGATGGACAGCGCCGCATGGCACCAGGAAGGTGCCGCAGGCTCGTCGATTTCGGCGAGGCTGACGGTGATATCGGCCTCGATGTACCGGTCCGCGGTGGTGCGCGCAGTTCTCAAGGCATCCAACAGGGTGCCGGTCTTCCCCTCGGCGATGCCGAGGATGTGGAGAGCGAGCGCTTCGACCCGGGGCTCGACCGGCGCGCGCGCCATGTCGAGCGCCTGCCGGGCGAGGCTGGCCGCCTGCGGATGGTCGCCACGATCGCAGTGGACCCGAGCCAGCGCACACAGGGTTGTGGCACGGCCCCGGCTGCCCGTCTGCTCATGTAGTTCCAGTGCCTCGGTCAGCGTCTGTAACGCGTCGTCGGACCGGCCGAGAAGGTGTTGGACGACGCCCAGGTTACTCAGGATGAGCGCCCGGCTGGAGGCTGCCCCGCCCTGGTGTGCCAGGGTGAGCGCCGCGTGATGATGGTCCGCGGCTTCGCGGAGCCGTCCGAGGTCGGCGCAGACCAATCCGAGATTGTTGTGGTTGACGGCGACGCCTGCGGTCCGGCCGTTGCGCCGGCTGAGCTCCAGCGCCTGCTCCATGACCCGCAGGGCTTCACCCGGCTGGCCGGTCATGCGAAAGACCGGGCCGAGGTTGCCCAGCGCGGCTGCCTCGCCATCGCGCCATCCCGAACGTTTCGCGGAGAGCAGCGCCAGCCGATAGTCGTCGATCGCCTCGGGGAACCGTTCCAGCCGCCAGTGCAGGGCGGCGAGACTCAGCCGGGCCGCCGCCTCGGCCTGCTCGTGCCGGTCGGCCCGGGCCGCGGAAAGACCGATCCTCGCGACCTCGGACCATTCCGTGGTGTGCATTCCCAGCCACAGGTATCCGCGCAGCGCGTCCGCCAGCGACCAGGCGAAGGTGTGCAGTTCCCGGTGCGCCGCATGGCGTGCCACGGCGACGAGGTTGTGCCGGTGCGCGTCGAGCCAGGCGAGAGCGTCGACATGGGCGGCGAATCGCATCGGTGGACCAGCGGGCGCGGGTAGCTGCGTGGGCACGCGTAACACCTGCGGATACAGTCGGTCGGCTGCGGCGTGCACGCTGAAGAGGTACCAAGACAGCAGGTCATCTAGTCTTTCCCGATCGTCCTCGATCTTCGCCAGCTCGGTCACGTACCGGCCGAGCAGGTCGTGTGTGCCGAAATGACCCGGTGTCCGCTCCTGTGCCAGGTGCGCGTCGGCGATACGGGAGAGCATGTCCGCCGCCTCGCCGGCTCCGCATCGGAGCATCGCGGCGGCCGACTCCGCTGTCACGTCGCAGCCGGGCACCAGGCCGAACAGCCGGAAGAGCCGCTGGAGTCGCGGCGGCAGAGTCTGGTAGGAAGCGGCGAACGCCGAACGCACCGCGATCTGTTCGTCGTCACGGACGGTCAGCACGGTCAGCGGGTCGCCCGCTCGAAGCCGCGCCAGGTAACCACTGACCATCTCGTGTGGGCGGCCGTGCAGGTCTGCTGCGGCGATACGCAGGGCCAGCGGCAGGTGTGCGCAGTCATGGGCCAGTTCCGCGAGAGCGTCCCGCTGGTCGGCGACCCGATCCGCGCCGATGACGCGGGTCAACAGCTCGCTGGCCTCCTGCGGCGTGAGCACGTCCAACGGCAGCCGCTGCGCGTCGTGCCGAGCGGCCAGCCCACCGAGACGGTCCCGGCTGGTCACGATCACCAGGCAGCCGGCGCCGCCGGGCAACAGTGGCCGGACGTGCGCGGTGTCGCGGGCGTTGTCGAGCAGGATCAGCACCCGCCGGTCGGCGAGCACGCTGCGGTAGAGATCCGTTGCTTCGTCGACGTCGTCTGGCACCTGTGCGGGCGGCACACCGAGCGCGCGAAGGCAGCGCGACAACGCGTCCAGCGGCGCCACCGTCGCTCCGGGCGAGTAACCGCGCAGGTCCAGGAAGAGCTGCCCATCGTCGAAGAGTGGCCGTACCCGGTGCGCCCACCGGATCGCCAGTGCCGTCTTGCCCACCCCGGCCGTCCCGATGATCGCGACGACCGCCAGGGCGCCGCTGTCCCGAGCCTGGTTCAGCATCGTGTCCATCGCAGCGAGTGCGTCGCCACGGCCGGTGAAGGTGGACAGACCGGCGGGCAGTTGGGCGGGACGCAGACCAGATCCGGTTTCCCGGACCCGTGGCGCGGGCCTGCTCGACGGAAACTGTTGCCGCAACAGCCGCACGTGGGCCTCCGCGAGCCGCGCTCCCGGCTCGATGCCCAGCTCGTCGGCGAGTAGGCGGCGGATCCGCTCGAACACCCGCAGCGCCTCGGCCTGGTGCCCCGATCCGGCCAGCGCCGTCATCAGCCGCACGGCGAGACCTTCGTGCCACGGGTTCCCGGTGACCAACTCGCGCAACGGTGCCACCGCGGCGGCGTGCCGACCGAGCGCGAACTCGGCGTCGAACAGGTCCTCGGACGCGGCAAGCCGCTTGTCGTGCAGGCCGGCGGCGGCCGCCGGTACGAACGCGGCGGACGCGCCCGCGAGTGCCGGGCCACGCCACAACGCCAACGCCTGTCGCAACAGGGTCGTGGCCCGCTCGTGTTCGCCGGAGTCGGCGTACCGACGCGCAGCCTCGGTCAGCCCGGAGAAGACCACCACATCCAGGTCGTCGCCGGCCAACTCAAGGCGGTATCCCCCAGAATCCGAATGGAGTGTTTCGGGTATACCGGCCGCGCGGGTCAGTTGTCGCAACCGGGAGACGCAGACCTGGACCTGTGCTCGTGCGCGGGTGGGGAGAGCTCCGCCCCACAGCGCCTCGGCCAACTGCTCCGCCGACACCACCACGTTGGCATTGAGCAACAGATACGCCAGCACAGCGCGTTGCTGGGGTCGCCCCAGCGGCACTCGCTCGCCCCGTACCACGGCCTCAACCGGGCCGAGCAAGCGCCATGTCATCCAGCCCCCACATCCATGTATCGACGTCGATTCTATGCGTTGCCGCCAGGGCGGCTATCGGATGGCTAGCCGATGGCAAGCCGGGCCGCGCAGCCTGATGGAGCCGGGCGGACGGCCCGGAACATGGGGTAAAGGAGCTTCAATGAGACGAAGAATCCGCGCGGCTCTCGTCGCGGTGACGGCGCTCGGCATGGTCATCGCGTCGGTCGGGGTCGCGCAGGCCGGCGAGTCGTCGCAGCCATCGCAGCCGTCACTGCGCGACGCACGGGCCGCCGCAGCGGCGTCGAACGGACTGGGCGTCGCCGCGAAGGGCGGGATCGGCACCGCCGCGACGTGGTTCACCGGCACCGTCTCGGCCGGCGGCACCCAGGGCTGGACCTGGACCAACGCCCCAGCCGACGCCGCCTACGTGGTCGGCTACAACCCGGCCGGCGCCACCACCTCGGCCACGTGTCAGTTCGAGACGATCAGCAGCAAGTACGTCCAACTGTTCGGTGGGGAGCGGCAGTTCCAGTTCACCCTCAAGAACGTCGGCTCGATCGCCTGTGGTGCGACGGTGCAACTCGCGGCGGTGACCAGCTCGGCCCTTGTCTCGACCGGCGGCGTCAGCCCGGGTGGCACCCAGACACACCTCTGGAACGTCCCCTGGAACACCATCTGGGTGGCCGGTCTCAACCCGAGCGGCGCCACGAACTCGGCGGCCTGCCAGTTCCAGGTGACGCGCATCTGGACCGTGCAGCCGGGCAGCTCGCTCCGGCAGATCTGGGTGGAGGTCAAGAACGTGGGGACCGTCACCTGCCAGACCGACATCCGGCTCGGCTCCACCACCATCGGTTCGCAGTTCACCATCGGAACCGTGGGCGCCGGCGGCACCTGGTCCACGACCTGGAACAACGCGAATCCCGTCACCTCGGCCTACGTGATCGGCCCGTCGCCCCAGGGCAGCGCTCCCACCTACTGCCAGTTCGAGGTCACGCGCGTGGTCTACATCCAGCGCATCAACAGTGACGGATCCTCTCAGCGCCAGATCGCGATGTGGTTCAAGAACCTCAGCACGATCTCGTGTGGAGGGATCGCCTACCTGCAATCCATCGCGGCCTGATCCCGAGCCGTCCCCGCGGTCATCGCTCGACAGCCACCGTTGTCGCGCGATGGCCGCGCCCTTGTCCGTGGTCGCGGATGGTTCGTCGGCACCGGTTGATCCAGGAGAAGGTACGAGTCCGTTCGGGGACGGCCCGGCCCTTCGTCGGGTCAGGCGACGGCCGAGGCCGGTACCCACAGCTCGTCGATGGCCCGCTCGGCTGCCGCGAGGCTCTGTTCGTGTAGCGGGATCAGCTCGGCCATGGCCGGGTTGACCGGGGCCAGGGTCAGCTCGGCCGAGATGAAGCGCGGCTCCAGGCCGGTCATGGACAGGCCGTGCGGGAGCCAGGGCTCGGCGTGGTCCCAGCCCTCGCGGGGGGTGCCCGGGCCGTAGCCGCCGCCCCGGCTGCCCAGCACGACGAACTGACGACCGCCGAGCAGGCCGGCCCCGGTCGCCGGGTCGTACGCGATGCCGGGCGCGATGAGGTGGTCGACCCAGGTCTTCACGCTGCTCGGCGCTCCGTAGTTGTAGAGCGGGAGGCCGAGCACGATCGTATGGGCGCGCTTCACCTCGTCGACCAGTCGCTCGCTCAGCTCCCAGGAAGCGCGCTGCGCCGGGGTGTGCTGCTCCGCCGGCACCATCCGGGCCAGGCCACCGGCCTCGTCCAGGTGCGGTAGCGGCTCCCGGCCGAGATCGCGGTAGGTGACGGTGCCGCCCGGGTGGGCGGCGCGCCACGCGGCGGCGGCGCGGGCGGTGAGCCGCCGGCTGACCGAGTGCTCGCCCCGGATGCTGGAGTCGACGTACAACAGGTGTGCCATGTGATTAACCTTCCACAGATCGTTTGTGTAGCGCCAATCATTTATAGCATGCCGATGTTCCGCGCCCTGCGTAAACTGGGTCACATGGCAGCCGTACCGGTCGAGGAGTCGGAGCGCCGCTCCGGGCCGCTGCTCGACCACCTGGCGCGGCGGATGCGGCTCCGGTCGGAGTCGGTGCTGGCGCCCCTCGGGTTGCGCCCCCGGCACCTCGTCGCGCTCACCGTGCTGCGCGATTCGGACGGAATCAGCCAGCAGGGGCTGGCCGGCACCCTGCAGATCGACGGCACGAACGTGGTCGGGCTGCTCAACGACCTGGAGGCGGACGGGCTGGTCGAGCGACGCCGGTCACCCGAGGACCGCCGCCGGCACGTGGTGAGCCTCACCGGGGCGGGCGCGGAGCGGCTCCGCGAGGCTGAGTGCGCCCTCGCCGCCGCAGAGGAAGAGGTGCTCGGCGCGCTGGAGCCGGCCGAACGGGACACGCTCTACGAACTGCTCCGCCGGGCGACCAGCGGCCGCCCGGTCACCTGCGTCGAGGCGTCCAGGGGCGAGCCGGACACCGCCTGCTGACCGCCGAGCGGTCGGCCGGAGTGGGGCGACGTCAGACCGTCGCCGCGGACTGCGGCCGGTCGTCACGGACGCGGTGACGACGACCTCGCAGATGCCCGGCCGGGCGGGCGTCGGAGATCGGGCCCGGCGGTCGACCCCGCCGAGGGCATCGGCCCGTACGGCACGGTGGCCAGCATCGCCGTCGGCACCGAACGCCCGGACCGCCCTCGACCTCGCCGCATACCGGAAGGCCCAGGTGGCGCAGGCCGACGCGGAGACCGGCTGGCCGGCAGGGGCGTCGTACGAGGCGATCGCCGTCACCGTCGGGGCCAGCGACACCCCGCCCGCCTGTACCGATCGGCTCAGCCCTGCCAGGAAGACCTGCTGCGGTATCGCGGGCGTATCGGAAAACGCTTACGCCACCGCAACGTTCGTGCCTCTTGAATGCAGGAATGGACCGGATCGCAGCACTGTCAGCGGACGACTCGTCGACCGGGAAAGGAGCGTGACCGTGCCTTCGGACACCGTACGTGGAATCGACCGGCGGCGGCTGATCACCTGGGGCGCAGTGGCCGCCGCCGGCATGGTGGCGGCGGGCGGGCCGCTGGTAGGCGGCAGGATCGGCCACGCCGACCCGGCCCCCACCGGCTCGTCGGAGGGTGACCGGATCCCGCCGGATACCCAGCCCGGCGGAGCCTACGACCGGTACGTGGCGCGGCTGGCCGCCGAGGGCAGGTTCTCCGGCGTGGTGCTGCTGTCGTACCGGGGCCGGACGGTGCTGTCGCGCAGCTACGGCATGGCCGACCGGGAGCGGAGGGTCCGCAACCACGAGGGCGTCGCATTCAACCTCTCCTCGGGGAGCCAGCCCTTCCTGTCGGTGGCCGTGCTGCAGTTGGTGCAGCAGGGCAGGGTGACGCTGTCGGACCCGGTGGGCACCCACCTGACGGGCTTCGCCAGGGACATCGCCGAGCAGGTGACCATCCACCACCTGCTCACCAGCACCTCCGGGCTGGACGCCCCGATGCCGGACTGGCAACGCGTCTTTCACAGCCGGGAGGAGGTGCACGAGTACCACGAGCAGTGGGCCCGGCAGGCGACGCTGGTGGGGGTTCCCGGCGCAGGGTCCAATGGCCACCTTCCCGGCGGCGGCGTCGGCCTCTCCATGGCCGCGCAGATCGTGGAGGCCGTGTCCGGCGTGACGTTCTGGGACTACGTGCACGAGCATGTCTTCGAGCGTTCCGGTATGCGCGGCTCGGCGTTCTACACCCGGGAGCAGTGGCTCACCGACGAGCACATCGCGCACCCGTACCTGCGGCAGGCCGACGGCAGCCTGGTGGACGCCGTCCGCAACCTGGACAAGGGCAGCCTGGATCCGAACATCCGGGGCAGGAATCCGGGTCGCGGCTTCATCGGCTACGCCTCGGGTGACGGCTTCGCCACCGCGCCGGACCTGGTCCGGTTCGCGGAGGCGCTGCGCGACGGCACGGTGCTCGGCCGGCCGTACGCCGACCTGTTCGCCGGGGCCAAGATCCCCGGCCCGGAGCCCACCTCGTACGCGGGGTACACGATGCCGGTCAGCATCATCAACGGCCAGTGGGTGATCGGGCGGGGCGGCGGGGCCGGTGGCATCGGCGCCAACTGGAGCATCTACCCGGACACCGGTTGGGTCGGCGTCGTCCTCAGCAACCACGACGGCGTGCCGATGCTGGACATCTGCCTGCGCGAGGCCGAGGCGGTCACCGGCGGACCGGTCGGCCCACCCGGCGGCGGGGGCGGTGGCTGAGTGGCGCCCGTACCGTCCCGCCTCACGCGCCGGATCGTGCTCGCCAGCCTGGCTGTGCTCGGGCTGGCGGGCGCGGCGTTCGCCGTACGGCGGCCGCTCATGATGTCCGCTCCGAGGTGCCTGGCCGGGCGGTGGCACGGCTGCTACGACACGTTCAACGGTGTGGTGCTCATGACGCTGGTGGGGCTGCCGTTGGCGGCTCTGGTGGCATGGGCGCTGGCGCGCCGTCGGCGTGCTGCCGGCGTCACCTCGGCGTGGCGGAGGTCGCTGGCCGAGGTGGGCATGGTCTACGGGACGGTGCCGTTCGTGTGGATGACCTTGATGCCGGGGCCGGCGGCGGGCATCGTCCCCGGCCGGGTGAGTCTGGTCCCGTTGCGGGACCTGGTCACGATGGGGCCGGTCGGGGTGGGCGGCAACCTGCTGGTCTTCGCGGCGTTGGGGTTCTTCGCCCCGATGCGGTTCGCGGCGCTGGCGTCGGTGCCGAGGATCCTGGCCCTCGGGGCCGGCTGCTCGGTCCTGGTCGAGACCGCACAGTACGTCCTGTGGCTGGACCGGGTGTCCTCCGTTGACGACGTGCTGGTCAACGCCACCGGCGCCGTGCTGGCCGCGCTGGCGTCACGCCACTGGTGGCGCACCACGACTGAGGAGCCGTCGGACCGGCCGTGTCCCGCGCCGGTGGCAGCCGACTGAGCCACCTGACCGGTATGTGTGCATCGATAGTGATTTTCGCTGATCATAGGCTGCGAGCATGCGCGTACTGATCGTGGAGGACGAGCCCTACCTCGCCGAAGCCGTCCGGGACGGCCTGCGACTGGAGGCGATCGCCGCCGACATCGCTTCCGACGGCGACGCCGCCCTGGAACTGCTCGGCGTCAACCACTACGACCTCCTGGTCCTCGACCGCGACATCCCCGGCCCTTCCGGCGACGAGGTCGCCCGGCGGGTCGTCGCCTCCGGCAGCGGAATCCCGATCCTCATGCTCACCGCTGCCGACCGGATCGACGACAAGGCATCCGGCTTCCAGCTCGGCGCCGACGACTACCTCACCAAACCGTTCGAACTCCGGGAACTCGTGCTCCGGCTCAGAGCACTCGACCGCAGACGCGGGTACGCCAGGCCCCCGGTCCGGGAGGCCGCAGGCCTACGGGTCGACCCCTTCCGCCGGGAGGTCTTCCGCGACGGACGCCATGTCGCGCTCACCCGCAAGCAGTTCGCCGTACTGGACGTCCTCGTCGCCGCCGAGGGCGGGGTCGTCAGCGCCGAGGAACTGCTGGAACGGGCCTGGGACTTCAACGCCAACCCCTTCACCAACGCCGTCCGCATCACCGTCTCCACGCTGCGTAAACGGCTCGGCGAACCGTGGATCATCGCCACGGTGCCCGGCGTCGGCTACCGCATCGACACCACACCCGGCACCGGGCGTGAGGGGGAGGACCGTGGATAGGGAACCCGGTCCGAGCGTCCGGCTCAAACTGACCCTCAGCTATGCCGGGTTCGTCATGCTGGCAGGTGGCCTGCTCCTCGCCACCGTGTGGGTGTTCCTGCTGCGGTACGTACCCGAGGTGATCGACAACTCCCGGCTGCCCGCGCCAGCACCCGACAGCTCCCGTCTCCCCGCCCCCGTGATGTTCGTACCGAACCGCTCCGACCTGCTCCGCGCCTTCGCCCCCAGAGCCGTCGCCGTGCTGGCCTTCCTGCTGGTCTTCGGCCTGCTGGGCGGATGGCTCCTCGCCGGCCGGATGCTCGCGCCGCTGACCCGCATCACCCGGGCCACCCGCGCGGCCGCAGGCGGATCACTGTCCCACCGGATCCGTCTGGCGGGCCGCCGGGACGAGTTCCGGGAACTCTCCGACGCGTTCGACTCGATGCTCGAACGACTCGAGTCCCACGTCGCCGAGCAGCGGAGGTTCGCCGCGAACGCCTCCCACGAACTGCGTACCCCGCTCGCGATCTCACGGACGCTCCTCGACGTCGCCCGCCGGGAGCCCGGCGGTGGACGGGGCGACCTCATCGAACGACTGCACACCGTCAACCAGCGGGCGATCGACCTCACCGAGGCCCTCCTGCTGCTCAGTCACGGGGACCGTGGCACCTTCACCCGCGAGTGCGTCGACCTCTCCCTCGTCGCCGAGGAGGCCGCCGAGACGCTGCTTCCCCTCGCCGAACGGCGTCGGATCACCCTGGAGGTCTCCGGCGGGGCGGCCCGGACCAGCGGCTCCGCCGAACTCCTGCTGCGGATGGTGACGAACCTCGTGCAGAACGCCATCGTCCACAACCTTCCCGCCGGCGGCACCGTGACGGTCCACACTGCGGCGCACGGTGACACGAGCCTGCTGCGGATCGAGAACACCGGTCACCGGCTCGCACCCGAACTGGTACCGACCTTCACCGAACCCTTCCAGCGCGGAACGGAACGCGTACGCACCGACGAACACGCCGGTGTCGGCCTCGGCCTCGCCATCGTGCACAGCATCGTCCGCGCCCATGCCGGGACCCTCGACCTCGTCCCCGGCCCAACGGGGGGCCTCCTCGTCACGGTCCGGCTTCCCGGCACGCCGTAGACGCCCCGTCTCGGTGCCTTCAGCGTCGCTGGCGGTCGGATCACCGTCCGGGTGGCTGGATTCCCGTCAGGGCGAGGGCCAGGAGCCGTTCCGCCTTCGTGGTGCCGGTCGGCTGCGCGGCGAGTGAGATCGCGTTGACGAGGCTGATCAGGTCGGCCATCGCGACGTCGGAGCGTACGGAGCCCTGGTCGATGGCCCGCCGGAGCAGTTTCTCGCCTGCTGCGGCGAGCATCGCGCCGCAGGTGTCGTCCTCCTCGGGCGGCGCGTTCAGCAGGGTCACGGCCAGGCCGCGGGTGGTGGTGGCGTACGCGGTGACCTCGTGCAACCAGGTGGTGAGCGCGGCGAGCGCGTCCGACTCGGCCAGTAGCTCGTCGGTGCGGGCGGACAGGTTGCGCAGGCAGGTCCGGAAAACGGCCTGGAGCAGCGACCATCGGGACGGGAAGTGTCGGTGCAGGGTCGCCGAGCCCACTCCGGCGGACCGGGCGATCTCCTCCAGCGACGCGTACGCGCCGTCGCGGGCGACCGCCTCGGAGGCTGCCTCGACGATGAGGTCGTAGTTGCGTTGCGCGTCGGCTCTCATGGCCCGCCATTGCCAAAGTGGGGTGGTCCCCCATATCGTAGCCGACGATAAGTGGGGGGACTCCCCACTTAACCCTGGGAGGAACGAATGGCTGTCCTCGTCATCGGCGCGACCGGCAAGCAGGGCGGAGCCACGGCCCGCGCGTTGCTCGACCGCGGCGTCGCGGTCCGCGCGCTGGTCCGCGACCCCGGCACGGACCGGGCCCAGGCACTACGGGCCCGCGGGGCCGAACTGGTCAAGGGCGACCTGGACGACCCGGCGTCGCTGGTCGCCGCGGCCGAGGGCATGGACGGCCTGTTCTCGATCCCCTGGCCCGACGTGGCGAACCTGCACGGCGACGCCGAGCGGACCCGCGGTCACAACGTCGTCGAGGCCGCCCGCCGGGCCGGTGTGTCGCACGTCGTGCACAGCAGCGTCTCCGGCGCCGGCGACTTCCTCCGCAAGCAGCCCGGCTGGGCCGAGGGCCGCTGGGACAGGCACTACTGGGAGAGCAAGGCGGCGATCGACGACATGGTCCGTACCGGTGGCTTCGCGCACTGGACCGTACTCATGCCCTCGACCTTCATGGAGAACCTCGTCGGCTGGTCGTACCTGTTCGGCGACTG
This sequence comes from Micromonospora cathayae, assembly GCF_028993575.1. Classification (NCBI taxonomy): domain Bacteria; kingdom Bacillati; phylum Actinomycetota; class Actinomycetes; order Micromonosporales; family Micromonosporaceae; genus Micromonospora; species Micromonospora cathayae. Next base: position 1,169,094 of record NZ_CP118615.1, on the reverse strand, counting down.
GACCAGCGGCACGATCATCACCGGCTTCGCGGCGGACACCCGACTTCCGTGGATCGCGGTCGACGACATCGGCGAGGCTGCGGCGATCGCGTTCACCAACCCGGGAAGGCTCGACGGCCTGGACGTCGAACTCGCGGGTGACATGCTCACCATGACCGAGGTGGCGGCGATCCTCAGCGAGGTCACCGGCCGGGCGGTCGTCGCGCCCGTGCTCACCCCGCAGGAGGCTGTCGAACGCGGCATGCTGCCGGCGATGGTCGACGCCGTCGAGCGGATCAACGCGAACGGCACCCCCGCCCGTCCGGAGACCACCCGAGCCCTCGGCCTGCCCACCACCGACTTCCGTACCTGGGCCCGGCGCACCTTCGCCTGACCCGGCCCGGCGCGGAGCACCGAGGACGTGCCGGGCGGGCGCTGGCCCACCCCCGGCCGGCCAGCACCGGGGCGGGCGCCGCCTGCTGCTGCGAGACCAGGGGTGGGATCTCCGGTACGGATATGCTCGTCGCCGGAGCGGGGTGCGTCCCGGTGTCGGGCGGGAATCGGTTCGGGGGCGGTGGATGAACATCGGGGAGATCGCCCGCCGCGCGGGGGTGTCCCGCAGCACCGTGTCCTATGTGCTGAGTGGAAAGCGGAGCGTGTCGGAGGGCACCCGGCAACGGATCCAGGCGGTCATCGACGAGCTGGGCTACCGGCCGAACGCCAGCGCCCGTGCCCTGAAGGAAGGGCGTACCCGCACCCTCGGGCTGGTGATCCCGCCGGCGAGCCAGCGGTTGACCGACATGCAGTTGGGCTTCGTCGCCAGCGTCGTCGAGGCCGCCGCCCGCCATGACCTCGATGTGCTGCTGTCGCCGTCCGGTGGCGACCACGACCGGTCGTTCGAGCGGATCGTCACCGGACGCCGGGTGGACGGTGTGATCCTGATGGAGATCCGGTTGGCGGACGACCGGGTGCTCCGGCTGACCCGGGCCGGTCTGCCGTTCGTCACCATCGGCCGGACCGCGGAGCCGCACGGCATGAGCTGGATCGACGTCGACTACGCCGGGCTGATCGCCCGGTGCGTGCACCACCTGGCCGATCTGGGGCACCGGCAGGTGGCCCTGGTGAACCGCTCCGAGGAGCTGGTGGCCGCGGGCTACGGCCCCAGTCACCGGGCGCTGGCCGGGTTCCGGGCGGCGACGGCTGAGCGGGGCCTGACCGGCGTGGAGGTCTGCTGCGGTGACGACACGGCCTCCGGCGAGGCGTGCGTGGAGCAGTTGCTCGCGACCTGTCCGGACGTCACGGCGTTGGCCACCATCAACGAGGCCGCGTTGCCCGGGATCCAGCGTGCGCTGACCAGCGCCGGACTGTCCGTGCCGGGCGACTTCTCCGTCACCGGCGTGGCCGCGCGGCACTGGGCGGAGGACTTCCGTCCGCCGTTGACCGCTGCGGACGTGCCGATGGTGGAGATGGGCGCCGAGGCGGTGTCGTTCCTGCTGGAGATCATCGCCACGCCCGGGGTGGTGCCCCGCCACCGGCTCTACCGCCCGCCCGTCTCGTTGCGTTCCAGCACCGGCCCGGCCCGGTCCCGCTGAGCTGGTCGAGGACCCGAACGGAGAAGGCCCGGGGCCGGGACCACCGGGTCGGCGCGAATCAGCCACCCGTGACCCGCCGCTCAGCCCGGGTGGCGGCGAGGATGAGGTAGCTGCTGGCGGTCCAGGTGTACGCCCGGTCCCTGAGCCCGGCACCGGTCTCGGCGTCGAAGTTCTCCGCGAACCCGGACTTCTCGCACAGGGCGAGGAACCGTCGACCGATGTCGTCGGCGAGCCCGGTCTGCCCGGCCCGCCGCAGACCGTCCTCGACCAGGACGGTGGAGGGTGCCCAGATCGGCCCACGCCAGTAGCCGTCGGCGAGGTAGTGGGCCGAGTCCGTCGGCTCGGTGGCCAGCCCGTGCGTGGTCAGGTGGCTCTCGACGCCCCGGGCCAGTGCGGCGGTGACCGGCGCGGGCAGGTCGGCCCCGAGGGTGACGGGCATCAGGTCGAGCAGGCTGCGGCTCGCCCGCCGCCGTCCGGTACGGGGACTGCGGGCGATGAAGCGAGTGCCGTCCCACAGGTCCCGGAGCATCCCCTGACGGATCCGGTCGGCCTCCCGGGACCACCGGTAGGCGGGCTCGCCCAGTTCGGTGGCCAGGTCGGCCAGGCAGCGGAGCTGCGCGACCAGGAACGAGGCGAGGTCGGCGGTCTGGAGGACCGGGTCGTCGTCGAAGGTCGTCGCGTTGTCCCAGCCGCTGTCGTTACCGTGCTGGTAGTGCGGCAGATCCTGACCGGGGGCCCGACGCGCGTCGAGCCAGAACCCGGTCCAGCGGGCCAACCGGTCGTACGTCTCGGCCAGCGCCGCCCGGTCCGGCGGCTGGGGGAGGCGTCGGCGTAGCTGGCGCAGCGCCCAGCCGTGGATGGGCGGCTTGACGTAGTTGTGCAGGACCTCGGAGTGGGCCACCGAGTCGGGCAGGGCACCGGACTCGTCCTGGTGGTCGAACGGCAGGTGGAACTGGTGCCAGGCCAGTTCCGGCTCGCCGGGGGCCAGGGCGATCGCGTTGAAACAGTGGTCCCAGCTCCACACCTTGTCCATCCAGTGCTTGGACATGAGGACGGCCGGCCGGGTGACGAAGCCCGCCGGGGCGACAGTGGCCGACCACAGTACGTACGCGGCCAGTTCGGCGGCCGGGGTGTCCGGGCCCCGCCACGGTGCGACCGCCTCGACGAAGGCGGTGAACTCGGCGCTCCGGTCCCGGCACAACCGCTCGAAGGCGACGGATCCGGCGTACGGCCGGCGGGCGGTGGCGTACTCCTCGATCGCGATCTCCCAGGGCTGGTCGCCGGCGAGTTCGAGGAACCGGTCGGCGGTGCCGAGCGCCGTCACCCCGGCGGCCCGCAGGAGGACGCCGGAGAGCACCGTGATCCGGTAGCGGCGACCGGTCTCGTACGAGGTGAACACGTGTGACCCGTCGACCGGGTCGAGGTAGAGGTAGGTGCCGCTGAACGGGGTGAGGGTGTGCGCCGCCGCCGATATCCGCAGGCCGATCCGCCGGCCCCGGATCCGTAGGGTGTCCGTCCCGTCGTAGACGGCCTCGATCCGGCCGGTGCCGCTGCGCCAGGTCAGCAGCGTGGGTGTGGCGACGACCGTGGTGCCGGCGACCGTGGGGGTGAGGCGCAGGACGGCATGCAGCCCGGTCTGGTGGGAGACCAGGTGCAGGTCGTCGGCGTACGTCTTCTCGGCCACCACCGGGGAGAGGTCGAACCAGGATCCGTGGTGGCTGAACGGGATCTCCTGGATGGGGAACTCCGGACCGGACGGGGCGACGGTCATGGGCGGCGGATGCCTTTCTGTGGTTCGGGCGGTCGGTCCTTGACGGCAGCGACGGTTCGGGTGGTCGGTCCTTGACGGTGCCTGTGGTTCGGGCGGTCGGTCCTTGATGGCACCGGCGGTCACGCCCGCCGAGACGTACCGCTGGGCGAGGACCAGGAGCGCCGCGGCGGGGACGGAGGCGACGACGGCGGTGGCCATGATGGCGTTCCACTGCTGGTTGTTGTTGCCGATGTAGTGGTAGATGCCGAGGGTGATCGGCTGGTGCCGGCCGCCGCCGGCGAGGGTCGACGCGAAGACGAAGTCCGACCAGGCCCACAGGAACGCGAACAGCGACACCGTGATGATCGAGTTTCGGCTGACCGGCAGCACGACGGACCAGAAGGTGCGCAGCCGACCGGCACCGTCGACCACGGCGGCCTGGAGCAGCTCGTCGGGGATGCCGGACATGAAGGCCGTGAAGATCAACACGGCGAACGGCACCGCCAGGGTCGAGTCGGCCAGGATCAGGCCGGGGAGCGTGTTCAGGACGCCGAGCTGGAGGTAGCTGGCGTAGAAGCCCATCGCCATGACGATTCCCGGGATCATCTGCGCGATCAGCAGTACGAAGCTCAGCGCCGGACCGCCGGGCGGCCGCTGATGGTGGCCGGGTCGACGCCGGCGGCGCTCAGCAGGTCCCTGTTGTAGTAGAGGGCGAGGGTGTTCGCCCCGATCGGTACCCCGTACGTACTGCCCCCGCTCTGGCCGGCGCCGAGCAGGTTCGCCGCCATGGCCGAGACGTCCAGCTCGTTGTCGTCGGTGGTGGTGAGCACGCCGGCCTCGGCCAGTGTCGAGACGACCGGGTTGTCGACGATCAACACGTCCGGCGAGTTGCCCTGCTGGGCGGCGAGGAGCGCCTTGTTGGTCAGGTCGGTGGTGTCGTGGCCGGTCCGCTCGACCGTCACCCCGGTGGCGCTGCCGCACCTGCGGAGCAGCGCGACCCATGCCGAGTCGTCGGCGAACTGCGGATACGGGTCCCAGACGAGGTAGCTGTCGTCGCCGCCGGGGTCGTCGGCGGACGGCGAGCAGGCGGTACCCGCCGCCACGGCGAGCGCCATCACGGCGACGGCGGCCAGGTGCCGCCGACGGCTGGGTCCGGTCATGTCCTGCCTCGCTTCGTGTCGATCGTCGGGTGGGAGGTGGGGGCCGACACCTGCGGGACGGATCGCGGCCCGATCATGATGCGAATCGGTTCGATGAATCGGTTCGCACGAACGTAAGTCCGTCCACAGCCGACGGTCAAGGGCGCTCACCACGTCTTCGTACTGGCAGGGAAACATCGGCTTCATCGGTGCGTCACTTCATTGACATGCTTCAGTTTGCGGTCTTACGATCCGTTCGAATCGATTCGCAAGTGCCGTCTCCGGAGCGCGTCCCCCACGCCCACCAAGGAGCCGCCCGTGAAAACCCCGTCCCGCGGCAGGCCAGGAGGATCCCGTGCGTTCGTCGCCCGCCTCGTGGTCGCCCTGCTCGCCGCCACCGCCGCCGTGACCGTCGCCGGGTCCCCGGCCCAGGCCGCCGACGAGTCGATCACCGTCAACTTCGCCACCACCACCGGCACGCCGACCTACCGCGCGTCCGGCTGGATCTACGGCATGACCGAGAACGCCAGCGGTCCGGCCGACCACTTCTACCGGGACGTCAGGTTCCAGTACATGCGCGCCGGGGGCGCGCAGCTCCCCGGGAGCGGCTGGGTCGGCGGAAGCTACGACCGGCGCTGGAACTCCACCCTCGCCCAGGCCCGCCGGACCATCGCCCTCGGCGGCCAGTTCATCATCCTGCCGCACGACCTGTGGGGCGCGGACGGAGCGGCGATCTCCCGCTTCCCCGGCGACAACGGCAACTGGACCGACTACGACAACTTCCTGACCCGCCTCGTCAACGACGTCCGGGCGTCCGGGCTGTCCGTGCAGTGGGACATCTGGAACGAACCCAACATCACCCTGTTCTGGAACCGCCCGATCGCGCAGTACCTCGAACTGTGGCGGCGCACCCACCAGCGCATCCGGGCGGAGTTCCCCGACCAGCTCATCGTCGGGCCCAGCTGCGCCTGCGTACCGTCCACCACGCACGCCTTCTGGAACCAGTACCTGGACTTCGTCCGCTCGACCAACACGGTGCCGGACATCGTCAGTTGGCACTCGCTGCCGGGCGACCCGGTCGCCAACGTCGCCGCCGCCAACGCCACCCTCGACCCGCGCGGCATCCCGCACCCACGCCCGTACCAGATCAACGAGTACGGTGCCCCCGACGAGCAGAACCCGGCCGACGGCGCCTGGTACATCGCCCGGCTGGAACGGGTCCGCGCGGACGGCCTCCGGGCCAACTGGGCCGGCGGTGGCAACCTGCACAACGACCTCGGCAACCTGCTGGTCCGCAACGCGGCCGGCCAGCACCAGCCCAAGGGCGAATGGTGGGCCTACCGGTACTACGCCTCCCAGACCGGGCAGATCGTCGCGGTGACCGCCAGCCCGTCCTACGACGCGTACGCCACCAAGGCGACCGGCGCGGCGAAGGTCCTGGTCGGCGGTGGGCGCACCACCGGAAACCTGACCGTCGACCTGCAACGACTGGACACGACCAGCGGCATCGTGCAGAACAACCAGGTCCGCGTCCTCACCCAACGCATCCCGCACAACGGCGGCGGCGCGGTGCAGGGGCCGGTCACGGTCTCGAACAGCGTGGTCAACCTCGCCGCCAACAACGCCAGGGTGACCCTGCCGTACACCAACCAGACCGACACGTACACCGTGACCCTGTTGCCGCCCTCGGACGGTGGCTTCCAGTCGGTGGCGGTGGCCCAGCACTCCCAGCAGTGCCTGGACAACCCGGGATCGGGCACCGCCGACGGCACCGTCCAGCAGCAGAACTACTGCGACGGTGGTGACCAGCAGCTCTGGAACTTCCGCCCGGTGGCCGGCGTGGCCGACACGTACACGGTCGTCAACCAGCAGAGCGGCAAATGCCTCGACGTCAGCGGCGTGTCCACCGCGGACGGCGCGGCCGTGCACCAGTGGACCTGCACGAACGGCCCCAACCAGCAGTTCACCCTCCGCCGGGTGAGCTACCCGGGCAACGACCCGCACGACCACCAGCTCGTGGCCCGCCACAGCGGCAAGTGCGTCGACGTCAGTACGGTCTCCACGGCGGTACGGGCACCGGTCCACCAGTGGACCTGCAACGCGGTCAGCCAGGGCAACCCGTTGAACCAGACGTGGCGGCTGCTGGGCCGGTGACCGGCCCGGGAGTCGGGGCGTCGGCCGTCTGTCCGACGGCCGACGCCGAACCCCGCCCCGGCCGTACCCGTGGACCGGTGGTCACGTCGAGCCGACCGTCAGACGGCTACCCGTGACCACTGCTGGTTCGCGCCGGTGTTGCACGGATACTGCTTGAGGACCACGCCGTCCGCGGTCGACAGGGACGGCACGTCCACGCACTTGCCGCTGTGCCGGGCCCGGAGCTGGAAGTAGCCGCCGTTGGCGACCAGCTGGAACTGCTGGTTCGTGCCGCTGCCGCAGGTGTACTGGATGAGTTCGGCACCGTCGGCGGTGGAAGCGCCCACCACGTCGAGGCACTTCCCGCTGTGCCGGCTGACGACGCGCCAGTAGCCGCTGCCGGCGTCCTGGAACTGCCACTGCTGCCAGGCGTGACCACCGTACGTGTACTGGCCCACGCGCGAGCCGTTCTCGGTGTTCGGGGCCTGGACGTCCATGGCCTTGCCGCTGTGGCGCACGTCGACCCGGTAGAACGTTCCCGTCGGCGGCGGGGGCGTCGTGGGGCCGTCGCCCACGGTGTCGCCCCACGCGTAGCGGATCCGGTCCGCGCCGGAGGTGTTCCGGACGGTCAGGTGCAGGTCGGTGCCGCTGCCGGTGAGCGAGAACATCGAGTACCAGTCGTAGCCGATGCTGCCGGGCTTGCCGCCGAGGGCCGGCCAGTAGGTGCCGCCCATCCGGTTGTCCCGCATGACCTGGGCCATGGCGCGGAGGTAGCGCACGAAGTTGTCGGTGCTGTTCGCGTCGGCGTAGTTGCGGCCGTCGTTCATGGGCGCGCCGAACTCGGTGGCGACCGCGCGGGACGCGCAGTTGCCGAGGCGGACCTGGATGTGGCTCCGGAACGCGTCGTAGGTCATCGCGCCGTAGAAGAACGCGTAGTAGTGGAAGGAGAGCAGCGTCGAGTTGAAGCGGCTGTCGGTGCAGATGTCCCGCAGGTCCTGGCTGAAGCCGGTGCCGCCGATGAGCACCCGGCCGGGCACCGCCGAGTGGTGGTAGCTGAGCCAGTCGGCCGCCACGTTGCGCCACTCCGCCGAGCTGTAGCCGTGCGGCTCGTTCATCGGCTCGAAGTAGACGTTCGGGTTCGAGCCGTACGTGCTGGTCACCGTGGACCACATCGCGTTCCAGGCGGCGAGGTTCGTGATCCTGCCGCCGGAGGCGGCGCCGTCCTCCCAGTAGGCCAGGATGACCTTGAATCCGCGGGCAGTGGCGGCGTCGATGGCCCCCCGGTAGGCCTCCCACCACGTCGTCCCCACCGTGTGGGTGTTGATGGGCAGCCGGACGGTGTTGACCCCCATGCCGGAGGCCATGTCGTCGTAGAGGGCATTGGCCTTGGCCCGCACGGTGGCGTTGCTGTCGGACGGGCTCAGGCCCTGTACGACGAGGGGCCCGGTGCTGAAGTTGTCACCCAGCACGGCCCAGTTCATCCCCCGGAACTGATCGGTGGTGGCGGCGGCCGGCGACGACGTGACGGCGACGCCGCCCACCGTCGCGGTGATCGCGGCCACGGCGGTCACCAGCGCGACGAGCAACCGGTGTGACGGTCGGGTGCTCCGCGATGGTCCTGGTGCGGGACCGTCGGGCGACGTGGTCCGGGTCAGGAGGTGGTCGGTCACGTGGTCCAGCCTCTCTGGATTCGAACGTCAGCGTGACGCCGTCCGGGTTCGCCGGCACCTGACTGCGGCGTCGACAGGGTGGTGCCGTCGGTCCGCGCCGTGGGACGGTGGTGGCGCGGACCGACGGCACAGGTCGTCAACCGGCGGAGGTCAGCCCGGCAGGGCCACCTGCGTCGGGGTCGGCCGGTTGGTGGTGGTGCCGTCGCCGAGCTGCCCGAACGAGTTGTCGCCCCAGCACCACAGGCTGCCGTCGGTGCGCGCCGCGCAGGCGTGGTAGGAGACGGCAAAGCTGTCCGCCCAGGTGGTGCCGGTGCCGACCCGGGTCGGGGTCGACCGGTGGGTGGTGGTGCCGTCACCGAGCTGCCCGGAGCCGTTGTTGCCCCAGCACCAGAGGCTGCCGTCGGTGCGCGTCGCGCACGACGAGTCGATGCTCGCCTCCACCCGTGCCCAGCTGGTGGCGGTGCCGACCTGGAGCGGGGTGGTCTGGAAGCCGGTGCCCCCGCCCACCTGACCGTAACCGTTCTCGCCCCAGCACCACAGGGTCCCGTCGGTGCGGACCGCGCAGGTGTGCACGTAGCCGGCCGTCACGCCGTTCCACGTCGCGGTGCCCACCTGCGTCGGTGTGCCCCGGTACTCCCGGATACCGAGACCGAGCTGTCCGTCCGAGCTGCTGCCCCAGCACCACAGGGTCCGGTCGGTGCGGGTGGCGCAGGTGTGCGCGTAGCCGGTCGTGACGCTCGCCCAGGTGGTCGCCGTACCGACCTGCACCGGCGTGGTCGACACGTAGGGGGAGGTGCCGACACCGAGCTGCGCGTGCCGGTTCAGGCCCCAGCACCACAGGGTGCCGTTGGTCCGGATGGCGCAGGTGTGGTTGGCACCGGTGCTGACGCTGGCCCAGGTGGTGGCGTCACCGACCCGTACCGGGCTGTTCCGCCTCGTGGTCGTCCCGTCGCCGAGCTGGCCGTTGCTGTTGCCACCCCAGCACCACAGCGTTCCGTCCGTGCGTACCGCGCAGGTGTTGCTGCTGCCGGCGTCGATACGCGCCCAGGTGGTGGCGTCGCCGATCCGGACGGGTCCGGTCCGGTTCGTGTTGGTTCCGTCGCCGAGCTGGCCGTAGAAGTTGTTGCCCCAGCACCAGAGCGTCCCGTCGGTACGGATCGCACAGGTGTGCAGATCGCCTGCGGCGACCCGGGACACCGGCGCGGCGGCGAGCGAGACGTTCGACGTGCCCCGGTCGGCCGGGCTGGCGGTCGCCTGGGCCGCGCCCGCCGTGAATCCGATGGCCAGCACGGCGATCCCGACGGAGGCCGCCGCCGCGACCGCGGTACGGGCTGCCTGCCGCCAGCGGGTCCGCAGCCGCCTCTCCCGATGTTCGTTCATGGTCTGTTCTCCCCAGACATCGTCGGTTCCATTCGGTGGAGGCGGCGCTGCCCCGGCAGGTCGCGCCAGCGACCCGCCACTTCACATCGAAGAAACTCTACATTGACATGTGTGACTTCGCTCTCCTCGGGTGCCGCGACCTGGCCCGCCTCACCGGCGTCGGCGACCTCCCGCTGTGGCCCGCGCGACGACCGGGTAGGTAAGCAGTCCTACGGACGGGCAACCCGGTCGCGGCCGGAACTGTCCGACCGGGCCCGGCACACCCTCAGTCGCCCGTCAGGTCACGGCCCAACGCGAAGCCGGCGGCGATGACCGCCAGGGCGGTCCATCCCGAGGCGAGCAGCAGACCGCGCACGTCGCCACTGCCGGCGCTGAGGAACGCGGTGAACGGCAGCGGCGTCTGCAACCTGCCGACCAGGCCCTCGACGAAGACGAACCACCCCGCGCAACCGAAGAAGAACCAGGTCGACCGACGTACCACGGTCACACCGGCGGCCCCGAAGACCGCCATCAGGGGGACGACGGTCAGCAGGTTCCGATACCGGTCGGCCTCGCCTCCGGCCAGGAGCGTGAGGCCGCTCGCCGCGACCAGGGCGGTGGTCACGACCGCCGCCGCGATCAGTTGGCCGGCGAGCACCGACATGCGCCTCGGTACGGCGAGATGGAGCAGTACGGCCGTCCGGTGCTGGTGGTGCTGGGCCACGATCATGGCGGCGAGGCCGAACGCGGCCATGCCCGCCACGAGTCCCCAGGAGTCGGCGTTGACCCACCCGATGAGCAGGCCCAGCACGACGAAGGCGAGCAGGAAGATCCGACTGGACCGGATGGTCGCCGTCCGGTGGAGGTCGCTGCGGATGACGGCGAACATCAGGCCGCCGCCAGGTCGAGGAAGATCTGTTCCAGGTCCGGGGTCTCGACGGTCAGTTCGTGCAGGGGTACCCGGGCGTGGAAAGCGATCTCCCCGGCGTGCTCCGGCGTGAGGCCCACCACCTCGAGGGCGTCCCCGTTCCGGGTGACCCGCCCGCCGGCCCGCTCGAACACCTGCCACAACCGATGCTGGTCACGGCTGCGGATCCGCAGCCGGCCGGATGCGCCGTACAGGTCGGCGAGCGGTGCCTCACAGGTCACCCGCCCCTTCGCGATGATCACGACGTCGTCGATGAGGTGCGCCAGTTCGGCGAGCAGGTGGCTCGAGATGAGCACGGTGCCGCCCTGCCCGGCGTGGTCGCGCAACAGTTGGCGGAGCCAGGCGACACCCTCCGGATCGAGGCCGTTCGCCGGCTCGTCGAGGACCAGCGTCGGCGGGTCGCCCAGCAGGGCGGTGGCCACCGCCAGGCGCTGCCGCATGCCCAACGAGTAGTTGCCGCTGCGTCGGTCCGCCGCCTCGGTCAGCCCGACCCGATCGAGCAGCGCCTCCACGCGGGACCGCCCCGCACCGGCCAGGATCGCCTGGGACGTCAGATGGGCCCGGCCGGACTGGCCGGGGTGACTGATCCCCTGTTCGAGGACGGCACCGACCTCCCGGGCCGGATGCGACAGATCGCGGAAGCGCCGGTTGTTGATCCGGGCCTCACCGGCCGTCGGACGAACCAACCCGAGCAGCATCCGCAGCGTCGTCGTCTTTCCCGACCCGTTGAGCCCGAGAAAGCCGGTCACCCGCCCCGGGCGGGCGGAGAAGCTGGCTTCCTGCACCGCGGCCACCCGTCCGTAACGCTTGACCAGTCCGACGGCCTGGATCATCGCAGGCCGGCACCTTCGTGAAGGGTCATCGGGTCCATCGGCTCGACATCCCTTTCTGGTGCCCTCGGTGGTGCCCGTGCGGCCGGCGCGCCCTGGCATCTCCGGTACGGCGGCCGGCTATCTGTGCTTTCTACACGAGGCGGCTCCGGTCGGCGGACCCGAGCCGGGGCCGGTGGCGGCCGGGAGCGCCGGGCGGGCGCGGAGTCACCGGAGCCGGGGGCATCCGGGCCGGTGTCACCGGGGTGATCCGGACCGCGTGACCGTCCGGCCACGCCATGAGTCCGCGTCGATGTTAACGCCATCATTCGTCGTCGCCCGAAGGGTCCGTCCCGCTCCGGCCGGTGGGCGGGCGATGCCCGTGGGATGGCCGGCGAGGAGGGCTGCGGCGGGTCGGCGAAGCGGTGAATCAGGAGCGTTACGACTTGACGAACGGCATGTTATCGCCGAGAGTCGATGGTCAAGGGTGACGGCGGCTGTGTGGCTTACCGGGCGAGCCTGCTTCGTCGGACCTGGGTTCAGGTGTGCGCCGGAACCGGCGAGCGGATTGTTAGCGATAACAACCCCCTCGCGCGCCGTCCGGTGACACAGCGCGGTGCGCCCGGCCTCGGGCAGACCGTTCGGGCTTGGTCATTGAAGGAGGATCATGTCTGCCTTTGGTACATCTCCATCGATCGCGCCGCCGTCGCGGCGACGTGGATGGTTGCTGCGGACCCTCGCCGCCGGCGTGGCGACCGTACTGGCCGGTGGTGTGGCCGCGGCGGTGGTGTCGACCCCGGCCGCGGCGGCGACGGTCGACACCAACGCGTGGTACGTGCTGGTGAACCGCAACAGCGGCAAGGCCCTGGACGTGTACAACCTGTCCACGGCCGACGGTGGCCGGATCACGCAGTGGACCCGGAACAACGGTAACCAGCAGCAGTGGCAGTTCGTCGACTCCGGCGGCGGCTACTACCGGGTCAAGTCCCGGCACTCCGGCAAGGTCCTGGACGTCTACAACTTCTCCACCGCCAACGGCGCGGCGATCAACCAGTGGACCGACCACAACGGCACCAACCAGCAGTTCCGGCTGGCCGACTCCGACGGCGGCTACGTCCGATTGATCAACCGCAACAGCAACCGGGCCCTCGAGGTGCAGGGCGCGTCCACCGCCGACGGCGCCAACATCGTCCAGTACGACGACTGGGGCGGCACCAACCAGCAGTGGCAGTTCGTCCGGGTCGACGGCGGCACCACGCCCACCACCCCGCCGACTACGCCACCGCCGGGTACGTGTGACCTTCCGTCGAACTACCGGTGGTCGTCGTCGGGTCCTCTGGCGCAGCCGAGGTCGGGTTGGGTGTCGTTGAAGGACTTCACGCACGCGCCGTACAACGGTCGGCAGTTGGTGTACGCGACCACGCATGACACGGGTACGTCGTGGGGGTCGATGAACTTCGGTCTGTTCGACAACTGGTCGCAGATGGGTTCGGCGAGTCAGAACGCGATGCCGTTCTCGGCGGTCGCGCCGTCGTTGTTCTACTTCGCGCCGAGGAACCTGTGGGTCCTCGCCTACCAGTGGGGTGGGCCGGCGTTCTCGTACCGGACGTCGACGGACCCGACCAACGTGAACAGCTGGTCGGCGCACCAGACGCTGTTCACCGGCAGCATCTCCAACTCGGGGACCGGTCCGATCGATCAGGCGTTGATCGGTGACGACCAGAACATGTACCTGTTCTTCGCCGGTGACAACGGTCGGATCTACCGGGCGAGCATGCCGATCGGGAACTTCCCGGGCAGTTTCGGGTCGAACTACACGACGATCATGACGGACACCACGAACAACCTGTTCGAGGCGGTTCAGGTGTACAAGCTCCAGGGTCAGCAGAAGTACCTGATGATCGTGGAGGCGATCGGGGCGCAGGGCCGGTACTTCCGGTCGTTCACCGCGACCAGCCTGGGTGGTACCTGGACCCCGCAGGCCGCGACCGAGAGCAACCCGTTCGCGGGGAAGGCCAACAGTGGTGCGACCTGGACCAACGACATCAGCCACGGCGAGCTGCTGCGGACCAACGCGGACCAAACCATGACCGTGAACCCCTGCAACCTGCAACTGCTGTACCAGGGCCGTGACCCCAACTCCGGTGGCGACTACGGCCGTCTGCCCTACCGTCCCGGCCTGCTCACCCTGCAGCGCTGACGACCTGACCGGCTCCAACCCGCTCGACCCCGGCGGGCTCGGTACCCCACCGAGCCCGCCGGGTCACGTACCGCGCTCAGCGTCCGGCCGCGTTGGTCCGGGCCGGGTCACGTACCGCGCTCAGCGTCCCGCCGCGTTGGTCCGGGCGCGCTCAGCGTCCGGCCGCCGCGCCGTCGCGGGCCGGGTCACGTACCAGGGTCGGCTCCGCGCCCTGGAGGATGACCTCCTCGGTCACCACGACCCTGGTCACGTCGGTCAGCGACGGCACGTCGTACATCGTGGTGATGAGCGCCTGTTCGAGGATGGCACGTAGCCCGCGCGCCCCGGTGCCCCGCCGGATCGCCTGATCCGCCACGGCCTCCAGTGCGCCGGGGGCGAACTCCAGCTCGACGTCGTCGAGCTCGAACATCAGCCGGTACTGCTTGGACAGGGCGTTCCTCGGCTCGGTCAGCACCTTGACCAGGGTGGCCTGGTCCAGCTTCTGCACCGAGGTGATGATCGGCAGCCGTCCGATGAACTCCGGGATCATGCCGAAGGCGATCAGATCCTCCGGCATGACCTGCGCGAAGTAGTCGATCTCCGCATCGTCGGCCCGCGAGCGGATGGCCCCACCGAACCCCAGGTTGTTGCGGCCGACCCGCGCGGCGACGATGTCCTCCAGCCCGGCGAACGCGCCACCGACCACGAAGAGGATGTTCGACGTGTCGATCCGGGTCGGTTCCCGGCCCGCGTAGCCCCGACCGCTGGCCGCGGTGGCCGAACGGGCGTTCTGGGCCAGGGTGACCACGGTGCCTTCCAGCATCTTGAGTAACGCCTGCTGGACACCCTCCCCCGAGACGTCGCGCGACCCGCCGGCCTTGCCGGAACTGCTGGCGATCTTGTCGATCTCGTCGATGTAGACGATGCCGGTCTCGGCCTTCCGGATGTCGTTGCCGGCGGCCTGGACGAGCCGGGTCAGGATCGAGTCGACGTCCTCACCGATGTAGCCGGCCTCGGTCAGCGTCGTCGCGTCGGCGACGGTGAACGGCACGTCCAGGTTGCGGGCCAGGCTCTGGGCCAGCAACGTCTTGCCCGAGCCGGTGGGCCCGAGCAGGAGGATGTTCGACTTGGTCAGCTCGACGTCGGTGGTCCGCTGTCCGGAGGTGTTCAGCCGGACCCGCTTGTAGTGGCTGTAGAGCGCCACGGAGAGCGCCATCTTGGCCCGGTCCTGGCCGACCACGTAGGTGTCCAGGAATGCGCGGATGTCATGGGGGCGCGGCAGCGCGTCCGCCCGGAAGCCGGCCACCTGGCGACGCCGGTCGGTGACCACCTCGCCGCAGAGGTCGACACATCCGTCGCAGATGGCCACCCCCGGCCCTTCGACCAGCCGGTCCTTGTCCCTTTTCTTACCGCAGAACGAGCAGGTCGGGTCCGTGCCATTCGGGTCGGAGTTACCCAAGGGGGCCTCACTAAGCATCGTCGTCGGTCATGGTCACGAGTGTCCGGGCCGATGCGGCAAGTTTGGCACAACATGTTGATCGTCGATGTCCCGTGACAGGCGGTGAGATCCGGTGGGCGGGCCTGGCCGGTGGGTGACCGGCCGGTGACCCGGCGGTGGCCGGATGGTGGCGGGTGCCGGCCCCGGAAGCGCATCATGGGGCCTATGTCGGAGCGGTTCCCCTGGTTGGCGCCCATGTGCGTATGGCCGCTGGCGGCTCCACTGGTGCCCCGGCAGACCGCCCGGCCGCAGGGCGGGGGTGCCCGACGGGTGGACGACGAGGCCATGTTCGCGGCCATCGCGTTCGTCCTCGTCACCGATTCCGTGTGGCGGATGCTGCCCCGGGTCTTCGACGTCTCCTGGCAGACCGCCCACCGCCGGTTCGGGGAGTGGCACCAGAGCGGGTTCTGGGGGCGGCTCGGGACGGCGGCCGCGGCCGCTGACGTCCCGCCGGAGGTCGCCCGATGGGCCACCGCCCTGACCGCCGCCGCCGACCGACGGCTCTCCCCGGTCCGGGGCGCCGTGGCCGGCGACGGCCCACCGGCCACCGAACCGACCGCCCGCCGGACAGCCGTCCGCCGGTACCTGTCGGTGGAGTTCGCCGAACGGATCTTTCGAGGTGACGGCGGGCGGAACTGACCCGTCCAGTGGCCTTTGTCCGCCGTTTTCCTGCGCTTTGTTTCCGGTTGGTGGAGCGGCCGGAGCGGCTGAGCCTGCGTAGTTCCGGTGATCCGGCTCTGGCAGACTGGGTGGGGGTCCGCCCGGACCGGAGTTGACGGGCGGCCGGTGCCCAGTCTGCCAGAGCCGTCGGACCGGTTGTGACCAATCACGTCTTCGCCCGACGAAGGCGCCACATCGGAGGAATGAATGACTGCCATCAGCCGAGTCATCGGTCGCCAGGTTCTCGACAGTCGAGGTAACCCCACCGTCGAGGTGGACGTCGTGCTGGAGGACGGCTCCTTCGGTCGGGCGGCCGTACCGTCGGGGGCGTCGACCGGCGCCAACGAGGCGGTGGAGCTGCGCGACGGCGACAAGGCGGCGTTCCACGGCAAGGGCGTCCGCAAGGCGGTCGACGCGGTCAACGGCGAGATCGCCGAGGCGGTCGTCGGCCTGCAGGCCGAGGACCAGGCGGGCGTGGACGAGACGATGATCGCGCTGGACGGTACGCCGAACAAGGGCCGCCTCGGGGCGAACGCCATCCTCGGGGTGTCCCTCGCCACCGTGAAGGCGGCTGCCGCGGCCCACCGTCAGCCGCTCTACCGGTACGTCGGTGGGGTGAACGCCCGGCTGCTCCCGGTGCCGATGATGAACATCATCAACGGCGGGGTGCACGCCGACAACCTCCTCGACTACCAGGAGTTCATGATCGCGCCGATCGGTGCGGCGAACTTCGCCGAGGCGGTCCGGATGGGCTCCGAGGTGTTCCACACCCTGAAGAAGTCCCTCTCCTCCGCCGGGCACAACACCAACGTGGGTGACGAGGGCGGGTTCGCCCCCAACCTGGCCACCGCCGACGAGGCGCTCCAGTTCGTCGTCCGGGCCATCGAGGAGACCGGCTACCAGCCCGGTACGGACATTGCCATCACGCTGGACCCGGCCAGCTCGGAGTTCTTCCGGGACGGCGTCTACAACTACGCCGGCGAGGGCGTCAAGCGCACCATCGAGGAGCACGTCCACTACCTGGCGGACCTCATCGCCCGCTACCCGATCTCCTCCATCGAGGACCCGATGGCCGAGGACGACATCGACGGCTGGAAGCTGCTGATGACGGTGGCCGGCGACCGGGCCCAGTTGGTCGGCGACGACGTGTTCTGCACCAACGTCGAGCGGCTCCGGGACGGCATCAGCGGCGGGTACGCCAACTCGATCCTGGTCAAGGTCAACCAGATCGGCACGCTCACCGAGACCCTGCTGACCGTGGAGACCGCGCACAAGGCCGGCTACACCGTGGTCATGTCGCACCGGTCCGGCGAGACCGAGGACACCACCATCGCCGACCTGGCCGTCGCCACCGGCTGCGGCCAGATCAAGACCGGTTCGCTGTCGCGTTCGGACCGTACCGCCAAGTACAACCAGCTCATCCGGATCGAGGAGGAGCTCGGCGAGCGCGCCCTGTACGGCGGCCGGACGGCGCTCTACACGCGTTCCTGATCCACCACACCGAGATGGGGTTGTCGTGTACGGGCCGGCGGTCCGGGACGACAACCCCATGATCGTTCTTAGCCCTCCGGCCCTGGCCGGAGCTGTCGGGACATTGACCGGCGTCGGCGCGGTATTGACGACGTCAGCGGCCGGTGGTGCAATTGGTCTTGCGTATCACGGGGAGGTTCGCATGGCTGTCAGCACAAACTCCTGGTTCCAGAGTCGACACCGGCCCGCACCGGGGCCGACCCGATCCCGCTGAACCGACCACCCCGTAACGCGGATGCCTGACGCCGCGTCGTCCCGGCACCGTTCCGGTGACACCGACTCCGGTGACGTCGACCACGGGGGGCCCTCAGCCGGTGGCGCCGACAGGGCCCACCCGTGACACCGCCGGCCCTCACCGGCTTTCTTTCCGAACTACGGAGCCGGTCACTGCTGCCCGGCGATCTGCTGGCCCTGCTGATCGTGGGATCGGTCGCCCGGGGCTGGGCCAACAGCCGCAGTGACCGCGACTTCTACGTGATCACGAAAACGTCGTGGCGGAGGCCCGACGCGTCGAGCAAGGTGGTCCCCCTCCAGCCCGTCCACCTGCCCCGCGAGGTGCTGCACGTCGACGGCCGACGCTGGGAGCTCACGTACTGGCTCGACCGACAGGTGGACCAGATGCTCACGAAGGTCAGCTGGGAACGGTTCGAGAGCGGTGACCCCGTGGTGGCGGCGCTCGTCGAGGAGGAGGAGTCGTTTCTGGAACGGCTGTTCACCTGCGTGCCGCTGACCGGAGCCGACTGGGTCCGCCGTCGGCGCGAGCAGGTGAACGGCAGCGCGTTCCAGGCGTTCCTGGTCACCCGGTCACTCGCCCGCGCGGACGGCTACGTCGAGGACGCCCTCGGGCAGTTGGCCGACGGTGACCTGCACAGCGCCGTGCTCTCCGCCCGGACGGCGTTCGGGCATACGGTCGACGCGCTGTTGGAGAGCGGCGGATCGTTCGGTTCCCAGGTGCCCAAGTGGCGGGCCCGACGACTCAAGGAGGCGAAGCTCACCGCACTGCCCTTCGACCGGTACTGGGAGCTGGAGACCATGGCCGGTTTCCGGGCCGACGATCCGCGACCCTGGATCGAAGAGGTGATCACCTTGTGCAAGCGACTCTCGATGGAGGTGGAGATCTGATGCCGGAGCACCTGGCGATCGGGCGTGACTCCGTCCCGCGCCGTCGGTTGGACGTGCGGATCCGTAGCTACCGGGGCACCCTGCTGGTGGCGACCGCCGACAGTGCCTTCGAACTGCACGACATGGCCGCGTTCCTGGTCCGTCGCTTCGACGGGGTGCGTACCGTCGCGCAGGTCGTGGGCCTGCTGGCGACCGAGTACGGTCTGCCGCCCGCCGAGGCCGAGGCCGACACCCTCGACCTGTTGGGGCAGTTGATCGACCACGGGGTGCTCGAGGTCACCGGGTGACGGCGCACGGCACCGCCGTCGCCTGGTCCCCGGTCTTCGCCGCCCACGACAACGGCCCGGGCGCAGCCTTCCTGGACCATCAGGTGTTGCTGCCCGACGAGCGCTGGGACCGGGGTGCCCGGGTCGGCTGCCTGCGCGACATCCTCGAATGGTCGGCTGCCGGGTTGCCGTCGGTACGGCTGGTGGAGATCGATGCGCCGGCGGACCCGGAGGTGGTGACCTCCTTCCACGACCCCGGGTACGCCGCCGCGCAGGGGATCTTCGACGCGGTACCGCCGGGCAGCCGGACGGAGGCGGGCCTGCTCGCCGTCGCGGCCGTACGCGACCTGTGCGGTCAGGTGTGGCACCGGCGGGTACGCAACGGCTACGCCCTGGTCCGGCCGGCGGGCCACCACTCCGAGACCGACTCGGCCGGCGGCGGCTGCCTCTTCGCCAACGGGGTCCTGGCCGCGCTGCGGGCCCGGGAGTTGGGCGCCCGCCGGATCGTCATGATCGACTGGGACGCGCACCACGGCAACAGCCAGCAGGCGGCCTTCTGGGACGACCCCACCGTGCTGACCATCTCGATCCACCAGAACCGGCACTTCGCGCCGGGCACGGGTGGCACGGACGCCCGAGGGGACGGAGCGGGGTTCGGCACCAACCTCAACGTCCCGGTGCCGATGGGCTCCGGCGGTGGGGTCTACCGTGCTGTCTTCGACGAGGTGGTCCGGCCTGCGGTGGACCGGTTCCGGCCGGACATGGTGCTCGTACCCAGCGGGTTGGACGCCAGCTACCTGGACCCGTCCGCCCGGCTGGCGCTGCACTCGGCCGACTACCGGTGGCTGGCCGAGCAGGTCGTCGAGCTGGCGGAACGGCATGCCGGTGGGCGGCTGCTGCTCACCCACGAGGGCGGGTACGCCCTGCCCTACCTGCCGCTGTGCTTCCTCCGGATCATCGAGGCGCTGTCCGGTGACCGGACCGGGGTGGACGATCCGTTCCTGCGTCGCTGGGGGACCGACTTCGCCCGGGCGGTCCCGGCGGAGGCCCGGGAACTGCTCGCCGAGTGCCGGCGACTGGCCGCCGAGGTTCCCGAGCCCTGACCGGGTGGCGGGCCGGTGGGCCGCCGAGGTGGCTGGCCGGATCCACGAGGGGGAGGGACCGCACCGGCCGCGGCTTCGACGGAAGGCCGCTCAGCGGGCCGCCGGAGCCGTGCCGCCGACCGGGTGCCGGGTCAGCGGGCCGCCGGGGCCGGGCCGGCCGCCAGCCGGGTGCGCAGCAGCAGGAGCCGGTCGGGGCGGAGCGGGACGCTCAACCGGTACCGGTCGGCCGTCGCCCGGGACCGTTCCGACCAGTGGACGTGCCGCTTACCGACGATGCCCCGGTCCCGCAGCGCGACCGCCGCCGGATGGTCGTCGGCCGGATAGAACAGGAACGGCACGTACCGGCTGGCCGACAGTGGTGCCTCCAGACCGGCCCCGGCCAGCGCCGCCAGGGTCTCCCGGCGGGCGGTCTCCACCCGGCTGCGCAGCCCGGCGGTGATGTCACCGAGGGCGAGGACCGCCCGGCCGAGCCGCAGCGACAGCGAGGAGGCGAGCATCGGCGGGACGGCGGCCCGGATCCGGGCCCGTAGCGCCCGGGAGGACACCGCGAACCCCAACCGCAGCCCGCCCATCCCGTACGCCTTCGCCAGGCCGCGCACCACGACGAGGTTGCTCAGCCGCGAGGTCAGCGGAAGCGCGCTGTACCCGGGCGGGTGGTAGTTGGCGTACGACTCGTCGACCAGCACCACCGTGCCCTGCCCGGCGGTGGCGGCGCAGAGCGCTTCCACCGTGGCCAGGTCGACCTGCTCCCCGGTCAGCGCGGGCCGTTCGAGCAGCACCAGCCCCGCGCCCACCGCCACGGCGTTGGCCGCGTGGTCGGGGCCACCCCCGACGTCGTGACGGGACACGCAGCCCACCCCGGCGACGTCCGCCCAGTGCGGCAGGTCCGGGTAGACGTCGCCGATCACGTAGACCGGCCGGTCCCCGGCCAGCCGGACCAGGCAGTGCAGCAGGGAGATGACTCCCGCGCCGGTGACCAGGTCGGACTCTTCCCCGGTGCCGGGGAACAGCGCGGCGACCGCCGGACCGAGCAGTTCCTCGCCGTACGGGTCCCGCACCAGGTAGCTGTTGACCGAGGGCAGCCCGCCGGTCACCTCGTGCCGCAACTGGTCGGCGAGCGCCTGCTGGAGGTCGACGTCGAGGCACGTGCCCTCGTCCAGCGTCCAGGCGAGGTTGAGCAGGTCGGTGCCGTCGGTGAGGGTCGGCACGTTCCGGTAGGAGTCGTTGGCCAGCGGCATGCTTCCTCCAGCTGAACGGGTCGGTCAGTCGGCGGCGAGCCACCCGGCCTCGCACAGCACGTCCACCAGCCGGTGCCCGGTCGTCGGGTCGATCGGTCGCCGTAGCCCGTAGGAGGTGTCCTCGACCAGTTGCCCGGCGTCGCGTGTCCCGTCGGCACGGATGGCCAGGTTGAACAGGGTCGACAGGGTGTGCTTGTCCCGGGCCACCAGCCCGGCCAGCAGGGCCCGGGTCGGTGCCGGTAGCGCCGCCTGGGCGGCCCGCAGGTTCAGCGGCCCCGTCCAGCGTCGGCGCAGCACCGGGCCGGCGGGGTCCCGGCGGAACCCGGTGCCGTCCGCGCCCCCGGGGGGCCGGCCCGGTCGGGCCCCGGGGAACTGCGTCGGGCCGGTACCAGGGGGCGGTGCCGGCTCCGCGCCGGCGGGCCGCGTCGGTCCGGTACCGGATCGCCGGTCCGGCCCGGGGTCGCCGACGAGCAGCCGGTGGTCGAGGTTCGTCCGCCGGACGTGGGCCACGAGTCCGTCCCCCCAGTCCCGGTCGTACCGGCCGGCCAACCGGACCGCGTCCGCCTCCTCCCGGGCGCACCACCGGTCCACCAGGGCGGCCAGGTCGGGGCCTTCCCGGTCGGGGCCGGCGCACAGTTGGGCGAGGGCGGCGGCGGCCGCCGCCGAGCGACGCATCTCCAGCGGCGAGACCTTGTCCACGGTGTCCGCCGCCGAGTGGTTGAACCGGTCGGCGGGGTGGCAGAACTGCACCGCCGGCACCCGGACCCCCGGATCGGCGAACAGGGCGTGGTCGGAGAAACCCTGGAACGGGACGCTGCCCCAGGTGCCCCCGCCGGCGGCGGTCGCGGCGAAGGTCTCGGCGACCACGTGTTCGGCGAGCGGGGTGAGCAGCGTGGGGTGGCAGTCGGGGGGACGTTCGACGACGAACGGCGCGGCACAGCGGAGCTGGTCCTCGCCCACCATGTCCAGGTTGATCACGGCGGCCGGCGGGACGGGGTCGTGCCGCCGGTCGTGCAGCACCGCCGCCGTCCCGACGAACTCCGGACCCCAGAAGAACCGGACGGGTCGCCGCCCACCCCGGCCGGGGTCGCTGCGGCGGGCGGCGGCCAGGGTCCGGGCCGCGGCCAGCGCGGCGGCCACCCCGGAGGCGTTGTCGTTGGCGCTCGGCCGGGGATGGCACAGGTGGGCCATCATCCACACCTCGGCCTGGTCGCCGTCCCCCGGTAACAGCCCGGACACCACCGGCATCGGCGCACCGTCGGCCACCTCGACGTGCACCCGGGCCACCGACCGCCGTCCGGCCAGCCGGCCGGCGGCGACGAACTCCTCCGGGGTGAGGCTGAAGGCCAGCAGCGGTGAACCGGCGGGCAACTCGATCCGGCCCCGGCGGGCGGTGCCCCCGTCGTCGCGCCACGGCGCGTCGGTGACGAAACCGACGGCACCGGCCGCGCCGAGCCGGGGGAGCAGGGACCCGTCGCGGAAGGTGTCACGGTCCACCACCAGCAGCGCACCGGCCAGCTCCGTCGTCGACGCGTCCGGCCGGAACGCGACCAGCGGCGCGGTGAGCCCGGCCGGTGGCGTCGATGCCGAGTAGGTGGCCACCAGGAACGGGTGCGTCGCGTGGTCCAGGGCCAGCCCGTCCGGACCGTCGACGTGCAGCGTGGCCCGGTGCGGGGTCCAGCCGGTGGGCGCGTCGAACGTCCACCAGCGGGCGGTCCCGTCGGCGACGTACCGGTCGACGCGGACGTCGGACAGGCCGGCCCGGACGGCGGCCGTGGCGACCAGTTCGGCGGCCCGGTCGATGCCCTCGGACGCCTGGTAGCGGTCGAGGGCGGCCAGTCGGGCCACCATGGCCGTCATCTCGTCGGTCGGCACGGCCGCCAGGTGGTGTGCCACGAGCGGGTCGGTCATCGACCGCTCCGGTGGGCGACGGGACCCGTCGATTGGCTCCGGTGGGCGGCGGGGATCACGCGTCGGCCCCGATGGGCGGCGTCGGGCGTCGGCCGGCTCCGGGGATCACGCGTCGGCCCCGGCGGGCGGCGTCGGGTCCGGGTCCGAGTCGTGCACGGTCGGGGCGAGGGCGTCCACGAACTCGTTCGCCCAGCGGGCCAGGCTGTTGACGACCCCGCTGTCGGCGTGCGGGCGGGCCGCGCTGAGCTGGAAGAAGAGCATCCCCTCCGCCGGCGCGCCGAGGACGGCGATCCGCTCGTCGACGGCACCGTCCCGCCCGACGGGGTGGAACGTCCTGGTCAGGTCGATCGCGCCGGGCACGAAGTCGTTCCCGTCCGGGCTCGGGTTCCGCCACTGCCGGACCAGCCCGCGCCGGATCATGTTGCGGTACAGCGGATTCCGGTCCCACTGCGGGTCGAAGGGGTGACCGCGTCCCTCCACCACCACGTCCACCTGCCGGCGGACGCCGGTGTGCGGACCGACCAACGTGTAGCCGCCCGGACCGGGGGCCGGCTCCACCACCGGGTCGGGGCCCACCGCGACGTCCAGCAGGCCGTCCTCGACCAACGCCAGGATCTTCCGCATCGGCTCCGGGCCGGTGCCGTTGGACATCCGCGCGTAGTGGCGCAGGTACACGGCGAGGAACCGGCGGTGGGACGACGCGGTCAGCCCGCCGAAGTCCAGCGCGGCCGAGAAGACCGGACGCAGGTCACGCCAGACCCCGTCGCAGGCCGCCTTCACCGGGTTGGCGAGGTTGCCCTGCGTCGCGGCGGCCTGGTCCCGCCGCATGTGCGCGACCACCCGCTCCGACCAGGTCGCGGTGCCGGGCCCGTCGGCGGCACCGGCCGGGTCGAACAGCCGCCGCCGGTCGAACCGGTGCGCCCGGACGTCCGTCGGGTGGCCCCAGGGCGAGACGCGCGCCGTCGGGTCCGCGCCGAGGACGGTACGGCGGAAGCTGTCCCGGACGGTGGTGCCGTCCAGCCGGCGCAGCCGCTCCGGGACGGGCCGGCCGGCGGCCGTGGTCTCGACGTACTCGGCGATCTCGTCGAACCAGCCGTCGAGCGGGGCGAGCAGGAAGTCGACCGGGTCGTCGTCGCCCCGGCCGCGTCCGGTGGCGAGGAAGAGCCGGTACCGCTCGCCCACCACGGCGGGCAGTTCCGCGGCCGCCTCCGGACCGAACAGGGTGCGGTAGTAGGCGTTCGCCATTTCCAGGACGACCAGGGGGAACAGGTGCCGTTCGAAGTCCAGTTGGCGGACCTCGCCACCGGTCGGTACGGCCGGCACGCCGACCGTACCGCGCAGGGTGGCGACCGCGTCGAGGGTGAGGAAGTCCGGCCGGTGCTCCAGGGCGGCGTGCCCGAGTCCGCTGCTGTCCACGGCCTTCTGGTTCTCCGGGCGGGTCCACGGGAACAGGCCGCTCGGGCTGACCGCCACGATCCGCGCCGGTTCCCGACCGCTGGGGACGTACCGGAGCAGCCCGGTGGCGTCACCTGCTCCGGCGACCGCGAAACCACCGCCCCGCCCCTCGGTCAGGTGCAGGATCAGGTCGACCGCGGTCAGGCCCAGGCCCAGCACCCCGACCCGGCACGCCGGTGGCACGGTGCGTTCGGTGAGCCGTTCCCCCAACGGGTACGGGCTGGGCACGTACGTCGAGGCGGGGTGGGCGGCGGCGTGGGCGGCCAGCCGGGCGGCCCGGGAGCCCGGGGCCGGTGTGTTCTCGGACTGGCCGGTGACCAGCAGCAACCGGTCGACGGCGACGGTGTACCCGGTACCGTCGGGCCGGTCGGCGGGGTACCCGGTGGTGCCATCGGGCCGGTCGGCGTCGGGCCGGTCGGCGTCGGTTCCGGTGGCGTCGGGCCGGTCGGTGTCGGGGAGGTCGACGTCGGTGGCCCGGACGAGGTACCCGCCGTCGGCGGTCCGTTCCACGTCGGTCACCTCGGCGGTCCGGGCGTCGACGCGTACGCCGTCGATCTCCCGTAGTAGCTGGACGTACCGGTGGAACATCTCGGTGAGCGCCAGGCCGTGCAGGTACCGTCGGGGCACGTCCTGCGGCAGCAGGTTGAACTGCTCGTCCCCGGTGGTCTTGTAGCGGGCCTGGCACCACTCCACGAAGGTGGGTCGCAGCCGGGCCGGCAGCAGGTGCCGGGCGTCCCGGTTGGACTCGTCGGCGGCGAAGGAGAGCTGGCTGGCGACCCGGTTGAGGTAGCTGGTCCGCGGTTGGCGGTCGTCGTGCGCGGCTCCGGCACCGAACCGGCCGGTCCGGTCGAAGACCGTGACGTGCACGCCGCCCTCGGGCAGCCGGACGTGCGGGAGTTCGGCGGCGAGCCGTTCCAGCGCGTACAGGCACCAGGGCCCGCCACCCACGATGCCCAGTCGGACGGTCACCGGTCCTCCTCCTCCGCGCCGGGGGTCACCGGTGCGAGGGCCGGCCGGACGTCGAGCACCCCGGCCGCGTCCTCCAGGGCGGCGGCGACCCGGAACACCGTGCGTTCGGCGAACGCGTGCCCGACGATCTGCACGGCGAGCGGCAGCCCCAACGTCGAGAAGCCGACCGGTAGGGACAGCGCCGGATGGCCGGTGACGTTGAAGGTCGGCGTCTGCACCGAGACGGCGTGGGCGGGCGGCGGCCAGTCCTCGGGGAAGTCCTCGAACGGCGCGGCGGGAGCCAGCCCGGTGTTGGTCAGCAGCACGTCGTGGTCGGCCAGCACCCGGTCGAGCGCGACGGTCAGCTCCCGCCGCACCCGGAGCGCCTGGACGTAGTCCGCCCCGGTCAGCGTGGCGGCCGGCGCGATCCGCTGGTAGGTGTACCGGCCGTAGTCGCGGGGCCGGGTCCGCAGCGTCTCCTCGTGGATGGCGTACGCCTCGGCCAGCATGATGATCCGGGCGCAGGCTTTGAACAGGTCGAAATCCGGCAGGCGTACCTCGGTGACGATCGCGCCGAGCCGGGTGAGGGTGGCCGCCGCCGCGTCCACCGAGGCGACCACCTCGGGGCTGATGCCGCGCAGCGAGGCGAACAGTTCCCGCGCGTAGCCGACCCGTAGCCCCTCGACGCCCCGGCCGAGGTCCGCCGTGTAGTCCTGCGGGTCGGTCCGGACGCTGCTCGGGTCGCGCGGGTCGTAACCGGCGATGACATTCATGGTCAGCGCGGTGTCCTCGACGCTCCAGGAGAGCGGACCGCAGTGGTCCAGTGAGTAGGACAGCGGGTAGAGGCCGCGCCGGGAGACCAGACCGTAGGTCGGTTTCAGGCCGACCACGCCGCAGTTGAAGGCGGGAGACCGGATCGAGCCGCCGGTGTCGGAGCCGAGGGCGACCCGGACCAGCCCGGCCGCGACCGCCGCCGCCGAACCGGCGGAGGAGCCGCCGGTGAAGTGCGCGACGTTCCACGGGTTCCGGGCCGGCGGGAAGGGCAGGTCGAAGCCGGGGCCGCCGAGCGCGAACTCGGCGGTGCCGAGCTTGCCGACCAGGACACCACCACCGGCCCGCAGGAGGGCCTCGGCGGCGGCGTCCTCGGCCGGCACGTTCTCCAGCAGCAGCCGGGAGTTGCAGGTCGTCGGGATGCCGTCGGTGGCGATGATGTCCTTCAGCCCGTACGGGATGCCGTGCAGCGGGCCCCGGTCGTGGCCGGCGGCCAGCTCGGCGTCGGCGCGGTCGGCGTCGGCCAGCGCGCGTTCCGGCGTGACCCGGATGAACGAGTGCACCTGCGGGTCGATCGCGGCGATCCGGTCCAGGGTGTACTCGGCCAGGGTGCGGGCGGTGAGCCGGCCGGCGCGCAGGGCCCGGCCCAGGTCGGCCACCGAGTACTCGTGCCACTGGATTCCACTGCCGGTGCCGGTGCCGGCGGCGGGACCGGACCGGTCGGCATCGCCCGTGACCGGGGCCGACCGGTCGGCGGTGACGGTGGTGTGGTCAGCCGGCATGCCGCACCTCCTCGATGGCGAAGACGGCCGCCGGCTCCACCTCGGCGTCGCGGGGCGCGCGCATCAGCGCGGCCATCGCCCGTAGTTCCAGGTAGCCGGCGTGGACCCCGGGGCGCAGGTCCGCCGGGACGGTGAGCCCGGCGTGCGCCAGCAGCGCGTCGAGCTGGTCCGGATCGTGCGACGTCATCGGCTGATCGCCTCCATGGCCGGGTGCCCCCAGACGGACAGCGGAGTCTCCAGCTCCGCCGGAAGGAGCGAACCGTGTTCGTAGTGGTACGTCGGGTCGGCGAGGAACGCCTCCCCGGTGGCGGTCAACACCACGTCCCCCACCCGGGGGCGGGCGCGTGAGGTGGCCGGGGTGCCGAAGAGCCGGTCCGCGTGCTCGACGGTCACCGACTCGGGCAGCCGCTCGCGTAGCGTCCCGACCAGGTCGTCGGTGGTGCCGGGGGCCGGGTACAGCCACCGGGTGCGCCCGGCGCCGCCCATCTCGAAGCCGTACCGCTGGGCCAGGGCGGCCAGCGTCGCGGCCAGTTCCGGGTCGGGCCGGGTGGGCACCAGCCCGTGGTCGGCGTGCGCGACGACCAGTACGCCCTCGTCGGCGAGCCGGGCCGCCATCCGGTCCAGGCCGGCGAGCACCTGCCTGGTGTGTCCGTCGTACCCGTGTTCGTGCACGTGCCGGTCGATCTCCAGGTAGCACCACAGCAGGCAGGGGCCGCTGCTGCCGTGCCGTCGCAACCCGTCGCGCAGGGCGGCGAGCACCAGGGATCCGATCAGTTCCGGGGGACGGGGGCGGTACCGGCCGGCGTCCGGCAGGTAGAACCGGTGGCCGAGGACCCGGTGCACGCCGTCGAGCACGGTGTCCCGCCAGCCGCACCGGTACGTCTCCAGGTCACCCAGCACCGCGGCGGGTTCGTAGCCCAGCCGCCGGGCGTCGTGGAAGACGGTCCCGACCGGGCCGGTCAACGCCGGGTCCGGGTGGTCGAAGACGTTGACCAGGGCCTCCCCGGGAGCCGGCCGGAACACCACCCCCGGCACCCCGTGCTCGGCCACGGTCAGGCCGGTCAGGTGGCTGAGCCAGCCGGCCGCCGTGGTGGTCGGCCAGACCGTGTGCAGGGTGCGGGTCCGCGCGGACGGCCAGCAGTCCCGCGCCACGTCCACGTTCACCCCGTCGAGGGCGAGGACGACGACGTGGCGCGGGGCGTTCCCGGCCACCTCGGCGGCCAGCAGCGCGGCGAGCCGTTCCCGGAACTCGGTGACGGACCCGGGCGCTTCCGGTCCGTCGGCCTGCTCGGACAAACGGGCCGCCGTCAGGTCGTGGTCGGCTGGGCGCCGCCGAGCATCCGCTGGAAGCGGTGCAGCAGCGGGAACGGCACGGACCGCTCGACGTAGAAGCCGAGCTGCTCGTTCAGGGTGTACTGCACCGGGTCCTGGAGGCTCAGCGTGGACAGTCCCCGGGCGACCTGCTCCAGGTAGCCGGGGAACTGCGACTGCATGGCGTAGACGACGCTGTAGTAGAGGTTGCGCCCGAGTGAGAAGCACGGGTACCGGGCGTCGTAGTTCTCCAGGGAGTACTTCGGGAAGCAACCGTCGATGATCCGCTTCGGGCACAGCCAGAGCGGCAGCAGCAGGTTGATGTCGCCGATCGGCCGGATCGGGAACGCCGCCGGCTTCATCCCGCTGGAGACCCGGAACAGGTTCTCGCAGACGATGTCCTCCAGGTTCACCCCGGTGCAGATGTACGACGTGCCGAGGTCCCGGGCGGCCTTGGACAGGGCGAGCCGGATGAGCAGGGTGCCGAGGAACTCGAAGTCGTCGCCCTGGAACTCCTGCTCGAAGCGGTCGATCAGCGGCATCGAGTCCTTCGGGATGCCGAGCAGTTCCTTGACCTCGTCCGCCTCGATGACCCGCAGGTCGAGGCCGTACTTCTCGCAGAGCGCCTGCGCCCGGGGCACGCCCGCGTCCCAGTCCGGGATGCCCATCAGGATCACCGGGTGGATGGTCACGTCGTGGTCGGTGAGCTGGCTGAGGCCGTACAGCAGGGCGTTGCTGTCCCCGCCGCCGCTGACCCCGACCACGATGTGCGCGCCGGCCGGGACGTGCTGACGGATGGTGTCGCCGACCCGGTCGGCGATGATGTCCCGGCACTCCTCGGGGCTGAGCTTCTTGAGGAACGACTCGGTGTTCCCGGCCTCGTTGTCCAGCCGCTGGTAGAAGTACTCGGTCGCCTGCGATCCCGGGTTGTCGCTCTCGATGGTCCGGAAGTCGGCCAGCGAGAAGAGGAACGGGTTGACGTTGCGGTTGAAGTAGAGGAGCACCTCGGCGGCGTCCTCGAAGTCCGCGAGCCGGGTGTCCAGACAGGGGGTGAGCTGCGGTTCGCCCCCGGACCGCGGGAGGACGTAGACGGCCACGGCCGACCACGGCACGTTGTGCCGGTTGAGGATGTCGATGACGCGGTCGTCGGGGTCACCGGCGAGTTGCTGCCGGCCGTGCGACGTCACGACGGACACGGTCGGGAGGGTGTTGAAGAGAGAGTTCATCGGCACAACCTGTCTCGTCGATCTCCGGGGGTGGAATGAGAGGGTGGGCCGCCCCGGACGGGACGGCCCACCCCGAGGGATCACTGAGCGCCGGTCTCGCAGCTGGCGCCGGTGATGACCTCGAGCCCGTGCTTCGACGCCGGAACGAACGAGGCGGTCGTCCGCATGGCCTCCAGCTCGCGGACGCCGATGACGGCGGCCTCGACGCTGCCGGCCGGGATGAGGGCCACGTGCTCGTTCTTCAGCCCGAAGTTCGTGCTCTGGACAGCGGTGCTCACTGCTTCGCGCATCGAACCCCTCCTCTCTCTGCGGGATCCTTTCCCGCTGCGCCAGGTTTGCCGATGTCGATTCTTGGTGTCAAGACCGGTGTCGTCCGCAAGATCAGTCTTCCGGCCTTCGGGCCACGCGGATCCGCAGGTCGGAAGGCAGTTTCCCGGGCACGACCGAAAAGCCTGACGAATCTGTCTCGGATGGTTGGTGGAAATGCTTGTCTCAGATGGTTCGTACCATCGGCGGACGCCTGTCCGATGATCGGCCAGTGGTGTGGCTCGGGTGATCCGGCCCCGGTGTGCCGGCCCCGATACCCCGGGCTCACCGCCCTCGCCACGCCTGACCGCGCGGAGCTGCGGGGTTGTGACCTCGTCGGGGTGGTCCGGAGGCGGGTCGGGCGACCGGAGGGAATTGGTGCGCCAGCAATGGTTACCCGGGTCGGACGCACGGTTCTGCTAGCGTTACCACCGGGTCGTGGCACCCCCGCTCGGCAGAAGGAGTCTGGAATTACCATGTTGGATTGGCCGGCACTTACCCGAATGCCACTCAAGGCGCAGTTCTACGAGCGCGAGACGTACTTTCGTGAATCGTTCGCGGACGTCGTCGACATTCTCGGCCCGGAATGGCCGGCGAAATTGCGGGACGGTGCCCTTCTGATGATGAAGCCGGAGGGGTTGATCGCGGCGAAGCTGGAAACCGTGCACTCGTTCCTGGTGGACCACCAGTTCTCCGTGGTGGCCGTCGAGGATCTGGCGCTCACCGGCCACCGGTGGCGGGAGTTGTGGCGGTACCAGTTGACGTCCGCGACGCTCGACCGCCTGACCGTGAACGAACTCGCATACGGGTCCGGCCGGGCGCTCACCCTCGTGCTGAAGAGTGACCCAGATCACGATCTGCCGGCGACGGTCCGGCTGAGCACGCTGAAGGGCTCGGCCAGCCTCGCCGCCCAGGTCCCCGGAACCCTGCGCAGCCTGCTCCAGCAGCCCAACCGGGTGTTCAGCCTGGTGCACTTCGCCGACGAGCCGGCCGACCTGGTCCGGGAGCTGGGAGTGCTGTTCGACGCCCCCGCCCGCCGCCGGCTGCTGACCGCCCTCGGCTCGGGCGTCATCAGCGCGGAGGACCGGGTACGCCTCGACCGGGCGATCGCGCAACCGGCCGACGCGACCAGGTCGCTGGACCTGGCCCCGGCGGTACGCCGGATCGACCGGGCGCTGGCCGACCACGCGGCCGGGCGGCCGGGCGAGCGCGACCGGGTCGCGGCGCTCCGCGACGAGCTGCGGCGGGCCGCCGACGGTGACCCGGTGGAGTTCCGCGCCTTCGTCCGCGAACTGTCCCGGACCGGCTGCCCGGTCGACACCTGGGACCTGACCGTGCTCGGCTCCTACGCCGTCACCTGCGACGAGCCGGGCCACCCGAAGTCCCTCACCAACCCCGACCCGCAGACCTGGCGGACGCCGGCGGAGCAGCACGCCGACCAGCGTCTGTCGTCGACCCGTGCCTGACCCGGAGGAGTGCCCGATGCCCGCCGACACCGACTTCATGCCCAGCGACGACGAGTGGACCGCGCTGACCGCGTCCGACCGGAAACGCCGGGCCTACACCGAGGATCTCTACTTCCGGGCCTGCTGGGCCGACGCCGTCGCCGTCCTGGGCGCCGACGCGACCCGGGTCCTCGGTGAGGTGGCCATGTTCGCCTTCAAGTCCGACGGGGTGGCCGGCCGGCGGATGCGCCCCACCATGACGTTCCTCGCCCAGCAGGGGTTCAGCGTCCTGGGCGCGGCCCCGTTCCGGCACAACCGGCACTCCATGCGGGCCATCTGGCAGTACGACTGGCACCCGTACAGCAACGACCGGTTGGCGTTGACGTCGGTGATGCACGGCGCGACCGAGTCGCTGCTGCTGATGCTCCGCGACCTGCGCTACGACGGCGTCGTCCCCGGGACGATGCGGCTGTCGGAACTGAAGGGGGCGGCCACCGACAAGGTGTGGACCCAGGACCAGCTCCGGGGGGTGCTCAAACCGCCGAACCGGGTGATCAACTTCGTGCACATCGCCGACGAGCCCGCCGACACCGTACGTGAACTGGCGATCTTCTTCGACCGGGAGACCCGGCGCCGGTTGCTGGAGCAGGTACGCGACAACTTCGACGAGGACCGGCCCGCGCTCGCCGAGGTCGAGATCGACCGGATCGAGAAGCTGTACCCGGGTACCGACTTCGACCTCACCCGGGCCCTCGACCGGCTGCGGGCGTCCGGCGCGCTCACCGGCGACGCCGCCGAGCGGCTGCGGGCGACCGCCGAGGCACCCGGGAAGCTCTCCTGGACCGAGCTGTGTCACCTGATCGACCACCGCGACCCCCGGGTGGACATCTGGGACTTCGTCCGGGTCGCCACCGAGGTGCTGCCCATGGAACGGCCCGGCCACACCGGCCTGATGCCGGCCCCGACGAGCGGGGACTGGCAGGCGCGGGCAGCCGGGCGCGCTCGCTGAACGACGACCGGTGTTCGCGGCGGAGCCGCCGGACGAGGTCTCCGGCGGCACCCGTCAGGGGGTCGGGATGATCGGGAACCGGGGGTGGTCCAGGGGCCGGTCGATCTCGAGGCCGTGCCCGTCGGTGCGGTGGTTGGGCGCCCCGGTGTAGCGGGCGTGCGGCGGCAACCACTGCAACGTGTACACCCACCGCGGCGTGTCCGTCGTGTTCGGCGGCGCGTAGTGGATCACCCCGAGATCGTGGACGGTGGCGTCACCCGGCTTGAGGTGCAGCGGCGGCGAGAGCTCGAAGCGGTCCGCCATCTCCGGGTGCTCGTCGAGCAGGTTGACGCCGTCGCCCCGGTTCAGGTAGCGGCCGAGCAGCCCGGTCCGGTGCGAGCCGTTGAGGAACCGCATGGTGCCCTTCTCCGGTGGGCAGTCCACCAGCGGCATCCACATGGTCAGCGCGCCCTGCCGGTCCAGCGGGTGGTGCGGCAGGTCCTGGTGCCAGGGCGTCTCGGTGCCGGCGACGGCCACCGGGATCTTGACGAAGACGTGGTCGTAGTAGAAGCGGACCGGACTGCCCCCCATCAGCCGCGACGCGACCGTCGCGATCGGCGTGGCGTGGGTGAAGTTCCGGATCCAGGAGTCCTGGTGCGAGCAGCCGTCCCACCGCTCGTACCACTTGAAGTCGTTGGGGCGCAGCTCGTCGGGCCGGTCCGTGCTGCGGGTCTGCGGCTCCTCGGCCCCCATCTTGGCCTTGGCCCGTTCCAGCAGCTTCTCGACGATCGACAGGTCGAGCAGCCCCTCTAATTTGACCCACCCGTTCGTCTGGAAATGCTTGACCTCGTCGTCCGTGATCGCACGGACGCCGTCCAGAACCTGCTGTGTGGTTTCCACAAGGTACCTCGCTAACAGCGGAGTCATCGCCCGCGTGGCGATCGCCTCGGGCGTCTGTCCCCCGACACCCAAGCCCAGACTAGCCACCGTGTCAACCATCGGTCAGTAGGAATGCGTCATTGCTGTCGTAGATCGGACTCGGCTTCCCGGTCGTTAGCGGAGATGCATTC
Organism: Micromonospora cathayae; assembly: GCF_028993575.1. Lineage (NCBI taxonomy): Bacteria > Bacillati > Actinomycetota > Actinomycetes > Micromonosporales > Micromonosporaceae > Micromonospora > Micromonospora cathayae. Next base: position 1,135,926 of record NZ_CP118615.1, on the reverse strand, counting down.
TCCGCAAATCTCAGGGCTTTGTGGGTGGTCTGATGATTCGTTTTCCTTCCACCCGTGCGGGCCGCTCGGCGGCGGTTCTCCGGCGGCATTTCCCGCCAGCCGGGGATGGCGTTTCCGCTACGGCGGTCGCCCGGCAGCCGTAGTCGCCCCGGGGCGCTGTGGCCGGTGATTCCCGCCGGGTCCCGCGCGCCCCGACCGGCCGGTCATTCCGGCTGCCGGCCGGTGGAACGCCACCGACAGTCGCGGTGCGGCCGTCGACGCCGTCGGTGGAGCGGACGGACATGGGCGTCGGACGGTATTCGGAAAACGGATTCGGCGACATTGTCGGCACCGTGCGGAAGTGATTTCCGGGGCTCAGTCGACCGTCACCTTCTCCCCGCAGACGACGCCGGGCCGGGCGGTTGCCGCCAACCCTCGACAGAGCCCTACCAAACGGACGTCAACCGCATGCCGGGGGCGGGCGTCCGTCATTGTCGGTCCAATGATTGGAGTGTCGGAGGGTAGACGGACGCTCCCCGATCGTGTCACTATCGGCGAGGCGGAAAGGTTGTCGAAGATCGACCGACGACACATCGCGGCCAATGTGGGCAGTTCTGCCCGCGCAGCGTCCGCCGCCGATGTTGACCATCAGTTGCCGGCAGCGGTCTGGCTGGCGACCGGGCCATGGTTGCTTTCAAGATCAACGGGGGAGTCGTGCTACGGCTGAACGCCATACCCTTTCGTACCGTCATGTCGGGCGAGGGTCTCGTCCGCGTCGCCGGCGCCAACAGCGCGCTCGCCGGGGTGCTGGCCGAGCAGGCGGGCTTCAACGCCGTCTGGGCGTCCAGCCTGGAGATCTCGGCGATGCGCTGCCTGCCGGACGCGAGCATCCTCGGCATGTCCGAGTACCTACGGGCCGCCGCGGACATGCAGAAGGCGTTGCGCGTCCCGGTCGTCGCGGACTGCGACACCGGCTTCGGCAACAACCTCAACGTCGCGCACATGATCATGGAGTACGAGGACGCGGGCATCACCGCCGTCTGCGTCGAGGACAAGACGTACCCGAAGATGAACAGCTTCGCCGGGACCGACCACTCCCTGCTCAGCACCAGGGAGTTCGCCGGGAAGATCGCGGTGGCGAAGTCCCAGCAGCGGTCGGACATGTTCCTGATCGCCCGTACCGAGGCGCTGATCGCCGGAGGCACGGTGGACGAGGCGTTGCGCCGCTGCCGGGCGTACGCCGACGCGGGCGCGGACGCCGTCCTCGTGCACTCCAAGAAGCCGACGAACGACCAGATCGTGGAGTTCCTCGGCCGGTGGGACGTGGACCTGCCGGTGGTGATCGTCCCGACCACCTACCACGCGTGGGACGCCGAGGACGCGTACAAGCTCGGTGCCTCGGTCATCATCTACGCCAACCACGGCCTGCGGACGATGATCTCGTCGCTGCGTGCGACCTACGCCGAGATCCTCGCCGCCGGCCAGACGACCGGCCTGGAGGACCGGATCGCGAGCGTGTCGGAGATCTTCGCCCTGCAGCGGCTGGACGAGTGGCAGAGGCTCCAACCGTGATCGGGGCCGACGAGTTCTGCGCCGTCCTCGACCGGCACGGGGTCGGGCTCGGGGTGGGTGTCCCCTGCTCCTACCTGGCCGGTCCGATCGGGCGGATGACCGCGGCCGGCCGGTACGTCGCGGCGGCCAACGAGGGCGCGGCGGCGGCCATCGCCTGCGGTGCCGCCGCAGCCGGCGTACGGGTGGCGGTGTTCGCGCAGAACTCCGGACTCGGCAACCTGATCAACCCGTTGACCTCCCTCCAGGCCCCGTACGAGGTGCCCCTGCTCGTGTTCCTGAGCCTGCGCGGCTGGCCCGACCCGGGGCGGGACGAGCCGCAGCACCAGGTCATGGGGCGCACCACCCACCGGCTGCTCGACACGCTGGGCGTACCGCACTGGACCCTCCGGCCGTCGGTCGGGTCGCTCGACGAGGTGACCGCCAGCGCGGTCCGCCACCTCGACCGGGGATCGTCCGCTTTCGTGCTGGTGCCGAAGGGCAGCATCGACGGGGCGGGCACGGCGCGCGGCGGGACCCGGCCCGGGATGTCCCGGACGGAGGCGCTGGCCGCGATGCTGCCCCGGCTCCGGGGCGTGCCGACCGTCGCCACCACCGGATACACCTCCCGGAGCCTCTTCGCGCTCGCCGACGCGCCCACGAACTTCTACATGCAGGGGTCGATGGGGCACGCCAGCGCGTTCGGCCTCGGGTTGGCGCTGGCCCAACCCGGCCCGGTGGTGGTGCTCGACGGCGACGGGGCCGCCCTGATGCACCTGGGGACGATGTCCACCATCGGCGCGCTGACCCCGCCCAACCTGGTGCACGTCGTGCTGGACAACCAGTCCTACGACTCCACGGGTGGTCAGCCCAGCACGTCGCACGCCACCGACCTGGTGGCGGTCGGCCGGGCGGCCGGATACCGCTCGGTCCACCATGCGGCCACCCCGGCGGCGGTCGCGTCGGCCCTCGACGCGGCCTTCACCCGGTCCGGGCCGCACCTGGTGGTGGTGCCCGTCACCGCCGACCCGGGCGCGGCTCCGCCCCGGGCCACGAGTGCCCTGAGCGCACCCGACATCTACCGCCGGTTGAGCGCCGCGGTCCGCGCGACGGCGACCGCACCGGCCGGTACCGCCCCCGGGGCCGGCGTCGCCCCGACCGCCGGCGGCGGACCGACGGCCGGTACCGCCCCCCGGGCCGACGCCGGACCCACGACCGGTGCCGGACCCACGACCGGTACCACCTCCCGGGCCGACGCCGACCGGGCGGTGACGACCGTCGCCGGGCCCACCGTCGGTGCCGGTCCGGCCGACGGCGGTCCGCCCGGCGGCGAGGTCGGCGGCGAGATTGACGGCGAGGTCGGCGGCGAGATCGACGTGGTGGACTCCGGTGAGCGGGTGGTGTTCGGCGCGGGCAGCCTGAGCCGGCTGGTCACCGAGATCACCGCGATCGGACCCCGGCGGATCCTGGTCGTGGGCAGCCGTCGCGGCTACCGGGACACCGGACTGGACGTGCTGCTGGCGCCCTGGCAGGTCACCCTCTTCGACGGCTTCACCAACAACCCGCAACTCGACGACGTCCTCGCCGGCTGCCGGCTGCGCGACGACGAACGACCCGACCTGATCATCGGGGTCGGTGGGGGCAGCGCCCTGGACACCGCGAAGGCGGTACGCCTGCTGCCGGCCGACCGGGCCGCGGCGCTGGCCTGCCTGGCCGGCGGCGACCCGACGCCGACCCGGCTGCCGCCGTTGATCCTGGTGCCCACGACGGCCGGCTCCGGCAGCGAGGTCACCCGCTTCGCGACCCTCTTCGTCGGGCTGGAGAAGCGGTCCCTGGACCACCCCGACGTCCGGGCCGACCGGGCGATCGTCGACCCCACGCTGACCGCCACCTGCCCGGTGCCGGTGGCGAGCAGCAGCTACCTGGACGCGGTCTGCCACGCGGTGGAGTCGTCCTTCAGCATCGTCGCCACCAGGCGGTCCCAGGCGTACTCGGTGGCCGCGACGCGGCTGCTGGGTGCGCTGGCCGGCCGCCGGATCGAACACCTGGCCCCCGGCGAACGCGCCGACCTGGCCCGGGGTGCGATCCACGCCGGTCAGGCCATCGACCTCACCCGGACCACGGCCGCGCACGGGTTCGCCTACCGGTTGACCGCCCGCTTCGGCGTCCCGCACGGGGTGGCGTGCGCGCTCAACCTGAGCTGGCTCCACGGGTACAACCTGACCCACGCCGAGCCCGCGCAGCGCAGCCGGGTCCTGGCCGCCACGGCCGGGCTGGACTGCGCTCCGGACGAGTTCCCGTCGCTGCTGACCGGCACCCTGCGCGCCAACGGCTGGCCGACCCGGCTGCGGGACTACGGCGTCGGTCGGGACGACCTGCCGGAGCTGGTCCGCGCGGGCATCGGACACGGCGGCCGGTCCGACCGCAACCCGGTGGCACTACGCCCGACGCCGGTTCTGGACCACCTGAGCGGCATCCTCTGACGCCCAGTGACCCTCGACCAGCGACCCGCCGACGGCAGAAGGAGCTAGTCCGGCATGACCGACAACAAGAACCTGCTGACCATCGGGGCGCTCGGATCCGCCGAATCCGCCCTGCACGGCAAACCCGCCATCTCCTGGGGTGACCTGCCCACGGTGGCCAGCGACCCGGCCCGCCGCCGGTTCCAGAAGATCCTGCTGCTGAACCCGGCGGCCACCCTCTACCGCCACGACCTGCCGCGCTGCACCTACCCGCTCGGTATCGGCTACCTGGCCGCCGTGCTGGAACGGTACGGGTACGAGGTACGCCTGCTGGACGTCTTCGCCGAGGGGTACGACAACGCCCGGGAGGTGGACGGCGACCCGCAGTTCCTCCGCTACGGCCTGGACGACGACGCCATCGTCACCGTCCTGCGCGAGTTCGCCCCGGACGTCGTCGGGGTGTCCAGCATCTTCAGCAACCAGGCCGACAACGTGCACCACCTGCTGCGCCTGGCCGACCGGGTGGTACCCGAGGCGAAGACCGCGATGGGCGGCGCGCACGCGCGGTACTTCCCGAAGGCGTGCCTGGAGGACCCGAACCTGGACGTGGTCTTCCTCGGCGAGGGGGAGCTGACGTTCCTGCTCTGGATCGAACACCTCAACGGCAGCATCGCCGAGGACACCCTCCAGGGGCTGGCCTACCGCGACGCCACCGGCGCGGTCCGGATCAAGCCGGAACTTCCGCTGATCAGCTCGACCCGGCCAGCCGGGCCGGAGGTGAAACGCGAGTCGCCGATCCTCGGGGCGGACGGCGAACTCGACCACATCCCGTTCCCCGCCTGGCACCTGTACAACATGGAGCGGTACTTCGAGATCAAGGCGTACCAGTCGCCGTACACGGTCGGGTCGCGGGTGGGTCAGGTCTACACCAGCCGGGGCTGCACCGCGCACTGCACGTTCTGCACGACCACCCACTTCTGGGGGCAGAAGCTGCGCCGCCGCAGCGTACAGAACGTGGTGGACGAGATCGTCGCGCTCCGGGACCGGTACGGGATCGACGAGTTCCACATCCAGGACGACAACATCACCAACGACATGGACCATGCCCGTGAGCTGTTCAAGGCGTTCCGGACGATCGGGCTGCCGTGGGCCACGCCGCAGGGCACCGCGCTGTGGCGGATGGACGAGGAGCTGCTCGACCTGATGGTCGAGTCCGGCGCCTACCAGGTCACGTTCGCCATCGAGAGCGGCGTGCAGCGGGTGCTGAAGGAGCTGATCCGCAAGCCGCTGAACCTGGCCCGCACCGCCCACCTGATCAGGTACGCGCGCAGCATCGGCATGCACGTCCACGGGTTCTTCATCATCGGCATGCCGCCGATGTTCGGTAACGAGGGGGAGAGCCTGGCGGAGATGCAGGCCTCGTACGACTACGCCGAGGAGGCCGGGTTCAGCAGCGCGTCCTTCTTCGCCGCCTCGCCGATCGTCGGTTCCGAGCTGCTCCGGGAGTGCATCCGGCAGCGGTTCGTCGACGCGGACGAGGCGCTGTACCGGATGACCTACAAGCAGGGAATCATCAACGTCCCCGGGCTGTGGTCCGGCGAGGAGGTGGCCGCGTTGGCCGCCAAGTTCAACGCGAACTTCAACGCGTCCCGGGTCCGTTCCTACTCGACCCGTCAGTGGAACAGCGACAAGTACTGATACCGGAGGTGTCTGAGATGTCCGTGATGGCCGAACAGGCTTTCGCCAGCAAGTTGCGGGAGCGTCGGGAACAGGTGAAGTTGGACCAGGCCGGGCTGGCCGAGCGGCTCGGCGTACCGGTCGCCGAACTGGCCGACTGGGAACAGGGCCGGCACGTCGGTGACCTGTCCCTCGCCCAGCTGATGAAGCTCGCCGAGGTGCTCGGCACGTCGCTGGAGCACCTGGCTCCCGACGTGGAGGACGACCTGGACGCCGGGGTCCTGATCCAGCGCCCCGAGGACCGGTCCGTGCTCAAGGGGGTGCGGGGCGGCGTCGACTACTACGTGTACCACTGCCTGGTGCGTACCCGGCAGGTGCCGTCGCTGGTGCCGCTGGTGGTCGACGTGCTGGTCGACGACCCGGCGGAGGCGAAGTTCAACGACGGGCACGCCGGCAACGAGTTCATCTACGTGCTCTCCGGTGAGATCCACATGAAGTGGGGCGACCCCGCGCGGCCGCACGAGGCCGTCCTGCCCACCGGGTCGAGCCTCTACCTCCAGCCGTACGTCCGGCACGCCTTCACGGCCGCCCGGGGCTCGGGTCCGGCCCGGCTGCTGGCGGTGAACTTCTGAAGCCGGCGGTGGCCGGTGGCCCGGGGAAGGAGGTGACGGCCGTGCTCGACCTCGACGTGCTGATCCTGGCCGCGGGACGCGGCAGCAGGTTCGCCGCCGGCGGTGGGGACGTCCACAAGGCGCTCGCGCCGGTGCACGACACCACTCCGCTGCTCTGGACCGTCGAGGTGCTGCGGCAGTTGGGGGCACCCCCGCTGACCGTGGTCGTCGGCCACCGGTCCGCCGAGGTGCGGGCGGCGGTGTCGGCCGTCGGCTACCCCGGGCCGGTACGGTTCGTCGACAACACCGACTGGCGGACCACGGACAGCGCGTACTCCTTCGCCCTCGGGGCCGCCGGCCTCGGGGCGAGACCGGTGCTGCTGACCTACGCCGACGTGCTGGTCAGCCCGGCGCTGGTCCGCCGGATGGCGGTGGACCGGGACGCCGACCTGTTCGCGCTGGACCGGACCCGGCCCTTCAGCGCCTGGGACATGCGTGCCGAGACGAGGGCCGGGCGGCTCACCCGCCTCGGCAAGGACCTGCCGGAGGAGATCAGCACCGGCGAGGCGGCCTGCGTGTTCCGGTTCCGCCCCGGGACGGTACGGCGGCTCGCCGAACTCGGCCGGGCCACCCTCGGGGCGGTACCCGCAGTGCAGTTCGAACGCATGCTCACCGGAGTCCTCGACGAACTCGCCGTCGAACCGGTCGACTGCCTCGACGGCGAGTGGTGCGAGGTCGACGTCCCCGGCGACCTGCCGGCGGCACAGCGACTGGTGGACCAGGTCCGCCGGTCCGCCCCGACAGCCCCACCTGCTCCACCGCCGGCCCCGTCCGCTCCGCCCGCCGCGCCGCCGGTTCCGCCCGCCCCGGTGGCAGGGCGGAGCGGTGGTGCGCCGGTGGCAGCGGTAGTAGACCGCCTTCCGCCGACGGAGGCGTCGACCGGGAACCCGCCGCCGCGACCGGCGGCGTTCGGCGAGGTGATCGAACACCGGGAGGTGCTCGACGGCCGGACCTGGTGCGCGTACCCGGTGCGCGTCATCGTCGACCAGCCCGACCTGCTGGCGGTCCACCTCGCGCAGGGCACCCGGATCAGGTTCGGGTCCGGACCGTTCCGGTGGGGCCCGCACCCGTGGCAGAAGCTCGGCGACCGGTGGCTGAGCCCGGACGTCGTCCAGTTGCACCGGCCGGGCGACCACCACGCGGTGTGGGTGCTCCGCGATCCGACGCACGGCGACTTCGCCGGCTGGTACGTCAACTTCCAGGCACCCTTCCTCCGTACCGTGACGGGTTTCGACACCCTCGACTACATTCTGGATCTGGTGGTCTTGCCGTCCGGTCGGTACCAGTGGAAAGATCAGGACAACTTCGCAACCGCCGTCCACAGGGGAGACATGACGGCCGACGAGGCGAGCGCCGTCCGCCGGGAAGCGGACCGGATCGCCGCCCAGCTCGACGGTGGCGAACCGTGGTGGCACAGCAGTTGGGCGCGCTGGCGCGCGCCGTCCACCTGGCGGCCCATCGAATGACCTGACGCCCGATCCTGTCGGCCGGGGACCTCCCGAGGAGGCCAATTGACACCGGACTTCGTCGTCGTGAAGGTGGGCGGCAGCCTGTTCTCCGACAAGAGCCGACCCGGCAGCCTGGACCAGCAGGTGCTCCGGGCGTACGCCGAACTGCTCGCCGGCCTGGTGGCCCGGCACCCGGGCCGGCTCGCGGTGGTGGTGGGTGGTGGGGCGTTCGGGCACGGCGCGATCAGACAGCGACGTGACGACGACGCCTTCGGGCTGGTGGCGCTCACCCAGGCGTGCTTCACCGTGAAGTGGGCCTGGACGGAGGCCCTGCGTGCGGCCGGGGTGGACGCCTTCCCCCTGCAACTGGCCGCCATGTGCACGCTGGAGCAGGGCGTGCCCCGGGCCTGCCCGGACGTGCTGCTGGGCCTGCTGGGCCGGGGTGCGCTGCCGGTGCTGTCGGGCGACTGCCTGCTCACCACGGAGGGGGAACTGGTGTCGTTCTCCAGCGACCGGGTGCCGGAGGTGCTGCTGCCCGTCGTGCCGGGCCGGATGCGGGCGGTGGTGCTGACCGACGTGCCGGGCATCCTCCGCGACGGCCGGGACGGCGGGGACGTGCTGGCCGAGGTGGACGCCCACGATCCCGGTCCCGCCTACGACCTGCTGTGGACGCAGAGCCCCTGGGACTCCACCGGCGCGATGCACACCAAGCTCGCCGCCCTGGTGACCTGTGCCCGGGGCGGCGCGGAGTGCTTCATCCTCCGGGGTGACCACACCGTCGCCGACCTGGACTTCCTCTTCGCCCCGACGGCCGACCTGCCGGCCGGGCTGCCGCGTACCCGCATCGCCGGCGTCGACGCCGCCGCTGCCGCCTGAGACCGACCAGGAGACCTGATGCACCCCGTCGTGGCGAGCGTGCCGATCCGGACGGCCGCGGTCGTCGACCTGAACGTGGTGCGGGTACGCCTCGCCACGAACCTGGAGAGCTTCCCGGCGTACGGGTACTTCGCCGAGGTCGGACCGGACGACGGGCGGTACGACTACGAGGTGGTCTGCATCGACCAGGACCGCGACCCGGTGGACCTGGAAGCGGTGGCGGCCCAGGTGGACCGGACCTTCCGCGGCAAGCGGTTCCGGGCCGGCTACTACCTGGTGCACTACTTCGGCGAGCCGGCGTACCTGATCACCAACGGGCGGCGGTTCCTGGTGGTCGGCCGGCAGCTCGAACGGACGGTGTGGCCGTACTTCGTGAAGCACATCCTCACCGTGCACTCCGCCGACGCCGGGCTGCTCCACCTCAAGGCGGGCGGGTTCGTCCAGGACGACGGGGACGCGACCCTCCTCGTCGGCCGCAACGGCGGAGGCAAGACCGTCTTTCTGGTGCAGGCGTGCCTGGCCGGGGCGAGCTTCCTGACCAACACCCACGCGCTCGTCGCCGACGACGCCACGGTGTACGGCGTACCGTCGTCGCTCCGGGTCCGCCGGGACCGGCAGTTCGCGGATCTGATCGACCGGTACGACCTGCCCCGGCACATGGAGGCGGGTGACCACATCGCCCGACCGGAGCAGTTGTTCGGCGACCGGGGGGCCCGGCAGGGCCGGCTCCGCAACCTGGTGGTGGTGGACTACAACCCGGCGCAGCCGGACAGCTTCGAGCGGGTGGCCGGGGAGAGCGTCCTGACCTTCCTCGACCAGTTCGCCTTCGCGGTCACCACCTACGGGCTCAAGGACGACCTCTTCGTCCACTACGGCACCGACTTCGACGCCTTCACCGCCGGCCTGGCCGCGATGAAGGAGCGGCTGCGGGCGATGGTCCGGTCGGCGCGGTGCTACCGGGCGAACGTCGACCTGCTCGACGCGCCGACGCGGGACCGGGTACTGGCGGAACTCGCGGCCCGGTAGCCGGACTCCGGGCCTCGTCAGCCCGACGGGTGGCCGTCGGGGCGGGCCAGCAGGGCACGGCGGTCCGTCTTGCCGGACGAGGTGCGGGGCAGCGCGTCGATCCGCCGGATCCGCTTCGGCACCATGTGCCGGGGCAGGGTGGCCAGCAGGGTCCGGCGCAGCTCCCGGACCGCCAGCGTGGCGTCCGGGGCCGGCACCACGAACGCGGACAGCACCGGTTCGCCGGCCTCCTCGTCGAGGACGACCGCGGCGTCGCGGACCAGCGGGGCGGCCCGCAGCGCGCTCTCGATCTCGCCCAGTTCCACCCGGAAACCCAGGAACTGCACCTGGTCGTCGATCCGGCCGTGGAAGACCAGCCCGCCGTCGCTGTCCGACCAGGAGGCGAGGTCACCGGACCGGAAGTACCGCACCGGCCCCGCGCCGTCGTCCAGCAGCGGGAACCGCTCGGCGGACAACTCCTCGCGGCGCAGGTAGCCGTCGGTCACTCCGGTGCCGGCGATGTACATCTCGCCCCGCTCGCCCGGCGGCACCCGCCTGCCGTGCTCGTCCCGGAGCGTGACCGACAGGTGGGCCAGCGGCCGGCCGATGACCGTCCCGGGACCCGACCGCCGCAGGTCCGCCCCGGTGATGCGGCGGTAGGTGACGTGCACCGTCGACTCGGTGATGCCGTACATGTTGATCATCTCGGGTGGCCGGGCCGGCGCGAACCGGGCGAGCCAGCGCGAGACCGACGTCGGGTCCACCGCCTCCCCGCCGAAGACCACGCGGCGGACGGACAGCTCGGCGGCCGGCCGCCCGTTGTCCACCAGCAGGTGGCGGAAGACCGAGGGAACGATGTTCACCATCGTCACCCGCTCCCGGACCAGCAGGTCGTGGAACGCGTCGCCACTGATCCGGACCAGGTCGGACACGCACACCAGCCGGCCGCCGAACAGCAACGCGCCCCAGATCTCCCACACCGAGAAGTCGAAGCTGTACGAGTGGAAAAGGGTCCAGGTCTCGTCCGGCCCGAGCGGCAGGTGCCGGCGGGCGCTGTCCAGCAGCGCCAACACGTGCCGGTGCCGGATCGGCACGCCCTTGGGGACACCGGTCGAACCGGACGTGTAGATCACGTAGGCGAGACCGTCGGGCACCGACGCGTCGCCACCCCGGCCAGCCGTCGCCCGCTGCTCCGGGCCCGGCATCCGCACGGCGGTGGTGCCGTCCGCCACGGCGGCGGGGGTACCGTCGTCGACCAGCACCGCCGCGACGCCGGCGTCCTCGATCATGAAGCGCAGCCGGGCCACCGGATAGTCCGGGTCGAGAGGCACGTACCCGCAGCCGGCCTTGAGCACACCGAGCACGGCGGCCACGACCGGCGCACCCCGCCGGAGCGAGATCCCGACGAGATCACCCGGCCGGGCCCCGGCCCGGACCAGTTCCGCGCAGACCGTGTCCGACCAGCCGTCCAGCTCCGCGTACCGGACGCTGAACCCGCCGTCGCTGACAGCCGGCCGGTCCGGGTCGGCGCGCGCCACGGCGACGAACCGGGAGACCAGGGTGTCCGTACCGGTCATGGCCGTCCACCGGCGCGCCGGTAGCCCAGCCGGAGCCCCGGCACGGAGCGGAAGGTCCGGCCCCGGGGCGTGGCCGGATCGGGAGCGACCACCCACAGGTCCGTCAGCCGGTCGGCCAGCATGCCCACCACGGTCTCCAGCTCCAGCTGGGCCAGACCGGAACCCAGGCAGTGGTGCCGGCCCATCCCGAAGGTCAGCGGGGTGGCCCGGGTACGCCACGGGTTCCACACGTGCGGCTCGGCGAAGACGGCCGGGTCCCGGTTGGCGCTGGCGAGGCAGACCTGCATCGACGATCCCCGCTCGATGCGTACCCCTTCCAGGGTGACGTCGGTGGCCGCGTAACGCAGGGTCACGTGCAGCGGTGGCTCGTGCCGCAGCGTCTCGGTCACCACGGCCGGTACCAGGGTCCGGTCGGCGCGGATCCGCGCGAACAGGCCCGGCTCGGCGGCCACCCGGGCGACCAGGTTGACGGTGGCGGAGCAGGTGGTCTCGGTCGCCGCGGCCAGTACCAGCACCGCGTTGTCGATCACCTCCGGTTCGCTCATGCCGGGGGCCTCGGCCATGGTCCGCAGCATGCGCAGCGGATCGATCCCCCCGGCGACCCGGTCGCGCAGGTAGCCGCGCAGCGCGTCCCGGTCCCGGACCACGCCGCCGAAGTCGTGGCTGACATGGTCGACGAAGAGGATCAACGGCCGCATCAGGCGGTACAGGAGTTCATCGTCGGACTCGGGCAGGCCGAGGATCCGGCACGCCACCCGGGTCGGCAGCCGCCAGGCGAGCTCGTCGACGAAGGCCGGGTCGCCGGTGTCGAGCAGATCGTCCAGCAGCCGGCTCACCACGTCGCCGACCACCGCCTCGGCGTAGCCGCTGATCGCCTTGGGGCGGAACGGGCCGGCGAGCACGCCACGGTACCGGTTGTGGGTGCTGCCCTCGCTGTCCAGCGCCGACGGCCCGAAAGCGGCCCGGCTGCGGCGGAACGGATGGTACGCGGTGAACTCCGTCGAGGTGAGCACCTGGCGTACGGAACGGTAACCGAAGACGAAGTAACTGTTCATGGACGCCGACCAGTGCACCGGCGCGTGGGTCAGGTGCCAGTCGTACAGCGGCCACGGATCGGTCTGGAACGCCTCGTCCTCGAAGTCCAGTCGGGCGATCGGCAGTTCACGCGTCGACATGGTCCGCCGCCGCCCGTTCCACCACGTCGTAGATCGAGTCGATGGTGTAGAAACTCTCGATCGAATACCGGCTCAGATCGATGGAGGTGCCGGTCACGTCGCTGATGTGCCCGATCAGTTTGATCATCGAGAGGGAGGTGACCACGCCGACGTCGAAAAGATTGTCGTCCGGGCGGATCTCCAGCGGTTCCGCGTCCTCTCCGGCGTCGTCCAGGGCGGTGAGGTACTCGGTAACCAGACGTTGGAAGGTCTCACGTTCCACGGGCCTTCACTCCAATGGTCGTTGACGATGGTTCGAGCATGTCCAGCCGCCGCCGACGGGCCGGTCCGATGACGAGATGCCCGGCGGCGCCGGCGATCCCGAGGACGAGGCAGCACCACCACAACGTGGCCGCTCCGAAGTGGTCCATGACCCAGCCGCCGCCGGCCGGGGCGACGAGCGCCGCGATCGGGAAAGCCTGGGCGAAGACCCCCTGGTAGAGGCCGCGCCGGTCGGCCGGGGACAGCGCGCCGACCAGGGTCGGCATGATCGCGGCGTGCAGCATCTCGCCGACGGTCCAGATCAGCACCGACAGCAGGTAGCCCCACACCTGCTGGGTCACCGCGAGCACCGCGAAGCCGCCGCCCATCGAGAGCACCGCGACGGCGAGCAGGTGCGCCGGATCACGGTGCCGGGCGAGCCGTGGCACCAGCAGCTGACCGCCGACGATCAGCGCGGCGTTCAGCGCGATGAGCCAGCCGTACGTGGCCGGTGGCAGGCCGTTCTGCCGGATGCTGACCGGCATCGTGGTGTTGTGCTGCATGAAGACCAGGCCGAACAGCACCGCCAGCGCGACCAGCACCAGGAACGTACGGTCGGCCAGCACCTGCCGGACGGCTCCGCCGCCCCGGACCGCTCCACCGCCCCGGCCGGGTGCCGGGTCGACCCGGGCCGGCCGGGTCTCCTGCACCCGGGCGAAGATGATCAGACCGGCGCCCAGCGTGGCCGCGGCATCCAGCACGAACAGGGTCACGAAGTGCCGGTCCGGGACCGACGAGCCGATGATCGCCGCCACCGCGAACCCGAGGTTGATCGCCCAGAACTGGAGGGCGAAGGCCCGGGGCCGCTGCTCGGGCGTGGTGACGTCGACGATCACGGCAGCCGCCACCGGACGCAGCACGTTGCTCGCCGCGCCGACGCCGAACGCCGCGACGGTGATCGCCAGCGGACCCGTCGCGATGCCCAACAGGACGGTCGACACGGCGGTGGCCAGATGCGCGGTCAGCAGGACGGCCCGCCGGCCCCAGCGGTCCGCCGCCGCCCCGCCGAGCACCGTGCCGACGATGCCCCCGCCGCCGTAGGCGATCCCGACCACCAGGCCCGCGAACGCGACGGAGTACCCCCGCCGCTGGGTCAGGTAGATCGACAGGAACAGGATGACGAACCCGCCGAGCTGGTTGATCAGGACCGCCGTCCAGAGGTACCAGAAGGCGGACGGCAGCCGCCGCGGGTCGACGGCGGTCACGGCGCGGTGGCGACGACGATCGCCTCGGCGAGCGCCGCGGCGAATCCGGCTCCGTACACTCCCGCGTCCGCCACCACGCGTACGGCCACGTCGGCACCGTGTTCCGGCTCCGATCCGTACACCCGCAGGCCGCCGTGCAGGATGTTGCCCGGCACCGGCGGCACGGTCAGGGTCCGGCCGGTGCCCCGGTCGATCCTCGGTTCGGGCAGCTGCTGGAGGTAGTTGAACAGCGAGTACGGCGGCAGCCCGGTGGACGGTCCGTACCGGGCGCCGTAGCGGTCCGGTTCCAGCCGGCGTACCACCTCCGCGTGGTGGACGTCCCCGGCGGCCATCGCGGCCAGCATCGCCTGCGCGGCCGGGCCGGCGCCCACCGCCGCGGACCGGGCGACCGGCACCGAGGCGAGCAGCCAGTTCGACAGGAAACCGGCGATCCGCTGCTGGTTGCGGCCGGCGCGGCGGGCGCCCTGGGTCAGCGTCACGAACCGTGGCGCGGTGCCGTCCGTGGTCCGACCGAAGGCGACAGCCACCGCGGACAGCAGCAGGGCCGCGCGGCCGAGCCGGCCGGCCGGTAACCCGGTCGGCCCGCCGAGTCGTACCGGCACCGTCGCGGTCTCCGGCCGGGCCGGGACGCCGGCCGGCCGGGTGATGCCCTCGTGCGGCGCGGGGTAGCTGTGGTGGCCGCCGGTGGTGGCCCGCCAGTAGGTCAGGATCCGGTCGACCTCGGCCGAGCCGGCGGTGGCCAGCTCGGCCCGGACGAACCGGGCGTCGCCCAGTGGCGGCGGGTCCGGGGGTTCCTCGCCGCGCAGCGCCGCCCACAACGCCGACAGCACCATCCGTACGGTCGTGCCGTCGATCACCAGGTGGTCGAAGCAGACCCCCAGGAGGGTCTCCCGCCGGTCGACCGCCACCACCAGCCGGGTGAGGACGGTGTCGAACAGGTCGAGCCGGGCACAGAGGACGTCGAAGAAGTCGGCGGGTTCGGCGCGGGCGAAGGTGGCCCGGGTGGCATCCCCGGCCGCCGCCACCCCCCGACCGACCCGCCCGTCGGAGGTGACGGTGAAAACGGTTCGCAGATTGCCGAAACGGGCCAGGACGTTCGCCCACGCGGCTCGCACCACAGCCTCGTCGAGCTGACCGGGAAAAGCCCAGGCATAGGTCGGCTGATCGTGACACCGGCGTCCGGAACGCCAGACCGCGAGACGCTCCCGCTGGGCCAGTGAAATCGGTTCGCCCAATTCGTCGAAGACCGTTTCGTGGCCGTCAAGGAATGGCGTGCGCAGCGGTAGGTCCGCCGTCTCCATCAGCCGTTACCTCCCCGTTGGAACGGTCTGTCAGCGAAGCTCAGCATAGCCGGCCGTCAGTGTACGACCAACGCCAAGATCATTCGTTCCGTGCCTTGTACGGGTGTGACGACAAATGCCCGCACTCTGGGTTCTACCGCCACGATTCGGAGGACCTGAACTGTCGCCAATCCGATCTGTCAATTATCCCATTGACGTGTCTCGGGGTGCCCTCTAGCATTGCCATGCGCGTTGCGGGGGCAGCTGCACATCTTCCACATATCGGGAAACCTCGCCGTTCATGTCCATCATCAGATGACACGGGAGGGCCGGGTGGCATGACCTGGGATCCCACACCCGATGGATCCACCGCACTGGGAATCGTCCACGGCCGGGCCGGGCCGAACACCGACCGGACCACCGTGACCGAGGATCTCGGCGCGGACCGGACGGCCCGCCTGCACACGATGGGCACCCGGACCGGGACACCGCCCGACATCGTCCTGGCGGCCCTGTGGGCCCTGCTGCTCACCGAGTACACCGGCGATCTCGCGGTGACGTTCGGGTACGGCGATCAGGATCTGCACGTGACGGTCGACCCGGACGACACCTTCGCCGCGCTGGTACACGCCGTCACCCGCGCCGCGACCGTCACCCGCGCAAGCTCTACCGGGCCTACCGGCTCCGCCGTGGCTACCGGGTCGGCCGGTTCCGCCGTGGCCGGGAGGTCCGACGACGGGCGGGGCACCGGGCGGGGCACGGCGCTCGCCGTCGGGTCGGACGGTGCCGGGCCGCTGCCGGCGACCGTGACGGTCCGGATCGGGACCACCGGTGCGGGCCGGGCCAGCGCCACCTTCGACCGTGCCGCAGTTTCCGCCACCGCCGTCAGCCGGCTGTTGGCGCACCTCGGTCAGCTCCTCGACCACCTGGCCGACGCCGCCCCGGACACCCCGGTCGGGCGGCTGACCTGCCTGTCCGTCACCGAACTCGACACCCTGCTGCACCGGTGGAACGCGACGTCGGGCCCGACCCCGGGCGTCAGCATCCTGGACCTCGTCGACGAGCAGGCCCGGCGTCGGCCGGCTGCGGTCGCCGTACTCGACCCGGACCGGACACTGTCCTACGCCGAACTGCTGGACGCGGCCAGCCGGTTCGGCACCCGACTGACCCTGCTCGGCGTCCGGCGTGGTGACCTGGTGCCGCTCGCGGTGGACCGGGGCGTCGACGCGGTCGTCGCCATGCTGGGGGTGCTCACGGTCGGCGCGGCGTTCGTACCGGTCGAGGAGTCCTGGCCGGACGCACGGATGGCGCGGGTGCTCGGCGAACTGGCCGCGCCCGTGCTGGTCACCGGGAGCCGCCAGCTCGCCCGCTCGGTCGCCGTCGCGGCCGGGCAGCCCCGACCGCCGGCCGTGCTGCACCTCGCCGCCGTGCCGGCCCGCTGGCCGGCCGGAACCCGGACCAGCGGGCTCACCCTGATCGACGCGGCCACCGCCCCGCCGGTGCCGCCGACGCCCCGGGTGGAGCCGGTCGGCGGGGACCTCGCCTACGTCCTCTTCACCTCCGGATCCACCGGCGTCCCGAAGGGCGTCGCGGTCGGGCACAGCCCGGTGGTCAACCTGCTGACCTGGGTCAACGAGACGTTCTCGGTATGCCCGGACGACCAGGTGCTGCTGGTCACCCCGCTGGGCTTCGACCTGTCCGTCTACAGTGTGCTCGGCCCGCTGGCCGCCGGGGGCAGCGTCCGGGTGGCGACCCACGACGAACTGGCCGACCCGGCCCGGCTCCTCGAGATCATCGACACCGAGCCGGTCACCGTGTGGAACTCCGCGCCCGCCGCCCTGGCCCAGGTGGAGCCGTACCTCCCCGCTGGCGTGGTGCCGGGCGCGGACCTGCGACTGGTGCTGCTCAGCGGCGACTGGATCCCGGTCGGTCAACCGGACACGGTCCGCGAGGCGTTCCCCAAGGCGGAGGTCGTCGCGCTGGGCGGGCCCACCGAGACCACCGTGTGGAGCAACTACCACCGGGTCGGCGACGTGGACCCGGCCTGGGCCAGCATCCCGTACGGCTGGCCCATCCGGAACGTGCGCCGGTACGTGCTCGACGACCGGCTCCGCCCGGTGCCGGTCGGGGTGCCCGGTCAGCTGTACGTCGGTGGGGCCTGCCTGGCCCACGGGTACCACGGCGATCCGGAGCTGACCCGCCGCCGGTTCCTGCCGGACCCGTTCGTCGGGGTTCCCGGCGCGCGCATGTACGCCACCGGGGACCGGGTCCGGCTGTGGGACGACGGCACCATGGAGTTCCTGGGCCGGGTGGACAACCAGGTCAAGATCCGGGGACACCGGATCGAGTTGAGCGAGATCGAGGCGGTGTTGCAGAGCCACCCGCAGGTGCACCGGGCCGTCGCCCACCTGCACCGGGCGGCGGGCGGGCCGTCGATCGTCGGGTACGTCGTGCCGGTGCCGGGTGCCCGGCCCGACCCCGCAGCGCTGCTGGCCGCCCTCGGCCAGCAACTGCCCGGGTACATGCTGCCGGGCGCGATCCTCCTGTTGGACCGGCTGCCGACCACCGCGAACGGCAAGGTCGACCGAGGTGCGCTGCCCGCGCCCCCCGGTCCCGACCCGGCCACCCCGCCCCGGCCCGCCCTGCCGGCCGGTGGTGCCGCCCTGTCGTCCGGTGCTGCCGCCCTGTCGTCCGGTGGTGCCGTCCTGCCGTCCGGTGGTGCTGCCGGCCGGCCGGTGGGGGCCACCGCCGCCACGGTCTGGCGGAAGGTCCTCGGCGCGGCCGAGATCCGGGACGAGCACACCTTCGCCGGGCTGGGCGGCCATTCGCTCGCCGCCGCCCAGGCCACCGCGCAGCTCAGCAGGTTGCTGCACACCCCGGTCCCGCTGCGCCTGATCCTGACCGCCGCGACGTTCGGCGACTACGTCGCCCGGGTGGAGGCCCTCGTCGCGGAGCATCCGGCGCCGTGACCGGCGCGGGCATGGTGGCCGACCGTCGCTGGGTGCGCGGCGGCAGCGGGACCGCGTCCCGGCACCTCGTGCTCCTCCCGCACGCGGGTGCCGGCGCGTCCGCGTTCTTCTCCTGGTTGGCGGCGCGTGACCACGACGTCGAGCACTACGCGGTGCAGTACCCCGGCCGGGGCAGCCGGCTTGACGAGGAACCGCCGGCCAGCATCCCCGAACTCGCCCGGGACACGCTCATCACGCTCGACCGGGTCGGTGCCGGCCCGGTCGTGCTGCTCGGGCACAGCATGGGCGGACTGGTGGCCCTGGAGACCGCCCACCTGCTGTCCCGGGACGGCCGGCCACCCGCCGCCCTGGTCGTCACCGGCTGTGCGCCACCGCACACGCCACGTACCGACCTGCCGGACACGTTCGACGACGACGCGCTCGCGGACTGGCTGCGGCACAGCGGTGGTACCGCCGCCGAGGTGCTCGACGAGCCGCAGCTGCTCCGCCTGATCCTGCCCGCCCTGCGGGCCGACCTCGCCGCGATCGTCGGCTACCGGCCGGCTGCCCGGCCCCCGCTGACCTGCCCGATCATCGCCATGGCGGGCACCGGGGAACGGACACTCGACCGGGCCACCCTGGCCGGCTGGCGAGAGTACACCACCGGGCCGTGCCACCTCCACGCGTACCGTGGCGGCCACTTCGCCCTGTACCAGCAGCGGGACCGGGTGTTGAACCTGGTGCGGACCCTGGTGGGGACCGGGCCGGCCGACCGCCCGGCGACGGAGACCGACCATGGCTGAGTCACTGGTGGACCGGTTCGCCGCGACCCGGTCGCGTCACCCGCACCGGATCGCGGTGGTCGACGATGACCGGAAGCTGACCTACCGGGAACTGGACACCGCCGCCGACCGCGTCGCGGCCCGGCTGCGGCAACTCGGCGTGGGCCGGGGGGACCTGGTCGGGGTCTGCGCGGAACGCGGCGTCGACCTGGTCGTACTGCTGCTCGGCGTGCTGAAGGCCGGGGCCGCCTACCTGCCGCTCGACCCGACCTATCCGAAGGCCAGGCTGGAGTACCTGGTCACCGACTCGGCCTGCCGGCTGATCGTCGGGGTCGGTTCCTTCGGTGCCCTGTTCGCCGGCACCGGCACCCAATACCTCGACCCGACCACCGCAGCGTCCGCCACCGCAGAATCCCCGACCACCGCAGCGTCCGCGACCGCAGCGCCGGACACCGTGGCGGCGGACGCCGACGTGCCGGACGGTACCGGTCCGGGACCCGACGACCTCGCCTACGTGATCTACACGTCCGGATCCACCGGCCGCCCCAAGGGCGTCATGGTGAGCCACCGGAACGTCACCCGACTGTTCGACGCGACCCGGGCCCTGTTCCGGCCCGGACCGGAGGACGTGTGGACGCTGTTCCACTCGTTCGCCTTCGACTTCTCGGTCTGGGAGATCTGGGGCGCCCTCCTGCACGGCGGGCAGTTGGTCGTCGTCCCGTACCTCACCTCCCGAGACCCGGGCCGCTTCTGGGAGCTGCTCCGGCGGCACGGCGTGACGATCCTCAACCAGACCCCGTCGGCGTTCCGGACGCTGCTCGACGCGGCCGGCACCGCCGGGTTCCCGGCCACGTCGCTCCGGTTCGTGGTGTTCGGCGGCGAGCGCCTCGACCCACCGGTGCTGCGGCCCTGGTTTGCCGCGTACGGCGACCGGCGGCCGGAACTCGTCAACATGTACGGCATCACCGAGACGACCGTGCACGTGACGGCCCGGATCATCCGCGAGTCGGACACCGGCCGGGACCGCAGCCCGATCGGCCGGCCCATCGCCGACCTGCGGCTGCACCTGCTCGACCGGCAGGGGCGGCCGGTGGCCCCGGGCGAACGGGGCGAGCTGTACGTGGCGGGGCCCGGGGTGGCCCGGGGCTACCTGCGTCGTCCGGCGCTGACCGCGCAGCGGTTCCTGCCCGACCCGGACGGGCCGCCCGGTGCCCGGATGTACCACAGCGGTGACCTGGCCTCGGTGGCCCCGGACGGCGAGCTGGTCATCCACGGGCGGGCCGACGACCAGATCCAGTTCCGTGGCTTCCGCATCGAACTCGGCGAGGTCGAACACGCCCTCCGGGCGGTCCCCGGGGTACGGCACGGTGTCGTGGTGCCCGAGGACGACGGCGACGACCTGCGACTGGTCGCCTACGTGGTCACCGACGACGGCGCGACACCGGACGTCCGCGCGGCACTGGCGGAGCAACTCCCGGCCCACGCGGTACCCGCCGAGACCCGGCTGGTGGCGAGCCTTCCGCTGACCGCCAACGGCAAGGTGGACCGGTCGGCCCTCGCCGACGTGTGGGCGGCCGGGCTGCCGTCCGGCAACCAGCAACGCCTGCTCTTCCTGACCGAGCTGGCCCCGGAGTCGAACGTCGCCTACACCATCCCCGCCGTGGTACGCCTCGTCGGCGACCTGGACCTGCCGGCACTGTCCGCAGCCGTGGACGATCTCGTGGCCCGGCATCCCGCGCTCCGTACCGGGCTGGTCAGCACCCCCGGCGGCGTGGTCACGGTCGGCGTGCCGGCGTCGGGCGGTCTGCTGCGGACGATCCGGGTGCCGGACGAGGAGACGGCGCTGGCCCGTGCCCGTGAGCTGATCCGGACGCCGTTCGACCTGACCCGTCCGCCGCTGCTCCGGGCCCTGCTCGTCACCCTCGCCGCCGACGTCCACCTGCTCGTCCTCGCGGTGCACCACGTGGTGGCCGACGGGTGGTCACTCGGTGTGCTGGCCGGCGACCTGTCGGCCTGCTACGCCGCCCGGCGCGACGGCACCGACCCGCCACCGTCCCGGGACCGTGGCCCCGGTGACTTCGTACGCTGGCACCGCCGGCAGGCTGCGGACGGTGCCCTGGCCGCCGGGCTGGAGTACTGGCGGAACACCCTGCGGGGCGTCCCGACGGTGCTGGAACTGCCCGGCGACCACCCGCGTGCGGACCGGCCCCGGTACACCGGTGGGCGGACCACCCTGCTGTGCCCGCCGGCCCTGGTGCGCCGGGTGACCGCGCTGGCCCGCGCCGAGGGTGTCACACCGTACGCGGTCCTGCTGAGCTGCTTCGCGGCGCAGGTAGCCCGGACGACCGGCCGCACCGACATGGTGATCGGCTCGCCGGCGGCCGGCCGGCCCGGCCCGGCGTTCGACGGGACGGTCGGCTACTTCGCCAACACGCTGCCGTTGCGGCTCCGGCCGGCGGCCGGAGCGTCGCTGCGGGCACTGCTGCGTCCGGTACACGAGCAGGTCCTGCGTGGTCTGGAACACCAGTACGTGCCGTTCGACCAGATCGTCGCCGCGGTGGATCCGGTCCGTGACCCGGCCCGCCAGCCGCTGGTCCAGGTGGTGTTCGGGTACCACGGCCCGCACCGTTTCGCGCCGCGGCTGCCCGGTCTGCGCAGCAGCCGGGTGGTGGCGGTCGATCCCGGCACCACCCGGTTCGACCTGCTCGTCGAGGCGGTCGACACCGAGGACGGGCTGCTGGTCGCGGCCGAGTACGACAGCGGCCGGTACCAGCCGGAGACGGCGGCGTCGTTCCTCGCCGGCTACCTGGACCTGCTGACCGAGGCCGTGCTCGATCCGGACCGGCCGCTGCCCCGGGACACCGCGCCGGTTCCGGTCGGGTCACCGGAGACACCGGCCGACCTGCCGTCCGGCCCCGCCGAACACCCCGGCTCCGAACTCGAACGGCGGATCGCCACCCTGTACGGCGAGGTGCTGCACGCGGCGGTGGTCGGCCGGGAGGACAACTTCTTCGCCCTGGGTGGGGATTCCATCCGGGTGCTCCGGCTCGTCGCGGCGGCCCGGGACCGTGGGCTGCCGCTCGGGGTGGAGCAGGTGTTCCGTACCCCGACGGTGGCCGCGCTCGCGGCGAGCCTGGCACCGGCCGGGGAACCGCCGACGCCCGACGGGGTGTCCGGTGTGCCGCAGGGTCACGTCGACCCGCTGACCGACGCGGACCGGCAGGCCCTGCCCCCGGACGTCACCGCCGCGTACCCGATGGCGGCCCTCCAGGTGGGGATCATCTTCCACTGCCAGCTCGCCGAGGACCCGACGCTGTACCACGACCTGGTCAGCGTGCGGCTGGCCGGCCGGCTCGATCCGGTCCGGCTGCGTCGGGCCCTGGCTGTCCTCGCCGGGCGGCACGAGGTGCTGCGGACCTCGCTCGACCTGGGGTCGTACTCGGTTCCGCTGCAACTCGTGCACGAGGAGGTCACCGTCCCGCTGGAGTTCGTGGCGGCCGATCCGGCGGCCGGGTCGCCCCGCGCCGCGTTGCGGGCCTGGTGGCGCGGGCAGTGGCAGCGCGGGTTCGATCCGGCCACCGCCCCGCTGTGGCGGTGTCACGTGCTGACCCATCCGGACGGCACCGTCGACCTGGCCGTGTCGGCGTGTCACGCCATCCTGGACGGCTGGAGCTTCGCGACCCTGATGGCCGAGCTGCTCCGGTTGCTCGACGACACCGACGGTGGGGCGACGCTGCCGCCGACCGTGCCGTACCGGGAGTTCGTCGCGCTGGAGCAGCGGAGCATCGCCGCGGAGCGGGACCGTGGCTACTGGCGGTCGAGGGTGGCCGGGGTGGCCACCGCGTTGCCGGGTCCGACCGGGCCGGCGGCGGAGTACCTCCCGGCGGAGCCCGCAGTGGCGGAGCCCCCGCTCGACCCGGACGTGCTGACCGTCGTCCCGGCCGATCTGGCCGCGTCCGTCACGGCGCTGGCCCGGGAACTCGGTGCCCAGACCAAGCACGTCTACCTGGCAGCCCACTTCGAGGCCCTCGGTGAGCTGTGGGGGGTGGGCGAGGTGTCGTCCGGTGTGGTGGTGAGCGGTCGTCCCGAACGGTCCGGGGCGGAGCACTCGCTGGGGGTCTTCCTCAACACCGTTCCGGTGACCGTCCCGGTGGCCGGGACGTCCGGTGCCGTGCTGGTCACGGCCCTGAGCCGGTTGGAGAGCGAGTACCTGCCGCACCGCCGGTTCCCGTTGGCCGAGATGCAGCGGATGGCGGGCGGCCCGCTGCACCGGGTGCGGGTGAACTTCGCCGACTTCCACGTGCTGGACACCCTCACCGGGCTGCGCCGCTTCCGGATCCTGGACTGGTGGTCGTGTGACCGTAACGAGATTCCGCTCTCGGTCGAGGTGACCCGCCAGCCGATGAGCGACGCGGTGGAGATCGCGGTCCGGGTCGGTGCCGGGGTGTCGGCGCGCGACGGGGAACGGTTCGCCGAGCTGATGGTCGCGGCGCTGCGGCGTAGTACCGCGGGGGTGGCAGAGGTGACCGGAAGGGTCTGATCCCGGGGCCACCGGCCGGGCGCTTTTCCTACGGGTGACCGCCGCCAACCGACCTCGGGCCGCCGTCCCGGTCCAGGCGTCGCCGACGGTGTGTGCTGCGTACGACCGGGGGGCGGGGACCGTCAGGTGCGACGGTCCCCGCCCCGCTCGGGCGGTGGTTGTCATCGGCTCCGGTGCCGCGACGGGGGCGGCGTCGGTGCCGGTCGGCTGGTTACGGCCCCGCAGCGGGGACCGGACCGTGGACTATCCGGCGTACGTCTCGAACTCGGCGATCCGTGGCGCGCCGGACGCGCCGGTGATCTCAAAGTTGATCTTCGTCAGCGAGGTCGGGGAGAAGGACACGACGCCGACCGACCCGCTGCCGCTGGCCAGTACGGCACCGTTGTCGTTGTTGACGACCCGCCAGGACGCGATGGTCCCGCCACCGGACGCCTGCCGAATGTTGATCTTGGATACCGTCTTGGCCGAGCCCCACTTGATCGAGATGCGGCCGGTCGAGCCGCTCGGGGACCAGTAGGTGCTCAGGTTGCCGTCGAGGACGTTGCCGTAGCTGGTTCCGCTGGCCTTGCTGGAACCGTCGGAACCGGCCCCGATGCTCAGGTTGGTACCGCTCGGCGGGGTCGTCGGCGTCGGCGTGGGGTTGGTCGGCGTCGGGGTCGGGTTGGTCGGCGAGGGCGTCGGGTTGGTCGGCGTCGGGCTGGGCGTCTGCGGCGTGCAGTTGCCGTCCGACACCCGCAGGCCCTTGTTCGCGCCCGCCGTCTGGCTGACGATGCTCGGCACGCAGCTGGCACCGTCGGCGCGGTAGGAGTACGGGATGCTCACGGTGGTGTTGGACGGCATGCCCGGACCGGCGGGGTAGTTCTCGCTGCCCTGGCTCGACCAGGTCACGTTGTCGAGGATGTTGCCGCTGGCCTGCCAGTAGCCACGCTCGTTGGTGTAGAACGTGCCCAGCACGTCCTTGGAGTTCTTGAAGTAGTTGTTCTCCACCCGGGCGCGCGCCCCGGCCCGGGAGTTGATGCCGGACTCGTTCAGGCTCACGTAGTGGTTGTTGTAGATGTGCGCGATGCCGCCGCGCAGCAGGGGCGTCCGGGAGTCGATGTTCTCGTACAGGTTGTTGTGGTAGGTGATGTAGCCGTTCGAGGTGTCGCTCTCGCTGGAGCCGACCAGGCCGCCCCGCCCGGAGTTGCGCAGGATGCTGTAGGACAGGGTGACGTACTGGACGTTGTCCTTCATGTCGAAGAGACCGTCGTAGCCCTCCGACTCCCCGCCGGACGCCTCCAGGGTGACGTGGTCCACCCAGACGTTGCGGACGGTGCTCTCCATGCCGATGGCGTCACCACCGTTGGAGGTGGGCGAGCCCGACTTCTTGACGTTCCGGACGGTCACGTTCCGGATGATGATGTTGCTGGAGTCCCGGATGTGGATGCCCAGCTGGTCGAAGACCGCTCCACCGCCGACCCCGATGATCGTGACGTTGCTGATCTGCTTGAGTTCGATCACGCCGTCGGCGGTGTTGCAGCTGTTGCCCGACACCTTGGCGGTGTTGCCGTGGTTGATGGTCCCCTCGACCTCGATGGTGATCGGGGTGCTGCTGCTGGCCCGGGTGCACAGGGCCGTGTGGATCGCGGTCCCCGTGGTGGCGCGCACCGTCTGCCCGCCCGCGCCGCCGGTGGTGCCACCGTTCTGGGTCGCGTACCCGGTGACGCCACCGGTCGCCGCCGACGCCTCGGGGATCTGTAGCGCCACACCGACCATGGCTCCGATGGCCGTCGTGGCCAGCGCCGCCTGGACTCGCAGTGTGCCTGGTCGTCTCATCTCGCCTCACCTTGTCGTCGAATCGCTGGGTGTTCTGCCGGTACCTGCCGAGGTCGTCTCGTCGACCTTCGCGGCTGTCGCCGGTCACCGGGCAGGGGTGCCGGCGCGGGCCGGACGTCCGGGGAGTCCGTCGCCGCGATCAGGGGTCCGAGGTCGTCGCAGGCGGTGACGCCGCCTGCGTGTTCAGCGCCCGCCGGGTTCGGCGGGGTGGACCACCACCTGCTCGGGGCGGTTACGAGAGACCGTCGCCGTGGGAACCGCGATCGACGGCACTGCGGGTCTTCGTCATGGGGCGTGCCTTTCGTGGACGGTGGTGGTTCGTCCGGAAACCGCGACGGACGGCAGGCCGCCGTCCGCCCGTAAGCACCGGGACGGATGCTGGCTGAAAGCGCTTTCCTGGCAGGAACGATAGAGAGCTGTCAGTAGATGTGGCAAGAGTGTGCCCGGATTCAGGTGCTATGCCGGGTTCCCGCTATAGTCATGAGCTTCGATGTCTGGTAGAAATCCTTCAAGCCGGCTTGCTGACCCGAAGATTTCCTATCCCCTGACGGGAGAGTCATGTCCGCCAACCGACCGGGCCTACGCCGCCGCCTGTTCACCTTCGTGGTTGCCACCGTCGCCGCCGTGGGCGCCGCGCTCGGGCTGGCCAGCCCGGCCTTCGCCATCAGCCACTCCAGTGCCGCGTCGCAACTACGTGCCGCCGGGATCTCCTGGACATCCAGCGGCAACTGCAGCGACCGCAACAACCCGACCTGCACCTCGTTCGAGGGCGTCCGGCAGGCGACCATCGACGGGATCATCACCTTCAAGCGCGCCAGCGGCTGCGCCGTCACCATCACCGCCGGCACCGAGACCGGCCACTCCGGAGGCACCTACAGCCACTGGAACGGCTACAAGCTCGACATCGCGCTGAGCACCTGCGTGCAGAACTACGTCTCCACGTACTACACCTACGTCGGGTACATCTCCGGCTTCGGCTACCAGTACCGGGCACCCTCCGGGAACCTGTACACCAAGGAAGGCAGCCACTGGGACATCCTGTTCTACACCTGCGGCGGCTGCTGAACGACCCCGTCCCCGGGCCGGTACCACGTGGACGGTCCGGCCCGGGGGCGGGACAGCGCGGACGACCCCGCCCCGCGCCGGCACCGCGTGGACGGTCCGGCCCGGGGCGCTCGGTAGGCGGGCCGCGCCGCCGCCGGGCCGCGCCGGCGGAACCGGTGTACCGGCGGAACCGTTGTACCGACGGAACCGTTGTACCGGCGGTGGTTGCGCGTTCCTGTCACCCTCACCGCGTGTCACCCAAACTGATCCGCGGCCTCGCCGCGTTCGCGCTGGCCCTCGGGCCGGTCGCCGTGTTCACGGAGCCTGCCTCGGCGGCGCCCGTGTGTGATGTCCCCGAGCCGCCTCCGGTGTGCGGCGGCGGGGACAACGACCAGGAGAACGCCTGGGTCAAGCTCACCTCGGCCACCCGGGTGCCGGCCGGTGTGCAGGTCAAGGGCAGCGCCGGTGACCCGGACGCCACCACGTCGGTCCAGGTGATCGCCCGGATCTCCGGAGTGGAGGTGGCCCGGTTCAGCGTCGCCGCCGGCTCGGCCTTCGTCCGGACCGTCCCCGCCCGGTACGGGGACGACGTCTGCCTCACCGCCGTCAACCAGGGGGCCGGCGTCAACGGGACCGTCTGTCGTGGACTGGCCGTTCGGTTCGACCCGTTCGGCTCCTTCGACGAACTCTCCCCCGGCCCGTCCGGCCTGCGGGTACGTGGCTGGGCCATCGACCCGGACACCGCCGTGCCGGTGACCGTGCAGATCCGGGTGAACGGCCGGCTGTACGACGCGCCGGTCGCCTCCCTGACCCGTACCGACGTGGCCGCCAGCTACCCCGCCTACGGCGGGGACCACGGTTTCGACCTGCTGGTGCCGGCCGCCCGGGGCGATCACACGGTCTGCGTGACCGCGCTCAACGTCGGCGCGGGAACGGCCACCGCCCTGCCCTGCCGGACGGTCACCCAGGGCGGCGCTCCGGTGATCGACCACTTCCTGGTCCGCGCCCCCGACTACCCGACGCCCCGGATGGAGGTCGACGTCCGGGTGGGTACCCGGGACGCCACCCAGGTCAGCGTCTGGCGCGGCCCGACGCCGAACGGCCCGTGGACCGACTGGCCCACCCCGCACAGCACCTGGACCAACCCCGCCGGGTACTGGGAGATGGACCTGACGGTGAACTGGGGCACCACCTACTGCTACCTCGCCACCGCGTACAACGCGTACGGCTCGCACACCCCGCCGGCGGTCTGCGCGACCACCTGGGCCGGGGCGTACCCACAGCCGGCCAGGGTCGGGGTGACCGGCGTCTCGGACACTTCGATGATGCTGAGCTGGGACGACGTCGCGATGGGCGAGACCGAGTGGCGGCTGGTCCGGTCCGGGGTGCCGGACGTGGTGCTCGCCGGCACGCCGGGCACCGGACGGATGAGTCACCTGGTCACCGGGTTGCAGCCGGGCACCCAGTACTGCTTCCTGCTGGGGGCCCGCTCGCCGGGCTGGGCGGCCAACCCGTACTTCTTCTGCCAGTGGACCGCGAAGGCGGCGGCCGACCCGACCACGCTGCAGGGCGTGGCGACCATGAACCTGTGGAACTGCGACCCGCGCGGGCGGGGTGGCACGGTGTGGATGACCGACGCCTACGGCCGGTGGGTCCGTCAGGGCGCGCTGCCGAACAGCCTGGTGGCGGGGGCCTGCGGCCCGGCGACCAGTGCACCGGCGGCCCGGGTGACCCTGCCCGGCGGGCGGACCACCACGGTGGCCGTGGTGGTGGTCGACGGCCGGTACTGCCTCGCCGACGACCCGTACGACGCCAACTGCCGGATCTGGCAGACGCCACCCACGCCCGGTGACCCGAAGGGCATCACCGAGAACCGGCTCCTGCTGGGTTGACCGTCCTGTGCCGGGGTGGGCACGGCGTTTGTCGGCCCACCCCACCACGGTCCGGGAGCACCATTCACGGCTAATCGTCGATTGGCCGTGAATACTCGTTTTCGATGACCCGAGTAACGTTCGGAAACAGTCCCGTGCGCGCCGGTAACCTGCCCGTCTCCATGGCGGTGACCTGCTGGAACACGTTCTTCGTACTTTCCGGGGGCGCTGAAACTCTCAGTGCGCAAAGGAGAGTCGCCACATGGTCCGTACCGCGTCCCCGCGGGGTCGAGTCCGGCTGACAGCGGCGCTGTCGGTCGCCACACTCGCCGGTTGCATCGCCGCATCCGGCCTCGTCGCCACCGCTGCTTCGGCAGAGGTTACCGAAGAATCGATAAATGCAGAAGGTTTCACCGTCGAAACCCTGCCGGACGGTGGCGCGCGCATCACGCTGCGCCTCGACGAACCCCTGCCGGTACGCGACGCGGTGCCGGAGATCGCGGTGGACGGCCGGATCATCGGCCCGGCGAAGGAGTCCCCCGACGGGCTGAGCCTCGTCCTCGAGACCACCGACACCACGGTCACCGCCGCCGAGCAGGTCGACGTCGCCTGGAACGGCGTGATCCCCGGCTCGAAGGCCACCCCGCCGAAGTCGGCCGCCGCCCCCGGCACCCCGAAGGGCCTGAAGAAGAAGCAGCTCTACACCGACCCGGCGCAGCCCGGCCCGTACCAGGTGGAGCGGCTCGACTACGACCTCGGCGACACCGCCACCACGCTGTCCGGCCTCAGCGACCTGCCCGCCGAGATCCGCTCCGCGGTGTACGCCCCGGCCGCCGCGAAGGGCGCCCGCCCGGTGGTGGTGTTCCTGCACGGCCGCCACTCGGCCTGCTACAACCCGACCACCCGGGGGACCAACAACACCAACTGGCCGTGCGCGACCGGCTTCATCCCGATCGACAGCTACCTCGGCTACACGGAGACCGCCGAGGCGCTCGCCAGCCACGGATACGTGGTCGTCTCGGTCAGCGCCAACGGCATCAACGCCAAGGACGCCAGCTTCACCGACGACAACGGCGCACTGGCCCGGGGTCAGCTCGTCATGGACCACCTCGACCTGCTGGCGACGTGGAACACCACCGGTGGGCACCCGCTCGCCGGCCGGCTGAACCTGTCGAACGTCGGCCTGATGGGGCACTCCCGGGGCGGCGAGGGCGTGGTCGAGGCCGCGCTGCTCAACGCCGAGCGCAAACACCCGTACGGGGTCCGGGCGGTACTGCCGCTCGCCCCGGTCGACTTCGGCCGGCCGACCCTGCCCGAGGTGCCGATGGCGGTGCTGCTGCCGTACTGCGACGGGGACGTCTCCAACCAGCAGGGGCAGCACTTCTACGACGACACCCGCTACTCGTACGCCGACAACGTGCTCCGCTCCTCGTTGATGATCATGGGCGCGAACCACAACTTCTTCAACACCGAGTGGACGCCGGGCGTCTCGATCGCCCCGTCCAACGACGACTGGTCCCCCGCCAGCGACGAGGTGTGCGGCAGCGCCAGCCCGTCCCGGCTCACCGCCGCCGAGCAGCGCGCCGTCGGCACCGCATACATGGCCGGCTTCTTCCGGCTGGCGCAGGGCGGCGAGACGGCGTTCCTGCCGCTGTTCGACGGCACCAACGGCACCGTGCCGTCGGCCGGTCGGGCCGAGGTGTACGCCCAGGCCCAGCAGCCCGGCTCGCGCCGGCTGGACCTCGCCCCGCTGGAGGGCCCGGCGGAGAACGTCTCGGTCACCGGCTTCGACCTCGGCGCGTACTGCTACAGCGTCGCCGCCCGGGTCCGGGCCGGCGACACCCCGTGCTCGGCGACAACCGCCACCTCGAAGGTCCCGCACTGGACCCCGGCCACCTTCGCCCCGGCGGTGCCGATCAGCCCGGTGCTGCGCCTGCAGTGGAGCGCCGCCTCGGTCGCGCCCGAGGTCAAGGTGACCCTCGGCCCCGGCGAGTGGAACGTCACCAGGTACGACGCGCTGACCTTCCGGACCGCCCGGGACGAGACGGCGGTCGGTGACGTCGACCTCGCCGTCACGCTGACCGACAAGAACGGGGCCACCGCCACCGTCCGGGTCGGGGACCTCAGCCCGGCGCTCACCCCGTTCCCGTCGTCGGCGAACACCAGCAACGGGATCAGCCGGCTCGGCAAGACCTGGCTGCGTACCGTCCGGGTGCCGCTGGCCACGCTGACCGGGGTGGACCTGACCAGCGTCCGTACCGTGTCGGTGCGGCCGGCCACCGCGACCGGTGGGGCGTACCTCTCCGACCTCACGTTGGACAGCCCTGCGGTCGGCGGCGGCGTCGCCACCTCGGCGGTGGCGGTCAGCCTCGCCGACGCCACCGTGGCGGAGGGCGACGGTCCGGGGGTCGCGACGATGCGGCTCACCCTGAGCGGCAAGCTCAAGCAGGCGGCGACGGTCCAGGTCCAGACGGCGGCGAGCGGCTCGTCGTCGGCCGGTCAGGTGCCGGCGCAGTCGTTCCCGGTCACCATCCCCAAGGGGGCGACCGGTGCCACGATCGAGGTGCCGTTGACCGGCAACACGGCCGTGAACACCGCCTCCCTCCGCTACAAGATCACCATCTCGGCGCCGGTGGGCGCGGTGATCGGTGACGGCTTCGCCTGGCTGACGGTGCTCGACGACGACGCCGTCTGACCACGGAACATCCCGGTGGGGGCGACAGACCGTCGCCCCCACCGGCCCCGACAGCCGGGCCCGCCTCGTCAGCCGGCCCGCCCCGCCAGCCGGGCCCGCCAGGTCAGCCGGCACCGAAGCAGACGAAGGCGGCGGCGGTCGCGTGCCCGGCCCCGGTGTCCCGGCCGCCTGCCGCGCCGAACGCCTGCTGCGCCCCGGCCAGCGCCACCGCCGGCCCGGCCCCGGCACCCATCCGCCGGTGCAGCTCCACCATCAACGTGGTGGTCAGGTCGGCCGGCACCGGCAGCACCGCAGCGATCAGGCTGCGGGTACCCAACGCCAGCAGCACCGCACTGAACCCCATCACCTCGTCGCCGGGGCGCACCCCGGACCGGCCCGCGTCGCACGCCGACAGCACCACGCAGCCCGGCGGGCTGGTCAACCGCTCCAACTCGTACGCGGTCAACGGCCCGTCGGCCAGCTCCAACGTGGAGAACAGCGGATTGTCCGCCCGGAACCGGCCGTGCGCGGCGATGTGCGCCAGCCCCGCGCCGTTCAGCGCCCCGGTCACCGCGTCGGCCGTCGCGTCGGCCCCGGTGAACGACCGCGAACCGGACAGCACCCCACCCAACTGGCCCACCTCGGTCCGCGCGGCGGGCAGCCGGGGACCGGCCACCAGCACCGGTGGCCCTACCGGCACCGCCCGGCCGGCGGCCCGCAACCAGGCCGTCGCCGAGGGCGTCACGGTCACCGGCCGGCCCGCGCAGGTCGGCAACCCCGACCACGGTACGGCGTGCAGCGCGCCGATCGGCGCGATCACCAGCGGCCGGTCGCCGAGCAGTGGGCGCACCGGACCGAAGAGCTGACCGTCCAGGGCGGCGGCGGCGTGCGCGACCCCGGCCCGGGCGTCCGCGCTGTCCCCGGTGGTGACCAGCCGGCGCAACCCGAACCGGTGCAGCCGGGCCACCCGGACCGCCTCGGCCAGCGGCCCGAGGTCGTGCAGACTCGCCCGACCGTCCCGGACCAGCACCGCCCGTAGCCGGGGACCGTGCGCGACCAGCTCCAGCAGGATTGCCGTACCGAGCGCGTCGGCCAGTACCGGCACCCGGGGTGGGGCCGGCAGGCCGCCCGCCGGCCCGGCCGGGTCACCGGGCGTGCCCCGGGCCAGTTCCCGGATCCGCTGCTCCAGCCGGGCCTGGCGGCGGCGCAGCGGCTGCGCCGGGTGCCCGGTCAGCAGCGCGTCCTCCAGCGCGGCGCTGACCATCCGCAGTTCGGCCAGGGCGGCGGCCAGGGCCGGATCCTGCGGCGGGGACACCGCCCGCATCCGCAGCGCGTTGGCCCGCCACCGTTCCGCCCAGGCCAGTACCCGGGTCGGCGCGCCCCGCCGGACGGCGATGTCGAGCCCTTCGGCGGCCAGCTCGTGACCGTACGCCCCGCTGTGCGCGCGCAGTTCCGTCGCCCCGAGCGAGGCCCGGTGCCCGTCCAGCACCGCCAGTCCCCGGCGCAACGCCCGGGTGGCCCCGGACAGGTCGCCGTCGAGCCGGCGGTGCAGGGCCAGCGCGTACCAGCCCTGGGCCCGGCGTGGCGCGGTACCCCGCCGCCGGGACGTCGCCGCCACCGCCAACAGCTCGGCCGCCCGCCCGGTACGCCCCAACGCGGTCGCCAGCCGGGCCGCCTCGATCCGGGTGGTCAACGCCGGTCCGGGCCAGCCGGTCGCGTCGAGCTGGTCGGCGGTCCGCACCATCGCGGCGAGCAGGGCCGGTGACCGGTCACCCCGGGCGTACCCGGCCCGCAGCTCGACGTGCCGGGCGAAGGTGGCCCAGGTGCGGCGGCCCTGCCGGCGGAACCGGGTCCGGGCCGCCGCGGCGGCCTCGGTGGCGGTCGCCAGGTCACCGGTGAGCAGCGCGGCGCGGGCCCGGGCCAGCAGCGCCTCGGCCAGGTCCGAGGCCATGCCCCGGCGGCGCAGCTCGGTGACCGCGGTGGCCGCCACCTCGACCGCCTCGTCGATCAGCGGCACCGACAGCAGCAGCTCGAAGCGGTCCAGCAGCAGCGCCGGCCGGGGCACCGCCAGCCGCCGGTACTCGGCGTCGACGGTGGCGAAGCAGCGCAGCGCGCCGGCTACGTCACCACGTTGACCGGCGGCGATGCCGCTGTTCCAGCGGGCGTCGGCGGCGGCCAGGTCCAGCCCGAGCCGCCCGAACGCCACCGCGGCCCGGTGCAGGTCGTCGTCCGGTTCCCGGCCGGAGCCCCGGTGCGCGTTGAGCAGCCCCCGGTTGTTGCGGGCCCGCGCCTCCAGCAGCAGGTCACCCTCGCGTTGGGCGATCTCCACCGCCACGTCGTAGTCCCGGACCGCCTCGTCGAAGCGGCCCCGGTAGTGCAGCACCACGCCACGCTGCATCCGGGCCCGCCCGGCGTCCGCGCCGGTCAGCTCGGGCAGCGCCAGGGTCACCGCGCGCAGGGCGGCGGTGGTCCGACCGGCGTTGGCGAGCACGTACCCGAGGCTCATCCGGGCCAGCGCCCGCGTCCGGGGTCCGTCGGCGGCCCGGACCGCGCGGCGCAGGTGACGCAGCGCGCCGGGCAGGTCGTTGAGTTCGCGCAGCGCCAGGCCGATGGCACGCTCGGCGGTGGAGCGCGCACCGGGGTCGGTCGGGCCGGCGAGCACCTGACGGGCGAGCGCGATCGCCTCGTGCGGGTAACGCTGGACGGCGTCCAGGGCGCGCTGCGCCGGGCCGACACCGGGTACGGCGCTGTCGGCCATGCGAGAAGAATCCCCGAACCCGGCTGCCCGGTCAACGCCGGTGGTGAAACCAGGTCAATGATCAACAATTGACACCGGACTATCTTCTGAAATAATCGTCCTGCTTGGACAGCGCCTCGTGGCTGCCCCCGGCTGTCGTCGGCCACGCATCTTCCACCCGCCTGGAGGACCGGTGTCGCCAGACCGCAACGCGCCACGTCCGTCCGGTCGCCTCTCCCGTCGCCGTCTGCTGGGCTGGTCCACGCTGGCCGCCACCGCGCTGCCGGCCGGCGTGCTCATCCCGGCCGGCGCGGCCGGAGCCGCCGCACCCGGCAGCGCCGCCCCCCGCAGCGCCGGCGACTCCATCGAGACGAGCTACCAGCGGGCGTTCCAGGACACCGTCGCCGCCGACCCGACCGTACGCCGGCACACCGTCGCCGGCCGGGAGATCCTCTACCGTCCCCGGCAACTCCTGGTCGCCCCGCCCGACCTGCAACGGGTGCAGAGCCGGCTACGCGGTTGGGGTTACCAGGTCACCGAGGGCGTCGGCTTCGCCGGCGTACGGCGGCTGCTCTTCACCCAGGAGGTCGACGTACCCGGGGTGGTGACCAAGCTCCGCGACCCGCAACAGTGGCCCGGCCAACCGGTCCCGCTGGTGCAGCCGCACCACGTCCTGGTCGGCTTCGGCAACATCATGGGCAACCCCGGCGCGCCGCCCCGGCCCGCCGCCGCCCTGCCGGCCCCCGACCCGTCCCGGCTCGGCGAGGGCGCCGGGGTGACCGTGGGCGTCTGCGACACCGGCATCTGGCGGCGGGCCGGCACCGTCCACCCGCAGTGGCTGGGCGGCAGCTACCTGCCGGAAACCGACGACGAGGACGCCCTCTACCTCAGCGCCGACCTGCTCGCCCTCCAGGGCGGGCACGGCACCTTCGTCGCCGGGCTGGTCCGGCAGGCCGCGCCGGGCGTCCGGTTCGACCCCGAGACCGCGCTGAGCCCGACCGGCGTCGGCGACGAGGAGACCCTGACCGCCGCGCTCGGCCGGCTCGGCCCCGAGGTGGCGATCGTCAACCTGTCCCTCGGCTACTTCACCCACGACGACCAGCCCCCGCTGCCGGTGGCGAACGCCCTCGCCGCGCTGCCCGACCGGGTCGCCGTGGTGGCCGCCGCCGGTAACGCCGGCACCGCCCGCAGGTCCTGGCCGGCGGCACTGCCCGGGGTACTGGCCGTCGCGGCGGTCGCCCCCGGCGGCTCCGGCCCGGTGCCGGCCCCGTACAGCGGATTCGGCTCCTGGGTGGACGCCTGCGCCCTCGGCGACCGGACCAGCACCTACGTGGACGGCGAGCTGCGGCTGCCCGGCCAGCCGGCGCTGCTGTTCCACGGTTTCGCGGCCTGGGTCGGCACCTCCTTCGCCACCGCCCACGTCGCCGGCCGGCTGGCCGCCCTGATGACCGCCACCGGCCTGGACGCCACGGACGCGCAGGCCGCCCTGCTCGCCGGCCCACCCTGGCACCCCGACTACGGCGTGCTGGTCGGATGAGGCCGTCCGGTGCGGGACCGGCCGGCCCGGTCCCCGGACGCGGTCCCGCCGAGCTGGTCGCCGCCGCCTCCTCCGGGGACGAGTCGGCCTGGGCCGAGCTGGTCCGGCGGTACACTCCGCTGGTGCTGGCGGTGATCCGGGCACACGGACTGGACCGGGCCGACGCGGCCGACGTCAACCAGACCGTCTGGCTGCGCCTGGTCGAGCAGTTGGGCCGGCTGCGGACGGCCGACGCGTTGCCGGCCTGGCTGGCGACCACCACCCGCCGGGAGTGCTGGCGGCTGCTGCGGCTCGGCCGGCGTACCCAGCCGTTCGACCCGTACGACGACTCGGTCGACGGGCACGTCGGTGTCTTCCTGCTGGTCGATCCGGCCACCCCGGACGAGGACCTGCTACGGGCCGAACGCCAGCAGGCGCTGCGGGACGCGTTCGCCCAGCTCCCGGCGCGCTGCCGGGACCTGCTCGCGCTGCTCGCCACCGATCCGCCGACCAGCTACCGGGAGATCGGCGAGCGGCTGGGCATGCCGACCGGAAGTGTCGGCCCGACCCAGGCCCGCTGCCTGGCCAAACTGCGCGACTGCCCGGCCCTGGCGCAGTACGTGACCGACCTGGTGGACACCGCCGGTCGGGCGGCCCCGAACAGGACGGAGGGGACCGGAGGTGAACGCGATGGAGCAGTGGCCGCCCGCTGGTGACGACGCGCTGCTGGTCGAGTTGGGTGCCGCGCTGCGGGACTCGGGGCCGGTCCCGGAGGAGTTCCTCAACGCCGCCCTCGCGGCGTTCACCTGGCGTACCGTCGACGCCGAGCTGGCGGTGGCCGAGCTGACCTTCGACTCGGCGTGCGACCTGGAGCCGGCCGGGCTGACCCGGTCCGCCGGCACCGACCGGACGTTGACCTTCCGGACCGGTCGGGTGGTCGTCGAGGTGGAGGTGACCGCGACCGGCATCGTCGGGCAGTTGTCGCCGGCCCGGGGCGGCCAGATCAGCGCCCGGACCCCCGCCGGCCGGTACGAGGACGTGGCGGTGGACGCGGTGGGCTTCTTCTCGCTGGGGGTGCCGCCGACCGGTCCGGTCCAGTTGCGGGCCCGCACCGCCGAGTACGCGGTGGTCACCGCCTGGGTCACCCTCCGCTGACCGCCCCCGACGGCCCCTGACCGCCCCCGACGGCCCCTGACCGCCCTGACCGTCCCGGCTGCTCTCGGCCGCCCCTGACCGTCCCCGGCCGGAACCGTCCCCGGACATGCCGGAACGGAGGTCGCGGGTCCCGTCCGCGACCTCCGTTCCTCCCCCTCGGCAGCGGTTACCCGGCCCGCTGCCCCACCGTCACGTCGTACCGGACCCCACCCAGGTCAGCCCGCTCCTGACCGAGGCTGTTCGGCCCGATCTGGGTCACCCGGACGGCGATCGGCTCCTTCGTCACCGTGGTGGCGCTGAAGTTGAGCTGCAGGGTCAACTTCTCCTTCGGGTTCAACGTCAGGTTGTCCAGGCTGGCCTGGGCCGGATCCACGATCTCGATCTGGTTGCGGCCCACGTCCCGGATGCCCTTGCCGGCCTTGCCGCCGGCGAGCCAGCGCTCGTACAGGGCCGGCCCGAGGTCGGCCACCAGCCGGCCACCGGCGGTCCGCAGCGGCGCGCCGACCTCGCTGAACACCAGGCTGTTGCGGGTCGCCCGGGTCAGCGCGTTGCCGATCGTGTACGGCCGGGTCTGGACCAGCCCACCGGCGACCAGCGGCACCGAGTCGACGTTGCGCCAGGCGATGTTGTTGTTGTTCCGGACGGTCACGCCGATGTCCGGGGACTGGAAGGTCATCGGGTCGTTGGGCGAGACCCAGCGGGCCACCAGGCAGAAGTGCCCCGGTCCGGGGACGTCGTCCCAGGGGATGGTGACTGTCGTCACGCCGGGGTAGGACGGCACCGCCATCCAGCCGATCTGCACCCAGTCGTCCGGCCAGGCCGAGCCGCCGCTGGACGGGGTGCGGAAGACCTCGATGACCCCCGACTCGACCACCGGGCCGGCGTACGGGCCGTTGTTCCGGAACTTGATGAAGAGGTAGTTCCGGACCCCGGCGATCGGGTTCTGGCTGACCGCGCACTCGACCGCGGTGTGGCAGACCTTGATGTCGGGGCTCTCCCAGATCGGGTTGAGCGAGTGCGGCTGGAGTCCGACGTCGTCCGGGTGGTCCTTCATCCAGACGTCCGCGACGGCGGCCGTGCCGACCCCACCGCGGGTCGTGCCGGCGAGCGGGGCCGCGGTGGCCGAGGTGACCGACAGCAGCGTCGCCAGAGCGGCGCCGGTGAGCAGGGCGAGGGTGGATCGACGCGCTCGTCGCGTCAGGCGTGGGGACACGTTTCCTCCCGGTTCGGGGTCGCCGCAGCCGCCGGGGCGGTGGTGGTTGCGGATGGACACCCTTACCGAGCGGGATCGACGCCGGGAAATACCTCGTCCGGCGGCCCGCAGTGTCAGATGGTGGAAGTTCGCCGGAAACCGGCGAAAGGCGGTCAGTCGTCGTCGGCGACGGCGACCGGCTCGCTGCCGAGGCAGCGCACCTTCAGCTCGTACTCACCACCCGGCCCGACGAAACTGACCTCGACGTCGTCGTCCGGGCCCCGGTCGGCGTCCGCGACCCGGTAGTCCTGCGCCGGCGCCCAGGAGACCAGCCGTACGCCGCCCGGAACGCACTCGGCCACCGCGGTACCGCCGGTGGTGGCGAAGACCCGACGTACCCCCGCCCCGGCGGACCCGCCCGGGGCCGGCGTACCGGTGGCGGCCGGCGGCCCCGACGGGGACGGCCCGACCGGACCGGAGGGCACCGGTTCCGGGGTGGCCAACGCCCGTTCGACCTCCTCCTGGCTGCGCACCCCACCCGGGGTACCGGTGATGCTCTCCCCGACCAGCCGGATCGCGGCCACCCCGACCAGGGTGACCAGCACGGCGGTGACCAGCCAACCGGCGACGGCGAGCAACGGACGACGCATGCCCCGAGTCTCCCCGATCCCAGGTTGGCGGCAGCACCGGACGACGCTAAGGGAGGGTTAACACCGCAGCCGGCGACGGTCGGGGCGGCTAGCCTGCCTGGTGTGGCCCGCCTGCTGCTCGTCGAGGACGACCTGACCATCCGGACCCCGCTGGTCCGGGCGCTGCGGGACCGGGGCCACGCGGTGGCCGCCGCGTCCACCGCGATGGACGGCCTCCGCGACGCCCTCGACAACCGGCCCGACCTCGTCGTGCTCGACCTGGGCCTACCCGACCTGGACGGGCGGGAACTGCTCCGGATGCTCCGCGCGGTCAGCCGGGTGCCGGTCATCGTCGCCACCGCCCGCGACGACGAGACGGAGATCGTCCGGGTGCTCGACGCGGGAGCCGACGACTACGTGGTGAAGCCGTTCACCGCCGCCCAGCTCGACGCGCGGGTCCGGGCGGTGCTGCGGCGCGGCGCACCCGACGCCGCCACCGACGACCCGACGCTGGTGGTCGGCGGGCTGCGGGTCGACCCGCGTTCCCGGCAGGTCACCCTGGACGGCGTACCGGTCGAGCTGACTCCCCGCGAGTTCGACCTGCTGCACCACCTCGCCGCCCGGCCCGGTGAGGTGGTCACCAAACGGGAGCTGCTCACCGAGGTCTGGCAGATCCCGTACGGCGGTGCCGACAAGACCGTCGACGTGCACCTGTCCTGGCTGCGGCGCAAGCTCGGCGAGAGCGCCCAGCAGCCCCGCTACCTGCACACCGTACGCGGGGTGGGGGTCCGGCTGGAGTCGCCGGGGAGCGCCGGGT
This sequence comes from Micromonospora cathayae, assembly GCF_028993575.1. Taxonomy (NCBI): domain Bacteria; kingdom Bacillati; phylum Actinomycetota; class Actinomycetes; order Micromonosporales; family Micromonosporaceae; genus Micromonospora; species Micromonospora cathayae. The sequence continues at coordinate 1,097,003 of NZ_CP118615.1, read as the reverse complement.
GAGGGCCCGGCTGGCGCTGCTGGCCGCCGCGGTCAGCGTCCTCACCCTGGTGGCGTTCCTGGTGCCGCTGGCCCTGCTGGTCCGGGCGGTGGCCGAGGACCGGGCCACCGTCCGGGCCACCGCCGACGCGCAGAGCCTGGTGCCCGTGGTCGGTACCGCCGACCCGGTGACCATCCGGCTCACCGTCGAGCAGCTCGCCGCCGAGTCGGGTCGACCGGTCAGCGTCTTCCTGCCCGACGGTACGGTGCTCGGCACGCCGGTCCCGCGTACCCCGGCGGTGGCCCTGGCGGCCCGGGGGCAGAGCCTCACCGCGGAGTCCGCCGAGGGCCGCGAGGTGGTGATCGCGGTGCAGGGCCGGCCGGACGGCACCGGTGTGATCCGGACCGTGGTGCCGGGGGACGAGCTGACCGCCGGGGTGAGCCGCGCCTGGCTGGTACTGGCCCTGCTCGGGGTGCTGCTGGTGGTGATCGGCCTGGTGGTGGCCGACCGGCTGGCCCGCAGCCTGGTCCGGCCGATCAGTGAGCTGTCCACGGTGTCGCACCGGCTCGCCAACGCCGAACTGGACGCCCGGGTGGCCCCCGCCGGCCCGGCCGAGCTGCGGGAGGTGGCCGGCGCGCTCAACCACCTGGCCGGCCGGATCCAGGAGCTGCTGGCCCAGGAGCGCGAGGAGGTGGCCGACCTGTCGCACCGGCTGCGTACCCCGCTCACCGCGCTGCGGCTGGAGGCCGAGTCGTTGCGGGATCCGCAGGACGCGGCGCGGATCACCACGGCGGTGGACGGCCTGGAACGGGCGGTGACCGGCCTGATCCGGCAGGCCCGCCGGCAGCGGACGTCGACGACCGCCCCGGCGGGCTGTGACGCGGCGGCGGTGGTCGCGGACCGGGTGGCGTTCTGGTCGGTGCTGGCCGAGGACACCGGCCGGGTCGTCCACTGTGACCTGGCGGCCGGCCCGCTGGCGGTCACGGTGCCCGCCGACGACCTGGCCGCGGCGGTCGACGCGCTGCTCGGCAACGTGTTCGCGCACACCCCGGACGGCACCCCGTTCACCGTACGGCTGGCCCGGCAGGGGGAGCAGGTGGTGCTCACGGTGGCCGACGAGGGGCCGGGGATGCCGGCCGACACGGTACGTCGGGGGGCCAGCCTGGCCGGCTCGACCGGGCTGGGCCTGGACATCGCCCGGCGGGCGGCCGAGGCCGGCGGTGGTCGGCTGGAGCTGCGGACCGGTCCCGGTGGCGGTGCGGAGGTACTGCTCCGGCTGGCCTCCACCGCGGACCACGGCGGGGGCGTGCCGTCTTAACCGGGCCTTAGGGTCCGTACAGCGCGCCGCTATCCCGTTTCGTCCGATCCTCGTGGTCAGGAACCGAGGAAGGGTGTAGCGAGATGAAGCGCAAGTCTCTGATCATGGCGTCGGTGGGCGGTGCGGCGGTGCTCGCGATGGTCGGTTCGGCCATCGGTGTCGCCGCTGCCGGTGAGCGGACCGGGCGCACCGCCCTCACCGCCGTCACCACGGCCCCGGCGGCCCCGAGCAGCACCCCGGACGACAGCGGCACCGACGCGCCGGCCAGCCCGGGTGCGACCAGCGCGCCGGCGTCCACCGGCACGCCGTCGCCGTCCGGCAGCACCGGCCCGGCGACCGGCGGTGCGGTGGACGAGAAGCGGGCCGGCGAGATCGCGCTGGCCCGGGCCGGCGGTGGCGACATCGTCGAGGTCGAGGCCGAGAAGGAGAACGGCCGGGACGTGTGGAGCGTCGAGATCGTCAACGGCCAGACCGAGCACGAGGTCGACGTGGACCGCGCCGACGGCTCCGTGGTCAAGGCCGAGCAGGAGCCGCTGGACGACGACGATGACGACGACCGCGACGACCGGGACGACCGGGACGACGACGATGACGATGACGACGACCGGGACGACGACTGACCTGGTCCGACAGCCGACGGCACCCCTCGGGGCGCGCTGACCGGCCGACGTCCCGGCCCTGTCGGGACACCACGAGGGCGGGCCCTTCCCCGACGGGAGGGGCCCGCTCCGGTGGTCGGCCCCCTCCTCCCGGCCCCACCCGCCGGAGATCCCGGCTGCCCCGTCTCGGCCGAACAGCCACCACTTCGTCCCGCAGATCGGGAGAGGCTGACCTGGACCGATACGCCAACCGCATCACCGGCCACCCGCCGGACGTGATTCACATCGACGATTCCCGCTGCAAATCTCGCCTTTGTGGAATGTCCAGTTGCGACAGAACGGTGATTCGGCCGGGTCGGCATCCCTTTCCTGGTCAGCGTATCCGTATCTTTCCCCGCACCATCTACGGCCACCGTACCCGGGAAGACCAGCAGCTCAAGGCGGGCGTAGGGCGGCCGACCGGTGTCTGCTGCGCGGGAAGTGGTTACGTCAGCCGTCGATCGATACGTTGACCGTCGAGCGCGGTGACTCTCCGAAGTGCGGCGACGGGAAATGACGTTTTAACGAGTTCGAAAAATGTGACAAGCAGGCTCCGCTGCACAAACTCGTCCCCGGAGGTCCTGCCTTGCCCTCTTCCCTCGTCCGGTCGAAGTCCCCGCGCCGTACCGCCCTCACCACCTCCATCGTCACCACCGCCCTCGCCGCCGGCGCCGTGCTCGCCTTCGGGCCGGGTGGGGGCGGCCCCAGCGCCGCCCCCGACGGTGCCGCGACCGAGGTGACCGCCGCGACGGAGATCCGCTCCGTGGCGTACCAGCAGGCCGTCACCCGGGCCGCCACCAGCAAGCCGAAGGTGACGGTGATCGGCACCGGCGGCACCATCTCCGGCGTCGCCACCTCCCGGAGCAGCTTCACCAACTACCGGTCCGGCCAGATCCCGATCGCCAGCATGGTCGGCCAGCTCCAGCCGGAGATCGGCCAGGTCGCCGACGTCACCACCGTCCAGTTCGGCAACAAGGGCTCGGGTGGTTACACCATCGCCGAGTTCCACGCGCTCACCCTCGCCGTGGAGAAGGCACTCGACGAGTCCGACGCGGTCGTCGTCACCAGTGGCACGGACACCATGGAGGAGTTCGCGTACTGGCTCGACCTGACCGTACGCAGCCGCAAGCCGGTGGTGATGACCGGCGCGATGCGGCCCTGGGCGGCGGTGACCCCGGACGGCCCGCAGGTGATCGGCGCGGACGGCCCGGCCAACCTCTACAACGCGATCGTGCTGGCCGCCAGCCAGACCACCTACTGCTACGGCACGGTGCTGATGCTCAACGACGAGTTCCACGCCGCGCGGGACGTCACCAAGACCAACACCACCCGGATGGACACCTTCCAGACCCGGGAGCTGGGTGTGCTGGGCTGGATCGACGGATCGGTGATCAAGGTCGGCCGCGCCCCGGCCCGGGTCGAGCTCTGCGACCAGAAGAACCAGTGGTACACCCCGTTCGACCTGTCCCGGATCAAGGCCGAGTCGCTGCCCCGGGTCGAGGTGATCTACGGGTACCAGCAGGCCGGCGGCGAGGCGATCACCGCGTTCGCCGACGCCGGGGTCAAGGGCATCGTGACCGCCGGTACCGGCGCGGGTGGCATCTCCTCCGCGCAGGGCACCGCCCGTACCGCGGCGGCGGCCAAGGGCGTCGTCTTCGTCAGCACCAGCCGGACCGGTTCCGGCTCGGTCTCCGGTGGCAGCACCACCCAGCCGATCATCGCCGGGGACGACCTGCTGCCGCAGAAGGCCCGACTCCTGCTGATGCTCAGCCTGGCCGCCGCCCCGGGTGACGTGCCGAAGATCCGGGAGCTGGTCACCACCCTCGGCAACCCCGAGTTCGACACGCTGCCCCCGGGCGGCGGCAAGAAGTAGTCCCCACCAGGACCCCCTTACCCATGACGACGCCCCCGGGGACCCCATCCCCGGGGGCGTCCACGCTCACCGCCCTGCCGGCGGAACCGCTCGACGCGGTCCGTCCCGATCCCGGGCTCACCCCTCCCGCGGCGTCAGATCCGCTCCGCCGACGTCGCGGTCCGCCGCCGGGCCCGTTCGGCCCGCCGCCGGATCTGCTGGTACGCGCCGGTCAACCCCATCGCCCGTCGTACCTCGGTCAGGGTCCGTCGCACCTCGTCGCGGGTCCGCTCGGTACCGTCGACGATCAACTGGTCGACCAGGCCACGTTCACCCGCGAACCGGTCCCGGCGTTCCCGGATCGGGTCCAGGAACCGGTTGAGGGCCACCGCCAGCCGTTCCTTGACCTCGACGTCGCCGACCCGACCGGCCCGGTAGCGTTCCGCCAACTCGGCCACCTCGGCCCGGTCCGGGTTGAACACGTCGTGGTACGCGAAGACCGGGTTGCCCTCGACGGTCCCCGGCACGTCGGCGCGTACCCGCTTCGGGTCGGTGTACATGCCCAGCACCTTGCGCCGGACGACGGCCGGCTCGTCGGCCAGCGCGATCGCGTTGCCGAGACTCTTGCTCATCTTGGCCCGGCCGTCCGTGCCGACCAGCACCGGCGTCTCGGCCTGGATCAGCTCCGGGACGGGGAACACCTCGCCGTACAGGTGGTTGAACCGGCGCGCCACCTCGCGGGTCACCTCGACGTGCGCCGCGTTGTCCTTCCCCACCGGCACCACCCCGGCCCGGACGCAGAGGATGTCCGCAGCCTGGAGGACGGGGTAGCCGAGCAGCCCGTACGGCATCTCCTCCTTGCCGGCGGCCCGGGCCATCTCCTTGAGCGACGGCACCCGTTCCAGTCTCGGCACGGTCACCAGGTTCTGGAGCAGGGTGTTCAGGTCGCCGACCTCCGGGACGGCGGACTGGAGGTAGAACGTGGCCCGGTCCGGCTCGACCCCGGCGGCGAGGACGTCCAGGACCATCTCTCGGGCGTTGTCGGCGACCCGGGAGATGTCCTCACGGGTGTTCTTCGTGGTGAGCATGTGCAGGTCGGCGATGATGAAGAAGCTCTCGTAGCGCTGGTGCAGCCGGACCCGGTTGGCGATGCTGCCGACGTAGTGGCCGAGGTGCAGCCGGCCGGTCGGGCGGTCACCGGTGAGCATCCGTGCAGCGGACATGGCGGTACGCCTTTCGTGGATGGTGCGGGATCGGGGGTTCGCGGACGTGCGCGATCACGGGGCGTGGTGGCCCCGTGGATGGATCAGCGGAGTCGGCTCAGTGCTGAGCCGGGCGCCATCGCGCGCCGTCGCGGAACCTGAGCCCGCTGGCACGAAGGACGTCCAGGAGGCGTTCCCGCCCGTCACCGGACCTGGTCGGCGGCGTCAGCGGTGCGACGCCGGCCGGGAGGTCGTCGTTCGCGCCGACACCTCCCGGTACGCAGCTGCTCGCCCGGACCATGCGTCCACGGTAGCGGGGTGACCGGTCGGGCGGGGGGCGGTGCCGCCGGCCCGACGTGTCGTCGCATGTCGCCGGTGCCCCGGGGGACCGGATGTCGCGGGGGCCGGACCTCGTGGCGGATCCGATGTCGCGGTGGCTGGATTTCCCGGTGGACCGGTGGACCGGTGGACCGGTGGACCGGTGGACCGATGGACCGATGGACCGGTGGACCGGATGGCCGGCGGTGGTAGCGGCGGACCGGCGGGGTGCTGCCGGTTGGCCCGGGGCGATCCGACCACCCGTAGGACGCGCCGGTCGACGTCGTGGGCCCGCGCGAGGTCGGGCCGGTGCGGTGGGTGCCGCTGGCATACTCGTCGCCCATGGTGCTGTCACGTGGTTGGGCACTCTTCCTGGTCGGGGTCGGGGTCTGGACCTGGGTGATCTGGCCGAGGTTCGCGGTGGCCATCTGGAACGACCCCCGTTCGTGGTCGGCCGGCACGGTCGGCGAGGGCGACGGCACCGGCTTCCTGTGGATCCACGCGCTGCTGATCGCCGCCTCGCTGACCATCGGTACGACGGTCGGAGTGCTCGGTGTCCGGGGTGTGCTCGCCGGTCGGCGTCGGCGGAGCTGACCTCGCACCGCTCTGACCAGCGGGTATAGGTCGACCTCGACGGTGTGACTCGGGCCGCTACCCCCCGATTTGACGTTCAAACCCTCGGACGCGTAACTTTCTCTCTGCCAGCGCGGAACGGACGAAACAGGGCAAAGCACCTGGGAGGCCGGAGCGGACGGCAGCGGATCGCAGCGGCTCACGCCACTGAGGTTCAGCCCGGGTGGTGCACGGCAGGTCGATCCAGGGGGTCGATTTGGCGGTGCGGAACCGGCCGGGTAAGGTTGACGACCGGCAGGGAACCGGGCGAGCTAGCGGGAGACCGCAGCGGCCGGCCTGCCGAATCCGATGATCAAAGCGCAGTGGTTAGCCGCTGCCTGCGGTCAGCGGGGCCGAACCGTACGAAGCACGACAGACCGGGACACACGGTTTGACACGGCGGAAACGGTGAGGTAACGTAGTAGAAGTGCCCGGCGCGGAAGCGGCGGGGATCGGAACGGATTGCCCCGGATGGGGTCCTCCTGGTGGGGGGTCTCGGATGGTGTGTGGTTGTTCTTTGAGAACTCAACAGGGTGCTTGATAAGCCAGTGCCAAGTAGTTTGATACCCCGCGCCGGCTGCCATGACTGTGGTTGTGGTTGTTGGTGGGGAGATTCCTTTGGCAACATTATGTTGCCGGGACGATTGTTCAACAAAAGTTTTTGTTGGAGAGTTTGATCCTGGCTCAGGACGAACGCTGGCGGCGTGCTTAACACATGCAAGTCGAGCGGAAAGGCCCTTCGGGGTACTCGAGCGGCGAACGGGTGAGTAACACGTGAGCAACCTGCCCCAGGCTTTGGGATAACCCCGGGAAACCGGGGCTAATACCGAATATGACCTTCGGTCGCATGACTGTTGGTGGAAAGTTCTTCGGCTTGGGATGGGCTCGCGGCCTATCAGCTTGTTGGTGGGGTGATGGCCTACCAAGGCGACGACGGGTAGCCGGCCTGAGAGGGCGACCGGCCACACTGGGACTGAGACACGGCCCAGACTCCTACGGGAGGCAGCAGTGGGGAATATTGCACAATGGGCGGAAGCCTGATGCAGCGACGCCGCGTGAGGGATGACGGCCTTCGGGTTGTAAACCTCTTTCAGCAGGGACGAAGCGTAAGTGACGGTACCTGCAGAAGAAGCACCGGCCAACTACGTGCCAGCAGCCGCGGTAAGACGTAGGGTGCGAGCGTTGTCCGGATTTATTGGGCGTAAAGAGCTCGTAGGCGGCTTGTCGCGTCGACTGTGAAAACCCGCAGCTCAACTGCGGGCCTGCAGTCGATACGGGCAGGCTAGAGTTCGGTAGGGGAGACTGGAATTCCTGGTGTAGCGGTGAAATGCGCAGATATCAGGAGGAACACCGGTGGCGAAGGCGGGTCTCTGGGCCGATACTGACGCTGAGGAGCGAAAGCGTGGGGAGCGAACAGGATTAGATACCCTGGTAGTCCACGCTGTAAACGTTGGGCGCTAGGTGTGGGGGGCCTCTCCGGTTCCCTGTGCCGCAGCTAACGCATTAAGCGCCCCGCCTGGGGAGTACGGCCGCAAGGCTAAAACTCAAAGGAATTGACGGGGGCCCGCACAAGCGGCGGAGCATGCGGATTAATTCGATGCAACGCGAAGAACCTTACCTGGGTTTGACATGGCCGCAAAACTGTCAGAGATGGCAGGTCCTTCGGGGGCGGTCACAGGTGGTGCATGGCTGTCGTCAGCTCGTGTCGTGAGATGTTGGGTTAAGTCCCGCAACGAGCGCAACCCTCGTTCGATGTTGCCAGCGCGTTATGGCGGGGACTCATCGAAGACTGCCGGGGTCAACTCGGAGGAAGGTGGGGATGACGTCAAGTCATCATGCCCCTTATGTCCAGGGCTTCACGCATGCTACAATGGCCGGTACAATGGGCTGCGATACCGTGAGGTGGAGCGAATCCCAAAAAGCCGGTCTCAGTTCGGATCGGGGTCTGCAACTCGACCCCGTGAAGTCGGAGTCGCTAGTAATCGCAGATCAGCAACGCTGCGGTGAATACGTTCCCGGGCCTTGTACACACCGCCCGTCACGTCACGAAAGTCGGCAACACCCGAAGCCGGTGGCCCAACCCTTGTGGAGGGAGCCGTCGAAGGTGGGGCTGGCGATTGGGACGAAGTCGTAACAAGGTAGCCGTACCGGAAGGTGCGGCTGGATCACCTCCTTTCTAAGGAGCACCATCCAGCGAAAGCTGGTATGGAGCCCGCGATCTGCGAATGTCAGGTCGGGGTGCTCATATGGCGGAGACACTGGTGAGTTTCTGTTGGGCAACGGCCTGAGATTCTAGTACGACCAGCTTCGGTTGGTAGGGAACGGGTTGATGGTGCGGCTTGGTGGGAATGATAAGCACCCTGTTGGGTCCTGAAGGAACAACCTGTGATGGGTTGGTTCTTCATGGCTGAGAAGCTGCCAGGCACGGCCTGGTGTGGCATACCGCTGAACGGTGTTCGGGCTGGTGTCGCACGGTGTGGGTTGTGGGTTGGTCGTTTGTTGAGAATTGCACAGTGGACGCGAGCATCTTTGTGGTCAAGTTGTCAAGGGCGAACGGTGGATGCCTTGGCACCAGGAGCCGATGAAGGACGTGGGAGGCCGCGATAGGCCTGGGGGAGCTGTCAACCAAGCTGTGATCCCAGGGTGTCCGAATGGGGAAACCTGGCATCAGTCATGTGATGTCACCTGCACCTGAACACATAGGGTGTATGGGGGGAACGCGGGGAAGTGAAACATCTCAGTACCCGTAGGAAGAGAAAACAAATAGTGATTCCGTGAGTAGTGGCGAGCGAAAGCGGATTGAGGCTAAACCGGTTGCGTGTGATACCTGTCAGGGGTTGCGTGGTCGGGGTTGTGGGACCCTGCGAAACGAGCTGACACTCGTTTGAGGAGTTACAAAGTTAGTGGCTAGTCGAACAGTCTGGAATGGCTGACCGTAGACGGTGATAGTCCGGTAGGTGAAAGTTGCTGACCTTCTGTGGGTGTTCCCGAGTAGCGGCGGACTCCTGAAATCTGCCGTGAATCTGCCAGGACCACCTGGTAAGCCTAAATACTTCCTGGTGACCGATAGCGGACGAGTACCGTGAGGGAATGGTGAAAAGTACCCCGGGAGGGGAGTGAAATAGTACCTGAAACCGTTCGCCTACAATCCGTCGGAGCCTTGCGGGGTGACGGCGTGCCTTTTGAAGAATGAGCCTGCGAGTTAGTGGCATGTGGCGAGGTTAACCCGTGTGGGGGAGCCGTAGCGAAAGCGAGTCTGAATAGGGCGCTGTAGTCGCATGCTCTAGACCCGAAGCGGAGTGATCTAGCCATGGGCAGGCTGAAGCGCGGGTAAGACCGCGTGGAGGGCCGAACCCACCAACGTTGAAAAGTTGGGGGATGACCTGTGGTTAGGGGTGAAAGGCCAATCAAACTCCGTGATAGCTGGTTCTCCCCGAAATGCATTTAGGTGCAGCGTCGCGTGTTTCTTGCCGGAGGTAGAGCACTGGATGGTCTAGGGGGCCCACAAGCTTACCGAAATCAGCCAAACTCCGAATGCCGGTAAGTGAGAGCGCGGCAGTGAGACTGCGGGGGATAAGCTTCGTAGTCGAGAGGGAAACAGCCCAGATCACCAGCTAAGGCCCCTAAGCGTGTGCTAAGTGGAAAAGGATGTGGGGTCGCATAGACAACCAGGAGGTTGGCTTAGAAGCAGCCACCCTTTAAAGAGTGCGTAATAGCTCACTGGTCAAGTGGTTCCGCGCCGACAATGTAGCGGGGCTCAAGCACACCGCCGAAGCTGTGGCATTCATACTTTACTTCGCGTGCCCTTGATGGTGCGTGCAGGTGTGTGGATGGGTAGGGGAGCGTCGTGCCGGGGGTGAAGCAGCGGGGTGACCCAGTTGTGGACGCGGCACGAGTGAGAATGCAGGCATGAGTAGCGAAAGAAGGGTGAGAAACCCTTCCGCCGGATGACCAAGGGTTCCAGGGCCAGGCTAATCCGCCCTGGGTGAGTCGGGACCTAAGGCGAGGCCGAGAGGCGTAGTCGATGGACAACGGGTTGATATTCCCGTACCCGCGAAAGAGCGTCCCTGATGAACCTCGTTGTGCTAACCACCCGAGCCTGGGGAGGTCTTCGGACCGAGCTGGGGGAGCGTGGGAACCTGGCGGGTAGTAGTCAAGCGATGGGGTGACGCAGGAAGGTAGCTGAGCCCGGCCGGTGGTTGTGCCGGGGTAAGCGTGTAGGCCGTGTTGTAGGCAAATCCGCAACACATGGGGCTGAGACGTGATGCCGAGCCGATTCAGGTGAAGTCAGTGATCCTATGCTGCCGAGAAAAGCCTCTAGCGAGTTCTTAGCGGCCCGTACCCCAAACCGACACAGGTGGTCAGGTAGAGAATACCGAGGCGATCGGGCGAACTGTGGTTAAGGAACTCGGCAAATTGCCCCCGTAACTTAGGGAGAAGGGGGGCCGGAGACGTGAAGCCCCGCGCGGGTGGAGCGTTGTATGGCCGCAGAGAGCAGGGGGAAGCGACTGTTTACTAAAAACACAGGTCCATGCGAAGAAGTAATTCGATGTATATGGACTGACGCCTGCCCGGTGCTGGAACGTTAAGGGGACCTGTTAGCTCTTCGGGGCGAAGCGGAGAACTTAAGCGCCAGTAAACGGCGGTGGTAACTATAACCATCCTAAGGTAGCGAAATTCCTTGTCGGGTAAGTTCCGACCTGCACGAATGGCGTAACGACTTCCCCACTGTCTCAACCACAGGCCCGGCGAAATTGCAGTACGAGTAAAGATGCTCGTTACGCGCGGCAGGACGGAAAGACCCCGGGACCTTTACTATAGCTTGACATTGGTATCCGAATTAGCTTGTGTAGGATAGGTGGGAGCCGGTGAAGCTCATACGCCAGTATGGGTGGAGGCAATCTTGAAATACCACTCTGGTTGATTTGGGTATCTAACTTCGGACCGTTATCCGGTTCAGGGACAGTGTCTGGTGGGTAGTTTAACTGGGGCGGTTGCCTCCTAAAAGGTAACGGAGGCGCCCAAAGGTTCCCTCAGCCTGGTTGGCAATCAGGTGTTGAGTGCAAGTACACAAGGGAGCTTGACTGTGAGACTGACAGGTCGAGCAGGGACGAAAGTCGGGACTAGTGATCCGGCACTTGCGTGTGGAAGCGGTGTCGCTCAACGGATAAAAGGTACCCCGGGGATAACAGGCTGATCTTCCCCAAGAGTCCATATCGACGGGATGGTTTGGCACCTCGATGTCGGCTCGTCGCATCCTGGGGCTGTAGCAGGTCCCAAGGGTTGGGCTGTTCGCCCATTAAAGCGGTACGCGAGCTGGGTTTAGAACGTCGTGAGACAGTTCGGTCCCTATCCGCCGTGCGCGTAGGATACTTGAGAAGGGCTGTCCCTAGTACGAGAGGACCGGGACGGACGAACCTCTGGTGTGCCAGTTGTCCCGCCAGGGGCACGGCTGGTTAGCTACGTTCGGAAGGGATAACCGCTGAAAGCATCTAAGCGGGAAGCTCGCTTCAAGATGAGGTATCCCACCCTCTTTGGAGGGGTAAGGCCCCCAGCTAGACGACTGGGTTGATAGGCCGGAAATGTAAGCCCGGTAACGGGTTCAGTTGACCGGTACTAATAGGCCGAGGACTTGACTACAAAGATTCTGCTCGCGTCCACTGTGCGATTCACGACAAACGAACATCCCGACCTCGAGTTGTGTGGGTGTTTGATAAGTCGATAGAGTTACGGCGGTCATGGCGGAGGGGAAACGCCCGGTCACATTCCGAACCCGGAAGCTAAGCCCTCCAGCGCCGATGGTACTGCACCCGGGAGGGTGTGGGAGAGTAGGACACCGCCGGACAATCGTTCCAACGAGGGTCACCCTGTCACGGGGTGACCCTCGTTGCGTTTCTCCTGCCCTTCGGCCAGTTCGTCGTGCCGCAGGGGTGGGGCTGTCCGGGAATCTCTCCGGTCCCGTCGGGTACCCGCTTGCGGTACCGGACGACCGCCGACTCCGGCGGAGGCAGGAGAGTGCGCTCATGAGGATCGGGATCATCGGTTCGGGCCACATCGGTGGCACCCTCACCCGGCGGCTGACGGCCGCAGGTCACGAGGTGACCGTCGCCAACTCGCGAGGGCCCGGATCCCTACAGCAACTGGCCACAGAGACCGGTGCGGACACCGGCAGCGTCGAGCAGGCCGTCCGGGACGGGGACGTCGTGGTGGTGGCGGTACCGCTGGCCGCCGTACCCGCGCTGCCGGCGGACGCGTTCGCCGGCAAGGTCGTCGTGGACGCGGACAACTACTACCCCCAGCGGGACGGCGACATCCCGGAGATCGCCGACCGGAGCCTGACGTCGAGCCGGTGGACCGCCAACCAGCTCAAGGGCGCCCGGGTGGTCAAGGCGTTCAACACCATGTACGCCCAGCACCTGATGGAGAACGGACGGCCCGCCGGGGCACGGGACCGGATCGCCCTTCCCGTCGCCGCGGACGACGCACCGGCGAAGCAGCTCGTGATGAGCCTGGTCGAGGATCTGGGGTTCGACCCGGTGGACGCCGGGACCCTGGACGAGAGTTGGCGGCAGCAGCCGGACACGCCCGTCTACGGGGCGGACCGCGACGCGGACGGCGTACGGCGCGGGTTGGCCGAGGCGCGGCCCTGACGGCGTACGGAGGGACCACGACGCCCCGGGGCGCGTACCGCAGGCACCGGCAGGGCCGCACCGAAGGGCGTACCGGAGGATGCGGACGCCCCGCCGGCCGACTGGCTGGCGGGGCGTCGCGGTGCTGGTGCGGGACGGACGTCGGGGGTGGTGACGTCAGGGCTGCTTCGGTGCGCAGACGAAGCGTGGTTCGGCCTGGTAGGTCCAGGTGAACTTCTCCCGCTTGACCACCTCGCCGTCCTTGCGGATGACCCGGTACGCGTCCTGGGTGAAGCCGTCGATGCCGTTGGTGGCGATGCAGGACGGCCCCGGCTCCAGGTGGATGACCTTCGGCCTGGTGATGTTGCGGCGTGGACTGTACTCGGTCTTGACGCTGTCGTAGATCTTCGTGCTCCAGATGGCGACGGTCACCGAACTCGACGTGTACGAGGTGTCGATCATGACGCCGTACGGGGTGTTGTTGCGGAACTTGAAGTCGAGGTTCGGGTAGAAGATCGTCGACTCGATCACCGCCGGGTACCGGCTGAACCAGTACGAGTGCGGCTTGTGCTCGACGTCCTCCAGGCCGGCGTAGTAGGTGGCGTTGAACAGCGTGGTGGTGAACTGTGACGTGCCGCCCCCGACGCCCGGGACCAGCTTGCCGTCCAGGATGACCGGGGCGTCGTGGTAGCCCTGCTGGTAGCTGCGTTCGCCGGTGTGGCCGTTCAGGGAGAACGTCTCGCCGGGCTTGACCACCGTGCCGTCGACGTCCTTGGCGATCTGCACGATGTTCTTGCTGCGGGGCGCGGAGAGGCCGCCGGTGAAGTTGGTGGTGAAGCTGGAGACCTTCTCCTTGATGCCGAGCGCGCCGATGTCCTCGACGGTCAGGTCGGCTTCGACGGGTTTGAGTACGGCGTTGACCGTACGGTCGGTGGTCTTCGGCAGGACGGCGAGCAGGTCGCGGCCGAGCGCGTCGTCGTCGAGGCGCTGGCCGGGGCTGCCGGCCACCGGCTTCGGCCGGCCAGCGGCCAGGGTCATCGAGGCGTCCTTCGGTTCCACCTCGATCGTGGCGAGCTTGCCGCCGAGGGCGGCCCGCAGCTTCTTGACGTCGAGCTTCGGGGTCAGCTTGCCGGCCTTGTCCACCGGGAAGCTGAGGCTACGGGCGATGGCGCTCGGCGGGATGCTGACCGAACCCTTCTCGGTGGTCAGCTTGACCGGCGCGGCGACCGCCGGCGTGGCCAGTTCGGCCACCAGCCGGTCGACCTCCTCGGCGGTGGTCGCCGGATGCTTCTCGACCAGCGGGATGGTTACCGGTGCGCCGGTCAGCCAGCCGGCCCGTAGGGCCTCGGCGGAGGCTTCGCCGTCGACGGTGAGGCTGGGCTGCGGGTGGACCTTCTTCGGCACGGTGCCACTGAAGGTGATCTTCGGCATGACCATCTTCCGGCCCTGTGGGCCGACCACCGACGCCAGGGCCGTCTCCAGCCGGGCCGGGTCGACGGTCACCACCGGCGAGACCGTCCGGGAGCCGAAGAGGCGGCTGAGCGGGGCGGCCTGGGCCTCGGCGGCGGCCGCCACGGTGGCGTCCACGTCCACCGTCAGTCCCACGTCGGCGGGGACGAGCTGGGCGGTCCGCTCACCGACGCGTACCTCGACCGGTGCGGTGAAGGTGGCGGCCTGGCGGTTCAGCTCGGCGCGGAGCGCCTGGGCCGCGTCCGTGCGACTCTTGCCGCCCAGCTCGGTGCCGAGCACCGTGGTACCGCGGGGGATCTCACCGGCGTACGCGTAACCGCCGGCGCCGGCGCTGGCGGCGAGCACCGCGGTCACCACCCCGGCGGCGAGGATCAGCCGTCCCCGCCGCCGGGTGGGCGGCGCGGGGGGCTCCGGCGCGGGGGCGGGAGGGGGCGGCTCGGTCTGGTCGGCGGGCCAGGTGACCGCAGTGACCTGGACGGTGGGCCGGTCGTCGGCGGGCGGGATCTTGTCGCCGTACAGAGTCACAGGCAGAACCTCGATCGGACGTACCACGGGGGGAGAGGGGGACTCCCCGGTGAACGACTACGGTAACCAACGCGGGCGGGTCCCCGGGAGTGCGTCTCGGTGCGCAGGTCGGTACGCGTGGCGATCGCGGGTTCCGTAGCGGTCCATCTGCTGCCTCCCGGGCCCGGTCAGACCCGGTGACTGATCAGTACCGGTCGGTGGGTCGGCCCATCCTCCGTACGGGTGGCGATCGATCATCCTCAGCGGTTTGCCAGGTGTGCGTTTCCAAAATGTTACCTAAGGCTGACCTCCCTACTGTTGGTGACCACTGTTGGGCGTCGTGTCGCAATCGGGGTGGGTTTGCCCGTCGATCGGACGGCTGACCTGCTCACGGCTCGTGAAGCAACGGTGATCGTCGATCTTGCGCCGGTTACCGGCGGGTAGCAAGGGGTCTTGTGACGAAGGTCGCCACGCGCGACCATCCAATCCGCACGCTGCGCCAACCGTCAGCAGCACCGCGGATCCGCAGCGGCCCCGTGCTCCCCCGCAGTCCCGGGTGCCGTCCCGCGTCCGGTGACCCCTTTCGAGGAGGACCCCCTGTGAAGGATTCGAACGACCCGCTGGCGCAGAGCGGCGGCGTCCGCTGGCGTCGCTTCGCCGCCATGCTGGTACCCACCACCGTCGTCGCCGGTGCCATCGTCGTCGGCATGGCGAACGGTGCCATCGCGGCGTCCTTCGCCGTTTCCGGACAGACGTTCAAGGTCGGCGCGACCAAGCTGGAAGGCGACGGCTTCAAGCAGTACGGCGGCATGGTCCAGGAGAAGGACGGCACGCAGCACCCGGTGGCCGTGTCGGAGATCTCCAGCGCCAAGCTCTACGACCTGTGCCAGTCGGTGAAGGTCCCGAACATGCCGATCGTGCTCACCATCAACGCCGGTGGTGGCGGAACCCCGGCCACCGCCAGCGGCCTCCTGATCGACATGGACTCGCTGGAGGGCGACGCGACGTTCTCGAACATCAAGATCGGCCGGGACGCCACCGACCTCAACGCGAAGGCCACCCCGAAGTCGTTCGGTCAGAGCGCGGACAGCGTCGTCATCAAGGACCTGAAGCAGGTGGCCCGCTCCACCAGCGCCGGCACCTTCACCCTCAACGGGCTCAAGTTGAAGATCAACGTCGGCGCCGAGGCCCGGGAGTGCTTCTGAGCTGACCGGGCTGCCACTGACCCCACCTCCTGCTCCCCGGCCGGTCGACCGGCCGTCCCCGTCCCGCCCGTCGACCCGGCCGGGGAGCGCCCGGGACAGCTTCCTGCCGTACCTCCGCCCACCCCTCCCACCACCCCTGCCAGGAGGCGTACGTGACAACCGCGGACCCGCAGCACGCCCGACCGGGCGGGTTCAGCCAGGCCCGGTGGAGATTCCGCCGATGGCGGCGGACCAGACCGTTCTGGGGTGGCCTGCTGACCGTGCTGGCCGGTGTGCAGATCTTCGGAACCACCCAGATGAGCCTGGGCGGGCTGACCTTCCAGATGGGGCCGACGGGCTTCCTCTCCTGGTTGATCCCCACCATCCTGGTGGCCTGCGGGTTCTTCATGTGGTTCACCCCGCAGCACCGGATGTTCTACTCGGTCATCGCGGCGGTCACCGCCGTCTTCTCGCTGATCGGCGTCAACCTCGGCGGCTTCTTCATCGGCCTGCTGCTGGGCATGGTCGGCAGTGCGCTCGGCTTCGCCTGGACCCCGGCCCGTCGCCCGGCGTCCCCCGACCAGCACCGCCCCGAACCCGAACCTGCATCCGCACCCGGTCCCGGACCCGAGGTCGGGCCGGAATCCCGGGTGGCCGAGCAGACCGAGCAGACCGAGGAGGACCGGGAGCGGCTGCGTGCCGACGAACGGTCCCTCACCGACGAGCTCATGCCCGTCCGGCGGGAAGCGGGGGTGCCGCCCGGTGACCCACGGTTCCTCGCCGCCACGGTGGCCCTGCTCGGGCTGGCCGCGGTCGGACTGCTCACGCTGGACGCGCCGACCCCGGTCCGGGCCGCCGCACCGGCCACCGCCGGCTGCCCGTCGTCCCCCACGCCGACATCCCCCACGCCGCCGGCTCCCACCGTGCCGGCCCCTACCGTGCCGTCCCACACCGTGCCGGTCGCACCGACGCGGCCGGCGTCCCCGGCCACACCGGACGCCGGCACCCCCGACCCCGGCACCGGTACCGCCCTCGAAGAAGCGGTCGGCGACCTGCTCACCAACCTGCTCCCCGCCCCCACGGCTGACCCGGACGCCGACCCGTCGACCCCACCGGCCACTCCGGGTGGACCACCGACCGCGACCGCCACCCCCACCGCGCCGCCGACCTGCGCGACCCCCACCCCCGACCCGACCGGGTCGGTCCAGCCGGGCCGGCCGCTGCCCCGGATCACCGCCGACCCCGGACAACCCACCGTGGGTACGCCGTCCAAGCTCACCGGCACCCGGGTGGTCATGACCGGGGTCCGCTTCGAGGGGATCGTCGACCTGCGGACCGTCGACGGTACGCTCCGGGCCCTCAAGTTCAGCATGGCGCGGGCGGTCACCGACGACTTCGTCCTCCGCGCCACCGGCCCGGCCGGCAACACCCTGCGGTACGCCACCGACCAGCTCACCGTCGATGGTGACGTGGCCTTCTACGCCACCCGGTTCACCGGCCGGCTCGCCCTGCTCGGCGGCCCCGGACTGATCCCGGTGACCCTCACCCCGGACCTGCCGCTGCCGGACGGCATCCCGGTCACCGCACCGCAGCTCACCTTCCGGGACCCGGTGATCGACCTGGCGTACGTGGACTGTGACGTGCTGACCAGCGGTGACCTGCTGCGGCTCACCCTCGACGACTGAACCGGAAGCGGTGTCCCGCCGGGGCCGGTCCGACGCTGCCCCGGCGGAACACCGGCGGAACTACAGTCGGGCGAGCGCCCGGCGCAGCGGATCCAGCCCGAGCGAACCCAGGTCGAGCGCGTTGCGGTGGAACTCGCGCAGGTCGAAGTCGGCACCCTTGCGGGTCTTCGCCTCGTCCCGGGCCTGGAGCCAGATCCGCTCGCCGACCTTGTACGAGGGGGCCTGCCCCGGCCAGCCCAGGTAGCGGTTCAGTTCGAAACGCAGGTTCTCGTCCGGAACCCGGCAGTGCGCGCGCATGAACTCCCAGCCCAGCTCGGGCGTCCACCGCTCGCCCGGGTGGAAGTCGAACGGATTGTCCTTCGGGATCTCCAGCTCCAGGTGCATGCCGATGTCGACGATCACCCGGGCCGCCCGGAACGCCTGCCCGTCGAGCATGCCGAGCTTGTCGCCCGGGTCCTCCAGGTAGCCCAGCTCGTCCATCAGTCGCTCGGCGTACAGGGCCCAGCCCTCGCCGTGCCCGGACACCCAGCAGAGCAGCCGCTGCCAGCGGTTGAGCAGCTCGGCCCGGACGGCGGTCTGCCCGACCTGGAGGTGGTGCCCCGGCACGCCCTCGTGGTAGACCGTGGTCACCTCCCGCCAGGTGGAGAAGTCGGTGATGCCCTGCGGGACCGCCCACCACATCCGGCCGGGGCGGGAGAAGTCCTCGCTCGGGCCGGTGTAGTAGATGCCGCCGTCGCTGGTCGGGGCGAGGCGGCACTCGATCCGCCGGACCTGTTCCGGAATGTCGAAGTGGGTGCCGTTCAGCTCGCTGACCGCCTTGTCGGCCAACGCCTGCATCCAGTCCCGGAACGCCTCCTTGCCCTGGATGGTGCGGGCCGGGTCGGCGTCCAGCGCGGCCACCGCCTCGTCCACGGTCGCCCCCGGGCCGACGATCCGCGCGGACACCGTCCGCATGTCCGCCTCCAGGCGGGCCAGCTCCTCGAACCCCCAGGCGTACGTCTCGTCCAGGTCGATCCGGGCACCGAGGAAGTACTGCGAGGCCAGCTCGTAGCGTTCCCGGCCGGCGGCCTGCTTCTCGCGCCCCCGGGGCGCCAGTTCGGTCCGCAGGAACCGGCCGAACTCGGCGGTCGCCGCGGTGGCCGCCGCCGCGCCCCGGCGCAGGTCCGCGCCGAGCGTGCCGTCGGCGCCGAGCCGCTCGACCAGGCCGTGGAAGAAGTTGTCGGCGTTCGGGTCGGTCCAGATGTCGCACTGCTTGGCGACCTCGACCATCTGGGCCCGGGAGGAGACGTGCCCGGCGTCGGCGGCCTGACGCAGCGTGGTCTTGTAGCCCTCCAGGGCACCGGCGAACGCGTTGAGCCGGGTCGCCACCTTCGCCACCGCGTCGTCGCTGTCGGTCGGCATCAGGTCGAAGACCGAGCGCAGGTCGTGCAGACCGCTGACGATCACGTTGATCTCGCTGGTCTCCTCGCCGGAGTCGTACCGGGCCAGGGACAGCCCGAGCCGCTCCTGCATGGCCTCCCTGGCGGTCTGCTCCGCCGGCGTGTCCGGCTCGGTGGCGTCCAGTTCGGCCAGGGTGCGCCGGGTCAGGTCGGCACGGGCGGCGTAGCCGTCGGGCGACAGGTCGTCGAGCTGGTCGTCGTGGCCGGCGATGCCGGCGTAGGTGGCACCGGACGGGTTGAGCGCGGCCCACTCCACCACGTACCGGTTCGCGAGGTCATCGATTCGTCCCACGGGGGAACCCTACGTGACCGGTCACCGGACCCGTCGACCTTTCTTCCGCCGTGTCAGGGCAGCAGGTCGGCCGGGTCGAGGTCGATCCGGAACGGCGCGTCGGCCAGCAACCGTTCCCCGTTGACCACCTCGTCGACCAGGCGGTCCTCGCCGGCGTGGTTGAGGCTGAAGAACTCGACCGTGGCGCTGCGCACCCGCCGGCGATCTGCACCCGCATGAAGTACGGCACGCCGCCATCGGCGCAGCGGCGTGGCTTGTCGACGAACTCGTGCCGGCGGCTGCCCGGCGAGACGAACTCCACCGCCATGGTGCAGAGCCGGGCCGGGACCCAGCGGTCCTCCTCGTCGCTGCCGGGCAGGGCGTGCAGGATGGTGACGTCCGGCTGGATCCAGCGGTGCGCGCCTGACCAGCCTTCCGTCGATGCACTCGTAGCGTGCGGTGGGCAGCTCCGGGAGCGGGAGGTAACGGTCGGCGAGCTCGGTGCTCCAGATCCCGTCGAAGTCGACGAGCGGGTCGAACTTCATCGGCATGGCCATCGCGGTGCCACCTCCTCGACTGGTCAACGTCACCAGGGTAGGCCGGTCGTGGTGACGTGGGACACGGTGCCGGGGTAGTGTCCGGCGTTCCGGTGGGCTGCGGCAGAGTGTCAGGGGTGATGCCGGAAACCACTCCTGACCGGGCCGCGCTGCGTGACTGGCTGCCCGGTTTCGTGCTGCTCGCCGCGATCTGGGGCTCCAGCTTCCTGTTCATCAAGATCGGTGTACGGGAGCTGCACCCGCTCTACGTCACCCTCGGTCGGGTCGCCGCCGGGGCGGCCACCCTGCTGGTGGTGCTCGCCGTGCTGCGGGACCGGCTGCCCCGCGACCCCCGGCTCTGGCTGCACCTGACCGTGGTGGCCGCGTTCGGCGTGGCGATCCCGTTCACCCTGTTCGGCTACGGGGAGCAGCGGATCCCGTCGATGCTGGCCGGCATCTGGAACGCCACCACGCCGCTGGTGGTGCTGCCGATGGCGGTGCTGGTGTTCCGTACCGAGCGGTTGACGGTGCGCCGGGCGGTCGGGTTGGCGCTGGGCTTCGTCGGCGTGCTGGTGGTGCTCGGGGTGTGGCAGGGCCTCGGCGGGGTGGCGTTCACCGGGCAGCTCATGTGCTTCGGGGCAGCCGCCTGTTACGGCCTGTCGATCCCGTACCAGAAGCGGTTCATCGCGGGCCGTACCGAGTCGGGGCTGTCGCTGTCGGCGGCGCAGTTGCTGCTCGCCACGGTCCAGCTGGCGGTGGTGTCGCCGCTGGTGGCGGGGGCACCGCCGATGCCCACCGCGCTGTCGCTGGACGTGGTGGCGAGCGTGCTCGCCCTCGGGGCGTTCGGCACCGGGCTGGCCTTCGTGATCAACCTGCACAACATCCGGGTGGTGGGCGCGAGTACGGCCTCCACGGTGACGTACCTGATCCCGGTCTTCGCGGTGCTGATCGGCGCGGTGGTCCTCGACGAGACCCCGACCTGGCACCAGCCGGTCGGGGCGCTGATCGTGCTGCTGGGGGTGGCGGTGTCCCAGGGCTTCCTCGGCCGCCGACCGGCGCACCCGACGGCGGTTCCGGCGGCCGGGCCGGTGGACCCGGCCGCTGCTGCGCCCACGGTGGCTGCCCGGCCCTGACGCCACGCTGGCTACCGGTTCGCTGGACCACGGCCGGCCCGGCCCCGGCTCACCCGGGCTGGTGGGTGTGCGCCCAGGCGACCAGGTCCTCGGCGGACCAGGTGTTCACCACCCGGTCGACGGGCACCCCGCAGCGGGCCGCCCGCTCGCAGCCGAAACGCTGCCAGTCGAGCTGCCCGGGGGCGTGCGCGTCGGTGTTCAGGGCGAAGAGGCAACCGGCCTCCAGGGCCCGCCGGATCAGCCGCTTCGGCGGGTCCTGCCGTTCCGGCCGCGAGTTGATCTCGACGGCCTTGCCGTGTTCGGCACAGGCGGCGAAGACGGCGTCCGGGTCGAAGTCGCTCTCGGGGCGGGTCCGCCGGCGGTGGGCCCGGTCGCCGGGACCGGTCACGCCGGCCGGGCGGGAGGAGACCATCCGACCGGTGCAGTGGCCGAGGATGTCCAGGTGCGGGTTGGCGACGGCGGTGAGCATCCGCCGGGTCATCCGGGCCCGGTCGTCGTTCAGACCGCTGTGCACCGAGCCGACCACCACGTCCAGCCGGGACAGCAGTTCCTCGTCCTGGTCGAGTGAACCGTCGGCGAGGATGTCGACCTCGATGCCGGTGAGGATCCGGAAACCCTCCGGCAGCGCGGCGTTGAGCCGGGCCACGTGGTCGAGTTGGCGGCGCAGCCGGTCGGCGGTCAGCCCGCGCGCCACCTTCAGCCGGGGGGAGTGGTCGGTCAGGACGAGGTACTCGTGGCCCAGTTCCACCGCCGCGAGCGCCATCTCCTCGATCGGGGACCCGCCGTCGGACCAGTCGGAGTGGGTGTGGCAGTCGCCGCGCAGCGCCGCCCGCAGGGCGGCGGCCTCGGCGTCCAGGTCGGTGCCCTCGGTCGCCACCAGCCGGCGCAGGTAGACCGGCTCCTCGCCGGCCAGCGACTCGGCGACGCAGCGGGCGGTGACGTCGCCGACCCCGGGCAGTTCGGTGAGCCGTCCGGTGCGGGCCCGTTCGGCCACCTCCCCGGCCGGCAGGGCGGCGAGCGCGGTGGCCGCCGAGCGGAAGGCGCGTACCCGGTAGGTGGCCTCGTGGGCCCGTTCCAGCAGGAACGCGACCCGGCGCAGGTCGGCGATGGGATCCCGGGGGCTCACGGAAACGAACCTACGCCCCACCGGCGGCGGACCGCAGCCCGTGACACGGCCTTTCGGCCCGGATTCCGAACTGCCCGGCGGCCGGCGCGGACCGGCCCGCCCGCCGGGTGAGGGCGGACGGGCCGGGCGGTGGATCGGCTCAGGAGTGCGGGAGGCGGAGCACCGACTTGTCGCCGATGCCCAGGGTGCTCGGGTTGTTGCCGATGGCCGACCAGACCTCCAGCTTCACCGTGCCGTTGCGCAGGTTGCCGTTGGTGCCGGTGGCCGAGAACAGACCCTGGTTCTGGGTGTAGTGCTCGTAGCCGGGCACCGGGTCGGTGGCGAAGTAACGGTACGTCTCCACCCGCTCGAAGGTGCCGTCACCGGTCAGGTCGTACGAGGCGCGCAGTTGCACCCCGTTGCCGACCGCGGTACCGGCGTCGACGAACAGGTCGAAGGTGCTGTTGCCACCGGAGTAGGTGAGGTCCAGGCCGGTCGCGGTGAACACCACCGGGTTGGCCGGGGTGCCGTCGTGGTTGCCGTTGGCGGCGGCGACCGTGGCGGTGCCGGCGCTGCCGGAGGCGGCGAGCCCGCCGCCGGAGAGCAGGTAGCGGACCGGGGAGTCCGGCGTACCGGTCGGCGTCGGGGTCGGGGTGGGGCTGGTGGTCGGGCTGACGGTCGGGGTGGGGGTCGGGCTGGACGTGGTCGTGGGGGTGGGCGTCGGGTTCGGGTTGCCGCCGTTGGCGCTGCCGCCGCTCCAGGTGTACGCGCCGCTGGTGGCCGTCTTGCCGGCCGGTACGACGAGCGTGGTGCCGTTGGAGAACCGGACGGTGAGCTGCGCGTTGGTGATGTTGCTGGCCACGTAGGTGCGGGCGCCGTTGCGGGTGAAGACGGCGGCCAGCGGGTGGTTGGCCGTCACCGTGGTGTCGACGTTGCCGAGCGCGGCCAGGTTACGGACCCAGTGGAAGGTGTGGGCCCGGCTCTCGCCCTCCTCCGGGGTGTAGCCCGGGTTGGCGCGCAGCTTGGTCAGCGCGGCGGCCGGGTCGCCGAGGGCCAGGAACTGCCAGAGGATGTCCTGCCAGACGGTGGGTTCACCGCCGTTGTTGCGGACCAGTTCGGCGTAGTTGGTGGAGTTGTACTCCGGGCGGTAGCCCATGTACAGGTGGCCGCCGGTGACCGGGAGCATGTTGATGCCCTGGATCATCTCCGGTTCGGCGCTGAACCAGGTGGCGTACGCGCCGCCGTCACCCCAGACCATGCCGACGGTGGAGTGGCCGAACTCGGCCGGGAAGTTGTCGTTGTCGACGTCGAACCAGTACTGGTTGATCGCCGCCGCCTGGGTGGTGTACATCCAGATGCCGGCGTCGCGGACGGCGGTGTTGCCGGTGGCCTGTCCCCACTGGATCAGCGCGTTGGCGAAGTTCATCCCCTCGGACGAGGACTCCTGGTTGTTGCCGGCGGCGAACGAGCCGTGCCCGGAGGCCCAGTCGTGGCCGGCGTAGATGTCGAAGTCCCGCAGGTACGGGAAGCGGGTGTCGCTGCGGACGTAGTTGTTGGCGTCCCGGATCAGCAGGTCGACCATGCCGCCGTACTGGCTGTTGGCGGCCCAGGCCGGGTCGAACTTGGCCAGCGTCGCGGCGGCGGCGATGTAGTACCCGTAGTGGAAGTGGTGGTCGTTGAGTTCCTGGTCGGAGCCGTACGACGCGGGGTAGCCGATCAGGGTGCCCCAGTTGCGGTCGTAGTAGAACAGCTTCGAGGTCTCGCCGGCCGAGGCGGTGAACCAGTCGTTGAGGGTGCTGCGGATGGCGTTGAGCGCGGCGGTACGGGTCTCGGTGTCGCCGACCAGGTCGGAGATCTCGGCGATCCGGGCGGCCCGGCCGAGGCCCTTGCCGGTCCAGTAGGTGTCGCCGCCGCGCTGGTCCATCGGGTTGCCCCGGACGGCGGCGAGCTGGCTGCGCAGGGTGTTCAGGTCCTCGCCGCTGCCGGTGGCGACGGCGGGCAGCTCGGGCAACACGCCGTGGAACTTCATCGAGGTCTGGAACTGGGTGACCCCGTTGAGCACCTTCATCCGGCCCCGGGCCGACGGGTAGGTCTGGGTGATCGGGGTGGCGCCGGTCAGCGACTTCCACTGGTGCGGGTAGAGGCTGACCACGGTGCGGTTGGCGGTGCCCTCGCGGGCGGTGGTGGTGAACGCGTACGTGGTCCGGACCGTGCTGCCGGCCTGGTCGTACGTGTAGGAGACCTGGGTGCCGGTGACGTGGGCGTGCGCGACCTGGCCGTAGCTGCTGGCGAGGGAGGCGCGGGCGGTGGCGTCGGTGGTCTGCGGCAGCAGGGCGACCGAGAAGTAGCCCTTGCCGGCCAGGTTGGAGGTGATCCGGCCGCCGCTGACGGTCCAGCCCGCGCCGCTGGGGGCGTACGCGACGTAGTCGTGGCCGCGGACGGTGAAGCCGAGCGTGGAGCCGCTGTTGGACCAGACGGTGGGGCTGCCGGCGGTCACGTTGAGCAGCGCGTCACCGCCGCTGGTCTGGAAGTACGCGAACGGCAGGCCGTGGCCGATGGTGGCCCGCAGGGTCCGGGCCCCGTCGCTCCAGTAGGGGCTGACGGTCCAGTCGGTCCAGCCGTCGACCTTGACGTTGGGCGCGCCCAGTCCGGCCACGCCGACCCGGAAGTCCTCCTGGTAGGCGTACTTGAACTCGCCGACGCCGGTGGCGGTGCCGGTGATGGTGGGGGTGGAGGTGGCGGAGAAGCCGAGGCCGTCGGTGAAGGTGTTGAACGACATCGGGTGGGCGTGCAGCGGCTCGCTGTACGCGCAGTTGGTCTTCTTCCACAGCAGCGAGGACCACCAGTCGTTGGTGGGTACCGGGCCGGTGGGGGCGTTGGCGGTGACGAACTGGCGGGGGTTGGTGGACATCTGTCCGCAGCCGGCGGGGAGCGGACCGACCGGGTCGGTGGTGTAGCTGCCCGCGCCGACGGCGGTGGCGGCTTCGGCGGGGCTGGTCACGGCGACGGTCAGGCCACCGACGAAGACGGCCAGGGCGGTGGCGGCGGCCAGCACCAGGGGACGGTGGGGGACGGGAGGTTTCATCGTGCCTCCATCGCGCGTTCGATGCCGGATGTGACCGACCTCGGTGGCGCTTGTCGTAAATGGGGGGAAAGGGAGCCGTGAGAGCGCTCTCTCGCTCGGACGGTAGCCGACATCCCAACCCTCGTCAATGTGTCGACCTGGTTAACCGCCGGAGGCGGTGATCAGTTGGCCGAGGTGGGAGCGGGTGGACAGCCCTTCTTGCGGTGCCAGGCGCGCACCTCGGCGGCCGGCTCCTTGTTCACCCCACGCCGCCAGGCGTCCAGATACTTCGCCGGCCACACCACACCCCGCCGGATCCACCAGCCGTCCTTGCCCGGACACGGCGGCGAGATGCCGAAGTGCAGGTGGCAGACGTTGTTCGCGTTACCCGTCCGGCCCACCAGACCGAGCTGCTGGCCGGCGCGGACCCGCACCCCCGGATCGATGCCGTCGGCCACCACGCTCAGATGCGAGCCGTAGTAGCGCACCCCGTCGTCACCGAGCAGGGAAACCGACAAGCCGCCGTTGTACGGCCCCTTCGGTCCCTTCTTGTCGAACCGGTCCACCCGGCTCACCTCGAGCAGCACCCCGTCGGTCACCGCCACCACCGGCTCGCCGCAGTCGGCGAAGATGTCCGTCCCCGGGTACGCCGAATGGGTCGGGTGGTAGTCGGCCTTGTCGGCGCGTACCGGGAAGACGTGCGGCAGGCCGGTGCGCGACGGCGCCGGGGCGGCCGACGGCGACCCGGTCGGTGCCGGCTGCCCGGCCGTCCCCGGGGCGGCCGACGGCGACCCGGACCCACCCGGCGTGGCCCAGGTGACCGACGGCGCCGACGACGGCGGGGCGGCCGTCGGCCGGGTGGTCGCACATCCGCCGGCCAGCAGCACCGGTACGAGCAGCAACAGAACCGGCCGCGAGGGCCCATACCCGATCAGTCGCGGCGACACCCGCCCATCCTGACAGACCACTACGGTGGGAAGGGGCCCGCCGGGCCCCGGAAGGAGAAGCGACGGCGATGAGCTGGCATCCCGGGCCGCCACCCCCGCCGGGCCACTGGCAACCGTGGGGACGCATCCCGTCCGGCCTGTTCCCCTCCGGACGGCCGATCCGCCCCACGTACCGGGAACCGCATCCGGTCACCGGCGGCGGCGTCGCCGTCGGCGGCGCGACCGCGACCCTGTGGCTGATCTTCTTCGGACTGCTCGGCACCGACCTGCGCGGCTACCTCTGGTGGACGGTGGTCGCCGGCCTGGCCGCCTGGCTCGGCGCGCTGGCTCTGGTCCGCTTCGGTGACCGGGGGGTCGGCACCGGCGTCGCCATCGTCACCGCCGGTGGCTGGAGCATCGCCGCCGTGGTGCTCGGATCGCGTTGGGTGGCCACCGGGGACTGGCCGCTCTGGTGACGCCCGGGTGGGTGCCGGTGGCGTCGTCGGTGGGCGGACGTGGGTGTATCCGGTCAGCGCTCGGTGGTCGTTCCACTGCGCAACGAAGCGCGTCTTGACGTACGCCGTGTGACGGTTCACCCTCGGCTTCATGGCCTGGAGCACCCCGCGGCTCGACCCCGAACGCAGCCGCCGTCGCCTACAGCTTCTCGCGGAACTCGCCGGGGCCAGAGCGGTCCGCCAGCGGGAACGGCCCCAGCGGGTACGCAGCGAGCGGCTACGCCAACTCATCGCCACCCGCCGCCGGGTAGCCGGCTGAAACCAGGCGGTACCGGCGGGACGGTCCGCCGCTCGACCGACGGGCCGGTTCGCCGCTAGGCCGGCGGAACAGTCTGCCGCTCGGCCGGCGGGACAGTCCGCCGCCGACCGGGCGGGCCGGTCGAGTTTCCCCAGGAACCATCCCTCCATCGGGGCGTTGACCGGTCCATCGCCGACGGGACCGGATACCGTGCACGCGTAACGAGTCGGCACGCTGTGCTGAGCAGGTCAGGGGGGCAAGTGTCGTACTTCGCTGCGGCCGTGGTGCGCGACGACAGCGGCTGGACCGCCGCCGAGGTGAGCCTGCGGGGCGTCACCGATCTCGACGAGGTGGCCGAGCGGCTCCGGGACGTCGAACCCGACGCCGACCTGTCGCTGCTCTTCGTCGAGGCCGACGACGCGTACCTGGTGGTCCTCCGGCTGGACGAGGGCGAGGATCTGCGGGTCTTCGGCTCCGATTCGGCGTACGCCGAGGAGTCCCGGCTCGGTTCGGTGCTGGTCGGCGACCTGAAGGCACCCGACCTGGACGAGCCCGGCGAGTCCCGTCGTACCGTCAGCGGTGGCGGTGGCGACGAGGAGAGCGACCAGCCGGCCGTCGACCCGGAGGCCGACCCGGTCGGCGACGCCGACCTCCTGGCTGACCTGGGCATCTCCCCGCAGCGGCTGGTCAACCTGTGCACCCGGGAGGGCATGCTCCCGGCCGACGTCATCGCCGAGGTGTGCCAGGTGCTGGGCTGCGGCGACGAGGTCGAGGAACTGCGCGGGGTGTGAACGGGCCCGCTGCCTCCCCCGCCGAGCCGGCCGGCTCCTCCGGTCCGGTGCTGCCGGCGGGCTCGTCCGGTCCGGTGCTGCCGGCGGGCTCGTCCGGGCCGGTGCTGCCGGCCGGTGAGCCGGCGGACGCCACCGATCCCGCGCTGGAGACCGTCCGGCCCGGCCAGCCGACCCCCGGCCGCGTCGACCGGGCCGGCCCCGGAGCGACCGAGCGGCTGGCCGACCCGGACGGCGTGGGCCGCCGGCAGCGGCACGAGCGGTGGATGCGTCGGGCGCTGGAGGTCGCCGTCACCGGACCCGACCCGGCGGCGGACACCCCGTCGACCGTCGACGACGTCCCGGTCGGCGCGGTGCTCTACGGCCCGGACGGCACCGAACTGGCCGTCGGCCGTAACGAGCGGGAACTCACCGGGGATCCGACCGCGCACGCCGAGGTGCTCGCCCTGCGCCGCGCCGCGCGTCGACTCGGCCACTGGCGGCTGGCGGACTGCACCCTGGTGGTGACCCTGGAACCGTGCACCATGTGCGCGGGCGCGCTGGTGCTGGCCCGGGTCGGCACGGTGGTGTTCGGCGCGTGGGAACCCAAGACGGGCGCGGCCGGCTCGCTCTGGGACGTGCTCCGCGACCGCCGGCTCAACCACCGTCCCGAGGTGTACGGCGGCGTCCTGGAGACCGAGAACGCCGCCGTCCTGCGCGCCTTCTTCCGCTGACCGGGGCCCTTGCCTCCGCAGGGGTCACCTGCACCGGAAGGGCCCCGGCCGTCACGCGGTGCTGCTGTCACGCGGTCTGCGGTGCCAGGCGTTCTCCGGTGTGAGGCGGTCTGCGGTCTCAGGCGACGATGGTGTCCAGGGCGATCTCGACCATCTGGGAGAAGGTCTGCTCACGCTCCTCGGCGGTGGTCCGCTCACCGGTCTTGATGTGGTCGCTGACGGTCAGCACGGTCAGCGCGCGGGCCCTGAACCGGGCGGCGATGGTGTAGAGCGCCGCCGACTCCATCTCCACCGCCAGCACGCCGTAGTCGGCCAGCGTGTCGTAGAGGTCCGGCCGGTCGGTGTAGAAGGCGTCCGCGGCCAGGATCGGCCCGACCCGCATGGCGACACCGCGCCGCTCGGCCACCTCGACCGAGGTACGCAGCAGCCCGAAATCGGCGACCGGGGCGTAGTCGATCAACCCGGCGAAGCGCGCCCGGTTCATGTTGGAGTCGGTGGCCGACCCGATCGCCGCGATCACGTCCCGCAGGCGCAGGTCCTCGGTGAGGGCACCGCAGGAGCCGACCCGGATCAGGGTCTTCACCCCGTACTCGTTGATCAGTTCATGGGCGTAGATGGAGGCCGACGGCATGCCCATGCCCGAGCCCTGGACGGACACGTCCACCCCGTTCCAGCGGCCGGTGAACCCCAGCATGCCCCGGACCGTCGAGTAGCACCTGGCGTCCTCGAGGTAGGTCTCCGCGATCCACTTCGCCCGCAGCGGGTCGCCCGGCATCAGGACCCGCTCGGCGATCTCTCCCGGCTTCGCGCCGATGTGCGTACTCATGACGAAGATCCTGCCAGGCCGGCCGGAGGGATACCGGTTCGGCGTCCGGGCGGGTGGTCCTGTAGCCTACTCGGCGGTGGCGTGTCCGAGTGGCCTAAGGAGCACGCCTCGAAAGCGTGTGAGGGTTTACGCCCTCCGCGGGTTCAAATCCCGCCGCCACCGCTCGTGAACAGCGAGGACGCCCGGTCGATCCGCGAGGATCGCACCGGGCGTTCCGCTTGTGGTCTCAGTTCCCGTCCCGGTTGAGGTTCCGGACGGTTGACCGATCGGACGGCCGGCGATCACACCTTCGGGTCGTAGCCCGTCGATGGGCGTCGACGGTCCGTTTCCGGGCCTCCCGGCTGCCGTACCTGCCCCTACGATGGCCCGGCACGTGGAGCGGATCTTGGTCGCAGGGGTGGGGGTGGGACGTGCGTACCAAACTGATCGCACGCCTCGTGGTCGCGGTACTCGGCGCTACGTTCATCGCCGTCTCGTCGGGCGGTCCCGCCGCGGCGGACGTCGGCAGCCCGGTCGGGCTGGGCATCCGGAACTACGCCGACATGGTCGTCGACACGGCGCGCGGCCAGCTCTTCTTCAGTCCGGGTTACAACGGGACGGAGGTCCGCGTGACGGACCTGTCCGGCGGTGCGCAGCGGACGATCCCGGGGCTGCCGGGTGCCACCGGCATGACGTTGAGCCCGGACGGCGGCACGCTCTACGTCGCCCTCCAAAAGGAGGACGTCATTGCGGCGGTCGACACCACGACGCTGACCGAGACCCGTCGTCACCGCCTCGGATCGGACATCTGCCCGACCTGGCTGAGGCCGGCCGGGGGGAAGATCTACTTCGGGTACGGCTGCGTGTTCGGCAAGGGCCTGCTGGGCTCGCTCGACGTGCGCGGCGAGACGCCGGTGCTGGCCCTGAACCTGCCGCTCGACCGGGTCCCCGTCGCGCCCCCGCTGCTGCGGACCAGTCCGGGCGACCCGGATCTCCTCATGGTGGCGGACCGGGCCACCAGCCCGTCCACGCTGCCGGGCTGGCCGGCCATCTACGACGTCTCGTCCGGTACGCCGGTCAAGGCGGCGGCCCTACCCGGGGAGGACTGCTCGGGGCTGCACGACGCCGCGCTGACGCCGGACGCCGCCAAGATGATCCTGGCCTGCAGGTTCCTGAGCGACCGGACCACGAAGGCGACCGAGCACGCCGCCTTCTCGACGACAGACCTGTCTCCGGCGGGCCGGTACCCGTCCGGTGCCTACCCGATAGCCGTGACGACGTCCCCGAACGGTGCCTTCGTCATCGCCGGAACCAGCGACAGATCCAGCACGGGGCTGTCGACCATCTACGTCCAGCGGCCGGACGGCACCCTGGTGCACCGGTACGACCTGCCGCCGGGCCGCCACCTCGAACGCCAGGGCCTCGCGGTCAGCGCGGACAGCGGCACGCTCTACGCCGTCACCACCGGCGAGGACGCTCTCGACCCGAACCTGTACGTGCTGACCGACTACACCAGAACCGGTGTCTCGCTCGCGCTGTCCGCGCCGTCGTCCGTCGAGGGTGGGCCGGTGACGCTCAGCGGACGACTGTCGTTCCACGGGGGCGCGGTGACCTCGCCGCAGACGTTGCAGGTGTCCAGGCAGGACTGGATCGGCACCGTCCGCCTTCCGGACGGGACCACCGCGGCCGACGGCACCTTCTCGCTGTCCGACCTTCCGACGAGCATCGGGTGGAACACGTACACGGTCTCCCGTCCCGGGGACGCGACGCATGCGGCCGTCACCCGGTCGGTCAGGGTGTTCGTGTCGTCCGGCGCGTCGTCGATCACGCTTTCCGTGCGCCGGTCCACCGCGCCCGTCGGGCGGCACCTGGTCACCGGCACGTTGGCGTTCGGCGGCGCGTCCGTGTCGACGCCGTGGACGTTGCAGGTGGTCCGGAAGGACGCCACCGGCACCCACCCGATGCCCGCCGTCGTCACCGGCGCGGACGGGACGTTCTCCTTCCCGATCAACCTGTGGGGGACGGCCAGCAGCACCTACACCGTGACCTTCGCCGCGACCGCCGTCTGGCGGGGGTCGAGCCAGTCCGTGACGGTGCGGCCGATCCTCACCGGCACGGCCTCCCGGTTCGGGAGCCGGGCGACGTCGGGCCACCGCTTCCCGCGGTGAGGCCCGCCGCCGCCCGGCCCGCCGCCGCCCGGCCCGTCGACCGGCGTGGTCAGGAAGCCGGCAGGCTCGCGTCCCGGTGGGTGAGCTGGTATGTCGCGTTCACCGAGTCGGTCTCCAGCAGCACGGTCACCGGGCCGGCCGGCAGCGTGCAGGAGACGGTCCGCTCGACGAAGTACCCGGTCGGCCCGCAGTAGCGGCCACCGGCAGCGTCGGAGACGGACATCCGGGCGTCACCGGTTCCGCTGGTCCGCTTCCAGGTGAACGACTCCCGGGCGGCGCGCTGGTCCGCCGGCACCGAGAAGCAGACCGCGAACCGGTCCGCGCCGGTCGTCACCGTGGCACCCGTGGTGCCCGCCGGCAGCACCGGGCAGGCCGGCGGCCCGTCGGTCCGGGCGAAGGCCAGCGAGTACGGGCCGGGGGCCACCCCGTCGCGGGTGTTGAGGATCGCGAAGTACGGTCCCTGGCCGGTCAGTTCGCAGTGGTACTGGCGCAGCCCCCACGAGGTGTCGCACAGGTGGTCGCCGGCCGCGTCGACGATGACGACCTCGGGTGATCCGGCACCCGTGGCGTCGCCCGGCAACAGTTCGACGATCCGGGAGCCGGTCGGGGTGGCGAGTTGCAGACAGTCGTACTCGGCGTCGGCGGTGAAGCCGCCCTGGACCGGGGGGTCCGTCCAGCCGGTGTCCGAGACCGGCTGGCAGCCGGCCGGCAGCCACGGCAGCACCGCCAGGGTGTACTGGACGTCCCCGTCGACCACCGTGTCGGCCCCGCTGCCGTCGATCACCAGCAGGTACCGCCCGGCGGCCGGGACCTCGCACCGCACGTCCAGGCAGAGCCGTTGGCCGGTGCTGTCGTAGACCGACGCGTACCGGCGGTAGTGGTCCGTCCCGACGGCCTTGACCCGGTACGTGCCGGCGGTCGGCAGGTCGAGCGCCCGGCAGCGGACGCCCCCGGGCGTTCCGGCCGGCGGGCTGTTGTAGGTGCCGGGGGTGACCGTCGGGCAGCCGGTCGGGTCGGTCAGCGACCGCACCTGCATCCGGTACGTCAGGTCGGTGGTGTCCGTCTCCCAGTACGACAGGTGGGACAGGACCCGGAAACCACCGGTCGAGGGGAGCACGCAGCCGTCCCCCTCGGTCGGTCCGGTGCAGAGCACCGTGCCGTGCTGGTCGACGATCCATGCGGCGAGCTGGTTGTAGACGTCCGGGGCCCGGTACACCATCACCCGGTCGCCGGCCTCGCCCTGGAACGGCTGGCAGTTGGTCTGCACCGGTGAGGTCTGGTGCACCAGCAGGGTCGGCTGGTCCCAGCCGAGGCCGGTGGCGGCGGCACAACCGTCGGGACGGTCGATCGAGGTGACCGCCACCTGGTAGGCCATCGGCTGCCATTCCCAGTTCTGGGCGAGCAGCGTGTAGTTTCCCGCGGCCGGCAGGGCGCAGGAGCGCTGCGACTCGTACTCGGCGCAGACCGGCCGGCCGTCGTCGCCGTACAGGGTCCAGTTCAGGTACTGGTCGGCGAAGTGGTTGAAGCGGACCACGACGGCGCCCGGGGCGGTGCTGGTCACTGCCTGGCAGGAGATGCCGCGGTTGGGAGGCGCGGTGCCGGTGCCCACGGCGGTCCCCGGGTCGCCGAAGGCGGACAACGGCAGGGCCGGGCATCCGAAGGCGTTCGACAGGCGGGGCATCCTCAGGGTGTACGCGGATTCGTCGCCGTACAGCTCCTCGAGGAAGAGCCGGTACGGCCCGGCCCCGGTGAGCGTGCACTCGCCACCGTCGCCGACCGGGCAGACCGACTGGTCCTGGGCGTCCCGGACGCTGCCGCGCACGTCACCGGGGCCACCGGGGTCGGCGACGTGCAGCACGGTGTCGGTGGGCTGGTCGATCGTGAAGCACCGGGCGGCCAGGCCGAGCGGCAGCGTGCCGGCCTCGCCGGTCGAGGCGAAGGAGAAGATGCTCTCCGGCAGGGTCGCGCACTCCGACGGGGCGCGCCGGGACTCGACCGAGAACGTGTAGCCGCCCTCGCCGGAGCCGGAGTAGAGCGACACCCGGACCGTGTAGGTGGCCGCCTCGCCGAGCTGGCATTCACGCAGGTACGGCCCGAGGTAGCAGGCGACCGTGCCGTTCGGCCGGACGATCCGTCCGGTGACGCTCTCGCCCGACCCGTTCCTGAGCCGGACGAGCAGGGTGTCCTGGGCCACGGTGGTGGTGAACGTCCAGACGTGCTGTTCCGTGTCGGTGAGCGAGCAGCTCTCGACCGTACCGAGGGCGAGGCTGCCCCCGCAGGCGCTGGTGTCCGTCCGGCGCGGCCCGCCGGTGGACCGGGCGCGGTCGTCGCCGGGCTTCGGCCGGCTGATGGCCGCCGGTGCCGGACCGGCAGAAGCCGCCGGTCCCGGTGCCGGTGCTAGTGCTGCTGCCGGTGCTGCTGCCAGTCCCGGTGTCAGTGCTGCTGCCGGTGCCGGTGCCGGTGCCGGTGCCGATGGCGCGGATGCGGATGCGGGAGCCGGGCCGGTCAGGACACCGGCCGCGACGGCTACCCCGGCGACGACCGTCGAGAGCCAGGTCAGGCCGGGTCGGGAAGATCTGGACAGGGTGGATCGCGTCATCACACTCCCCCGTGAGATTGCCCCGCGAGCTGGCGCGGGTGAGGAGATACTTCCATGGTCATCGATCTGTCACAACCGGCTTGTCGG
This sequence comes from Micromonospora cathayae, assembly GCF_028993575.1. Classification (NCBI taxonomy): domain Bacteria; kingdom Bacillati; phylum Actinomycetota; class Actinomycetes; order Micromonosporales; family Micromonosporaceae; genus Micromonospora; species Micromonospora cathayae. The sequence goes on along the minus strand of NZ_CP118615.1, from coordinate 1,063,225 downwards.
CCGTCCCGCGCAGCGCGACCGGTCCGGTCCGGCGTGTCCCGCATGATCGATTGCCATCCGCCTGGATCGATGTCATCTTTGACCTCACCGCCCGGTGCTACCGATCGTCATGATCGGAGCACTCTCCGAGAGGGGTTCGACGCCGATGACCGTCGCCGACCAGGAGACCACCACCACCCGCATCCGCCACCCCTTCCACGTCGACGACGAGGGCGTCAACCGGCCGCCCGGCCCGGACAAGCACCCGTACTACGGGCACTTCGCCGCCACCGGCTCAGGCGTGGTGCCGATCGTCCGGCAGATCAACGGCGAACCGGTGCCGGCACTGCTGATCTGCCGGTACGCGGACGTGAAAGAGGTGCTGCGCCGGCAGGACATCTTCTCCCGTACCGCCGCGCGGCACGCCGACCCCATCGATCTGACCGGGATCATGCTCGGCATGGACGGGGCCGAACACGCCCGGGTGCGCGGCACCGTCAAGGACCGGTTCACCCGGCCGGCGGTACACGATCTGGCCGCCCGGATCGAGGCCGAGGCCGCCGAACAGCTCGCCGTGCTGCGGGCCCGGGGCGGACCGGCGGACCTGCTCGCGGACTTCGCGATCCCGTTGACCCTGCACGCCATCTGCGACCTGCTGGGCGTACCGCCCGCCGACCGGGCCCAGTTCCGCAGGTGGGGCGACGCGTACCTGGCGGACAGCGAGCTGACCCGGGACGAGGCCGCGCGGGCCGCCCAGGAGATGGGTGGTTACCTCTGGGCGCAGCTCGAACGGCGACGGGGCTGCCCCGCCCCCGACCTGCTCACCCGGATCGCCGCAGCCGCCGCCGACGAGACGGTGGACATCCAGGTCAAGTTGCCGATCTCCCTGCTGGTGGGCGGCTGGGAGACCACCGCCAACTCCATCGCCACCTTCGTCCACGTGCTGCACAGCCGGCCGTACCGGGACCATCCGACCGCGTGGGAGTACCTGCTCGACCATCCGGCGAAGCTCGACGCGGCCGTCACCGAGCTGGAACGGCTGTACTCCACCGCGAACGCCGACAACATGCCACGCCGGGTGCTGGCGGACGTGACGCTGCCCAGCGGGGCGCGGCTGCGCGCCGGGGAACTCGTGATCGCGTCACACGACGCGGCGAACCGTGACCCCGGCGTCTTTCCGGACCCGGAGCGGATGGACTTCGACCGCGACCCGAATCCGCACCTCTCCTTCGGGTACGGCCCGCACTACTGCCTCGGCGCGCACCTGGGCGCGCTGGAGGTGCGTACCGCGCTCGGACTGCTCCTGCGTGAGCTGCCGGGACTACGGCTGGCCGTGCAGCCCGGGGAGGTCCGCTGGAAGGCGGGACACTCGATCCTCGGACCGGAGGAGCTGCCGGTGCGCTGGTGAGACCGGCCGGACCCGCGTCGGCCGTCAGCAGGAGCCGTGGCCCGACGCCGGTCGGGGCCGTAGCCGGGCTCCTAAGATCGGCTGTCAGCAGGGGCCGTAGCCCTCGTCGAAGAGACGCTGGGCGTAGTCGGCGTACCCGGCGATGGTCTTGCGCACGGTCCGTCCGTCGTGCAGGAACAGGTACGCCCGGTCACCGTCGCGGGCGAGCAGCCCGTCGAACCGGTACGTCCCCTGTGGAGCGGTGAGCCGGGTCGACGCCGGGTAGTGGTCGTGCACCTCGCTGACCGGCGTGCCGACGGTGATCCCCTCCGGCGTACGGACCGGTGCGCTCACCCAGAGCAGCACCAGCCGGTCGTCGTAGAAGATCGGGCTGGCCGTCTCGTGCCCGACGAGGGTCGGGCCGCAGGACTCGACCGTGTCCCGGAGCACCCCCCGTGCGGTCAGCTCCTGCTCGGTGTCGCCGAACTCGACGCCGTGCAGCCCGGTGAGGTCGACGACCTCGTCGGTGACCGGACCGGCCGACCCGACCGGCGGTTGTGGACGGACGCCGCTGCCGGCGACCGAGGCAGCCGTCAACAGGGCCGCGATGAACAAGAATTGCCGAAAAGTCATGAAATCCCCCAGTCCCCAACGTCGCCGGGCCGCCGAGGTTGCTGTTCCATGGCATTTTGCCGGTATTCCCACTCTTCGGCCAGCTCGTCCCAGTAATCGGCGGACAGTCGGCGTCGGCCGTGGGTGAGCCAGCCCTCGGTGCTTCCCTCCAGGTGGAGTCCCAGCTCGGCGAAGGGGTCGATCCACTCGCCGGGCTCCACGCCGATCCGGGTCAGCGCCGTGTTGATCGGCCACTCCGACCGGGGCCGGTCGAGGGCGGCGTCGAAGCACGGCCCCCAGGTCACCGCCCCGCCCAACCACACCGCAGCCGCCTGGTGCCCGACCCCGCCGGCGAACTCCGCCTCCAGGTACGCCACCGGCCCGCACCGTGACCAGCGTTCCAGCACCCCGGTCAACGCCGGCGAGAGCACCAGACGGAACGGCAGCTCCGGGCCCAGCTCGTCGACGGTGAAGTCGGGCAGGGCCCCGGTCAGCTCCTCGACCAGTTGCGGAGTGACCGGCAGCAGGGCGAAATCCTGGCGGAGCGCGGCGAGCACCGCGTGATCGAGGTCGGCGGTCTGCTCCCGGAGCAGCTCGACGTCGGCCACGACCGCGCTGAGCTGGTAGCTCATCGGGTGCGGAGGCGGCCCGGCCCGCCGGCTAAGACGATCATGCCGGCCATTGAACCGCATTTCGGCGTACCCCGTGACCCTCAGTGAGGCGCGCGTACCGGAACGCCCCGGCCGGGTGCCCCGCCCCGCCCCGGCCTGCCCGCCAGCCCGCCCGCCAGCCCGCCCCCGAAACCTCCGGCGTTGATCATGAAGTTGTTGTCGCCGGCATCGGCGTGTCGGGTCAGTAACTTCATGGTCAACGGCATGGGTGGGGCGTACGGGGGGCGGGAGCGTGGGGGGCGCGGGACGGTCGCGGGGGAGCGCGACCGTCCCGGGTGGGGCGGTGGTTCAGCAGGTGGTGTTGCCCCCCGGCACCCAGCCGTCCAGGGACGGGTCCTCAGCGCCGTGTCCGTAGAGCCACACGTCGTCGTCGAGGGCCCAGACCTGACCGTGCCAGCGGAAGCCGCGCCCGGCGGTCAGGGTCCGCAGGACGAAACCGCTCTGCGGCGCGGCCCGCAGCCAGGTGTTCTGCTTCAGATTGCAGACGATGCCCCACGCGTCGCTCGCCGAGGCCGGCGCGGGCGCCACCATCGAGCCGGCCAGCACGACCGTCATGGCCGTCAGTACGTGCAGAAGTCGACGTTTCACCGGTTTCCTCTCGACGTGATCGGTGTCGATCCCGATTCTGATCGAGCCGGTGGGGGCAGCCGCACGCAGGGTGTCGTTTGTGGACCTTCCGGCGGGGTAAGGGGAGCCGGAAGCGGCCCGCCGGTCAGGGGCCTGTCACCACGTCGGGGGACCCCATGGACAGAATGCTCAGCGCCGGGCTGGCGACGACGATCGCCGTCGCCGTCGGAGTGGTGGTGCCGGCTGGCACCGCAACGGCGAGCGGAGGCACCTTCGCGCCCGCGGAGTACCTCCCCACCGGATCGACCGCCACCAACGCGGTCGCGGTCGCCGACGTGACCGGCGACGGGCGGCAGGACATCGTCGTGGGCGTCGACGCGGTCGACGGCACGCAGACCAGTTCGGTACTGGTCTTCGCGCAGCGGGCCGACCAGGGTTTCGCCCCGCCCACCAGGATCGTCGCCCACGGCGGCTACAACAGCGACGTACGGCTGGCGGTCGCCGACCTCGACGGCGACGGCCGCACCGACGTGGCGCTGTCGTCGTCCGCCGGCATCGACCTGCTGTACCAGCGGAACGGGCGGCTCGCCGCGCCGGTGCTGGTCGCCGGGAGCGGTGCCGCGGACGTCTCGATCGCCGACATGAACAGTGACGGACGGCCGGACCTGGTGGTCAGCGCCCGGCACGGCGAGGTCCGCATCCACCCGCAGAGCACGACCCGGACCTTCGCCACGTACACCTCGGTCACCGGACCGTTCATCGACGGCGCACCGTACAGCCGGGTGTTCGCGGCCGACCTGAACGGGGACGCCCGCCTTGACGTCGCCCAGTTCTACGGCCACGGCACCTGGGTACGGCTCCGGCGGGCGGACGGCTCCTACGGGCCGGCGACCACATACCGCACCCCGGCGAACAGCAACGGCTACCACCGGCTCAGCTCCGGCGCGGCCGTGGGTGACGTGACCGGGGACGGCCGGGCCGATCTGGTGACCAGCGTCAACGGCAACATGCCGGACGCCGCCGTCCAGGTGTTCGGCCAGGGCGGCACCGGCCTGGCCGCCACGCCGACCAGGTACCCCGCCTACGAGATCCCCGCCGGTCTCGCCATCGGCGACCTGACCGGTGACGGTCGGGCGGACCTGGTCGTCGCACACCACAACTGGCGTACCGTGAGCATCCACCTCCAGCAGCCGACCGGGCTGCTCGGCGGGTACACCACGAACACCGTCGACGCGGTCGGAGCGCAGCAGGACGCGCTGGCCATCGGCGACGTCACCGGAGACGGCAAGCCGGACGTGGTCGTCGTCTCGTACGACAAGGTGGCGGTGCTGCGGCAACTCTGACCAGCACGTACGGGTGCGTGGTGTCCAACCCTTCAGGCGCGGGCACCCTCGCCCACCCCCTACCGGGGTATCACTCCGACTTGGCTCCGCAGCGTGACGCCGCGCTCCGGACCGTCTTCCTACCGTCTGCTCCGTCACCACGGACGAGACAGAGGGAGACGGACGGATGCGCCGCTTCACGAAGATCCTCGGCACCGCCGTCCTGACCCTGCTGGTCGGCGGCCCGGTGGGCGGGGCCTCGGCGAGCAGCGGGTCCGTGCCGGGTGGGCCGGGTGGGCCGCCTCCCGGTACCGCCGCCTGGCTGGCGGACGACTCCCTGGGCAGGCGACTGCCGGACCCGGCCACCGCCACCCCGTCCGAGGTGGCGGCCTTCTTCGGCGGTCTCACCACCGCCCAGCAGCAGCGGCTCGTCGTAGACCACCCCGGCGTGGTGGGCAACCTCGACGGCGCTCCGGTAGCGCTCCGCTACCAGGCCAACGCCCCGGCCGGCGACCGGGTGCTGGCGTACGACCCGCGTGGCCGGGGACTGATCGCGCAGGTCGTGGGCGACCTGGAGAACGCCGCCCAGGTCGCGGTGATCGTCCCCGGTTCGGACATCGACCTCTCGACGTTCGACCGTACGGCCCGACAGGCCGCCCACCTCCGGCAGCAGGTCGTGCACCTCGTGCAGCAGGCCGCTAACCTCCGGCAGCAGGCCGCTCCCCTCCGGCAACCCGCCGCTCCCCTTCGGCAGCAGGCGGGCGGTGACACGGCCGTCATCGCCTGGGCCGGCTACCCGACCCCCGCCGGCATCGGCCTCGACCAGGCCACGGGCCGACTGGCCGGGGCCGGTGCCGAGCGGCTCAGCCGGTTCATTGCCGGTCTGGACGCGTCCGGGCTCCCGGACCCCACCCTCTTCTGCCACAGCTACGGCTCGGTGGTCTGCGGCCTGGCCGCCGCCGAAACCGACGCGTGCGACATCGTCGTCCTGGGGTCGCCCGGCATGCGCGCCGACCACGTCACCGCGCTGGACACCGAGGCCCGGATCTGGGCGGCGAAGTCCCCGAACGACTGGATCAGACGCGTCCCCCACGTCCAGTTCCTGGGTCTGGGCCACGGCGCGGATCCCACCTCGCCCGACTTCGGGGCGACCGTCCTGCCCGCCGACGACGTCCCGGCGCACGACGCCTACTTCACCCCGGGCACCTCCACCCTGACCGCGTTCGCCGCGATCGTCGCAGGAGCCCCGCGATGAGAACGCCCACCCGGCTCACCGCGCCTACCCGGCTGACCCGGCTGACCGCGTCCTCCCGGCTGACCGCGCTCTCCCGGCCGACCGCGTCCTCCCGGCCGACCGCGCTCTCCCGGCCGACCCCGCTCTGCCGGCCGACCCCGATCTCCCGGCTCACCGTGCTCGTCGCCGGGATCGACCGGCGGACGCCCGCACACCGCGACCGCGCCGTCGACGGCCTGCGCGCGCTGGCGCTGCTGACCGTGCCGACCGGTCACTGGCTGGTCGGCGGCTTCACCCTCGACACCGGCGGCGGCCTGCACAACGCCAGCCCGCTGGCCACGTTCGGCGCACTGGCCCCGGCCAGCTGGATCCTCCAGATGCTGGGCATCTTCTTCCTGGTCGGCGGCTACTCGTCGTACCACTCCCACCAGCGCCGCCGGGGCTCGACGCGCGAGTGGACCACCGGCCGGCTCGCCCGGCTGGGCCGCCCCGTCCTCGGCGTCGCCGCCGTCTGGGCGCTGCTGCTCCCCGTCCTCCAGTACGGCTTCGGTGTCCCGACGGCGACCCTGCGCACCGCGTCGACACTGGTCGTCCAGCCGCTGTGGTTCGTCGGCGTCTACGCGGTGATCACGGCCCTCACGCCGTACTGCGTCCGGGCCGCGCGCCGGCTGGGCTGCTGGTCCGCCGCCCCGCTGCTCGGCTCGGTCGCGCTGGTCGACCTCCTGCGCTACGGCCCGTACGCGGAGGTGGTGCCGTCCTGGCTGAGCCTGCTGAACCTGCTGCCGGGCTGGATGTTCGCCTACCAACTGGGCGTTACCTGGGCGGACGGCCGGCTGGGCCGCCGCGAGGCATGGCTGCTGCTGGTGGGCGGTACGGCCCTGTTCGCCACGCTGCTGCTCGCCCTGCACTACCCGGCGTCGATGGTGGGCGTGCCCGGCGAGTCCCGGACCAACTCCCATCCGCCGTCCCTGCTGGTCCTGGCCCTGGCGGCGGCCCAGTCCGGTGCGGCGGTCCTGCTGCGCGACCGGCTGGCCCGGCTGCTGCGGCGTCCCGCCGCGTGGGCCCCGGTGGTGATCGTCAACCTGTCGGCGATGACGATCCTGTGCTGGCACCAGACGGCGCTGCTCGCCGCCGCGATCCCCGCCTCGTACCTCGGTGAGATTCCCGGTCTGACCACCGCGCCCGATCGGGCCGGATGGCTCCTGGCCCGGCTGGCCTGGATGCCGATCTTCGCGGGTCTGCTCGTGGTGCTCACGAAGCTCGCCCGGCCCCTGGAGACCCCGTGGGACCGCACCGGCCCGGCCCGCCGGGCGGCGGCGGTCGTGCTGGCGGCCGGCTTCGGCTACTTCGCGTTGGCGGGCTGAGCGATGGACCCGCACCCACCCCACCCCGCGCCCGAGCCCACGTCCACCTCGTCCACCTCATCCACCTCGACCACCTCGTTCACCTCGGTCACCTCGTCCACCGAAGACAGGAGTGCCCCCATGTCCGGACCCAGGAGTACCACCATCTCCCCGGCCAGCGAGTTCACGCCCCTGCTGCACGACGTACGGGAACGGGGGCTGCTCGGCCGGCGCACCGGCTGGTACGCGCGGACCATCGTGACCAACGCGCTCGGCCTGGCCGCCGTCGTCACCGCCATGGCGGTGACCGGCGACTCGTGGTGGGTGCTCGGGCTCGCCCCCGTCCTCGCCGTCCTGTGCGCCCGGACGGCGTTCATCGGACACGACGCCGGCCACGCCCAGATCAGCGGTGACCGGGCCACGAACCGCCGCATCGGGCTGATCCACGGCAACCTGCTGCTCGGCATGAGCTACGGATGGTGGAACGACAAGCACAACCGCCACCATGCCAACCCCAACCACGTCGACAAGGACCCGGACGTCGCCGCGGACGTCCTCGTGTTCACCGGCTGGCAGGCCGCCGGCCGTACCGGCTTCCGCGCCTGGCTCACCCGCCACCAGGCATGGCTCTTCTTCCCGCTCACCCTCCTCGAAGGCGTCGCCCTGAAGGTGAACGGGATCCGGTACCTGCGCCGGCGGACCGGCCGCGAGCGCCTGGTGGAGAGCGCGCTCATCGTCGCTCACCTCGTCGGTTACCTCACCCTGCTGCTGACCACCATGCCGCTCGCCCACGCCCTCGTCTTCGCCGCGATCCACCAGGCCCTGTTCGGGCTGCACCTGGGCATGGCCTTCGCGCCCAACCACAAGGGGATGGAGATGCCCGACCCGGACGGCGAGAAGTGGGGACACCTGCGCCGGCAGGTTCTCACCTCCCGCAACGTCCGGGGCGGCGTCCTCACCGACTGGTTCCTCGGCGGCCTGAACTACCAGATCGAGCACCACCTGTTCCCCAACATGCCCCGCCCGAACCTGAGGCTCGCGCAGCCGCTGGTGCAGGCCCACTGCCGCGACCTCGGCATCCCCTACACGGAGACCGGCCTCGTCGACTCCTACCGGCAGGCCCTGCGGCACATGCACGAGGTGGGGGAACCGCTGCGCGTCCCGCCGACCGTAGGGTGAGGTCCATGACCTGGGCGTCGGGGGAACGCCCGCAGCAGGAGGCACGCATGCGCGCACTGCTCGCGGGGGCCGCACACCGGTGGGTACGACCGCTGCCGTGGGCCGTGGCGTTCGTGCTGTCCGTCGCCCTGCTGCCCACCACCATCCACGTGCTCAGCGCCGACTACGGCCTGAACGGCGGCGTCGCGAGCGGGCTGGCCGTCGCGCAGACGGTACCGCTGCTGCTCGCCGTCGTCCGCCCGCTGCAAGCCTGGTACGTGATCTTCGGCGCTGACGTGGCCACGGCGCTCCTGCTGCTCGCCGTCGGGTTCGACGAGCGGCTCGTATGGCCGTTCCCGCCCCCGCAGATCATCGGGTACGTCGGCCTCTGCCTCGCCCTCGGCCTGCGCGAGCCGCGCCGGACGCTGCTGCTGGTGTGGCTGGCGACGGCGGCTGCCGGCGTCGGCCTGGGGCTCGTCGCGCCCGGCGGCACGGGCAGCGGCACCCTGATGGTCATTCTCAGCGGCGTCGCGCTCCTGCTCGCCGGGGCGCTCCGCGAACGGTACGAGGTGCAGCGCAGGCTGACCGAGCAGGAGACCATCAGCGAGGCCGAGCGCGGTCGGCGGACGCTGCTGGAGGAACGCGCCCGCATCGCCCGTGAGCTGCACGACGTGGTGGCACACCACATGTCCGTCATCACCGTGCAGGCGGGCACCGCGGCGTACCGCCTGCACGGGTTGCCGCCGGACGTGCAGGAGGAGTTCGCGTCCATCGCGTCGACCGCCCGCCGGTCGCTCGGTGAGATGCGGCGGCTCCTCGGCGTACTGCGGAACGAGGAGACGCACGGCGAACTCGCCCCCCAGCCGGGCCTGAACCGGATCGGGCAGCTGGCGGAGGCGACGGCGCGGGCGGGAGTACCGGTGGAGTTCACCCCCTGCGACGCCGACGTGCCCGAGGCGCACGGGCTGGCCGCGTACCGCATCGTCCAGGAGGCCCTGGCGAACGTCGTGCGGCACGCGCCGGGCGCGCCGACGCAGGTGTCGGTGACGGAGGACGGGAAACTGCTCACCGTGCTCGTCGTCAACGGGCCGTCGCCCGTGCCGCCCGCCGCGCCGCTGGAGGTGGGCGACACCGGGCACGGCCTGGTCGGCATGCGCGAGCGGGTACGGATCCTCGGCGGCACCCTCGACGCGGGACCACTGCCGGACGGCGGGTTCCGGGTGGCCGCCCAACTGCCGCTGGACGTTCCCCTGAACGTTCCCCTGGACGGAAGGGACCTCACGTGACGACGCGCGTCATCATCGTCGATGACCAGGCGATGGTACGGGCCGGCTTCGCCGCGCTGCTGGCCGCGCAGAGCGACATCGACGTGGTGGGCGAGGCCCCCGACGGCGCGCAGGGCGTCGACCTCAGCCGGCGCACCCGCCCCGACGTCGTACTGATGGACGTCCGGATGCCCGAGATGGACGGCCTGGAGGCGGCCCGCCGTCTCCTCTCGCCCCCGCCGGGAGTGGCGCACCGGCCGCGCGTGCTGATGCTCACCACGTTCGACATCGACGACTACGTCTACGAGGCGCTACGGGCGGGCGCGAGCGGATTCCTGCTCAAGGACGCGCCACCGGCCGACCTCATCGCGGCGGTACGCATCGTGGCCTCCGGTGACGCGCTGCTCGCCCCTTCGGTGACCCGTCGGCTCATCGCCGACTTCGTCCGGCAGCGTCCGGTGACCCGGGGCCGGCCCGCGCTGCGGCTCAAGGCGCTGACCGAGCGCGAGACCGAGGTACTCGTCCTGGTGGCGCGGGGCCGGTCCAACGCGGAGATCGCGGAGACGCTGATCCTGGCCGAGCAGACGGTGAAGACGCACGTCAGCCGCATCTTCACCAAGCTCGACCTGCGCGACCGCGCCCAGGCGGTGGTGTTCGCGTACGAGTCGGGGCTGGTGGCCCCGGGCGAGTAGGCCCGGATCTTCGTCACGTGCGTGCCGGCACCGGGGGAGTGCGTCGGCGGGTTCGGTGGCAGGACGACGGTTGCTGACAGATGAGGTGTAATCCGTTCGGCGTGTCGTGTAGCTGAGCTGCCAGAAAGCCGCTGCGTACGCCCAGCTTGCCGCAAACGACCCGCACTACGGGAGCGTCATCCCTCTTCGTCGGCGCGTTCGTCGAGCTTCCAGGGTTGGTGTTCCGCGATCCAGCGCTCAACGTCCGCTGCCAGCCAGATCGCCCCGCCCGCCAGTCGCTCGTAGGGCTCGGGGAAGTCCGGTCGTGCGATGAGTTGCAGCACGCGGGTCCGCGACACACCCAAGCGTTCTCGAAGCTCTTGCGCCCCGTACAGCCTCTTCCTCCGGACCCCCATCGGTCGGACGCCTCACCCCTCGGCCGTTCCGCTCTCCTTGACGTAGACGCCGGCACCGGGGAGCGAATCGGTGAGGCCGTTCATCTTCAAGATCAGGAAGACGCGGTCGGCCACAAAGCTGGAGACCTCGTACTCCTCACAAAGCTGAGCGCGGCTGGGCAGTCGGGAGCCCGGTGGAAACTCTCCGGACTTGATTCGCCGGGTCAGGTCTTCGGCAACGCGTTGATAGGCGTACTGCGGTGGCACTGGTCGGTTCCTCTCACGGTCGGCACCTGAGAGTGAACCACCCATGGACAGAGCTTGACTATCAATGGATAGCCATGGCAGGTTGGTCAACGGGTCCTCACGGTCGGCAAACCAGCGGGGACTGAGGGTGAGATCCCGGTTGCGGGAACTGCGATAACAGCAGCCGGGATCTGCCCGAGGAACTTCCAGCGACTACCACGGATCCGCCCCTCCTCCCGGCGTACGTCGAAAGGCAGGTTCCCGTGACAGACCTCATCGGACGACTCTTCGGTCGGCGTGCCGCCGCCCGGCATCGGCTGGCCGACGGCGTTCCCTACCGGTCCCGGTACTGTCTGCCGCTCTACCCGGCGCAGGTCCGCGACCGCAGGTTCCGGTGTACGCGCCTCGGCCGGCGTGGTCTGGACCCGGAGGACGTGCGGCGTTTCCTCGACCGGGTCGCGCTGGAGTTGGCCGCCGCCCAGGAGGCCGCCGAGCGGGCCCGCCGGGAGACCGCACAGGTCAAGGACGCGCTGCGGCGGTGGCAGTCCGAGCAGGCCCGTATCCGTAACCACCGTGCCCTGTACCGGTGGTGACCGTCGCCGAGCTGCCGATCGGGCGGCGGGTGGCGCACTGGCGGGCCCGGCGACGCATGACGCAGCAGATGTTGGCCGACCGGCTCGGCAAGTCCAAGAGCTGGGTCGACAAGGTCGAACGGGGAGTCCGCGCCCTGGATCGGCTCTCGGTCGTCCGGGAGGTGGCCGAGGCGCTTCGCGTCGACCCGACGGTGCTGCTCGGCCGGTCCCTGCCGCCCGCAGCCGAGGGGGACACCACCGCCGACAGCCGCCAGGTCGACGCGGTCCGGGCCGCCCTCGCCCGGTACGACTTCACCCCACCCGGACGCACACCCCACCAGCCGACGGTGCCGGTCGCGGAGCTGCGCCGACGGGTGGGGCATGCCTGGTTGACGTACCAGCACGCGCACTATCCGCAACTGCTGCGGGTACTGCCTGGCCTGCTTCGTGACGTGCAGCGCGCCCACGCCGCACAGCCGGCGCACCCGGCGGACCTGCTGGTGCAGGTCTACCGGGTCACCTCGTCGGTGCTGGTCAAGCTCGGGCAGGCCGACCTGGCCTGGCTGGCCGCCGACCGGGCGCTGGCGGTGGCCGCCGGTGATCCACTGCTCGCCGCCGTCGCCGCGATCCCGCTGGCCCAGTCGTTACGGGCTCTCCGAGGGGACCGGCTGGCGATGGCGGTGGCGCTCGCCGCCGCCCACTCGATCGCCGCCCCGAACCCGGACGACAGCACGGCGGGGGAGTTGTCGGTGGCCGGGACGTTGCTGCTCCAGGCAGCATTGGCGGCGGCCAGCCGAGGCGACCCGTCCGGCGTGCACGAACTCACCGGCCAGGCGGCCGAGATCGCCGACCTGGTCGGGGAGGGGCATGACCACCACTGGACGGGCTTCGGCCGTACCGCCGTCGAACTGGCCCGGGTCGCGGCGGCGGTGGAACTCGGTGACGCCGCAGACGCGATCACCCGACACGAGAAGATCACCGGCCAGGGGGATCGGTGGGCACGGCTGCCGGCCGAACGTCGCGCCGCGCACCTGGTCGACGCCGCGCGGGCGTACCTCCAGGTCGGTGAGCTGGCTGCCGCCGGCCGCCGCCTGGTCGACGCCGACCGCATCGCGCCGGCCGAGATCCGGTCCCGGCCATTCGTCCGTACGGTGATCGCCGCCGTGGCGCGCGGCGGACCGGCCACGGTCGACGTGGCGCGCCTGGCCGGCGCCCTGGGGGTGACCTGATGGGTCGTCGTTTCCTGATCCAGTTGCCGGTGGTGGCGGACGACCTGGACACCGCCGCGCGGGTCGCCCGGGTCATCGCGCGTTCGCTGAGCTTCCACCGCCTGGTCGAGTGCGACGAGGCCACCGTCGCCGCAGCCGACGATCCGGTGGTACGGCAGGCCGCCTTCTGCCCGCGCCTGCTGCCCAGCGGCTGCCGCTGCCTACTGCGGCCCGACCACGACGGACCCTGCACCCGGCGCCTGCCCCGCTGAGCGTTCCGCAGCGGGTACGACTCAGGGCCGGCACCCGATGGGGCCGGCCCTGTTCGTTTACGCTGCTCAGACGAGCGGAGGATACGAGATTCGAACTCGTGAGGGTGTTAACCCAACACGCTTTCCAAGCGTGCGCCCTAGGCCTCTAGGCGAATCCTCCGCCGATCAGGATACAGGTCCCGTCCGGGTGGTTCACCCCACCACCCCCTGAAGATCGTTCCGGGGTCGGGTAGGCTGGGGCTACCCCCCGTGCGGCGTGCATCTCGTGAACCTCCCCAGGGCCGGAAGGCAGCAAGGATAAGCGGGCTCTGACGGGTGCACGGGGGGCCTTTCTGTCTCCGGGGCCCGGTAGCGTCCCTGCGGTCAGGCCACACCGTCCCTGCGATCGGGGCCACACCGTCTCTGCGGTCAGGACCACGGCGGGGTGGGTGGTCACCTGCGGCGGACCGGCGCAGAATGGCTCGGTCGAGAGGAGGCGGGACGGGTGGCACTGGCGCTCTACCGCAAGTACCGTCCGCGTACCTTCGCGGAGGTCATCGGGCAGGAGCACGTGACCGAGCCGCTGTCGCAGGCGCTGCGGAGTGGTCGGCTCAACCACGCGTACCTCTTCTCCGGGCCGCGTGGCTGCGGCAAGACATCCAGCGCCCGGATCCTGGCCCGCTCGCTCAACTGCGAGCAGGGGCCGACCCCGGAACCCTGCGGGCAATGCGGCTCCTGCCGGTCGCTGACCAGCGACGGCGCGGGCTCGATCGACGTCATCGAGATCGACGCGGCCAGCCACGGTGGCGTGGACGACGCCCGTGAGCTGCGCGAGAAGGCGTTCTTCGCCCCCGCCAACAGCCGCTTCAAGATCTACGTCATCGACGAGGCGCACATGGTCTCGTCGGCCGGCTTCAACGCCCTGCTCAAGCTGGTCGAGGAGCCCCCGGAGTACGTCAAGTTCATCTTCGCCACCACCGAGCCGGAGAAGGTCCTCGGCACGATCAAGTCGCGGACCCACCACTACCCGTTCCGGCTGATCCCGCCGAAGACCCTCCGGCCGTACCTGGAGCAGTTGTGCCAGGCGGAGGGCGTCACCGTCGACCCGGCGGTCTTCCCGCTGGTGGTGCGGGCCGGCGGCGGCAGCGCCCGGGACAGCCTCTCCGTGCTCGACCAGTTGATCGCCGGGGCCGGCCCGGAGGGCGTCAGCTACGCCCGCGCCGCCGCGCTGCTCGGCGTCACCGACGCCGGCCTGATCGACGAGATGTGCGACGCGCTCGCCGCCGGGGACGGCGCGGCGGCGTACGCCACCGTCGACCGGGTCGCCGAGGCCGGGCACGACCCGCGCCGGTTCGCCTCCGACCTGCTGGAACGCCTCCGCGACCTGATCGTGCTCCAGCAGGTCCCGGACGCCGCCGAGAAGGGCCTGATCGACGGCCCGGCCGACCAGATCGAGCGGATGACCGCACAGGCCCAGCAGCTCGGCGCGGCGACGCTGTCCCGCTGCGCCGACATCGTGCACAACGGCCTGGTGGAGATGCGCGGCACCACCGCCCCCCGGCTGCTGCTGGAACTGATCTGCGCCCGGATGCTGCTGCCCGGGGCCGACGACTCGACCGGCGGGCTGCTGCAACGCCTGGAACGGATGGAGCGCCGGCTCACCCTGGGTGTCCCGGTCGCCGCCGACTCCGCGCCGGTCGCCGCCCCGGCAGCGGTACGCCCCGACCCCGCCCCCGCACCGGCACCGTCGGCTCCGGCCGGTTCGCCGGTACCGGCGGGGGAGCGGGCCACCGGGCCGGGACCGGAGCGAAATGCCGGGACCGGGTCGGGACCGGGCCGGGACGCCACTGGCGCACCACAGCCGGCGGCGGCCGAGCCGCGCCGGATGCCGCCGCCGGAGGCGGTGATGCCCGATCCGGTGATGCCCGCCCCGCCCCGTCCCGACGCCCCGGTGGCGCCCGGCACCCTCGACGCGGTGGCGGTACGCCGGGTCTGGCCGGACATCGTCGCCAAGGTCAACCGGGTGAAGAAGCAGGCCGGGGCGCTGATGCGCGACGCGGTGGTCCGCGACGTGGACGGCGAGACCCTGGTGTTGACGGTCAAGTCGCCGGTGCTCGCGCAGATGATGACCAGCCACACCACGGTCCTGGCGGACGCGCTGTACGAGGAACTGGGCGGGCGCTGGCAGATCCGCTACGAGGTGGCGGGTGAGCGGGGCGGTACCCCGCTCGGCGGGTCGCGTCCGGCCGCCGCGTCCCCGGCCCGACCTGCCGCGCCCGCACCGGCCCGCCCGGCGGCGACCTCCCCGGCAGCCTCCCCGGCCGGCCCGGAACGGCCCCAGCCGGAACGGACCGGCCAGGCACAGCCCGGCCAGGGACAGCCCGGTCAGGCACAGCCCGGCCAGGCACAGCCCGGCCAGGGACAGCCCGGCCAGGAGCAGCGGCGTCGCGAGCGGCCCGGTCCGGCCGGTCCGGCGGAGTCCGCCCGTGCCGGTGCCGGCGGGTCGACCACCGAGGAGGACTGGCCGGAGCCGGCCCGACCCGGTGGAGCGGGCGGGGGCGACGCGTCGGCGGAACCGGCCCGGCCCGGCGCGGCCACCGGATCGTCGGACGACGCGGACGGCTGGCCGGAACCGGCCCGGCCCGGTGGGGCCGCCGGGACGCCGGAACCCTCAGCCCGGTCCGCCACCGCATCCCCGGCCACCCGACCCGCCGATGCCGCCCCGACCGCCCGTCCTGCCGGCACCCAGGCTCCGGCCGGCCGTCCTGCGGGTGCCCAGGCTCCGGCGGCCCGATCCGCCGGCACGTCGGCCGGTGGGGCTCCGGTGAGTAGCGGGCTGGCCGCCGCGCGGGCTGCCGCGGCGGGACGCGGGACGCGTACCGAGACGGCGGGCCGCCGGACCGCGGACAGCGAGTTCGCCGGTGAGCCGCCGTACGACCCGGACTACGACGGTCCGCTGCGCGGCGGTGGCCGGACGGCCGGGACGCCGCAGCCGGCCGCCCCGAGCTACGAGGGCTTCGACCCGGGGGACGAGCCGCTCGACGAGGTCATCGACGAGCGGACCGCCCGGCAGTCCAGCGAGGAACAGGCGGTGCAGCTGCTCCGCGAGGTGTTCGGCGCGGAGAAGATCGACGAGGTCGACGCCCGGTAGACCGGGCTGCGCGCCGGGCCGGAGCCGAAGCCGGCAAGGGGCCGGAGCCGGGACGAGCCGGGACCGGCAAGGGCCGGGATCGCAGGATCGGGACGGGCGAGGCGGGCCGGGATCGGGACGGGCGGGGCCGGAACGGGAACGGGGACGGCTCTACCGGAGCCAGGCGGGCAGGCCGTGCGGGTGCCCCTCGGCGAGGATCCGGGTCGGGCCGTCGCCGAGTCGGGCCAGCAGCCGGCAGCGGGGGCTACGGGTCAGGTCCCGCTCCGGGTACGGCTCGAACGCCAGGTACGCGACCGGGGCGTCCGCCCGGGCCAGGCGGCCGAGTTCGGCGTCCACCCGGGCCCACTCCTCGTCCGGTACGTACTGCCGCATCACCGAGTGCCAGACGACGGTCAGTGTCCCGGGGCGCGGCTCGATGCCGGCGAGGAAGTCCGCGGCCCCCGCCGTGACCACCGTCGCCGGGACCTGCCCGGCCAGTTCCAGCGCCCCGGCCAGCCGGGCGGCCCGGGCGGTGTGCTCGGGCCACACGTACGCCCGCAGCGCCAGCACGTCGTCCGGGTCGGTGGGGTCGAGCGGCTGCGGGTCGCAGCCGATCCGCTCCACCACGGTCAGCTCCGGGTACGCCGCGCCGGCCGTCGGCAGCCAGTCGGGTACCGGGCCCCGCCAGGCGTCGGGGAGGCGTACCGGGGAGTCGACGGGACCCCAGGCGAACCCGGACGCCTCCACCCGGAACCGGTCGGCGCGCAGGTTCAGCCCGGCGCTGGTGCCCAGCTCGACCAGGCGTACCGGCAGGTCGCCCAGGTGGCTGGCGGCGTACAGCAGACCGGTGATCAGCAGGCTGGCCCGGCCGACCTCGTTGGTCTGCGGTGGGCGGCGCAGCCAGTCGTCCAGGGCGGCCGGTTCCGCCTCGACCACCGCCCGGAAGGCGGCCCAGCGGGCGTCCTCGTCACCGGGTCGGCAGCTGCCCCCGGCGCTCGGGTAGTAGCGGGCCAGTTCCGGGGCGCGGCCGGCGAGGACGAGCGCGTGCACCCCGCCGAGCAGGCGCAACGGCAGCACGCCGGAGACCGGCGTCTGGGCGTACCTCTTCAGGAGCGTGCCGCACGGCCCGCCGGCGCGGACGTCGGCGGCGGCCCGGCGCAGCAGGTCGGCGTAGCCGGCGGCGGCCATCCGGGTGCAGGCGTCGGCCTCCTCGTCCAGGGTCTGTGCCACCTGGTCCATGGACATCTGTCGCCTCCCCCGATCGACTCCGCTGATCGTCCGTCGGGACGCGCCGGGGAGGGAAGCACCGCGCGGGGCGAGCCTGCTCACAGCGGATAGGCTGGCGGGCGGCCGAGTGAGCGAGTGCGAGAAGGAGTCATCCGTGCGCCCAGGTGGACAGCCGAACATGCAGCAGATCCTGAAGCAGGCGCAGAAGATGCAGCAGCAGGTCGCGAAGGCCCAGGCGGAACTGGCCGAGGCGGAGCTGACCGGTACCGCCGGCGGTGGCCTGGTCACCGCCACCGTCTCCGGCTCGGGGGACCTCAAGTCGATCAGGATCGACCCGAAGGCGGTCGACCCGGAGGACGTGGAGACCCTGGAGGACCTGGTGGTCGCGGCCGTGCACAACGCCGCCGAGGCGGCCCGGGAGCTGACCGAGCAGAAGATGGGCCCGGTCACCGGCGGCATGGGTGGCCTCGGCCTGCCCGGGTTCTGAGCCGCCGCGCATGTACGAGGGTGCCATCCAGGACCTGATCGACGAGCTGGGGCGGCTGCCGGGCGTGGGCCCGAAGAGCGCCCAGCGGATCGCGTTCCACGTCCTGTCCGCCGACCCGGCCGACGTCAACCGGCTGGCCGGCGCGTTGCGCAAGGTCAAGGAACTGGTGCGGTTCTGCACCAGTTGCTACAACGTCGCCGAGTCCGAGCAGTGCCGGATCTGCCGGGACCCGCGCCGTACCGACGAGGTGCTCTGTGTGGTCGAGGAGCCCAAGGACGTGGTGGCGATCGAGCGGACCGGTGAGTTCCGGGGCCGGTACCACGTGCTCGGTGGGGCGATCAACCCGCTGGAGGGGATCGGTCCGGACAATCTCCGCGTCCGGGAGTTGATGGCCCGGCTCGGCGGCGGCTCGGTCCGGGAGCTGATCCTGGCCACCGACCCGAACACCGAGGGCGAGGCGACGGCGACGTACCTGGCCCTGCTGGTGAAGCCGATGGGGATCGCGGTGACCCGGCTGGCGTCCGGGCTGCCGGTCGGCGGCGACCTGGAGTACGCCGACGAGATCACCCTGGGCCGCGCGTTCGAGGGCCGGCGCGCGGTCTGAGTACCGGCACGAGTGGACCGGACCGCCCTGTCGCCACCCGGTCCACTGTGGAGCCGGGTGCCGGTGCGGGTCTGACATGGCCTCGACCTGGTCGACGATCGATGTAACAAATCCGTATAGGTGAACAGGGACAAAAACGGATGTTCGTGGGCGAAAAACGGGGTCCTGTGGCGCTGACTGCAGCGGCAAAGACACGATCCGGTACCAACAGCTTCGTCAATAGTTCCGGGGGAGTCCGAACGGAGGCTAAGGTCACCGCCAGCGGTGACCCCGGTCACCAGGATGTCCGTACCCCCTAGGACGAGGTGAAGCACCCATGCGTGCACCCAGGTCGAAGGCCGCGCTCGCGGCCGTCGCGGCCGCGGCCCTCGCGGTAGCAGGCTGCGCCGAGAGTGACCGCGGCGACGATTCCGGCGGTAGTAAGAAGGACACCCTCGTCTTCGGCGTTGCCGGAGATCCGAAGGTGCTCGACCCCAGCTTCGCCAGCGACGGTGAGTCGTTGCGTGTGGCGCGGCAGGTCTTCGAGACCCTGGTCCGGCCGGAGGAGGGCGGCACGAAGGTCAGCCCCGGGCTGGCCGAGACCTGGACACCGGACGCCACCGGCACGACCTGGACCTTCAAGCTCCGTTCCGGGGTGAAGTTCCACGACGGCACCGACTTCAACGCCGAGGCTGTCTGCGTCAACTTCAACCGCTGGTACAACTCCAAGGGCCTCATGCAGAGCCCCGACGTGACCGCGTACTGGCAGGACGTCATGGGTGGCTTCGCCACCAACGAGAGCCCGGACCTGCCGCCGAGCCTCTTCAAGTCCTGCACCGCCAAGGACGCCACCACCGTCGACCTGGCCTTCACCCGGGTCTCCAGCAAGATCCCGGCCGCGCTGATGCTGCCGTCGTTCTCCATCCACAGCCCGAAGGCGCTGGAGCAGTACGACGCCAGCAACGTCAGTGGCAGCGCCGAGGACATCAAGTACCCGCCGTACGCGACCGAGCACCCGACCGGTACCGGTCCGTTCAAGTTCAAGTCCTGGGACGTCGCCAACAAGACGCTGACCCTGGAGCGGAACGAGGACTACGCGGGCACCAAGGCCAAGCTGAAGACCCTCATCTTCAAGACCATCTCGGACGAGAACGCGCGCAAGCAGGCGCTGCGTTCCGGCGACATCCAGGGGTACGACCTGGTCGGCCCGGCCGACGTCGAGCCGCTCAAGGGTGAGGGCTTCAACGTCCTGACCCGTCCGGCCTTCAACATCCTCTACCTGGCGATCAACCAGAAGGGGAACCCGAAGCTGGCCGACCTGAAGGTCCGGCAGGCCATCGCGCACGCCCTGAACCGGCAGGCGCTGGTCGACTCCAAGCTGCCCCCGGGCGCCAAGGTCGCCGAGAACTTCTTCCCCGACACCGTCGAGGGCTGGAACGGCAACGTCACCAAGTACGACTACAACCCGGAGAAGGCCAAGCAGTTGCTGGCCGAGGCCGGCGCGTCGAACCTGACCCTGCGGTTCCACTACCCGACCGAGGTCACCCGGCCGTACATGCCGAACCCGAAGGACATCTTCGAGCTGCTCTCGGCGGACCTCAAGGCGGTCGGCATCAACGTCCAGCCGATCCCGCTGAAGTGGAGCCCGGACTACCTCAACGCCACCACCTCGGGCGCCGCGCACGACCTGCACTTCCTCGGTTGGACCGGTGACTACGGCGACGGCTACAACTTCATCGGTACCTTCTTCGACCGGCCGAAGCCCGAGTGGGGCTTCAGCAACCCGGCGCTGTTCGAGAAGTTCAAGAAGGCCGACACCACCGCCGACATCGCGGCCCGCACCGAGGTCTACAAAGAGCTCAACGCGGACATCATGAACTTCCTCCCGGGTGTGCCGATCTCGCACTCGCCGCCGGCGATCGTGTTCGGCAAGGACGTGACGGGCGTCAAGGCGAGCCCGCTCACCGACGAGCGGTACTCCACCGCCGAGTTCAAGTCCTGACCTGACGCAGGGAACGCGGGCGGGCGCTGTCCTTCAGCGCCCGCCCGTATCCCTCCGCACCCCTTTCGAGGCCCGCCGTGTTCCGGTTCATCGTCAGACGCCTACTCCAGCTGATACCCACGCTGTTCGGGCTCTCCATCCTGCTGTTCATCTGGCTACGCCGGCTGCCCGGCGGCCCGGAGACCGCCATCCTCGGGGAGCGGGGCACCCCGGAGATGCGCGCCGCGATCCGCCGCAATCTCGGGCTCGACGAACCGATCCTGGTGCAGTACGGCCGGTTCATCCGCCGAATGGTCCGACTCGACCTGGGTACCTCCATCTCCACCAAGCGTGAGGTCACCACCGAGTTCCTCCAGCGCTTCCCGGGCACCGTCGAGTTGACCGTGACCGCGATGATCATCGCGATCGGCATCGGCATCCCGCTGGGCTATCTGGCCGCCCGCCGCCGGGGCCAGCTTCTCGACCACCTGTCCGTCGGCGGATCGCTGATCGGCATCTGCATCCCGGTCTTCTTCCTGGCGTACGTCCTCAAGGCGATCTTCGCGGAGAACCTCGGCTGGTTCCCGTCCAGCGGCCGGCAGGACCCGACCATAGACGCGACCCGGATCACCAACTTCTTCGTCCTGGACGGGCTGCTCACCCGCGAGTGGGACGCCGCCGCCGACGCGATCTGGCACCTGGTGCTGCCGGGCCTCGCGCTGGCGAGCATCCCGCTGGCCATCATCGTCCGGATCACCCGGGCCAGCGTCCTGGAGGTGCTCGGCGAGGACTTCGTCCGCACCGCCGAGGCCAAGGGGCTGACCGAGAACGTGGTCCGGCGGCGGCACGTGCTGCGCAACGCCATGCTCCCGGTGGCGACCTCGATCGGTCTGCTCGCCGGTGGTCTGCTCTCCGGCGCGGTGCTCACCGAGACGGTGTTCGCCTTCAGCGGCATCGGGGCGTTCGTCGCGGACTCGATCAGCCAGCGTGACTACCCCGTCCTCATGGGCTTCATCCTGATCATCGCGGTGGTGTACGTGCTGGTGAACCTGATCGTCGACCTCTCCTACAGCCTGATCGACCCGAGGGTGAGGGTGCGATGACCATCACCCCGGGCAAGAAGCGCGAGAAGATCGACCGGCTCGCCGAACTCTCCGCCGTCCGCGACGACGAGCGCGGGGTCAGCCTCTGGCAGGAGGCGTTCCGCCGGCTGCGCCGCAACCCCGCCGCGATCGTCGGCGCGGTCATCCTGGCCCTGTTCGTGCTGGTCGCGGTGGTCGGGCCGTTCTTCGTCCCGTACGGGCCGACCGACTCGATCGGCATCCGGGAGGGCGTGGTCAAGTCCGGCCAGGGCATCATCCCGGGCCCCTCCGGCGACCACTGGTTCGGCTAC
The DNA here is from genome assembly GCF_028993575.1 of Micromonospora cathayae. Classification (NCBI taxonomy): domain Bacteria; kingdom Bacillati; phylum Actinomycetota; class Actinomycetes; order Micromonosporales; family Micromonosporaceae; genus Micromonospora; species Micromonospora cathayae. The sequence goes on along the minus strand of NZ_CP118615.1, from coordinate 1,041,543 downwards.
GACCACCAGGGCCGGGACGTGTTCAGCCGGATGGTCGTCGGGGCCCGGCAGACGCTCCTCGTGGGCGTGGTCTCGACCCTGATCGGGCTCGCGGTCGGCGCCCTGATCGGCGGGGTCGCCGGTGCCGCCGCCGGCCTCGGCGGACGGTGGGGCCGCTGGGTGGACAGCACCCTGATGCGCTTCGTCGACATGCTGCTGGCCCTGCCCAGCCTGCTGCTCGCGGTGAGCGTCGCGGCCCTGCTCGGGGCCAGCCTGACCACCGTGATGATCGCGGTCGGCGTGGTCTCCGTACCGGTCTTCGCCCGGTTGCTGCGCGGCTCGATGATCTCCCAGTCGAACAGTGACTACGTGCTGGCCGCGACCTCGCTCGGGGTGAAGCGGTCCCGGATCGCGCTGACCCACGTGGTGCCCAACTCGCTGGCCCCGGTGATCGTCCAGGCCACGCTGACCCTGGCGACCGCGATCATCGAGGCCGCCGCGCTCTCCTTCCTCGGCCTGGGCAACCCGGACTCGACGATCCCCGAGTGGGGCGTGATGCTCGCCGACGCGCAGCCGTACCTGGGTATCCGGCCGGCGCTGGCGATCTACCCGGCGGTCGCCATCATCGTCACCGCGCTCGGCTTCACCCTGCTCGGTGAGGCGATGCGCGAGGCACTCGATCCGAAGCTGCGGAAGTAGGGGACGGCGTGTGTGAAGCGCGAGGAGTGAGCTTGCGAGCCCCGCAGTCGCGAACGGAAGGTCGATGATGGCACTACTCGATGTGGACGACCTCTCCGTCACGTTCGCCCGGCGGGGCCAGCGCACCGTGCACGCCGTGGACGGGGTCTCCTTCTCCGTCGACGCCGGTGAGGTGGTCGGGCTGGTCGGCGAGTCCGGCTGCGGCAAGAGCGTCACCTCGCTGGCGATCATGGGACTGCTGCCGAAGCAGCCCGGCACCCGGGTCGGCGGCCGGGCGGTCTTCGACGGCACCGACCTGCTCCGGCTCGACGACCGGTCCCGGCGCGACATCCGGGGCCGGGACGTGGCGATGATCTTCCAGGATCCGCTCTCCTCGCTGAACCCGGTGATCCCGATCGGCCTCCAGGTGACCGAGGTACTCGCCCGGCACCGGGGCATGAAGGGGGACGCCGCCGCGAAGGAGGCCGCCGAACTGCTCGACCGGGTCGGCATCCCCGACCCGAAACGGCGGCTCAAGGAGTACCCCCACCAGCTCTCCGGCGGGATGCGGCAGCGGGCGCTGATCGCGATGGCGGTCGCCTGCAAACCCCGGCTGCTGATCGCCGACGAGCCCACCACCGCCCTCGACGTGACCATCCAGGCGCAGATCCTGGAGCTGCTCAAGGACCTGGTACGCGACTCCGGCACCGCCCTCGTGATGATCACTCACGACCTGGGCGTGGTGGCCGGCATGTGCGACACCATCAACGTGCTGTACGGCGGCCGGGTGGTGGAGACCGCCCGCCGCCGGCCGCTGTTCGCCCAGCCCCGGCACCCGTACACGGTGGGGCTGCTCGGGTCGGTGCCGCGCCTGGACGCCGGCCGGGGGGAACGGCTCACCCCGATCCCCGGTTCGGTACGCGACCTGCTGCCCTGGCCGGACGGCTGCGCGTTCGCCCCGCGCTGCGCCCGCCGGGTCGACGCCTGCGTGGGGGAGCCGCCCGAGCTGGTGCTCGCCCACGACGGGCGCAGCTACCGCTGCGTCAACCCGGCCCCCGTCCCCGGCGCCGTGCCCGCTCCGGCCGGTGCCGTACCCGGGTCCGTGCCCGCCGGTGACGTATCCGCGCCCACTCCGGCCGGTGGCGCGTCCGCGTCCGTGCCGGCCCCCCGTGAGGAGGACAAGGCGTGACCGACAAGGAGATCCTCGTCGAGGTACGCGACCTGAAGGTGCACTTCCCGATCACCCGGGGGGTGCTCTTCGACCGGGTGGTCGGGCACGTCAAGGCGGTCGACGGCGTCGACCTGGACATCCCGCGCGGCCGGACGTACGGGCTGGTCGGTGAGTCCGGCTGCGGCAAGTCCACGCTCGGCCGCGCCCTGCTCCAGCTCACCCCGCCCACCGGTGGGAAGGTCACCTTCGACGGCATCGACCTGACCCGGATGCCGCCGAACAAGCTGCGCGGCATGCGCCGCCGGATGCAGATGATCTTCCAGGACCCGATGTCCAGCCTCGACCCCCGGCAGAACGTCGAGTCGATCCTCACCGAGGGCCTCCACGCCCACGGTATCGGCGACAGCCGGGACGAACGACGCCGGCTCATCGGCGAGACCCTGGACGCGGTGGGGCTGCCCCGCTGGGCGCTGTCCCGCTACCCGCACGAGTTCTCCGGCGGCCAGCGGCAGCGCATCGGCATCGCCCGCGCGCTGGTGCTCGGGCCCGAGCTGATCGTCGCCGACGAGCCGGTCTCCGCCCTGGACGTGTCCATCCAGGCGCAGGTGGTCAACCTGCTCGACGAACTCCAGGAGAACCTCGGCCTCACCTACCTGGTGATCGCCCACGACCTCGCGGTGGTACGGCACATCTCCGACGTGGTCGGCGTGATGTACCTCGGCGCGCTCGTCGAGGAGGCCCCCAGCGACCGGCTGTACACCGAGCCGCTGCACCCGTACACGAAGGCGCTGATGTCGGCGGTGCCGGTGCCCGATCCGGACGTCGAGGACCGCCGGGAGCGCATCCTGCTCGCCGGAGACCTGCCCTCGCCGGCCAACCCGCCGTCCGGGTGCCGGTTCCACACCCGCTGCCCGTGGGCCCAGCCGACCCGCTGCGCCGACGAGCGGCCGGAGCTGCGCCCGATCGGCCGGAGCCGGGTCGCCTGCCACTGGGCGGAGCAGATCGCCAGCGGGGAACTGCGCCCGCACTCGGTCGACGCGCAGCTGGTCCGGCCCGCCGACGAGGGCGACGACCCCGGCGTCGTCTCCGCCCCGACCGAGCCCGGCTCGTACGTCTGACCGGTCCGCCCGCGACGGCTGGTACGTCTGCGTGGTCGGCGGGGCGACGGCTGGTACGTCTGCGTGGTCGGCGGGGCGACGAAGCTCCGCCGACCGCCGGCCCGCTACCCGGCCCGTCCCGGGCGGTCAGCCCGCCGAAGCGGGGTCGCTCCCGGGCCGCACCGGCCCCGTCCCGGCGGTCAGCCCTCGGGGCGGTTCAGCAGCCCGACGGCGATGGTGTGGACGGCGTCGAGCCCCGACGGGTCCGGCAGCGGTGCCCGGCCGCCGGTCACCGCGTACCACTCGTCGGCGTCCTTGTACTGCACGCGCAACGTGACCTGACCGGCGGCGAACTCGGTGCGCAGGGTCAGCTCCCCGGTCACCACGCCCACCTCGTCGGTCATCACGCCACCGGGACCGGGCACGATGTCGCTGGTCCGGCTCTCCGGGTCGCTCTGCCCACCGGCGGGTGCCGGGTCGGTCCGCTCCCCGCCGGCCGGAGCCGGGTCGGCCGGTCCGCCGGTCTGCTCGTCGGCCGGTGTGGTCGCGGTGCCGTTCACGGCTTGTTCGCCCACGTACACCCCTCCAACATGTCCGCCAGCGCGGCCTTCTCGGCGGTGGTCACCGAGAGCCGCCAGTGGTGCTTGACCGCCACCCAGTTCGTGGCGTACTCACACCAGTACGAGCGGTTCGCCGGCTTCCACTGTGCCGGGTCCTGATCACCCTTTGCCCGGTTCGAGCTGGCGGAAACCGCGATGAGCTGCGGTCGGGTCAGGTCGTTGGCGAAGTCGCCCCGCTTCGCGTCGTCCCACTCGTTCGCCCCGGAACGCCACGCGTTCGCCAGTGGCACCATGTGGTCGATGTCGACGTCGGACGGGTCGGTGAAGCTGCGGTTGTCGTACACGCTCTCCCAGCGGCCGGCGACCACGTTGCAGCCGGAGAGCTTGATGTCGCTGCCGTCCCGCTCCAGGACGGTGTCCCGGACGTCGCAGTTCTTGCCGGTGTCCCGCCAGTGTGGGAACTTGTCCCGGCTGTAGCCGCGCATCGAGCCGGCGCTCGCCACCGTCAAGGTCTCCAACTGCTCGATCGCGTTGCCCCCGCCGGACGGCGGTGGTGCCTCTGTTTCCGCCACCGGTGTGCAACCGGCGGCGAGGGCGAGCACCGCGGCGAGCGCGACCGCCGCGAACGGGCGAGGTCCTGATCTGGTACGTGGAGACGACACCCCTCCAGCTTGCGGGCTTTCCCGCGTTCCGCACGGCAACGCGGCCTGGTTTCGGCGTTTCGTGGCAACTCTCATATCCCGAACGGGAGGATGGGAAGCCGTGACCACATCCACGCCTGCGCTGCGGACCGGCACCACGGCCGGCCGGGGCACGCTGCTCGCCGCGATCCTCGCCTCCGGCATGGTCTTCCTGGACTCGACCGTGGTGAACGTCGCCCTGCCCCGGCTCGGCCAGGATCTCGGCGCGACGGTGGCGGATCTCCAGTGGACGATCAACGGCTACCTGCTGATGCTGGCGGCGTTCGTGCTGCTCGGCGGGGCACTCGGGGACCGGTTCGGCCGACGGCGGGTCTTCCTGATCGGGGTGGTGTGGTTCACCGTCGCCTCGGTGCTCTGCGGACTCGCCCAGGGCACCGGCACGCTGATCGTCGCCCGGGTGCTCCAGGGCGCGGGCGGGGCGCTGCTCACCCCGGGATCCCTCTCGGTGCTCCAGGCCAGCTTCCACCCGGACGACCGGGGCAAGGCCATCGGCACCTGGGCCGGCCTGTCCGGCGTCTCCACGGCGATCGGGCCGTTCGTCGGTGGCTGGCTGATCGACGCGCTGTCCTGGCGGTGGATCTTCTTCATCAACGTCCTCTTCGCCGTCCCGGTGGTGCTGGCCGCGCTGCGCTGGGTGCCGGAGAGCCGGGACGAGAACGCCGCCCGCAGCGGGGGCCGACGCTTCGACATCCTCGGCGCGCTGCTCGGCGCGCTCGGCCTGGCCGGGATCACGTACGCCCTGATCGACGCCCCGGCGCGCGGCCTCGGCTCCCCCGCGGTGCTGGTGTCGGCGCTGGCCGGGGTGCTCGCGGCGGTGGCGTTCGTGCTGGTCGAGCGGCGGCGCGGGGAGTCCGCGATGCTGCCCACCGGGCTGTTCCGCAGCCGGCTCTTCTCGGCGCTGAACGTCTTCACCGTGGTGGTGTACGCGGCCCTCGGCGGGTTCACCTTCTTCCTCGCCGTGTACCTGCAGAACGCGGTCGGCTGGTCGGCGTTGATGACCGGGCTGGCCACCCTGCCGCTGACCGTGCTGCTGCTGGTCGGGTCGTCGCGGGCCGGTGCGCTCGCCGCGCGGATCGGGCCGCGTCTGCCGCTGACCGTCGGGCCGGTGGTCGCCGCCGCCGGGCTGCTCCTGCTGCGCCGGGTCGGCCCGGGTGCCTCCTACTGGGTCGACGTGCTGCCCGGGGTGACCCTGTTCGGGCTGGGGCTGACCCTGGTGGTGGCCCCGCTGACCGCGTCCGTGCTGGCCGCCGTGAACGACCGGTTCGCCGGGGTGGCCAGCGGTTTCAACAACGCCGCCTCCCGGGTGGGTGGGCTGCTGGCGGTGGCCGCGCTGCCGCTGCTGGTCGGGCTCTCCGGCACCGGGTACGAGCAGCCCCGGGAGCTGACCCACGCGTACCGGGGCGCGCTGCTGTGGTGTGCGGGCCTGCTGCTGGCCGGGGCGCTGCTCGCCGCCACGTCGACCGCTCGGGCGCGGGCCGAACAGCAGGGCTGATCACGGCGCGGGCCGAACAGCAGCAGGGCTGAGCACGGCGCGGGCCGAGCAGTCGCGGGGCTGACGGGTCCTCCGCGCCGGAGCGGAGGACCCGTCAGACCCGCGTCTCACTCAGGCGCGGGCGCGGTTGATCGCGCTGGTGACCGCCTTCACCGAGGCGGTGACGATGTTCGCGTCCATGCCGACGCCCCACACGGTCCGGCCGTCGATCTCGCACTCGACGTACGCGGCGGCCTGCGCGTCCCCACCCGAGGAGAGCGCGTGCTCGTGGTAGTCCAGCACCCGTACCGCCACGTTCAGCGACTGGAGCGCGTTGACGTACGCGTCGATCGGGCCGTTGCCGACGGCGGCCAGCGAGCGGCGCTCTCCGCCGACGTCGACCGCCGCCTCGATCTCCACCTTGCCGTCGGCGGTGCCGATGGTGTACCCGGACAGCGCCACGGCCGGCGCGGCCTGGTGGTCGACCAGGTAGTGCCGGGCGAAGATCTCCCACATGGTGGCCGGGTCGACCTCGCCGCCGGCGTGGTCGGTGACCTGCTGGACCACCCCGGAGAACTCGATCTGGAGCCGGCGGGGCAGGTCGAGCTGGTGTTCGCTCTTCATGATGTACGCCACGCCGCCCTTGCCGGACTGCGAGTTGACCCGGATCACCGCCTCGTAGGTGCGGCCCAGGTCCTTCGGGTCGATGGGCAGGTACGGCACCGCCCAGGTGAACTCGTCGACCGGTACGCCGGCCGCCGCCGCGTCGGCGTGCAGCGCGTCGAAGCCCTTCTTGATGGCGTCCTGGTGGGAGCCGGAGAAGGCGGTGTAGACCAGGTCGCCCGCGTACGGGTGGCGCTCGTGCACCGGGAGCTGGTTGCAGTACTCGACGGCCCGCTTGATCTCGTCGATCCGGGAGAAGTCGATCTGCGGGTCGATGCCCTGGGAGAACAGGTTCAGCCCCAGCGTGACCAGGTCGACGTTGCCGGTGCGTTCGCCGTTGCCGAACAGGCAGCCCTCGATCCGGTCCGCGCCGGCCAGCAGGCCCAGCTCGGCGGCGGCCACGCCGGTGCCCCGGTCGTTGTGCGGGTGCAGGCTCAGCACCAGGCTGTCCCGCCGGGGCAGGTTGCGGTGCATCCACTCGATCGAGTCGGCGTACACGTTCGGGGTGGCCATCTCGACGGTGGCCGGCAGGTTGATGATCAGCGGCCGGGTCGGGGTGGGGTCGACCGCCTCGATCACCGCCGCGCAGACCTCCAGCGCGTACTCCAGTTCGGTGCCGGTGTACGACTCGGGGGAGTACTCGTAGTAGATGTCGGTGTCCGGGGTGTGGATCTCGGCGTACTTCTGGCACAGCCGGGCACCCTGGGTGGCGATGTCGGTGATACCGGCCCGGTCCAGCCCGAACACCACCCGACGCTGGAGCGTGGAGGTGGAATTGTAGAAGTGCACGATGGCCCGTTTCGCGCCGCGCAGCGACTCGAAGGTCCGGTCGATCAGGTGTTCCCGGCACTGGGTGAGCACCTGGATGGTCACGTCGTCCGGGATCAGGTCCTGCTCGATCAGCTGCCGGACGAAGTCGTAGTCGGTCTGGCTGGCCGACGGGAAACCGACCTCGATCTCCTTGTAGCCCATCTGGACCAGGAGCTGGAACATCCGGCGCTTGCGCTCCGGGGACATCGGGTCGATCAGGGCCTGGTTGCCGTCGCGCAGGTCGACCGCGCACCAGCGGGGCGCGGCCTCGACGGTCCGGCCCGGCCACCGCCGGTCCGGCAGGTCGATCCGGAACTGCTGCTGGTACGGCTGGTAGCGGTGGTACGGCATGCGGCTGGACTGCTGCCGGGCGATCGGGTCGCCCTCGACTCGGGAATCGGAGTCGGGGCTGGAGACGTCGTTGGTGCCGGTGGACTGGGCCATGGCGGAAAGCTCCTGTTGATCATGTGACGTCAGCGTCGGAAGGTCGGCGACGGTGCCGACGGAAAGGGGCGACCCTGGGTCGACCCCGGCGAAACCGGTGTGCTGGACGGCGCGCGTCAACCCCGCGACGAGGTGCCGGCCGGATGGGCCTCGTCGCGGCAGGGAAGGAGGAGGCTCGCCCGCCACATGATATTGGTGACCCTACGTGATCACGACAGTTCTCCGAAACCATCGCCCGGAGTTTGGGACGTGGCTCACGGTCGCCCAGCTCAGCGCGGTCCGCCGGGCCGGCCCCGGTGGGAACCGGTCCCGGTCAGGATGGCGTCGTCGATCAGGGTGGTGTCGTGGGTCAGGGTGGTGTCGTGGGTCAGGGTGGTGTCGTGGGTCAGGGTGGTGTCGTGGGTCAGGGTGTGGTCGTCGGGTCGGTGGCTGGCTCCTCCGGGGTGGGCGGAACTGCCGTACCCAGCGGCTCGCCCTCGGTGACCGGGCCGGCGAGCTGCACGGTAGCCGGTGCGGGACCGGGCGGGGCGGCCAGCCGCAGCGTGCCCAGGGCCGTCCGGACGGCGGTCGGCGTGCCGTCGGCGTCGTAGCAGTAGATCCCGACGTCGAGCGGCGGGTTCAGCGACGCCGAGGTGGACTCGACCGAGTAGCAGGTGCCGGTCGCCTCGGGCAGCGGGCGGCTGACCGAGACCGCGAGCGGGGCCTGCCGGTCGGTGAGCACGTCCAGCCAGTCGGTGAAGGGATGCTGCACCCGGGGGTCGAGCCGGCGGGGGATCGTGTCGTCCGGGTCGCCGAGGCGTACGCAGGCGGCCGGTTCGGGGCGGGTCGCCGAGGGCAGGGCGCACTGGAACAGCCCCTCGGCGGTGGCGGCCAGCGAGATGTCCACCGTCCCGCCGAGCGCCCAGCCCGGCACGTCCACCCGCCAGGTGCCGTCGTTGGCGCTGGTCACGGTGATGGTGCGGGACGCCTCGCCGTCGACGGCGAGGGTGTAGCTGGCGGTCAGGTGGCGGTCCTGGGCCGCTGCGGCGAGCGCGGCGAGTTCGTCCCGGGCACCGTCCGCCTCGGCCGGGGTCCCGCTGGCCGGCTCCGGCGGGTCGGGCGGTGTCCCGTCGGCGGCGCAGCCGGCCAGCGGCGAGCCGGTCGCGAGCAGGAGCGGGACGGTCAGCGCGAGCAGGCCGGTCGGCCGGCGGCGCGTGGCACGGAGGTGGACACCGGTAGGCACCCGCCCATTCTCCGCACCACGGCCGGCTCCGGGAGCCCGGGTGGCCGCCACCGGCCCGGCGTGTCGCCGCTGCCGGCGGGTACGGCCGGGGCGGCGGACGGCGCTGGACACCGGGTGTGGTCCGGGCCGCTCCCGGGCCGGATGGTGGGATCACCTGACCCGCCGGACAGAGCCGCCCGATACCCTGGGGTGGTCTGACCCGCGCCGCCGGCCACTGGACCCGGCGGCGTCGGCACGCTCAGGGCTGCTGGGAGGGAGTGCGCCGTCGTGGCACTCGTGGTGCAGAAGTACGGCGGGTCCTCCGTCGCCAACGCGGAGCGGATCAAGCGGGTGGCGGAACGGATCGTCGCCGCCCGCAAGGCCGGCGACGACGTGGTCGTCGTGGTCTCCGCGATGGGGGACACCACCGATGAGCTGCTGGACCTGGCGAACCAGGTCAGCCCGCTGCCGCCGGGCCGTGAGCTGGACATGCTGCTCACCGCCGGGGAGCGGATCTCCATGGCGCTGCTCGCCATGGCCATCCACAACCTGGGGTACGAAGCCCGTTCGTTCACCGGCTCGCAGGCCGGCGTGATCACCACGTCGGTGCACGGCCGGGCCCGGATCATCGACGTCACGCCGGGCCGGCTGAAGGGCGCGCTGGACGAGGGCGCGGTGGTGATCGTCGCCGGCTTCCAGGGCGTCTCGCAGGACACCAAGGACGTCACCACGCTCGGCCGGGGTGGGTCGGACACCACCGCCGTGGCGCTCGCGGCGGCGTTGCACGCCGACGTGTGCGAGATCTACACCGACGTGGACGGCGTGTTCACCGCCGACCCGCGGATCGTCCCCAACGCCCGGCACATCAAGCAGATCACCTACGAGGAGATGCTCGAGCTGGCGGCCTGCGGGGCGAAGGTGCTCCACCTGCGGAGCGTGGAGTACGCCCGCCGGGCGGGGTTGCCGATCCATGTCCGTTCGTCATACTCGACCAACACCGGCACGATGGTCACCGGATCGATGGAGGACCTTCCTGTGGAGCAAGCGCTGATCACCGGGGTCGCCCACGACCGCAGCGAAGCCAAGATCACGATCGTCGGGGTGCCGGACGAGCCCGGCGCGGCCGGCCGGATCTTCGACACGGTCGCCGGCGCCGAGATCAACATCGACATGATCGTGCAGAACGTCTCCACCGAGGGCACCGGGCGGACGGACATCTCCTTCACCCTGCCCAAGGCGGACGGCCCCACCGCGATGGCCGCGCTCAGCAAGATCCAGGAGCCGGTCAAGTTCAAGGGCCTGCTCTACGACGACCACGTGGGCAAGGTGTCGCTGATCGGTGCCGGCATGCGGTCGCACCCCGGGGTGGCCGCCGGCTTCTTCGCCGCCCTCGGCGCGGCCGGGGTCAACATCGAAATGATCTCCACCTCCGAGATCCGGGTCTCCGTGGTCTGCCGGGACACCGACCTCGACGCGGCGGTCCGCGCCATCCACGACGCCTTCGAACTCGGTGGTGAGGAAGAGGCCGTGGTCTACGCGGGAACCGGGCGGTAGCGCACATGTCGCTGCCCACCCTTGCCGTGGTCGGGGCGACCGGTGCCGTCGGCACCGTGATGTGCGAACTGCTCTCCGCCCGGAAGAACGTCTGGGGCGAGATCCGGCTGATCGCCTCGGCACGCTCGGTGGGGCGGCGGGTGCGCTGCCGGGGTGAGGAGCTGGTCGTCCAGGCCCTGACCCCGGAGGCGTTCGACGGGGTCGACGTGGCCATGTTCGACGTACCGGACGAGGTCTCCGCCGAGTGGGCGCCGGTCGCGGTGGCCCGGGGCGCGGTCGCGGTGGACAACTCCGGTGCCTTCCGGATGGACCGGGACGTCCCGCTGGTGGTCCCGGAGATCAACCCGGAGCAGGTCCGCAACCGGCCCAAGGGGATCATCGCCAACGCCAACTGCACCACCCTCGCGATGATCGTCGCCATCGCGCCGCTGCACCGCGAGTACGGCCTGCGCGAGCTGGTGCTCGCCTCCTACCAGGCGGTCTCCGGGGCCGGGCAGGCCGGCGTGGACGCCCTGCACGACCAACTCGGCAAGATCGCCGGGGACCGGGCGCTCGGCTCCCGCCCCGGCAACGTACGGCAGGCGGTCGGGGACGACCTGGGGCCGTTCCCCGCGCCGCTGGCCCTCAACGTCGTCCCCTGGGCCGGCTCGCTCGCCGACGGCGGCTGGTCGTCCGAGGAGATGAAGCTGCGCAACGAGTCGCGCAAGATCCTCGGGCTGCCCGACCTGAAGGTCTCCGCCACCTGCGTACGGGTGCCGGTGGTGACCGGCCACTCGGTGGCCGTACACGCGGTCTTCGCCGCCGAGGTGGACGCCGAGGGGGCCCGCGAGGCGCTGCGCAACGCCCCCGGGGTGATCCTGGTCGACGACCCGGCCTCGGGCGAGTTCCCGATGCCGATCGACGCGGTCGGCACCGACCCGTCCTGGGTCGGCCGGATCCGCCGTGCCCTCGACGACCCGCGCGCCCTGGACCTCTTCGTCACCGGCGACAACCTCCGCAAGGGCGCCGCCCTGAACACCGCCCAGATCGCCGAGCTGGTCGCCGCCGAGTTCCGCGCCCGCTAGCCGCCGAGTTCCGCGCCCGCTAGAGGGGACCGACGCGTTCCCGCTGACGGGCCGGCGGCTTTCCACGCGCGCTGGTGGAACCGGCGGCAGCGAAGGCCGGGTCAGGAGGCGGTCAGGTAGCGGAGGCGGTCAGCCGGCAGCGGGGAGGACGGTCAGGCGGGGGCGAGTTGGACGCCGTCGCGGCCCCGCCGCTTCACCGCGTACAGGGCCTGGTCGGCGCGGCGCAGCGTCGACTCGGGGGCTTCACCCGGCCGGGGCAGGGCCACTCCCACGCTGATCGTCCGTCCGGTGTCCCGGGCCGCCTGGGCGAGCCGCTCGGCGATCCGGACCGCCTCCTCCGGACGGCTCACCTCGATCACCGCCACGAACTCGTCCCCACCGACCCGGTACAGCTCGTCGCCGTGCCGCAGCGCCGCCTCCAGCGCCCGCGCCAGCCCCACCAGCACCTGGTCGCCGGCCTGGTGGCCGTACGTGTCGTTGACGCTCTTGAAGCCGTCCACGTCGATCGCCAGCAGGGCGGTCCGTCCCGGGGTGGCACGGGCGATCCGCCGGCCGAACGGCCCGGTGTGCCGCAGCCCGGTGAGCGGATCGGAGCTGGCCTGCTCCCGCAACCGGGCGAGGGTGCGCAGCCGGTCCAGGCAGGTCCACGCCTGCCCGGCGAGCAACTCGATCAGGTTGACCGTGGTCGGGTCCGGCTGGAGCAGCCGCTCGTCGGCGACCAGGAGCACACCGCCGGTCTCCGGTGGCCCGACCGGCACGGTGATCAGGGTGCGTACCCCGGCCCGGGCCAGCGGCTGGTGGTCCTCGGTCGGCGGGTGCCCCGCCTCGCCGAGGGTGTACCCGGCACCGTACCGGCGGGTGCGGCTCATCAGCCGGCCGAGCGGGCCGGCACCGGCCTCGACCAGCTCGGCCCGGATCCGGGCCTCCAACTCGCCCGGGGTACGCGGTGGGGCGCCGAGCCGGGGGCCGTCCGGACCGGGCAGGACCAGCACGGCGGCGGAGAGCCCGGAGACGTCCCGGGCCGCGCAGATCGCCGCGGTGAGCAGATCCCATTCGGTGGCGGCCGAACTGAACGCGGCGGCGTGCCGGAGCATCTTCTCGCTGCGGGTCTCGGCCGGCGGTCCGCCCAGCGCCATGATCCGCGCGCCGAGCCGGCCGGCGATCCGCTCCGCGGTCTCCCGCCACGGCCCGAGATCCACCGGCTCGGACCACTGGAGGTCGAGCACCCCGAGGGGCCGGCCGGCCGGGTCGACCACCGGTACGCAGATCTCGGCGGTCACGTCCGGCCGGACCGGCAGGTAGTCCGGGTCGTCGTCGACCCGGGCCACGGTCGCGCCGGTACCGGAGGCGTAGACCCGGCCGACGATCCCCGCCTTCGGCGGTACGGTCGCATACACCTGCCAGGAGCCGGTGGCCGCCACACACCGCAGCCGGTCGTGCACCTGGAGCAGGACGGAGATCGTCGCCGGGGCGTACCGGGACAGCGTGGCGACCGTCCACTGGCAGGCTTCGACGGCGGTCGACGCCATCGGCAGGCGTACCGTCACGTCACGGATGACTCGGTCCAGGTTCACGCAGGCGTCGTTCCAGGTCGGGGCGGGTCCGGCGGCCCCGGACCTCGCGATCAAGCGTACTCACCGGGTGACGGTCCAGGCGGTGCTCGTACACACGTTCTATCCACAGGCTGTGGACTGCGGCTGTGGACGACCGGGACCGGTCGCTACCGTGGGCGAGTGGCCGAGTCGTCCGAGCCGGTGTGGTACGTCGCCTACGGCTCGAACCTGCACGCCGCCCGGCTCGCCTGCTACCTGGGCGGTGGCCGGCCGCCCGGCGGGCTGCGGACGTACCCGGGCTGCCGGGACCCTCGCCCGCCCCGGCGCAGCGTCCCGGTGTTCCTGCCGGGCGGCGTCTACTTCGCCGGCGAGTCGCGGGCCTGGACCGGCGGGATGGCCTTCTACGACCCGGAGCTGCCCGGCGAGGTGGCGGCGCGGGCGTACCTGCTCACCGCCGGCCAGTTCGCCGACGTGGCCGCGCAGGAGATGTACCGGCCGCCCGGCACCGACCTGGCGCTGCTCGCGGCGGCCGTCGAGCGGGGCACGGTGACCCTCGGGCCGGGCCGGTACGAGACCCTGGTCTGCGCCGGGCTGCGCGACGGGTACCCGCTGGTCACCTTCACCGCGCCCGGTCGCGCCGGTGACGTGCCGTGGAACCCGCCGGCCGCCACCTACCTCGGGCTGCTGGCCGCCGGTCTCGCCGAGGCGCACGGCTGGGCCGTGGACCGGATCGTCGACTACCTGGCCGGGCGGCCCGGGGTGGCCGGTCGCTGGGATCCGGACGCCCTGCGGGCCACCGTGGCGGACGCGACCGCCCGCGTCGGCGGCGGACCGTCGGCCCCCGGCCGCTGAGCGCGACGACCGGGTCCGCGGTTCGTCGGTGACTTCCGACCGCCGGCCGTAGCGGGTGTCTATCTGCACACCAAGAAGGACACGTTCAGCTCCACCCATCGGTACCGGCGGTCGGGCCGCCACATCGGGGAACAACGGCGGAGAGGCCGGCTACCTGCGCAATTTCTCGGGATCCCTTGTCGACTGGTCCCGGCTCGCCCGGTGACGAACCGGCGGCACGGCGGTGGAGGTGCGGTAGCAGTTACCGCCGACCGCTCTCTCCGGGCCCGGTGGACCCCATCTGGCCGTGCTCACCCGGGCCGACCTGCTCCATCACCCTCAGTGCATAGGCATGCGCCGATCGCCTGAGGCGCATGGGCCGTTCGGTTGTGGTTGATCAACCGGGCAGTTGTTACTTGCCCGTGCAGCTTTCTCGACAGTCACAAGTGGTATCACCATCGATAGCCTCAGGCATTCTCACGGAAACGTGGGAACCCGTGCCGACGGCTTCGCCGCCGGCTCTCGGAATGTGGGGGAATCGTGAACACCAGCCTGAACGGCGAGAACCTTCCCATCAACCGGCGCTTCCCTTCGGCGGGGCGCTGGGCGCTGTGCGACATGGACCGCCGCGACCGGGGGGACAGCGGCGAGTTCAGCCAGCTCGACGACAACGGTGACCCTGTCGTCGGGAACCCGGCCCCGCCGTACCGGGGGTCGGGCGGCAACTACGCGTACCGCTGACCGACCGGAAGCCACCGCCGCGCCGGCTCTGACGGGAGGCCGGCGCGGCGGCTCGGACAGGCGGCCGGCGCGGCGGCCCTCGTGGTGCGCCGGCCCGGCTGGAGGGACTCCCGGACGTCACCCGCCCGTAACGTCGGAATCGTCCAGCCGACCGGTGGAGGTGGCCGGTCGTATGCCCAGCTCGGGTGTACTCGTCCAGTCGACCGATCGCGGCCGGGATGAGAGGCTGTCGGGCGACAGGCCGCGCCGTCAACGCCGTGACCTGCGATCGATCCCTGCAACGGTACGGCTCAGGGGCCGGGCTACTCATCGCCCGGACACCCCACGCACCGACCCTCACGAGGAGTTCCATGTCCGTCTCCGGGATGCGCCGCCGGACCGCCCTCGGTCTGGCCATCCTCACCGCGGCCGCGTTGAGCGCGGTCGCCGCGACCCCCTCCCAGGCCCACCGGCCCGGGCCGAAGCCGGTCGACGTAAAGCTGCTCGCCCTCAACGACTTCCACGGCAACCTCGAGCCGCCGTCCGGCTCCAGCGGCACCATCGCCGGGCAGACCGCCGGTGGAGCCGAGTACCTGGCCACCTACCTCAAGCAGTTGCGCGAGGAGTCGAAGAAGAAGAACACCATCACCGTCGCCGCCGGTGACCTGATCGGCGCGTCGCCGCTGCTCTCCGCCGCGTTCCACGACGAGCCGACGATCGAGTCGCTGTCGCTGGCCGGGCTGGACTACGCCGCCGTCGGCAACCACGAGTTCGACGAGGGCCCCGCCGAGCTGCTCCGGATGCAGAACGGCGGCTGCCACCCGGTCGACGGCTGCGCCGACGGCACCCCGTTCAAGGGCGCCGGCTTCCAGTACCTGTCGGCCAACGCCTTCAAGACCTCGAACGGCCGGCCGTTGCTGCCGCCGTACGCCATCCACAAGGTCGACGGCGTCAAGATCGGCTTCATCGGGATGACCCTGGAGGGCACCCCGGACATCGTCAGCCAGGAGGGCGTCGCCGGCCTGGAGTTCACCGACGAGGCCGTCACCGCCAACCGGTACGCCCGTGAGCTGCGCCGCAAGGGCGTCGAGACCATCGTGGTGCTGCTGCACGAGGGCGGCAACCAGGCCGGTGCCGGCGGCATCAACGACTGCGTCGACTTCACCGGCCCGGTGG
The DNA here is from genome assembly GCF_028993575.1 of Micromonospora cathayae. NCBI lineage: Bacteria > Bacillati > Actinomycetota > Actinomycetes > Micromonosporales > Micromonosporaceae > Micromonospora > Micromonospora cathayae. The sequence goes on along the minus strand of NZ_CP118615.1, from coordinate 1,025,870 downwards.
TGGACATCGCCGAGCGGATGGACCCGTCCATCGACGTGATCGTCAGCGGGCACACCCACCAGGCGTACAACTGCGAGGTGGCCGGCAAGCTGGTCACCAGCGCCAGCTCGTTCGGCCGCCTGGTCACCGACATCGACCTGAAGATCGACCGTCGGACCGGTGACGTGCTGAGCATGCAGGCCGAGAACGTCGTGGTCACCCGGGACGTCACCAAGGACCCGAAGCAGACCGCGCTGATCGCCCGCTACAAGGAGGTGCTCGGCCCGGTCGCCGGCGTCATCGTCGGCAGCACCGCCGGCCCGCTGACCCGGGCCCAGGAGACCCTCTACGGGACGACGCTGGGCGAGTCGACCATGGGCAACGTGATCGCCGACGCGCAGCTCGACGCCACCGACACCGAGCAGAACGCGGTCGCCGCGTTCATGAACCCGGGCGGCGTCCGCGCCGACCTCGACGCCGGTGACGTCACCTACGAGGAGGCGTTCACCGTCCAGCCGTTCGCCAACAACCTGACCACCCTGGACGTGACCGGCGCGCAGCTCTACTGCCTGCTGGAGCAGCAGTTCACGGTGGGCCGCACGCTCTACCCGTCCGACACGGTCCGCTACACGGTGAACCCGGCCGGGACCACCGCGCCGGCCGGCGACCCGTGCGCGGGCAGCCGGGTCGTGCCGGGCAGCCTCACCATCGGCGGGACCGCGGTCACCGCCACCGCCACCTACCGGATCACGGTGAACAGCTTCCTGGCCGGCGGTGGCGACGGCTTCTCGGTGCTGACGCAGGGCACCAACCGGGTCACCGGCATGATCGACCTGGACGGCCTGATCGGGTACCTCAAGGGGAACTCGCCGGTCGCCGCGCCGGCCCTCGACCGGATCTCGGTCGCCTGACGGTTTCCCGTCCCGCACCACCCCGGCCCCCCGGCCGGCGCACGGATTTGACCCGGCCGCCCGATGGGCCGGCGGAACGGACCTCGGAGCACCCGCTCCGGGGTCCGTTCCCGTTTCACCGGTCCAGCAGGGCCTCGATCCGGTCGGCGGCCCGGCCCGCGCCACCGGCCCCGGTCAGCGCCACGGCCAGCTCACCGGCCCGGCGCCGGAACCCCGGCCCGGCGAGCACCCGCTGCACCGCCCGCCGGATCCGCGTCGGACCGGGCCGGTCGGTGCGCAGGTCGAGGCCGGCACCGGACCAGGCCACCCGCCGGGCGACGTCCGGTTTGTCCAGTGACCTCCCGGCCACCACCAGGGGTACGCCGGCCGCCAGGCCGCCCAGCGTGCCACCCCAACCGCCGTTGGTGACCATCACGTCGACCAGCGGCAGCAGCCGGTCGTACGGCAGGAAGGCCGCCACCCGTACGTTGTCCGGCAGCGGGCCGAGCACCGACGGTGCCGGACCCCCGGTGGCGCAGAGCACCAGCGGCGCGGTACCGGCCAGCCCGGCGACGGCCGGCCGCAGCAGGTCGTCCGGATCGTTGTCGAGCGTGCCCTGGGTGACGTGCACCACCGGCCGACCGTCCGCCCGCGCCGCCACCAGCTCCGGCCACCAGTCGGGCAGCGGCACCGTCGACCGGGCCGGTGGTGCGAGCCGCCCCACGAACCGCACGTGCGCCGGCAGGTCGGGACGGTCGAACTCCAACGCCGGCACGCCCTGCGCCACGACCAGGTACGGGGAGTAGCAGTCCTCCAGCGCGGCCACCGTCCGAGGGCCGAGGCCGGCGGCGGCGCGTACCCGGTTCACCCGGGGAGTGGCCAGCCGGCGCTGGACCGCCCCGGCGGGCGGCCGGAGCACCGCGTCCCGGACCCGGCCGACCGGGCCGGCCGCCGGGGACAGCCCCGGGGGTGGCAGGTGCCGGCCGGGCAGGGTCAGCGGCGTCACCGCCACCGACGCCCAGGGCACGTCGAGCGCCTCGGCGGCCAGCGCCGCCCCGAAGGCGAGCTGGTCGGTGACCACCAGGTCGAACGGTTGCCGCCGGGCCGCGTCGAGCAGGTCGGCGGCCTGACCGGCGGCGGTGCCGAGGAACACCCGGGCACTGTGCCGCCAGGCGCCCCGCAGCCCCTTGCCGCCGCCGAGGCCCGGGAACGTGGCGGCCAGCCGGGCGTCGTCGAAGTCCCGGGCCCGCCGCCAGGGCAGCCATTCGGCCCCGACGGCGAGGAACCGTCCGTGGTACTTCGTGCCGGTGTACGCGACCACCCGGTGGCCGCGTCGGACCAGCTCGGCGGCGACCGCCGAGGTCGGCCCCACGTGCCCGGCGAACGGCAACGACGACACCAGGACCCTCGCCATCCGGCCTCCACCGTGGTCGCCATCGATCGACGTTCCTCACGGTACGCCGGCGGTGGCCGGTGCCGGCACGGCGGTGCGTGCGGTACAGCGGGTACGGCGGTGGGGGCTCAGCGGGTGAACGGCGGCAGCGCGGTGAAGGCGGGGTGCAGCTCGACCTGCCGGGCGAGCTGGGCCAGCACCCGGCGGACCCGGGTCAGCGGGTGTCGGGGGAACTGCTGGTCGTACGCCGGATCGTCGGCGACGTGCGACGGCAGGCCACCCTCGCCCTCCGGCCCGTACGGGTGGGGTCGGAAGTAGTTCGGCGGGCCGACCCGGGCCATCACCGTCGCCTCCCGGACGCCGGTCGGTCCGCTCTCGGCGGCCTGCACCCGCAGCACCGCGCTGCACGCCGCCTTCGGCACGATGTAGCTGCCCAGGAACGCCTGACCGGTGGGCTGGCCGGGCAGCTTGACCTTGATGACCTGGCGGAGTGCCGGCTGGCCGCCGACCGGTACCACCTCCGCCTCGATCAGCGCGCCGCCCTGGGCCGCCGCCATCTTCGCCATCCCCCGGCGCAGCTCGGTCAGCTCGGTCAGCGCGGTGGGCAGGTCGGGGACCAGGTTGAAGAAGACCGGCTGGATCAGGGTCCGCTCGTCGTCGGCCCAGGTGTCCGCGGCCACCTGGTTGAATCCGTCGAGAAGAAAGTGCTGAAAGGGATGCATGGGTCCCGATCGTGTCAGATGATCTCCACTCCGGACCCGGCCGGAACTTTGGCGTCGGCCGGCCGACCGGATCGGGCCGCGCGGTACGGGACGGGTCCGCCGGCCAACCGACCGGATCGGGCCACAGCGGTCGGGCGGGGCGGGGGTGCCCTCGACCAGAGTTGGCACCGGAAGGAGGCCACTGTGATCTCGGCACTCAACCGGCTGGTCGAATTCGTCGAGGAGCAGCTCACCGACGAGGTCGACGTGGCCCGGGTGGCCAGGATGCTCGGTACCACCGAGTACCACCTGCGCCGGATGTTCTCGTCCCTGGCGGGCATGTCGCTGTCGGAGTACGTACGCCGACGTCGGATGACCGTCGCCGCCGCCGACGTGGTGCGGGGCGAGGACGGGCTGCTGACCATCGCCGTCCGGCACGGGTACGGCTCGACCGAGGCGTTCGGGCGGGCGTTCCGGGCCGTGCACGGTGTCAGCCCCGGTGACGTACGCCGGGACGGTGGCCCCCTCCGTAGCCAACCGCAGATCAGGTTCCGCCTGACCGTCGAAGGGAGCATCCCCATGGACACCCGCATCGTCGACCGCCCCGCGTTCCGGCTCGTCGGGCACGCCGCCCGCGTCCCGCTGATCCACCGGGGCGTCAACCCGCACATCCAACGGCACATCGCCGCGCTGCCTCCGGAGGAGCATCTGCGGCTCAAGGGCCTCGGGGACACCGAACCGCAGGGCCTGCTCCAGGTCACCGACGACGTCGACCCGGAGGCCACCGAGGGCACCGAACTGACCTACCTGCACGGGGTGGCCCTGGCCGGGGGCACCCCGGCCCCCGACGACCTTGACGCCATCGAGGTGCCGGCCGGCAGGTGGGCGGTCTTCCGGACGAGTGGACCGTACCCGCAGCTGCTCCAGGACACCTGGGCGGCGACCGCCACCGAGTGGTTCCCGTCCAACCCGTGGCGGCTGCGGCCCGGCCCGTCGATCGTCGCGGTCCTGGACCGAGCGGACGACTTCAGCACCGCGACCTGCGAGCTGTGGATGCCGGTCGAGCCGGAGTGAGGTAGGCGTTCGACACCAGGGGGCGCGTCCGGTCGACCGGACGCGCCCCCTGGTCGCGTCAGCGGCAACGCATCGACAGGCGTTGACAGTTCTGAGCGGGCGGGACTACGGTCGTGGCGACCAGAGAGGGATTCGTGCGCTCGCTGTGCGGAACTCGCCTGCGTGCTGCGATGAGCGGCGGAGCGGGCCGGTGTCACCGGTCCGGCCGACACGGAAGGGCACCGTGCGGCTCCGCTGAACCACGTTCACCTGCTGCTGTCGTCGTTCCCGCCCGCCGTGCCACCGCGCCGACGGGCAGGTTTTCGGCCCGGCATCGTTGTGAGCGTTAACATCGCCGGCTCGGGGGCAGACTCCCGCCAGTGCCGGGCAGGCGCACCAGCGCGCCGACGGCCGGGATCCGGCCGTCGGACGGTGTCGGGATCCCTCTCCTGGCCCCGTCGGGGGACACGACGTGCCGGCGTTCCTCCACCACCACCCCTGTTCGTCGGGCCCTTGGGGCGCTCCAAGGTCCGCCTGACGCGGCCACCGGCGCGCCCGGACACGGGACACCCCCACCGGGGCGGCGGTCGCATCCCCCACCTCAGGAGAAGTGCCATGAAAAGACTCAGAGTGAACACCGCCGTGGTGTCGGCCGGTGCCATGCTGCTGGGCTCGGCCGCGGTCGCCGGGGCGTTGCCGGCCGGAGCGGCGGCTGCCGGCTGCTCGGTGACCTACGCCGTGTCGTCCGAGTGGCAGGGCGGCTTCGGTGCCAACGTCGCCATCACCAACCTCGGTGACCCGGTCTCCAGTTGGACGCTGACCTGGTCCTACAGCGCCGGCCAGCGGGTCGCGGAAGCCTGGAACGCGACGGTGACCCAGAGCGGTGCCGCGGTCACCGCCAGGAACGTCAGCTACAACGGGGCCATCCCGACCAACGGCTCCACCTCGTTCGGCTTCAACGCCTCGTGGAGCGGCAGCAACCCCGCCCCGACCAGCTTCGCGCTGAACGGGGTGACCTGCACCGGCGGGGTCGCGCCGACCACCGGCCCCACCACCCCGCCGCCGACCACGCCCCCGCCCACCACGCCCCCGCCCACCACGCCGCCGCCGAACGCGGCAGCGGACATCACGGTGAACAGCGCCACCCGGTACCAGACCATCGACGGGTTCGGGGCGGCCCAGTCGATCTGGGGTAGCTCCTGGTCGACGACCGACACCCAGACCCTGGTCGGGATGGGCCCCAACCAGTTGGGTCTGTCCATCGTGCGGACCGGCCTGTCGCCGGTCTCCAGTGAGTGGTCGACCCACGTGAACTCGCTGAAGACGGCCAAGTCGTACGGGTCCGGGGTGAAGATCCTCGCCTCGCCGTGGACGGCACCGGCGGCCTGGAAGACCAACAACAGCCGGATCAACGGCGGCAAGCTGCGCCCCGAGTACTACGACGACTATGCCCTCCACCTGAACAGCTACGTGCAGTACATGCGCAACCAGGGGGTGACGGTCGACGTCACCTCGGTGCAGAACGAGCCGGACTGGCACCCGGACTACGACTCGATGGACTGGAGCGGCACGGAGCTACAGACCTTCGTCCGGGAGCAGGGCGCGAAGGTGCAGAACACCAAGCTCATGGTCGCCGAGGCGGTGAACCTCAACTACAGCTACACCGACCCGACGCTGAACGACGCCAGCGCCCGGAACAACATCGGCTACATCGGCGGCCACCTGTACGGCACCGAGGCGTCCGGCCGGCTGAAGCCGTACACCCTGGCCCAGCAGCACAACAAGCCGGTGTGGATGACCGAGTGGAACCTGCACGAGGCCGACGGCAGCGGCTCCAACATCTGGGGCAACCCCAGCAACCAGACGGTCTGGAACGAGACGCTCGACGACATCATGCGTACCGTGCACAAGTCGATGGAGTCGAACTGGGGCGCCTACATCTGGTGGTACGGCAAGCGCTACTACTCGTTCATCGGTGACGGCGAGGCGGCCTACGGCACCACCGCCGGGGCACCGCTGAAGCGCGGGTACGCGTTCTCGCAGTACGCCAAGTACGTCCGGCCCGGGTACCAGCGGGTCGCCCTGACCAAGAGCTCCAAGGCGTCGCCGCTGGAGGTGACCGCCTACCAGGGCGACGGGAAGATCACGCTGGTCATCCTGAACCGGTCGACCAGCGCGGTGAACAACGCCGTCATCCAGGTGCCGCAGAACGTCACCAAGGCGGAGTACTACCTGACCTCGCAGAACGCCAGCGCGGCGAGCCAGCCGACCAGCGTGAACGGCGGACAGGTCAGCGTCAACGTCGGTGCCCGCAGCATCTCCACCGTCGTGCTGACCCTCTGACGGTCTGACTCGGCCCGTGGCCGGGTGGGTGGGTGACCGATCGCCGGCACCCACCCACCCGTACCCGTCAGACCACCTGGCGGTAGCCGGCGGTGACGATCCGCTCGGACGCCTGCGCGTACCAGCCGGGGTCGGCCGCCGGCAGCGTGCCCAGCCCGTCGACGTACCGGTTGAACATGCAGAACGCCGCCGCGATCAGTACCGTGTCGTGGATCTCCAGGTCGGTGGCGCCCTCGGCGCGGGCGGCCTTGACCAGCTCGGGGGTGACCTCGCGGCCACTGACCTGGACGGCTCCGGCGATGCGCAGCAGGGCGCGCAGCTTCGCCGGGACCGGGGCGCTGTCCAGGTCGGCGCGGACCTGGTCGACCAGGGTCATGCCCTCGTCGAGCTGTGCCGCCGCGTACGCCGAGTGCGCCGCACAGCAGTAGGTGCACTCGTTGCGGCCGGAGACGTAGGCGGCGATCAGTTCCCGTTCGCCGGGGGTGAGCGGGTGCGGGCCGCGCAGCAGCACCTCGACCAGTTCGAGCAACGGTCGGGCGGTCTCCGGCCGGAACCGCAGCGGCCCCCGGATGCCGGGGAACTCGGTCTCGTCCACCCCTAGATCGATGTGTGCGATGGCGTCACACTCCTGAATTTCGAAGCTGCTACCTGATCGTGGTGCCGTGATCGAAGCTAGTGAATGGCGTCCGGCATCTCAAGGGGCCTGCCGCGCGCTGTCGCCTGGCATCCGACCCCGACGCCCGCCGACGGCGGCCGTACCGGGCGGCTCCGGCGCGGTGGCATCGCACGGCCGGCGTTGCGGTGACGTACGTCGTTCCGTGTTGTCGATGTAGTCGTGCAGGGCCCGGCGGGACCGGGTGAGCGTGTCGATGCGTTCGTCCAGCTCGTGCAGCCGGGCCCGCAGGCTGGTCAGAAGTTCCGGGCAGGGCTCCAGGTCCGGGGCCGTGCCGGTGGCGCAGGGCTGCAGGTAGGCGATGTCCTCGGTGGAGAGTCCGGCTTCCAGCAACCCTCTGATCTGAGTCACGGCCAGGATGTCTTCGTCGGTGTACTCGCGGTAGCCGTTCGCGCTGCGGCCGGGCTGGAGCAGGCCCTGGGCCTCGTAGTAGCGCAGCAGGTATGCACCCACTCCGGTCCGGCGACTCAGCTCCCCGATCAACACCTGTGCTCCTCCTTGACATTCATATCGGTGTGAAGGTCGATGCTACGGCCATGACTGAACCTTCCAGTTCATCGACCGATACGCATGCCGTACAGGAATCGCCGACGCGGGAATCCGACGCCGACCACGCTCCGGTGACGGTCCTCGGCCTGGGACTGATGGGCCAGGCGCTGGCCGGAGCGTTCCTGGCGGACGGACGCCCGACCACCGTGTGGAACCGCTCGGCGACGAAGGCCGAACCACTCGTCGCCCGTGGCGCGACCCTCGCGGCCTCGGCCCGCGACGCCGTCGCCGCCAGCCCTCTCGTGGTCGTCTGTGTCTCCAACTACGAGGTCGTGCACGAACTGCTCGACCCGCTCGCGGACGTCCTCGCGGGCCGGGTGCTCGTGAACCTGACCTCGGGCACCTCCCAGCAGGCCCGGGAGACCGCCCGGTGGGCGGAACGGCGGGGCATCTCCTACCTCGACGGCGTGATCATTGCCACCCCGCAGGGCATCGGCGCGGCTGACACCCTGCTGTTCTACAGCGGGCCGCGGCCGGTGTTCGACAGGCACGAGCCAACCCTTCGCATCCTCGGCGGGACCACCACGTACCTCGGTGCCGACCACGCCCTGTCATCGCTGTACGACATGGCGATCCTGACGATCATGTGGAACGTGCTGAACGGCTTCCTGCACGGCGCAGCCCTGGTCGGCACGGCACACGTGCCGGCCGCGGCATTCGCCCCGGCCGCACGCAAGGGGATCGCGACCGTGGCCGACTGGCTGACCGGCTATGCGGACCAGATCGACAGCGGCAGGTACCCGGCCCTCGACGCCACCATCGACACCCACGTGGCGGCGATGGACCACCTCATCCACGAGGCCGAGTTCCTCGGCGTCGACGCCGAACTCCCCAGGTTCGTCAAGGTTCTCGCCGAGCGGGCGGTGACCGGAGGCCACGGCGGCGACAGCTACGCCGCCATGATCGAGCAGTTCCGCAAGACCTCGGGTGGGTGACCATGCCCTGTGGTGTGCCGGCCAGGGTCACCCGGACTGTTGCGAGCCGTCCCGGTCCGGGTCGATGCGTTGCGGCGATTCGCCGGCCGCCCGGAGGACGTTGCGGGCAGCGGTCGCCACCCGGCAGTCCGGGGTACGGCACGCGCGACAGCGGCCGTCGGGGCCGGGTCGGTGCTGACGGAGGACGGTACGGGCGGTGAGAATCAGCCGATTACGGATCTGCGCCAGGGACAGAAACGGTGCCGTCACCGGTCAGCCCACGCCCAGGGCGACGGCCAGCTGCGTGATCGTGGTCGGGGCGTACGGGTCGTCGGCGAGCTGGGCGAGAAGGTCCCGGGCGACGGGCCGGTGCCGGACCTCGGCGGGCGCGGTGCGCTGGGCATCGAGCAGCACCCGGGCGGCGCTCGCCGGGTCGTCGGCGTGCAGGTAGGCGCGGGCGGCGTCGAGCAGGTGCGCGGCCCGGTGCTCGGCGGCCAGCCACCGCCAGCCGGCCCGCCCGGTCGCCTTCTCGTGCCAGCCGATCGCGGCACGGGCGTCGCCGCATTCGACGGTAGCGGCGGTGCGGGCCAGCTCGACGGCGGCGGGTCCGAACCCGGTCCGGTAGTGGTCGTGCCCGTCCCCGACCTGTTCGGCCAGCTCGGCGGCCTCGTCGATCAGTTCGGCGGCGGAGGGTTCGTCCCCGTCCTGTGCCGCCGCCAGGGCGGCCTGGACGAGCAGGGTGCCGCACAGCGACAGCTCGGCCGCCGTGCCGTACCCGATCACCGGTGGGGCGATCCGGTACGCGGCGACCCGCAGCACCGACCGCGCCTCCCGGGCCCGGCCGGCGGCACGCAACACCTGGCCGAGCTGCACGGCTGCGGCGGCGACCAGCTCGCGGTCCCCGGTGGCGTGCAGCATCGCCCGGTCGGCGGCCAGCCAGGCCAGCTCGGCGTCGCCGAGCTTGACCAGCAGCGACGCGGCGATCCGGTACGCCTCGACCAGCGGCACCCGGCCAGGGCCGGGCTGGTGGGCGTGGGTGCGTTGCGCGTCGGTCAGCAGGCCCGGGGCCAGGCCGACGAGCTGCTGGTAGCGGGCATGCTGGAACGTCGTCCAGGCATGCCCGACCTCGCGGAGCATCCCGTCCACCGGCAACACCGGCCGGCGGCCCGCCGGCCTACCGAGCGGGATCTCGTACCGGGACAGCGCCGCCCGGATCCGATCGACGCCCTCGGTGCGTCCGGTCGCCTCGGCGGGCTGCACATCCCGGCCCAGCAGGACCGCCGGGTCGATACGCAGCACGGTGGCGATCTCCTGGAGCGTGGACAGCTTGTCGAGTTTCCGGACACCACGTTCGACCTTGTCCACCCAGCTCTTCGACTTGCCGAGCCGGTCGGCGAACATCTGCTGGGACAGTTTCCGCCGACCCCGCCAGTACGCCACCCGCCGACCGATCGGCAGGTCAGTCCCCGGCACGTCGCCGCCACCGCCGGTCAGGGATAGCCCGGGTGGTCTCCTCGACCGGTATCCGCTCCGCCTCGGCCAACGAGAGCAGGCGTTGCTTCGCGGCTTCCCGTTCCGCCTGCTGGATCTGCTCGCCTCGGCTCCCGGCCGCCGCATCGTCGCCCATCCCCACCTCCGCTGGTAGGGGCGCGACGGCGTGCTGTTCGGGGAAGGATCGACACCGCCGCGCCCGGCTCCGAGCGGGTCACGGCCATGTCCGTTGCCGGCCGCTTCGCGCCGGCCCCGCCCTCGACCACAGCATCGAGTGACCTGGTGATTACCGAAAGGCGGCTGGTGTCCGCTGGTGGGGTGTGTTGTCCGCTGTCAGGCGGGCCGGTGTGCCTCGTACACCTCACGCAGCGCAGCTGCCTCTGCCGCGTCCGTCTGCTCGACCCGCCGGAGCACCTCCCGGGCCCGCCACCAGTTCGACGAGGCCACCCGCCCGGAGCGGATTGCTTCGACCGCAACCGCGCTGGCTTCGTCCAACCGGCCGACGGCGACCAATGCCAGCGCCAGGTCGAGGCGGGCAGAAGCAGACCGCCGAGGCCGGTCACCCCCGTCACCGTGCGGATCCAACTCGGTCAACGCGACCCGGGCAACCTGCTCGGCAGCCGGGTCGCCCGCCCACGACAGCGTCGTCGCCGTGTACGCCAACGCCTTCGTCGGGTCGTACCGGTAATGGTGTTCGGCGCGCGCCGGCACGGGCAGGTTCGCGGTCAACCGGTCCAGGCGGTCCAGCGCGTCGCGGGTCCGCCGAACGTCACCCAGCCGGGCCCATACCCTCGCCTCCTGGGCGGTGGCCTGGATATGCGCCGAGCTTCCCCGGGGTGCCACCCGCTGGGCCTGCTGAGAGAGATCGACCGCCTGCCGGTGCTCGCCCTGGACGAGCCGGTCCCACGCCCGGGTTTCCAGACACCACGCCCGGATCTCCGGATGTTCGCCGTGCTCGGCGAGCTTGGCGGCCGCGATCAGGTGCGCGCCGGCTGCCGAACGCTGTTGAAGGTCGATATGCACCGTCGCCCGTAGCAGGGTCAACCAGCCGCCGGCAACGATCAGACGCCGCCGCTGCGCCAGCGTGCCCCGACCGTCGAGCAGCCGGCCCACGTACGCCAGATGCCTCCGGACCATCGGCAACAGGTCCACCGGCCGCGTGGTCGCGTACGCGCTCGCCAGATCGTCCACACCTGCCTCGATCCGGGTCAGCGTCTCGGCGCTCACATCGCTGGCGCGTACCCGGGCAACCAGGTCGTCGGCCTCGGCGTGGTGGTCGACCGGCTGCCCGACGAGCCGTACGAGCACACCACCGGCCTGAAGAACATCATCGAGATGCCGGGCCGTCTCGGGCGTCGGAGCCTTGGCACCGGTCTCCAGGTCGTGCAGGTGGCTCTTGCCCCGATGCGCGAGCTGCCCGAGTGCCCGCAGCGACAGACCCCGGTCGGCACGAAGAGCCCGTAACTGAGCCCCGAAACGCGGATCGACGTGCGACACGACCACGCTCCCGGTGTAGGAGGAAGGAACGCGCTCCAGCTCTCGGCTGTGAACAGCCACTACGGAAGGTACATCGGTCAGGCTTTCACCGTAACGACCGCCACTGCTGCCTGGTATGGCCGTCAGTGTCAGATGATCGGTCGCACGATGTGCCGCCGACCGTTCGTGGCCTGATCGGGCAGGCCGGGTCGGTGACCACATCCGGGAGCACCACACCCAGTCCCGGTAGGAACTAACCTCTATCGTCTACAGCCTTCGGGCAGAAGGAGTCACCGGCACAGGGACGGGCAGATGAGCGACGACCACGACGCCGCGATGAGGTTCATCTTCGAGGCCGGCGTTCTCAAACGCGCCGCCCGTACCGGCTGGTGGTTCGCCGGGGTCAAGCACCCCGAGTCCATCGCCGAGCACTCCCACCGCACCGCTCTGATCGGGATGATCCTCGCCGCCATGGAAGGGGCCGACCCCGCCCGGGTGACGATGCTCTGCGTCCTGCACGACACGCAGGAGACCCGGACCACCGACATTCCCCACATAGCAAAGCGCTACCTAACCGCCGCGCCCAACACCACCATCACCGAAGACCAGGTCGCCGGCTGCCCACCTACCGTCGCCGACACCATCACCGTCGCCGTCGCGGAATACGAAGCCGGCGAAACCCTTGAGGCCATCGTCGCCCGTGACGCCGACAAACTCGAATGCCTCGTCCAAGCCGTCGAGTACCGCCACCAGGGCATCGACAACGTCCAACGCTGGATCGACAGTTCCCGCGCCGCACTCAAGACCACCTCGGCGCACCGCCTGGCCGACGCCGCACTCACCGGACAGCCCCTCACCTGGCTCACCCCACCCCCGAAACCGCAGTAGCTGCGCATCGCCGGTAGGGCTATAGAGGCGAACGTGGAAGGTTCTCTCCCTACCCGCCCACGATGTCGGGAAAGACTCTCGTGCACATGGCCCCGACATCGCGTAACCCAGCGTCCTCCTCGTGGATGCAGGCCGCGCAGATGGACAGGCTCCCACCGTCCGGCGTCGGATGGACCTGCGGTGAATGCCCGCACTCGGGACAGACCTCGTTCCCCCAGCTGGTTCTCGTGGCTGTCGACAACCGTGGCGGAACGACCCGCAGACGCTGGGCGCAACAACTCACCACCGTTGCCGCGACTACGAAGAACCCTCCGACGAGCAGGGCCGCCCGGCTCCTAGACACGGTGGCGATCGTCGCAGACGGGTCGGAAGGACCGCTGCCCCGCCGCCGGGGAAGCGAAGCCTGCTCCAACCGACGCTAATCCGCCGTGAATGCACTGAGGGCACATCCATCTATCGGATGTGCCCTCTTACCTGGTCGGGGTGGCCGGATTCGAACCGACGACCTCTTCGTCCCGAACGAAGCGCGCTACCAAGCTGCGCTACACCCCGAGGCGTGCGGACAAATACTAGCCCACCCGCCCCGGGGGTCCAACTCGGTACCCCCGCCCCGTCCGGGGGCAGGTCAGCGGGGGATCAGGGTCAGGATGCTGGCCTCCGGGCGGCAGGCGAACCGGACCGGGGCGGTGGGGTGGGTGCCGAGTCCGGCGGAGACGTGCAGCCAGGCGTCCGAGCCCGGCCAGCGGTGTAGGCCCTTCGCCATGGACCGGGGCAGCTCGCAGTTGGTGACCAGCGCCCCGACCCCCGGTACGCAGACCTGCCCGCCGTGGGTGTGTCCGGCCAGCAGCAGTTCGAAGCCGTCGGCGGCCATCTCGTCCAGCAGGCGGGGCTCGGGGGAGTGGGCCAGGGCGATGGCGAGGTCGGCGGTCTCGGCGACCGGGCCGGCCACGGATTCGTAGTCGTCCCGGGCGATGTGCGGGTCGTCCACCCCGACCACCTCGATCATCCGGCCGCCGGCCTTGACGGTGGTGCGGGCGTTGTTCAGGTCGGCCCAGCCGGCTCCGGTGAACACCGAGCGCAGCTCCTCGTACGGCAGCTCCACGCCTTCCCGGTACTCCCGGTCGGGCAGGAAGTAGCTGAGCGGGTTCTTCCAGACCGGGCCGGTGTAGTCGTTGGAGCCGAACACGAAGACGCCGGGGAAGTCGAACAGCGGCTGGAGGGCGCGCAGCACCCCGGGCACCGCTCCGGGGTGGGCCATGTTGTCCCCGGTGACCACCACCAGGTCCGGGTCGAGGGCGACCAGCGAGGCCACCCAGCGCTGCTTGCGCTCCTGGCCGGGGGTCATGTGCAGGTCGGACAGGTGCAGGATGCGCAGCGGTTCGGCGTCGGCCGGCAGCACCGGCACGTCGTACCGGCGCAGGGTGAACAGGTTGCGTTCGACGAGTGAGGCGTACGCCAGGGTGGCCGCGCCGAGGGCGGCGGTGGAGGCCGCGAGCCGGAATAGTGTGCGCTTTCGCATGGGGATCAGGGTAGTTTCACCGGACATGAGCACGCTTAAGGACCGCCTGACCACCGACATGCGGGCCGCCCTCAAGGCCCGCGACGAGTTGACCACCTCCACCCTGCGGATGGCCCTGGCCGCTGTCGGGAACGCCGAGGTCGCCGGCAAGGCCAAGCGGGAGCTCTCCGATGACGAGGTGCTGGCCGTGCTGACCAAGGAGGCGAAGAAGCGCCGCGAGTCGGCGACCGCCTTCGCCGACGCCGGCCGGGCCGAGCAGGCGGCCAAGGAGACCGCCGAGGGCGAGGTACTGGAGCGGTACCTGCCGAAGCAGCTCTCCGACGCCGAGCTGGCCGAGCTGGTCGGCGGGGCGCTCGCCGCGGGTGGGTTCAGCGGCAAGGGGCAGATGGGCCCGGCCATGAAGGCGGCCCAGGCCGCGGTAGCCGGCCGGGCCGAGGGTGGCCGGGTGGCCGCCGAGGTACGTCGCCAGCTGGGGGCCTGAGCAGCCGTCGTACCGTCGGCGTCGCTCTGGGTCGAGACAGCCGAAAGGGTCGAGACAGCCGAAAGGCCGGACATCCGCTGCGGGATGTCCGGCCTTTCGTTGTCTACCGGGGTTCAGTCGCCCACTCAGCCGGGGCGGCCCGGACCGTTGGGCGGGCGGTTGCCCGGCCCGTTGGCGGGTGGCGTGCCACCCTCGCTGTCACCGGGCGCCCCGCCGCCGGAACCGTCGCTGAGCTGGATGGTGACCACCCCGCCCTTGATGGTGCGGCCATCCGGGCTGGTGCCGGCGACGCTGCCCGCCGGGCAGTTCGAGGAGACCTTGACGTCGCTGACGACGACCTCGAACCCGGCGCCCTTCAGGCGGTTGCGGGCGGTGTCGACCGACTCGCACCGGACCCGGGGGATGCTCCGCTGGTCACCTTCGACGATCTTGCCCTTGGGCGGGGTGAAGTTGATCCGCTCCTTGCCCTTCATGGCGTCCCGGAGCGTCTCGTACACCGGCGGGTTGATGCCGTCCTTCTCGCCGTGCTTCATCTTGACGTTGGTCTGCGGCCAGTCCGGGTCGGCCATGATGCCGGCCACCGCGTACTGCTTGGTCATCGCGACCAGCGACGCGGTCTTCTCCGAGTCGGTGGTGCCGGACTTGCCGGCGACCGGCGCGTCCACGATGCCCTTCACGTTGGGTGCGGTGGCGCCGGTGCACTTGGTGGTCGAGGAGCGGTCACCCAGCGGGCAGCGGGCGGCGTCCACGGCGGCGCGGGCCACCTCGGTGCTGATCACCTGCTTGCAGCGCGGGTTGGCGACGTCCAGGGTCTTGTTGTCCGGGCCGGTGATCTTCTGGACCGGGATCGGCTCGCAGTACTTGCCGTCGGCGCCCAGGGTGGCGTACGCGTTGGCCAGATCCAGCGGGGTGGTCTGCGAGACACCGAGGGTGAACGCGCCCCACTGGTTGGCGGCGTCGTCGGTGGCGGAGAGGTTGAGGTCCTCCTGGGCCCGGAAGGTGATGCCGAGCTTCTGCGCCGCCTTGATCACGTTCTTCGCGCCGACCTGCTGCTGGAGCGGGACGAAGTAGGTGTTCACCGAGCGGCCGAAGGCGCTCCACATGTTGTGCGGGCCGGCCATGCTCTCCACGGAGTTGGTCGGGCAGTAGAAGTGCGTGCCGGGGCAGGCGGCCGGTGAGCCGCGCTGGATGATGTACTCCGACTTGAACTGCTTCGGCGAGTTGATCGTGTACTGGAGCGGGATGCCCTTCTCCAGCGCGGCCACGATGGTGAAGATCTTGAACGTCGAGCCGGCCTGGTAACCGGTGATGCCGTCACCACCGCTGAGCAGCGGGTTCACCGTGTTCGGGTAGTTGCCGAGCTTGCCCTTGCGGCGCTGCACCGGGTCGCTGTGTTTCTTGTTGGTCGGCTTGTTCGGGTCGTCCAGCTTGAAGTTCCGGTTGACCGCCATGGCCCGGACCCGGCCGCTGCCCGGCTCGACCACCGCGACCATCGCGGCTTCCTTGCTGGTGATCGGCTTGGCCTTGCGGACCGCCTTGTCCGCGCCCTTCTGCGCCTGCACGTCGAGGGTGGTCACGATGGTGTAGCCGCCGCTCTTGAGCCGCCGCTCCCGGTCGTACGTGGTGGAGCCGAACTCCTCCTGCTGGAGCCACCAGCGGTAGAAGTAGTCGCAGAAGAAGCCCCAGCTGTTCACCTTGGTCTGCACGCAGCCGTTCGGCGCGCGCTTGCCCTTGACGGTCAGCTTGACCGCCTTGGCCTTGTCCGCCTCGGCCTGGGTGATCGCCCCGGTCTTCACCATGTTGTTGATGACGTAGTTGCGCCGGTCGACGGCGAGCGGGTAGCCGCTCGGGGTGGTCGGGTCGAAGCTGGTCGGCGCCTTCACCATGCCGGCCAGCATGGCGGCCTCGTCGATGGTGAGCTTGGCCGGCGTCTTGTTGAAGTAGACCTGGCTGGCCGCGAAGATGCCGTACGCGCCGTTGCCGAAGGCGGCGATGTTGAGGTAGCGCTCCATGATCTCGTCCTTGGAGAACTTCTTCTCCACCTGGACGGCGTACTGCATCTCACGGATCTTGCGGGCGCTGGTGTCCTCGGTCGCGGCGACCACGTCGGCCGGGTGGCTCGCCGAGTAGGCGATGGCCAGCCGGACGTACTGCATGGTGAGCGTCGAGGCACCCTGCTGCGAGGCGGCCCCGGAGCTGTTGTTGACGAACGCGCGGGCGACACCCTTGAAGTCGACGCCGTTGTGCTTGTAGAACTGGTGGTCCTCGGCGGCGACGATGGCCTGCCGCATGACCGGCGCGACGTCCTTGAGCTTCACGTCCTTGCGGTTCTCGTCGTACATGGTGGCCAGCGGGGTCTTGCCGTCGCTGGCCAGGATGTAGCTGATCTGCGGGGCCCGCTTGACGGTCAGGTCCGGGGGCAGCTTGCCGACCGTCTCGGCGCCCGCCTTGGCGGCCAGCCCGGACATCGCCACCGCGGGGAATGCCGCGGCCGCCACCACCACCCCGGCCAGCAGGCCGCAGATCAGTAGTGATGCGGCGTTGGTCAGCAGATTGTGGTCACGTTTCCGCATCCAGGTCACCTCGACAGGGTACGCGAGTAGGGATTGGGCGGCTCACGGGCGGGTTTCCCCCATTTCCTGCGAGCGTCGCCCTCGTTGTGCTAAACGCACGACCCCCGGCACCTGGTTGCGGGACGAGGCCGACGAGTGTCTCCCGCCGGCCGGGGCGGCGCAGGGTTTTCACGTACTCGGGCGGGGTACGCGGCGGGCCGTACGCCCGGACGCCTGAACTGTCCGGAATGATGGATTTGGCCGACAACGTTGCGTAATCAGGTGACTACGGAGCATGATGTAGGCGGCAATCGAGCCACATGTCGTCCGTGCCGCCTTGGGGAAGGCCGGGCACGGCGACCGGGGGATACCGGTGCGATCCGCACGAGGTCGGTAGGTACTGCAAGGGGGGACGTGTACAGATGGGCATGATCACTGACTGGCCGTCGCTGGCGGCGTGTCAGAACGGAGACCCGGACGCACTGTTCGTACAGGGCGCTGAACAGAACGTGGCGAAGCGGATCTGCCGGGGCTGCCCAGTCCGGTACGAGTGCCTGGCCGACGCGCTCGACAACCGCATCGAGTTCGGCGTATGGGGTGGCATGACCGAACGGGAACGCCGGGCGTTGCTGCGTCGGCACCCGCAGGTGGCGAGCTGGCGCAAGATGTTCGAGGCGGCGATGCGCAAGAACGCCCAGGACAAGGCGGCCGGCAAGGACAAGGTCCTGGTCAACATCGGCTGATCAGGCCGGCGGCCGGGAGCTGTCGACCCGGTCACGGCCGGCTGATCGCCGCGCCGATCGTCCGCAGCCCGTCGACGTCGTGCACGTCGGCGGGCTGCGCCGGCACCGCCACCATCGGCACCGCCGGGAACGCCCCGGTGAACGACGCGGCCACCTGCTGCTCGCGTACCGCCTGCTCGAGCAGGGCGGCGTGGGCGCGCAGCACGTCCACGGTGGCCTCGTGCCCGCCCAACTCCGCCAACCGGTCCGCCGCGGCCAGGCTCTCCGCCGCGTCGGGGCTGTCCACCTCCGGCCGGTGCACCCGGTTGAGCACCAGCCCGACCAGCGGCATCCGCTCCTCCCGCAGCCGCCCGGCGAAGTAGGCCGCCTCCCGGACCGCGTCCCGCTCCGGCGCCGCGACCAGCAGGAACGCCGTCTCCCGCGCCTGCAGGATCCGGTACGTCTGCTCGGCGCGCTGCCGGAAACCGCCGAACATCGAGTCCAGCGCCGCGACGAACCCGGACAGGTCAGTCAGCAACTGCGCGCCGAGCACCTTCTGCACCACCTTCGAGAACATCCCGAACGAGGCGGTGACCAGGCTGAACATGCTCCGACCCCCGCTGCGGGCCGGGGCCAGCAGCAGCCGGAGCATCCGCCCGTCGAGGAACCGGGAGAGCCGGGCCGGCGCGTCGAGGAAGTCCAACGCGGAGCGGGACGGCGGAGTGTCCACCACGATCAGGTCCCACTCGCCCCGGGCGTGCAACTGCCCGAGCTTCTCCATCGCCATGTACTCCTGCGTACCGGCGAAGGTCGAACTCATCGCCTGGTAGAACGGGTTGGCGAAAATCTCCGCCGCCTTCGCCGGATCGGTGTGCTGGAGCACCACGTCGTCGAAGGTGCGCTTCATGTCCAGCATCATCGCGTGCAGCTCGCCGCCGCTGGCCTCGGTGTCGATCCCCTTGACCTGCCGGGGGGTGTTGTCCAGCTCGATCAGGCCGAGCGACTGGGCGAGCCGCCGGGCCGGGTCGATGGTGAGCACCACCGTACGACGGCCGTGCTGTTCCGCCGCGCGCAGCGCGAGGGCGGCGGCGGTGGTGGTCTTCCCCACGCCGCCCGCCCCGCAGCAGACCACGATCCGCACGCCGGGGTCGGCGAGGATCCGGTCGACATCGAGCGACGGCGTGGCGTCTTCGGCGGAAGGCACCGATCGAGCGTATCGGGAGCGCGCGCGTCTCCGCCCCGAGCCGGGGCAGGTGTGAGTCAATCCGCCCGGACGAGCACCCGGGCCAACGCTTCCAGACCGGCCCGGTCCACCCCCGCCGGGAGCAGCGGAAGCTCGGTCAGCGACAACCCCAGCTCGACCAGCTCCGCGCGGAGCGACTCCTCCAGTTCCCGGCGGACCACCTGGCCGACCGCCTCGGCGTGCAGCCCGGCGACGGTCGCCCGGTCCGCCGAGAGCCCGGCCGCGAGCAGACCCCTGCGCAGCTCGGCCTGACTGGTGGCCCGGCCCGCCGGCACCGGCGGCCGGGTGGCGTTGACGATGATCCGCCCGACCGGGAAGCCGAGCGAGGTCAGCTCGGCTACCGCGTCCAGCGTCTCCTGGACCGGCATCTCCTCCAGCAGCGTCACCACGTGCACCGCGGTGATCGGGGAACGGAGCAGCGCCGCCACCCCTTCGCTCTGGGTTTTGATCGGCCCGACCTTCGCCAGCCGGGCGGTCTCGGCGGTGACGTTCAGGAACCGCCCGATCCGGCCGGTGGGTGGGGCGTCCAGCACCACCGCGTCGTACACCCGTCGTTGCCCGGCGGTGCGGGTGGTCGCCTCCTTGACCTTGCCGGTCAGCAGGACGTCCCGCAGCCCCGGGGCGATGGTGGTGGCGAAGTCGATTGCGCCGAGCTTGCGTAGCGCCCGGCCGGCCGCACCGAGCTTGTAGAACATGTCGAGGTACTCCAGCAGCGCCTCCTCGGCGTCCACCGCCAGCGCCCGGACCTCCCCGCCACCCGGCGCGTCGGTCAG
The DNA here is from genome assembly GCF_028993575.1 of Micromonospora cathayae. Taxonomy (NCBI): domain Bacteria; kingdom Bacillati; phylum Actinomycetota; class Actinomycetes; order Micromonosporales; family Micromonosporaceae; genus Micromonospora; species Micromonospora cathayae. Next base: position 1,006,230 of record NZ_CP118615.1, on the reverse strand, counting down.
GTGCCGCTCCTCGTACGGCAGCGGCTCGGTGCCGAAGAGCTGCGCGATGCCCTGCCGCCCCTCGACCTCGACCAGCAGGGTGCGCCGGCCCCCGGCAGCCAGGCCGAGGGCCAGCGCCGCGGCCACGCTGGTCTTGCCGGTGCCACCCTTGCCGGTGACCACGTGGAGGCGGGCCGGCCATCCGGTACCGGCCGGCTCGACCGGCTGCTCAGCTGCGCGCACCCGTCGAGCCTAACCACCGGAGGGGATCAGGCGACCTCGCAGACCCACCAGCCGGTCTTCTGTACCACGGTGAACCGCAGTTCCTGGTCGGCGACCTTCTCGTCGGTGGTGGTCACGGTCACGGTGGTGGAGACGGTGGCCCGCTCGGCGGTCTGGTTGTCGACCTTCGGCGCGCTCCACTTGAACCGGGCGTTCTGGTGGGTCTCGGCGTACTTCCGCACCTCCGCCACCTTCGCCGCGATCTTCTCCCGGTCCCGGGCGGAGGAGCAGACCAGGTCGGTGGCCCGGTCGGCGTCCCGTTCGGTGTAGACGGCGGTGAGGAACTCCTGGACCGCGCCGGCCGGTTCGGCCGCGCCCTCGCCGGTCTCGGCGTTGCGGAGCAGGAAGAACGCGGCGGTGCCGCCACCTCCGCAGAGCACCAGGGCGACCACCAGCACGATCGCGGCGATCAGCGGGGCCCGTCGCCGCTTCGGCGCGGCCGGCGCCGGCTGGCCCGGCATCCCGCCGGGTCCGCCCGGGAAGCCCTGGGGTCCGCCCGGGAAACCCTGCGCACCGGGCGGGAAGCCCTGGGTACCGCCCGGGAAGCCCTGCGGCGGGGCCGGGAAGCCCTGCGGGCCGGGGGCACCGTACGGACCGGCCGGGCTCTGCGGTCCGGTCGGGACGCCCTGCGGTCCGGTCGGGCCGCCGTACGGGGCGGCCGGCGGGGCAGCCGGCGGGTCGTACGGGCCGGGCTGGGCGGGGATCGGAGCGCCGTACGGGCCGGGTGGGGTGGGAGCCGGTCCACCTTGCTGGCCGGTGCCGAACGGCGGGCCGCTCGGCGGCGGGAACGGGCCACCCTGGGGCGGTTGGGTCATCGTGTCCCCCGAAGTGTGGTGCGCGTTCACCGGCCTGGCGACGCTGGGTTGAGCGTGACGGGGCGCGCCGGAGCGCTCGCCCGCCCGTGAGAGTAGCGGGCCACCGGCCGGCGCGGGTGCCGGCCGGTGGCCGCCGATCGGCTCCGGCCACCGCGAGGACCGGTAGGCGTCGGAGCGGTATCGATTACCGGACGGTAGAGGTGTCGCATATGTGACATTCGGTGGTGATCCGAGCGCGTCCGGTTGCCGATGTCGGGATTTCGACCCTACGTTCAGGCGCGGCGCGGGGGAACGGGCCGGGCGACCACGCCCGCTCCGGCAACAACGGCAGATCGCACCAGGTACGACGCCCGGAGGCAGTGCATGCGTGACGCGGAGAACAGCCCCCGCACCCAGTGTCCCGACGGTGAACGAGCGACACCGCGCCGGGGGAGCGGCGAGCCGACCCTGGCGGCGCCCTGCAACGAGCGGCCGTACCGCCGCTGGGTGGAGCCGGTCGAACCGCTGCGGTCGTGGGTCCGGCCGTTCGACCGTGGCCGGGACGACGAGGAGCCCGGATACGTCATCCACCTCCCGGTCCGGGTGCCGGACCTGGCGGCGGCCACCGCGCTGGCCGGCCGGGTGGCCGACTCGCTCCGCTTCCTGCCCGAGCTGGACGCCGGCGAGACCACCGTGTCCACCGCCGACGACCAGAACAACCGGCACCGGGTCTTCTGCGACCTCCTGCTGCCCGACCGGTCGCGCTGCCCGCAGCGGTACGGACACCGCGGCCCGTGCGGCGAGGAGCCCGCAGCCCCGGAGCCTCGCCCGGTGCCCCGCCCGTCGACCGGGTCGTAGGCTGTCGGCGGAACATCAACCCACGACCACAGGAGCCCGGCAACGATGCAGAAGTGGGAGTACGCCACCGTCCCGCTGCTGGTCCACGCGACCAAGCAGATCCTCGACAACTGGGGCGAGGACGGTTGGGAACTGGTCTCGGTGATCCCCGGGCCGAACCCGGAGCAGCTCGTCGCCTACCTGAAGCGGCCCAAGGCATGACCGGCCCGCACGCGAAGCTCGCCGAACTCGGGCTGAAGCTGCCGGAACTCGTCCCGCCGGTGGCCAGCTACGTGCCGGCCGTGCAGTCCGGGCAGACCGTGTACGTCTCCGGCCAGCTGCCGATCGCCGACGGGAAGCTGCTCGCCACCGGCAAGGTCGGCGGCGGGGTCTCCGCCGAGCAGGCCAAGGACCTCGCCCAGCGCTGCGGGTTGAACGCGCTCGCCGCGATCGACGCGCTGGTCGGGCTGGAGAACGTGGTCAAGGTGGTGAAGCTGACCGGCTTCGTCGCCTCGGCCCCCGGCTTCACCGGACAGCCCGGTGTGATCAACGGTGCCTCCGAACTCTTCGGCGCGGTCTTCGGTGAGGCCGGTCGGCATGCCCGCAGCGCGGTCGGCGTGGCGGAGCTGCCGCTGGACGCCCCGGTCGAGGTCGAGGTCATCGTCGAGGTCGGCTGACCCGGTACGAACCCCGTGGTCCCACCCGCCGGGCGGTCGGAAGCCCAGGTCCGGTCGGGTGGGACCGGTGCGTCTACCGGTCGGAACGACCGTGGACGACGGTCCCGGCCGGACTCCAAGATCGCGATGAGCGACCGCCCGGGTCGTACGATCACAGCCATGACCGGGCACATGACGACGCCGGCGGCGGCGCTGGCGGACTCGCTGCCGGACTGGGTGACGTTGCTGCGCGCGCCGAACCCCGGGCCGATGACCCTCGACGGCACCAACACCTGGCTGCTGAGCCCGCCGGGCGGTGACTACCGGATCGTGGTCGACCCCGGCCCCGCCGACGAGGGGCACCTGGCCCGGATCGCCGGGCACGCCCCGGTCCGGTACGTGCTGATCACCCACGGGCACCCGGACCACACCGAAGGGTCCGCCCGGCTCGCCGAACTGCTCGGCGGGGTGCCGGTGCTCGCTGCCGACCCGGCGCACTGCCACGGTGGCCCGCCGCTGACCAGCGGTACGGCGCTGGGCGACGACGGCCTGCGGATCGAGCTGCTGCCCACCCCCGGCCACACCGCCGACTCGGTCTGCTTCCTGGTCGGGCGGGGCGACGAGCAGGTGGTGCTGACCGGGGACACCATCCTCGGCCGGGGCACCACCGTGGTCGCCCACCCCGACGGCGACCTGAGCGAGTACCTCGCCAGCCTGGCCCGGCTGGCGACGTACCGGGGGATCCCGGCGCTGCCCGGCCACGGCCCGGCGCTGGCCGACTGCGGGGTGGCCGCCGACTACTACCTGGCCCACCGGCGCGCCCGGCTCGACCAGGTCCGGCAGGCGGTCGCCGAGGGCGCCACCACCCCCGCCGAGGTGGTCGCCCGGGTGTACGCGGACGTCGACCGGTCGCTGTGGTGGGCGGCCGAGTGGTCGGTCCGCGCCCAGCTCGAACACCTCGACCGGTCCGGCCGGGAATCCGGCCCCCGGGCGGGCGGGTTGGACCAGCCGTGACCTGCCCGGTGTGTGGCACCGTCGCCGTGCCCGGCGCGCGGTTCTGCCACAACTGCGGGGCGGCCCTGCCGGCCGCCGCGACCCTCCCGGCCGCCGAGCGCCGGGTGGTCACCGTCCTCTTCGGCGACCTGTCCGACTTCACCTCCTGGTCGGAGGACCTCGACCCGGAACGGGTCGGCGCGGTCACCGACCGGGTGCTCGCCGCGCTCGCCGGGGCGGTGAAGACCTTCGGCGGGCACGTCGACAAGCTCACCGGCGACGGGATCATGGCGGTCTTCGGCGCGCCGGTCGCCCACGAGGACGACGCCGAGCGGGCCGTCCGGGCCGCGCTGTCCATGCAGCGGGCGGTCCGCCGGGTGCTCGACGACGAGCGGGGCGGCGGCGCGCCGCTGGGCCTGCGGGTCGGCCTGAACACCGGGGACGTGATCGCCGGCATCCAGGCCGCCATCGAGTACACCGTCATCGGGGACACCGTGAACACGGCCGCCCGGTTGGCCGACGCCGCCGCCGTCGGAGCCGTCTACGCCGGTCCGCGTACCTCCGCCGCCACCCGGCACGTGGCCTCCTGGCGGGCGCTGCGCCCGCTGCGCCTCAAGGGCAAGCGGGAGCCGGTCGAGGCGTACGAGCTGCTCGGTCTGCTGGACGCCCCGGGCACCCGGTCCGGTCTCGGTGACGAGGCCCCGTTCGTGGGTCGGGAGGCCGAGATCGGCCGGGTCGCCGGCCGGCTCGCCGAGGTGATCGACCGGAGCGAGCTGCGGGTGCTGCTGATGACCGCCGAGGCGGGGATCGGCAAGTCCCGGTTCGCCGCCGAGGTGGAACGGCTGGCCGCCGGGTACGACGTCGGGGCCGGCCGGTACGCCGCGCACACCGGCGCCCGGGTGCTCTCGGTACGCTGCGCCGCCTTCGGTGAGCGCCGCCGGCTCGCCCCGCTGGCCGACCTGGTCCGGGCCGCGGTGGGTCTGCCCCGGGACGCCTCGACGGCGGTGACCCGGGCGGCGGTGGAGGAACGGCTGCGCCGGCTCGGCCAGCGGCTGGCCCGGCTTCGCCCCGTACCGCCGCCGCTGGCCACCGACCAGCTGCTGGCCCTGCTCGGCTACGTCGACCTGCCCGGGGCGCACGGCAGCCCGACCGACGACGCCGAGTTCAGCGGCAGCAACCCGGCCCCGGACGCCGACGCGGTGCCGGCCGCGGTGGCCGACCTACTCAGCGCGCTGGCCGCCGAGGCCCCGCTGGTGGTGATCGTCGACGACCTGCACGACGCCACCGGTGAGACCATCCAGGCGCTCGGCGTGACGCTGTCCCGGCTGACCGGGCCGGTGCTGGTGCTGCTGCTGGGCCGGCCCGAACTGGTCCGGACGGCCGGTACGCTGACCCGGCTCGCCGACGCCGAGGTGCACGCGCTCCCCCCGCTGCGCGGGGCGGACGCCTCCCGGCTGCTCACCACATACCTCGGCGGCGGCCGGCTGCCCCAACCGGACGCGGACCGGCTGCTCGCCACCGCCCAGGGCAACCCGTTCTACCTGGCCGAGCTGGTCACCCTGCTGATGGAGCGGGGCGCGCTGACCGCCGGGGCGGAGCGGGAGGGCAGCGGTCCGGCCACCTGGCGGCTGGCCCCGGGTTCGCTCGGCAGCCGGCTGCTCTCCCGGGACCTCGCCGCCGTCCTGGCGGCCCGGATCGACGCCCTTCCGGCGGAGGCCCGCTCGGTGCTGCGGGACGCCGCCGCGGTCGGCGACACCGTGCCGGCCGGCGCGCTGGAGGCGTTGCGGGAGCGGCGTACCGGGCGGGACGGCCGACCGGCGGCGGTGGTCGCGGTGGAGCTGGAACGGGCCGTGGAGGAGCTGCTGCAACGCCGGATGCTGCACCGCACCCGGACCGGGTACTCCTTCGCCACCCCGCTGATGCGGGAGGCCGCGTACGCCGGGGTCAGCAAGGCGGACGCCGCCGACCGGCACGCGGCGCTGGTCCGCTGGGCCGCGCCCACCGACGACGCGGGCGCGCCGGTGCCGCCGGGCGGGTTCACCGACACCGCCCGGGACGCGTTCGTCGCCGAGCACGCCGAACGGGCCACCGCGCTGGCCGACGCGGTCGGCCTGCGCCCGGACGCGCCGGCCCGGACGGTGGCCCCGCTGGGCGTGGCCGCGCTGGGTCGGGCCGCCCGCCGCGCGCTCTCCGCCGGGGAGCCGGCGCTGGCCGTCGAGTACGCCGAACGCTCCGCCGAGCTGGCCCGGGACGGGCTGCCGGCGGCCGACCGGGTGGTGCACGCCCGCGCCCTGCTCCAGGTGGGCCGGGCCACCGACGCGCTGGCCTTCGCCGAGAAGATCGCCGCGAACGCGGCCGATGACGGCGGAACCCGGGCCAGCGCACTGCTGCTCGCCGGGCAGGCGTACCAGAACCTCGGTGACCTGGGGCGGGCGGTGGCGAGCTGGCAGGAGGCGTTGCAGGTGGCCGTGGCCGCCGAGCTGCCGACCCTGCGGGCGTCGGCGATGCGCCGGCTCGGCATGGCCGACTTCGTCACCGGCCGGCTCGGGCAGGCGAGCAGCCGGCTGGCCGCCGCGTACCAGGTCAGCCTGGCCGCGCAGGACCCGCGCGGGCAGGCGTGGTCGTTGCAGAACCTGGCCTGGGTGACCACCACCCGGGGTGACTTCGCCGGCACCGACGCGGTGCTGGGCCGGGCCGCCCGGCTCTTCGCCGAGCTGAAGGACCCGTACGGGCGGGCCTGGCTGCGCGGCACGACCGCGTTCGCCCGGCTGCTCGCCGGCCGGCTGGGTGAGGCGTGCCGGCTGGCCCGGATCTTCCTGCCGTTCGGGGAGCGGATCGGCGAGGCGTGGGCGGTGGGCACGCTCCGCGCCGTCGAGGCGTTCGCCGCCGCCGAGCTGGGTGAACTCGCCGAGGCGGACCGGTCGGCCCGCCGCGCGTACCGGGACTTCGTGGCCGCCTCGGACGACTGGGGGCGCGGGTTCGCGCTGGTGGTGCGGGGGGTGATCGCGCGCGGGCTGGGCGAGCCGGAACACGCCGCCGACCTGCTCTCGGACGCCCTGACCCAGGCGGAGGGGACCGGGCACCCGCTGCTCACCGGGATGGCCGGCACACTGCGCGGGTTCGTCGCGCTGGACCTGGGTGACGGTGAGGCCGCCGAGCGGTACGCGCGGGCGGTGCTGGCCGCGGTGGAGCCGCACAACCCGCAGGCCCCGGCCCAGGTGGGTCCCCGGGTGCTGCTGGCGATGGCCCGGCAGGCGGCCGGTGACCCGGGCACGGCGGTGGGCCTGCTCGCCCCGGTCGCCACCGCCGCGAACACCCCGGCCCTGCTGTTCTCGCGCCGGCAGACCATGGCCCGGTACGCGTCCGCGCTGCTCGCCCTCGGGCAGCCGGAACAGGCGCTGGACTGGGCCCGTCGGGCGGTGGCCGCGCCGGCCGAGGACGTCCGCAGCCAGGTGGTGGCGCAGACGGTGCTGGCCGAGACGTCGGTGGCGTGCGGGCGTCCGGTGGAGGCGTTGGCCGCCGCCGAGGAGGCGGTCCGGCTGGCGTACGCCACCGAGCAGCGCAGCGAGCGGGCCGCCGCGGACGCACTGCGGGCCCGGTTGACCGGTGCGGGGGGCGCTGCCGGTTCCGGGTCCGGCCCGGCCGGCTCGTCGGGTTTTGCCGGTTCCGCTGATGCCCCGGGGCGCGTGGCCGGTTAGCGTGTGGGTTCACGCGGCGGCCCCCCGCCGTGCCCGCACAGGAGGACGTTCATGAGGCTGCCGCGTTCCGCCGCCGGCTGGACGGTCGCGGCCTTCGGCGCGCTGGCCCTGCTGATGGGTGTGGTCGGGCTGCTCTGGCCGGCCGGGCTGCTGGCGTTGCTGGGGTTGACCGTGCCGGCCGTCCGGGCCCCCGGTGACCACACCGGAACGTTCCTGGTGGCCTCGTCGATGGCGGCGGTGAACATGGGGGTCTACTACCTCCTGGCGGCGGTCACCGAGTGGCGGCCCTTCTTCCGGTTCACGGTGGTGTTCCGGACGCTCACCGTGCTCGTGTTCGGGATCGCGGTGCTGGCGGAGATCGCGCCGGTCCGGTTTCTCGGGGTGGCGGCCTGGGAGGGCCTGGGGGCGTTGGCGACCGCGCTCGGCCTGCGGTGGGATGCCCGTCGGGGCATCCCGGTGACCGGGGTGGAGGCGACGTCATCGATACCGGTCACGGGTGCGGGCCGCTGAGCTGCCGGACGAGTTGGGTATTTTCGAAGCTGTGACCGCCACCCCGCCCGGCGCCCTGCCGAAGCCCATCGTGCCCGGTCTGACCGATTTGCAGGTCTTTGCCCGGGGTGGTTACGCCACCGTGTACCGGGCCGTCCAGATCTCCGTCGGGCGGGAGGTCGCGGTCAAGGTCGAGAACCGCACCCTGGACAACGAACGGGACCAGGCCCGCTTCCTGCGCGAGGCGCGGGCCGCCGGCCGGATGTCGTCCCACCCGCACGTGGTGGACCTCTTCGACGTCGGGGTCACCGTCGACCAGCACCCCTACCTGATCATGGAGTTGTGCGACGGTTCGTACGCCGAGCGGATGCGGACCTCCCCGCTCGGCCCGGTCGAGGCCCGGGACCTCGGCGTCAAGATCGCCGACGCGTTGGCGCACTCGCACGCGGCCGGGGTGCTGCACCGCGACGTGAAACCGGCGAACATCCTGTACTCGCACTTCAACTCGGCGGTCCTGGCCGACTTCGGGCTGGCCGTGCTGGGCGAGATGCGCGACCCCACGGTCACCATGGAGGTGCTCACCCCGGCGTACGCGCCGCCGGAGATGTTCAGCCACAGCCCGCCCTCACCCGCGGTCGACGTGTACGCCCTCTGCGCCACCCTCTACGCGGTGATGCACGGCCGGCCGCCCCGCTGGCAGGCCGAGCGCAACCCCAGCCTGGTCACCGTGCTGGAGCTGTTCAACCACCCGATCCCCGGGCTCCCCGGCGTGCCGGACGAGCTGATCGACGTGCTCCGGCTGGGCATGTCCAACGACCCGCAGGACCGCCCCTCCGCCATCGAACTGCGGAACATGCTGGCCCGGCTGCCGCTCGGCCCGGCCGAACAGGGCCCGACGACCGGGCACGGTTCGCCGTTCGTCTCACCCTGGACCGACACCGGCCCGCGCCGGACCACCGGGTCGACCGGTGACGACCCGGTGTCCCGCCGGCCCGAACCCCGGCCGCCCACCGAGGACGGACACCCGACCGTGCCGGCCCCGGTACGCCGGCGGCGACGCTGGTTCCTGGGCGGGGCGGGCGTGCTGGCCCTGGTCGCCTCGGCCGGACTGGGCGCCTGGATCGGCAGCCCCTCCGGGGAACCGGACCCCGGGCCGTCCACCACCGCCGTGGCGGGCGTGCTGCCGGGTTGCGCCGACGGCACCGCCACCCTGCCCCCGGGCGGCCGGTGCACCGACGAGCTGTACTGCTTCGGCCCGGTCCGGGTACGCGGCAGCCACGCCGAGGCCGCCGAGGTGCGCTGCGACAGCCGGCACACCTGGGAGAGCTACGCCGAGGGTGACCTGCCGGACGCCCTGGTCGGCGCCGACCATGCCACGGTCAAGGCGGACCCGGCGGTCCGTCGGGTGTGCAACGAGACGACGTTCCGACTGACCAGCGGGTTGACGTACGCGGCGGGATGGAACCTGGAGGTCCTTCCGCCGGCCGCCGCGACCAGCGACCGGACGTACCGGTGCCTGGCCGGCCGGGGGGTCGACAGCCTGGCGGTGCCCACCCTCACCCTGCGCTGACCCGGCGCGCCCGGCGATCGCGGGACTGGGCGGGGCCGGCTCGGGGTCAGCGGGCGCGGGGCCGAGGTCGGCCCGGGGTCAGCGGGCGCGGTGGCGTTCGCGCAGCGCCGCCACCATCCGTGGGTCGTCGAAGCTCTCGAGGGTGTCCGCGTCGATGCTGTGCAGACCGCCCGACCGGTGTGCCGGCGGCGCTGCCACCGCCGGCTCGGCCGCCGGCTGGTGACGGGCGGCGTTGACGGCCACGCCCGCGACCGTCGCGCACAGGACGACCAGCAGGGCCAGCGCCACCCCCAGGATGTCGTCGCGGCGCAGCACGACCAGGGTGACCAGCAGGGAGACCGCCGCGAGCGAGGCGGTCACCGCCAGGATCCGGGCGCGGGACCGGGGTAGACGCGTCACCCGTACAGCATCGTCGGCTGGCCGGGGCTGTCAACCACCCGGGGTGGGCGACAGCCGGATCGGACGGTCGCCCAGCCGGTCCGGCACCGCGACCCGGCCCGCTCGGGGCGGCAGCGCGGCCGGACCGGCACCGCAGGCCGGCAGTTCGGCAGTGAAAGGCCGGTGGCCGGACACAACAGCGTCGGCAGGGCCGTTCCTGTTACGGCATTCCGTCGTTTTTCGCTCCATCCTGGACGTGGCGACCGCGACCGGTGGCCCGACCTGCCTAGAGTGACGGCAGGTCGCCGCTCACCAGCGATCCGTACCCGTCCTCCAGCGGAAGGCAACCGCATGCGACGTACCGCCCGGTCCTTGACAGCAGCAGGAATCGCCGGCCTCGTCCTCGCCGGGCTCGCGGTCAGCCCGGTCAACGCCGTACCGGTCAAACCCGACGCCCCGGCCCCGCCCGGCCCGGCCGAACGGACCAGCCCGCTGGAGGCCCGTCGGGTCGACCGGGTGCCGACACCCCGCATCGCCTGGACGCCCTGCTACGACTACGCGGAGTGCGCCACCGTCCGGGTGCCGCTCGACTACGACCAGCCACACGGGCCGACCACCGCGCTCGCCGTCCTCCGGGTGAAGGCCCGCGACCAGCAACGCCGGATCGGCAGCCTCTTCGTCAACCCGGGCGGCCCGGGTGGCGCCGGCACCAGCCTGGCGCTCGCCGCGCCCTACTTCCTCGGCGACGACGTGCTCGACCGCTTCGACGTGGTCGGGGTCGACCCGCGCGGGGTGGGCGGCAGCGAGCAGGTCCGCTGCTTCCGGTCCCCGGAGGAGCAGGCCGAGCAGTTGGCCGGCCTGAACGTGGCCTTCCCGACGACGAAGGCCGAGGAGAAGGCGTACGTGGCCGCCTCCCGGGCGATCGGGCGGGCCTGCTCCACCACCGGCCAGCCGCTCAGCGGCGCGATGTCCACCGCGCAGGTGGCCCGGGACATGGACGTGCTGCGTCGGGCCGTCGGCGACCGCAAGCTCAGCTTCCTCGGCTTCAGCTACGGATCCGCGCTCGGCCAGCAGTACGCGAACATGTTCCCGGACCGGTTCCGGGCGCTGGCGATCGACGGGGTGCTCGGCCCCCGGGAATGGGTCGGCAAGCCCGCCTCCGGCGCCACCACCCAGGAGGACCGGCTGCGCAGTGCGCAGGGCGCCAGCAAGGCGCTGCGCGAGGTGCTGGCCCGGTGCGCGAAGGCCGGCCGGGACGCGTGCGCGCTCGGCAGCGACCCGGCCGCCAGCTTCGACCTGGTGGCCCAGCGGCTGCGGGCGAAGCCGCTGGTCATCGAGGACCCGGACCTCGGGCCGGTCACCTTCGGCTACGCCGACTTCGTCACCAACACGTTGATCATGCTCTACAGCCCGGACGGGTACGCCTCGGTGGTGGCGATGACCGCCGAACTGCTCGTGCTGACCGACCCGGACACCGCCACGGCCCGTCGGAGCAGCACGTCGGCCGCCCTGCTGAACCGGGTCGACCAGGCCCGGTCGCAGGTCAGCCGGTACGACGACGGGTACGACAACAGCCTGGAGACGTTCCTCGGGGTGGACTGCACCGACGCGTACCACCCCGGGGACGCGATCCTCTGGCCGGCGTTCGCCGCCCGCGCCGACCGGCGCGACCCGTACTTCGGCCGACTGTGGACCTGGGGCACCTCGCCGTGCGCCCGCAACACCTGGACGGTCCGGGACGAGGACGCCTACACCGGCCCGTTCGACCGGCGCACCGCCGCCCCGGTGCTGGTCGTCGGCAACTACTGGGACCCGTCGACCAACTACCAGGGCGCGGTGAGCGCCGCCCGTACCCTGCCGAACAGCCGGCTGCTCAGCAGCGACAGCTGGGGGCACACCGCGTACGGCACCTCGGCGTGCGCGACCGGTGCCGTCGACCGGTACCTGCTCACCGGCGTACCGCCGGCCGAGGGCACCGTCTGCGTCGGTGACGTCCAGCCGTTCGGCCCCGCCCCCACCGGGGCGACCCTGCGGGCCACCGGAGCCAAGGACGACCTGGCCGCGCGGGGCGTACCGGGCCGGGGTGAGCCGAAGCGGCTGCCGCCGGTGGTCGCGCCGTTCCCGGTGCTGAACCTGCGCTGATCCCCGCCGTACCCGAGGGCGCGTGACCCAGGTCACGCGCCCTCGGTATGGAAGCCGACAGCACAGTGGATGGCCGTGGCTACTGTGGGTGGCTCCCGGTTCCGCGCTCCCGGTGAGGTCGCCGATGAACCTGCCCGCCCGGCATCAGCTCCGATCACTGGTCACCGCGGTCGCGGTCACCCTGACCCTCGCCCTCGCCGGCATCGCCGGCTGCGAGGGCCAGCAGGACCCCGGACCCCCCTCGGTCCGGGAGAAGCTGCGCGAGTCCCACATCGACGGTCAGCCCGTCCTCCGGATCGGCGTGTCCGCCGAGGACCCGGAGAACGGCGCGTTCGTCGACTTCGAACGCGAGATCGCCAAGTACATCGCCAAGAACCTCGGGTACGAGGGGGCGGACATCGAGTACCACCCGCTCAACACCGAGGAGCGGATCACGGCCCTCCAGAGCGGCCAGGTCGACCTGGTGATCAGCAGTTTCTCGATGACCGAGGAGCGGGAGAAGGACGTCCTGTTCGCCGGCCCGTACTTCGTCACCACCCAGGAGGTGCTGGTCCCCCGGAAGCTCAAGGACCGGGTCCGCACCATCGAGGACCTGCGTGACCCGCAGCTGAAGGTCTGCTCCAGCGGCGGCTCGACCACCGAGGACGAACTGAAGGAGCGCGGCATCCAGCCGCGCCTGGTCATGAACGTGTCCGACTGTGTCCGGGGCATGCGCGCGGGCAAGTACGACGTGGTCAGCTCCGACAAGGCGATCCTGGCCGGGTTCCTCTCCCTGTACCCGGAGGAGTTCGAGATCGTCGACATGCCGTTCGGCACCACCGAGAAGCTCGGCGTCGGGGTGCCGATCGGTGACCCCGCCCTGCGTGACCTGGTCGCCTACTTCCTCGGCAAGAGCCACGAGCAGGGCCGTAAGACCGGCAACAGCCCCTGGCTGACCGCGTACCAGACGACCCTCGGCCGCTGGCTGGAGGCGGACCTGCCGCAGCCACCGCCGCACGACGTACCGGACCTGGTGGACTTCGACGACAAGGCACCGACGCGATGAACGCCCCGACCGACGACCGCCCGTCGGCCGGGGCCGTCGAGGAGCGGCGGGCCCGGGCCAGCCAGTCGTTCTGGACGCTGGTCGTCGGCGTACCGGCGATCTTCTCGGTGCTCCGGCTGGCGGTGGAGGCCGGCGGCGAACTCCAGACCACGCTGCTGCTGGTGGCGAACGTCGGGCCGGTGAACCTGATGGCCGGCTTCCTCACCACGACCGCCCCCCTCGTCTCCACCGCACTGGTGGCCATCTTCGCGCTGGGCGCGGTCTTCGCCACCAGCCTCGACAGCCCCGCCCCCGGTGCCGTCCCGACCGGTCGGGACGGCGGCCGGTCGACGGCGGCCCAGACCGACGGTCGTTCGCCACCCGGCCCGGTCCGCCGGCCGCTGTTCGCCCGGTTGGTCGACATCACCCCGGCCTGGCTGGTGCTGGCGAGCTTCCTGTTCGCGCTGGTCACCTGGGATCTGCTCTACCTGCCGCTGCTGTTGCCGGCGGTGGCAGCCGCCTTCCAGTTGACCCTCGGGCGGCTGCACGAGCACACGGCACCCCGGCTGCTGCTCCTGGCCGGCCTGCTGGCCGGGTACGGCTGGCTGGTCGCGCCGACCCTGGTCGACGCCTGGCGGCAGGGTGACCTGGTGGCCGTCCTGCTGATCGGGCTGCCACCGTTGCTGGCCGGTGGGGTCGCCGGGCCGCTGCCCCGGGTGGTGCTCCGCCCGCTCGCCCCGCTCACCCAGGCCGCCGTGCTGCTCACCCTGGTCTGGGCGGCCCTGCCGGTGATCACCACGCCGGTGCTGCCGCTGACCGTGGTCACCGTGGCCCGCCCCGACGGGGGACACGAGGACGTACGGGGGCACGTGGTGACCGTCGACGACGTGAACATGGTGGTGCTCCAGGCCCGGGGCGGGGTGCGGTTCGTCCCGGTGGACCAGGTGCGGGGGCAGGTGCTCTGCCCGAACGAGGACGAGCTGCCCCGGCACCGGCTGCGGATCCACGACTTCCACGTCGAGGACTCGCTGCTGGAAGGGCTCGGCCGGCGGGTCCGGCCGGTGCACCGGATCGACGCCGCCTGCCGCGCCCCCGACTGAGCGGTAGGACGCTAGTACGACCGGTCCTGGTTCAGCACGTGCTGGGCGACGAAGTTGAGGATCATCTCCCGGCTGACCGGGGCGATCCGCGCCGCCCGTACCGCGCCGAGCAGGGTGGCGACACCGTACTCGGTGGTCATGCCCGCGCCGCCGTGCGCCTGCACGGCGGTGTCCACCGCCAACGCGGCGGCCTCGGCGGAGGCGTACTTCGCCATGTTCCCGGCCACGCCGGCCTCCAGGTCCCGCCCGGCGTCGTACAGGGTGGCCGCCTTGTAGATCATCAGCCGGGCCAGTTCCACCTGGATCGCGGCGTGCGCCAGCGGGTGCGACACCCCCTGGTGGGAGCCGATGCTCCGGCCGCCCCAGACGCTGCGGGTCGCGGTGTACTCCGAGGCGCGCTCGATCGCGTACCGGCCGGTGCCGGCACCCATCGCGGCGACCGTGATCCGTTCCGGGTTCAGCCCGGCGAACAGTGCCGGCAGGCCGGTGTCCGGTGAGCCACCCAGCAACGCGTCGGCGGGCAGCCGCACCTCGTCGAGGTAGAGCAGGAACTGGTGCTCCGGAGAGACGATCTCCATGTCCAGCCTGGACCGGGTCAGTCCGGCCGCGTCGGTCGGGACCAGGAACAGCGCCGGCTGGAGCTTCCCGGAGGTGAAGTTCTCGGTACGCGCCACCACCAGCACGTGTTCCGCCTCGTCCACGCCCGAGATGTAACACTTGCGGCCGGAGAGCACCCAGTCGTCGCCGTCGCGGCGGGCCACCGTACCGAGGCGGTGGAAGTTCGAGCCGGCCTCCGGTTCGGTGATCGCGAAGACCACCTTCCGGGAGCCGTCGGCGAGGCCGGGCAGGAAACCGGCCCGCTGCTCCTCGGTACCGTGCCTGGCGATCACCGTGGCCGCGATGGCGGGCGAGACCACCAGCAGGAGCAGCGGGCAACCGGCGGCGGCCAGTTCCTCGCAGACGATCGCCAGTTCGGTGATGCCGCCGCCCCCGCCGCCGTACTCGGTGGGGATGTTGACGCCCAGGTAGCCGAGCCGGCCGGCCTCCGCCCACAGCTCGGTGGTGTGCTCACCGGCCTTCGCCTTCTCGACGAAGTACCGGTGGCCGTACCGTCGGCCCAGCGCACGCACCGCGTCGCGGAGCTGCTCCTGCTCGTCGGTGAGGTCGACGTTCATCGCGGGTCCTCCTGGGGGTGGGGTGACGCCGGCCGGTCCGCGCCGCTGTCGGCTACGACGGCCAGTACGGCTCCGGTGTCGACCTGGCCGCCGGCCGGTACCGGCAGGGCGGTGACCACGCCGGTCGCCGGGGCGAGCACCGGGTGTTCGAGCTTCATCGCCTCCAGGGTCAGCAGCAGCTCACCGGCGTCGACCCGCTGCCCGACCGCGACGTGCACCCGGGTCACCGTGCCGGGCAGCGGCGCGACCAGCGAGCCGGCGGCCAACGCCCGCTCCGGGTCGGGGAAGCGCGGCGACTCGGTCAGCGCCGTCGCCCCGTCCGGGCCGGCCACGAAGACCGCCGGCCCCACCCGGTGTACGCGCCACGCGCGGCGTACCCCGTCGATGTCCAGCAGCACCCGGTCCGGGGTGGCGTCGACCAGGACCACGGAGCGCCCGCCCGCCGGCTCGGGCAGCGCGCGCGACGTGCCCGGCCCGCTCGGTGGCACGGTGGTCCACTCGGCCAGCGCGCCGGTGCGGTCCAGCCGGTAGCGGACCGTCAGCTCGCCGCCGTCCGGGTCGGTGAACCGGGTGAACTGCGGGAACGCCGGCACGTTCCGCCAGCCCGACGGTAGCGAGCCGAGCATCGGCGCGGCGGCGCGGCGGGCGGCGGCCGAGGCGAGCGCGGCGGCCAGGGCCGCCACCGGCAGTTCGTCGGCGGGCAGCAGCGGAGCGAAGACCTCCGGGTGCCGGTCCAGGAAACCGGTGTCGACCTGCTCCGCCGCGAACGCGGGACTGCGTAGCACCCGGACCAGCAGGTCCCGGTTGGTGGTGACGCCGTGCAGTTCGGCGCGGGCCAGCGCGGTGGCCAGCCGGCGGGTCGCCTCGGCCCGGGTGGGTGCCCAGGCGACCAGTTTCGCCAGCATCGAGTCGTAGTGCACGCCGACCGGCGAGCCGTCGACCACGCCCGAGTCCAGGCGCAGCCCGGCGGTGGGGGTGAATTCCCCGGTCACCCCGGGCACGGCGAACCGGTGCAGGACGCCGGTGGCCGGCCGCCAGCCCCGGGCCGGGTCCTCGGCGCACAGCCGTACCTCGACGGCGTGGCCGGTGACCGGCGGGGCCGCCGCCAGCGGCAGCGGTTCGCCCCCGGCGACCAGCAGTTGCAGCCGGACCAGGTCCAGGCCGGTGACCGCCTCGGTGACCGGGTGCTCGACCTGGAGCCGGGTGTTCATCTCCAGGAAGAAGAACTCGCCGGTCGGGGCGAGCAGGAACTCCACCGTGCCCGCGCCGACGTAGTCGACCGCCCGGCCGGCCGCCACCGCCGCCGCGTGCAGCCGGTCCCGCACCCCGTCGGGCAGCAGCGCCGGGGCCTCCTCGACGATCTTCTGGTGCCGGCGCTGGACCGAGCAGTCCCGGTCGCCGAGGGCCAGCACCGTACCGTGCCGGTCACCGATGATCTGCACCTCGACGTGCCGGCCGTGTTCGACGTACCGCTCGACGAAGACCGTGCCGTCGCCGAACGCGCCGGCCGCCTCCCGCCCGGCGGAGGCCACCGCGTCGGCCAGCCCGGCGGCGTCCCGGACGATCCGCATGCCCCGGCCGCCACCACCGGCGGAGGCCTTGACCAGCACCGGGAAGTCGGTGACCTGGGCGGGATCGGTCCAGGTCGGCAGCATCGGCACACCCGCCCCGGCGAGCAGCCGCTTGGCCGCCAGCTTGTCGCCCATCGCGGCGATCGCGCCGGCCGGCGGCCCGACCCAGGTCAGCCCGGCGTCGACCACCGCCGCCGCGAAGTCGGCGTTCTCGGCGAGGAAGCCGTAGCCGGGGTGCACGGCGTCCGCGCCGGTACGCCCGGCCGCGTCGAGGAGCAGGTCGATGCGGAGGTACGTCTCGGCGGGAGTGTTGCCGGGCAGCCGTACCGCCCGGTCGGCCTCGGCGACGAAGGGCGCGTCGGCGTCCGCGTCGGAGTGCACCGCGACCGTCTCCACGCCGAGCGCCCGGCAGGTGGCGAAGACCCGCCGGGCGATCTCGCCCCGGTTGGCGACCAGCAGTCTGGTGATCATCAGCCCCTCACCTCCGGTCCCATAGCGGTCACATCCGGAAGACGCCGAAGCCGTCCGCGCCCCGCACCGGTGCGCTGTGCACGGCGGAGAGGCAGAGGCCGAGGACGGTACGGGTGTCCCGGGGGTCGATCACCCCGTCGTCGTAGAGCCGGCCGGAGAGGAACAGCGCCCCCGACTCGGACTCGATCTGCTGCTCGACCATCATCCGCATCGCGGTGTCGGAGTCCTCGTCGTACTCCCGGCCCCGGGCGGCGGCGGCCTGCCGGGCCACGATGGACAGCACCCCGGCCAACTGCGCCGGCCCCATCACCGCCGACTTGGCGTTCGGCCAGGTGAACAGGAACCGTGGGTCGTACGCCCGCCCGCACATGCCGTAGTTGCCCGCCCCGTACGACGCGCCCAGGTTGACCGTCAGGTGCGGCACGGTGGAGTTCGACACCGCGTTGATCATCTGGGCGCCCTGCTTGATGATGCCGCGCTGCTCGTACTCGGTGCCGACCATGTATCCGGTGGTGTTCTGGAGGAAGACCAGCGGGGTGTCGGTGGCGTTGGCGAGCTGGATGAACTGGGCGGCCTTCTGCGCCTCCGCGCCGAACAGCACGCCCCGCGCGTTGGCGAGCACCCCGACCGGGTACCCGTGCAGCTCACCCCAGCCGGTGACCAGGGCGGTGCCGTACGCCGGCTTGAACTCGTCGAAGTCGCTGTCGTCCAGGATCCGGGCCAGGACGTCGCGCGGGTCGAACGGCACCTTCAGGTCGGCGCTGACGATGCCGAGCAGCTCCTCCGGGTCGTACCTGGGCGGTCGGGGCGTCGGGTCACGCGGTGGCGGGCCCTGCTTGCGCCAGTTGAGCCGGCGGACGCAGCGCCGGGCCAGCCGGATACCGTCCCGTTCGTCCTCGGCGAGGAAGTCGGCCAGACCGGACGTGCCGGCGTGCATCGCCGCGCCGCCCAGCGACTCGTCGTCGGCGTCCTCGCCGGTGGCCATCCTCACCAGCGGCGGCCCGGCCAGGTACACCTGCGACCGGTTACGGATCATGATGGTGTAGTCCGACATGCCCGGGATGTAGGCCCCGCCGGCGGTGGCGTTGCCGAACACCACGCTGACCGTAGGGATCTTCGCGGCGGAGAGCCGGGTCAGGTCGCGGAACACCCGGCCACCCGGGATGAAGATCTCCGCCTGGGTGGGCAGGTCGGCCCCGGCCGACTCGACCAGGTTCACCATCGGCAGCCGGTTCGCGTACGCGATCTCCCCGGCCCGCTGGGTCTTCTTCAACGACCACGGGTTCACCGCGCCGCCGCGCACCGTCGGGTCGTTGGCGAGGATCAGGCACTCCACCCCCTCGACCACCCCGATGCCGGTCACCACGCTCGCCCCGACCGGGAAGTCCGTTCCGTACCCGGCCACCGGTGACAGCTCCAGGAACGGGCTGTCCTGGTCCAGCAGCAGCTCGATCCGTTCCCGGGGCAGCAGCTTGCCGCGCCCGTGGTGCCGGGCCACGGACTTCTCCCCGCCGCCCGCGCGGGCCGCGTCGAGGGCCTCGTCCAGTTCGGCCAGCCGGTCCAGCAGCGCCGCCCGGTTGGCCCGGTACGCCGCCGAGGCCGGGTCGACCGCGCTCCGCAACGTGGTCACGCCCGTCCCTCCCCGGCGTCTTCCCGGTTTCCGTGTTCCGGGCCCGGGGCCAGCTCGGCCGGCAGGTCGACGATCCGGGCGCGGAGCAGCTCACCGAGCGCCTTCGCCTGCGGATCGAACCGGGTGGAGGCGGCCACCCCCTGACCGAGCAGCCCCCGGATCACGAAGTTCACCGCCCGCAGGTTCGGCAGCTCGTACCGCTCGACGGGCAGGTCGGCGGTCTCCGGCAGCAGCTCGGCCAGCCGCTCGACGGTGAGCCAGCCGCGCAGCCAGGCGTACGCCGGGTCGGTGCGCGCCCAGACGCCGAGGTTCGCGTCGCCGCCCTTGTCGCCCGACCGCGCCCCGACCAGTTCCCCGAGCGGCCCGCGCCGCGACGGCCCTGGCCGCCCCCCGGTGGTCGCCCGGTGTGCTGCCGGTGCCGGTGGCTCCGGTGCGCCGGTCAGCGGTGGGGGCGGGACGGTCAGCGGTGGGGGTGGGACGGGCCGGCGTTCGCCGGAGGGGAGCACGGCGACGTGGGGGACGGCGTCCTGCGGCACCGTGTCGGCGGTGAACACACCGTACGGGGTGGCGTCGCCGGGCAGCGTGGTCAGCGTGCAGCCCGGGTAGGAGGCCAGGGCCAGTTCGACCGCGGCGGCCGAGAAGGCCCGCCCGGCCCGCGTCCGGTCGGCGTCCCGCAGATGTACGTGCAGCAGCGCGCTCGCCGTGGCGGTGTCGACGGCGTCCGGGTGGTCGGTCCGGGCGAGCTGGAACTCCAGGCCCGCCGGGCCCACCGCCGCCTCGATCTGGGTACGGACCAGCGCCGCCTTGGCCGGGATGTCCAGTCCACAGAGGACGAACGTCATCGAGTTGCGGAAGCCGCCGAGGTTGTTGACGCCCACCTTGAGGGTGTCCGGCGGCGGGCTGCCCCGGGTGCCGGTGACCCGTACCCGGTCCGGGCCGTCCGGGGCGAGGGTGACCGTGTCCAGGTGGGCCACCACGTCCGGGCCGAGGTACGCCGGACCGCCGATCTCGTACAGGAGCTGCGCGGTGACCGTCTCCACGGTGACCGCGCCGCCGGTGCCCGGATGCTTGGTGAGCACCGACGAGCCGTCCGGGTACACCTCGGCGATGGGGAATCCGGGCCGGCGACCGCCGTCCGGCAGCTCGGTGAAGAAGCTGAAGTTCCCGCCGGTGACCTGCGCCCCGCACTCGACCAGGTGCCCGGCGACGGTGGCTCCGGCGAGCGCGTCGAGGTCGTCGGGTCGCCAGCCGTACCGGGCGATCGCCGGCCCGACCAGCAGGGACGCGTCGGTGACCCGGCCGGTCACCACCACGTCCGCCCCGGCGTCCAGGCAGGCGGCGATGCCGAACGCGCCCAGGTACGCGTTCGCGGTCAGCGCGTCCGGCCGGTCCAGCGCGTCGCCCTCGACGTACCCGATCCGGACGGTGAGCCCGAGCCGGTCGGCGAGTGAGCCGATGGCGTCGGCCAGCCCGGCCGGGTTGACGCCCCCGGCGTTGGTGACGATCCGGACGCCCCGGTCCAGCGCGGTGCCGAGGGTGCCCTCCAGTTGCCGCAGGAATGTCTTCGCGTAGCCGAGGGACGGGTCGCGCAGCCGGTCCCGGCCCAGGATCAGCATGGTCAGCTCGGCCAGGTAGTCGCCGGTCAGCACGTCCAGTTCGCCGCCGTCGAGCATCTCCCGCCAGGCGGCGAACCGGTCTCCGTAGAAACCGGAGGCGTTGCCGATGCGGATCACGCGGGCACCTCCACGGGGGTATGGCCGGACGGTCAGGGGGTGAGCAGGGTGGTGAGCTGGCGTTTCCAGGTGTTCAACAGCGCGGTACGCCGGGCCGAGTCGTCGCTGAGCAGATTCGCCACGCCCAGCCCGCGCAGCAGGTCGAGGGTGGCCTGCACGGCCTCCCGGACGCCGGGGCGGCGCTCGTCGGCACCGAGCAGCGCGACGGTGAGCCGGTGCATCTCCCGACCCACCCGGGCCTCCAGCGGCACCAACGCCTCACGTAGCTCGCGGTCGGTGCGGGCGGCGACCCAGAGTTCGAGAGCGGCGACGAAGAGCGGACCGGTGAACGCCGCGGCGAGCATGTCGATCACCCGGTCGAGGCGCTGCGGCCCGGCGGGCAGGCTCTCCGCCTCGGCGCGTAGTTCGGTCGCCCGCCGGTCGGCCAGGTGGACCACGGCGGCGGTGACCAGGGCGGCCCGGGTGGGGTAGTGGTGCAGCTGCGCGCCCCGGGACACCCCGGCGCGGGCGGCGACCACCGTCGTCGTGGTGCCGGACCAGCCGTGCTCGACCAGGCAGTCGACGGTCGCTTCGAGCAGCCGGGCCCGGGTGGCGCGGCTGCGCTCCTGCTGCGGGACGCGGCTCGGTGGGGCGGGCACCCGACCAGCGTGCCGGGCAGGAAACAAACAGTCAAGCCTGACTTTTTCCGGGTCTACTGACCGGTGCCCGCCGTGCCGGACCGCGCGCACCGACGGCGGTACGCCCCTCCGGTTCGCCTACCCGGTGGCCGCCCGCTGCTGGAGCATCCACCGCAGGTCACGGGCCTCCTGGTAGAAGTCCTCCGCGTGTCGGGTGTCCCTGGCCGTGTCGTCGGTACGGGAGGTGGCGGCGACGGACAGCAGCACCGCCGCCATGGCGACGAGGACGACGCCCAGCGTCAGGTGGACCCCCCGTACCCCCTGACCGATCCAGTTGATCTGCTCGTGGGGGTAGACCGCCCAGCTCGGGGAGACGTCGAACTGTTCCTCCCGGTCGGCGACCCGGCCGGTCGGCCACGGGTTGAGCGGTGGCCGGCGGTGGTCCCCGAAGTACCCGACGGGTGCACCGGCCGACCGTTCGCCCTCGGACAGGTCGACCGGGACGAACGGAGTGTCGAGCAGCGGATTCCAGAACTGGTGGATCCATTGTTCGTACAGGTCCTCGTGCTGTGCACCGGAAGCCCCGACCGGCTCCCGGACCACGACGGGGGACCCTTCCCGTTCCTGCGGATCTGCCGGCCCCCCGGATGGGGCGGCCGGGGCGGGCAGTGGCGGCCGGAACTGGTCGAGCCACTGCTGGTACGGGCTGCGGTCCGGGGCCCGCCTCGACGTGACCGGTGCGGAGACCCCTTCTCCGCTGTCGTGGAACCATGGGACGGGCCCGGTCGCAACGTCGGGGCCGGGGCCGGCTGCCACCCGCGGCTCCTGCGGCGGCGGGCAGTAGAGGACATACGGGCGGACGACCGCCCCCCGGGGGTCCGCCAACCCGGCCGAGGACCACGCCGAGCGGGCCTCGTACACCTTGAGCTGCTGTCGCAGTCGGTGGATCTCGGCCTGGAGAGCCTTGACGGTCGACTGGTCCGGTGGGGGTTCCGTGCGTTCGTCGGTCAGCCGTTCAGCGGCATCGACCGGCGTCGGCTCCACCGGCGGTGCCGTGCTCGCCTGTACCTGTCGGGCCCTGATCAGCTCCCGGATCTTCGTCCAGAGTTCGTGCTGCTGTCGCGGCACGTCACAGACGCTGAGAAAGACGATCAGCCGATCCCGTCTGGGTAACCCCTTCCCGGAGGGTTTGAGCATGTCGAACGCGGTGCTGGCGGCCAGTTCGAGACCCTTGATCCGGGCCTGCTCCTCGATCTCCTTGTAGGACGGATTCCCCGCGCGTTCGCGTACCTGGCGCAATTTGGCCCGGAAATCCTCGACGGTCATCGCGTCGACCGGATTGACCGCCTCCCGGGATGCGACGGTCGAGGCGGAGGGAGTGGATCGCCTCGACCGGGAAGACGGTTGGCCGATCGCCTTGGCGACCTGTTCCCACTTGGTCTTCCATTCCGCCACCGGGCCGTCGCAGGCCCGTACGTATGCCAGGGTGACGTCCCGGCTGGGGAACTTCACGCCCTTGTCCGCTTTGGACAGGCTGCTCTTGTTGCTCAGCCCGTCGCGCGCCATGACCTCGTACGTCGGCATCCCGGCCCGGTCGCGGATCTCACGTAGCCCACGTGCGAACTCCGCGACCGGGTTGGTCAGCGTCGGTTCGAGCGGCGCCCTCTTCGCTGGCACCGAACCCGTCCGGTCGTTAGGTCACTCAGCGACGCAACAGCCGGATGGCGGTGGCCGCCAGCAGGCAGCCGCACCCGATCGTCAACTCGGGCTCGCTTCCCGCATTGACCAGGGCTTTGATGAGCACGACGATCACGATCAACACCACCGCGGGAACGGCCAGGTGCGACAGGGCCCTGTCGTCGGTGAACTCACCTTGGGTGACAGCCACTTCTATCCTCTTCTCGATCATGAGATGTCCGTTGACCTGGAACTCTGCTGTCCTCAGTGCCCGTATGCCCTGCCAGGGGCGTCACGGGCGGGGACAGCTTCTGAATCTTCACCGTTGTCGGCCTTCCAGGCAATAAAGCCTTGTTTCTCTTCCCACCCGAGAATTGTCTTGGTCTTGATTTCGCAATCATTGCGACAAAAGGTTCCTTGGTCCCTGGTTCGTGCCCGGCGCTCGACGGAGGAAGACTCCGCCGCCGGCCGGCTTTTCCGGCATCCGGAAAAGGGCGGTCCACCAGTGCCGGGTAGTGCCGTTTCCGCACCTCGGACGGGGTGCAAACAGACTCGGACGCCTCGGAGAAACATCGGATGCCGCAAGAGAGCCGCCCCCAGCGGGCCGCCCCGCCCCGACGGCCCGTCTCGGACAGGTTTTTCCCTGGCGGGGGTGCTTCCGTCGACCGGTCAGGAAGGGCACGATGGCCAGTGCGCAGCCATCGGCGGCCATCGGAAACGAGGATCACTCACCTGGTGGCCACTGTCGTCCGTTGACCTGGACAGGCGCTTTGGCCTGGTCACCGTGCCAGCGGGGCCGGCCTACGGAGGGCGGTGCCTCCCCGGCACCGCCTTCCGGCACCAACCGCCACTGTTTCCCGGGCATCCGAAACGCCGTCGGCGGCCGGTCCGGTCACCGACACCCGTCCGCCGCTGTCCCGTGGCAGAACGGGTGGTCGACGAATGGCCCCTGCCCGGGGGTCGGGGGCGGTCGTCGACCGTCCCGGGGAGCGGGGAGGGGCGACGCTTCGGTGTCGTCGTACCGGGGCCGGCGTACCCGTCGGCCTGCGCGCCGGCGTACCCGTCGGTCCACGCGGCGGCGTCCGGATGATCCGGGAGCGGCAGAGGCGGCCCCGGAGTGGGGCAGGCGCGGCCCTCGGGCGGAAACCGGAAAGGGGACCGCCGACGGCGGTCCCCTTTCCGGAAGGTCCGGCTTGCGCGGACCCGGTCGTTCAGACCCGCGCCCGGCGGGCCAGCCGCTCCGGGTCGAGGATGATGATGCTCTTGCCGTCCAGTCGCAGCCAGCCCCGGGACGCGAAGTCGGCCAGCGCCTTGTTGACCGTCTCCCGGGAGGCGCCGACGAGCTGGGCGATCTCCTCCTGGGTCAGGTCGTGGGTCACCCGCAGCACGCCGCCGTCCCGGGTGCCGAAGCGGCCGGCCATCTGGAGCAGGTTCTTGGCGACCCGGCCCGGCACGTCGGTGAAGATCAGGTCGGCCAGCGAGTCGTTCGTCCGGCGCAGCCTACGGGCCAGCACCCGGAGGAGCTGCTCGGCGATCTCGGGCCGGTTGTTCAACCACGGGCGCAACGCCTGCTTGCGCAGCCGGACCAGGCGGGTGTCGGTGATCGCGGTGGCCGTCGCCGTCCGCGGGCCGGGGTCGAAGAGCGACAGCTCGCCCACCATGTCCGACGGGCCCACCACGGCGATCAGGTTCTGCCGGCCGTCCGCCGCGCGGCGACCCAACTTGATCTTGCCAGACAGGAGGATGTACAGACTGTCGCCGGGCTCGCCCTCGTTGAACACGACCTCGCCCTTGCGGACCTCGATCGTCTCCATCTCCTTGGCGAGCGCCTCCGCAGCCTCCGGGTCCACCCCTTGGAAGATCCCGCTACGGGCCAGTACCTCGTCCATCCCGCACCTCCGCCTACGCGTGCCGTCCGTCGGCCGGGTCCGCCGTCCGCTGATCCCGCGCGCGACGCCAGTCTAGGCGCACGTGAGCAGGAATCAGAGGCGCACCCCTGGAATCTTGATCGTTGGACGTAACGAGACAGACCTGATCAACGGCTATCATCCGCTGCTCCGACCGGCCGGCCGGTCGTCCCCGGGGTGGCACCCGTAGGGTCCCCCCATGCTCAGCGAGCCCACCCTCACCAGTCGGACCGAGGACGGCCACGACCTGCCGTTGCTGCACTGGCGCGCCACCCGGCCGCTGCGCGCGGTCAGTTCCGGCCCGCTCGGCGGCGGCATCGGGCTGCGCAACTGGGTGGTCAACGCGACGGTGCCGATGTCGTACCGCCGGGACGATCCGGCCGACCACCTCGCCGACCTGGCCGTCCGGCTCGGCCTCGACGGCCCCGGCGTCGGGCTGCTGACCGGCGTCGACGTCACCGAGCTGGTCACCGCCGCCGACGGCGGAGTGCGGGTCTGGGCGACCGTCGGCCTGGGCATCCCGGTCGACGCCGCCGCCCCGGCACCCTCGCTCGACGCCGCAGTCCCGGCTCAACGCGACGCCGCCGCTCCGGTTCCGGTCGAGTCGGCCGCCCGGTCGGGCGGCGGGACTCCCGGGCACCGGGTCGGTACGGTCAACATCGTGGTCCTCGTGCCGGTCCGGCTCGCCGACGCCGCCCTGGTCAACGCGGTGGCGACCGCGACGGAGGCGAAGACCCAGGCGATCCGGGACCTCGGTCGGCCCGGCACCGGCACCCCGACCGACGCGGTCACCGTGCTCTGCCCACCGGACGGCCCGGCCGAGCCGTACGGCGGACCGCGCTCGCGGTGGGGTGGCCGGCTCGCCCGCGCGGTGTACGCCGCCGTCCGGGCCGGCGCGGACGGCCAAGACGTGGCCTGGTCGGACCGCTACGGCCACTGAGCGTACCGATCGGTGCATTTCATCCGATCGGCCATCGCCGGTGTGGTTCCCCTACCGGTAGGGTCGCCAGCGATGTACGCCGCCGCCTGCCGTCCTGCCCGTCGCCGCGCCCACCGCCGTCCGGTGGCCGCGCTGGGCGTCCTCGTCGCTCTGCTCCTCGCCGCCGGGTGCGGCTCCACGACGGAGACCGATCCCGTCTGGCAGTCCGCCCCGCAGGGCTCCCCGGGATCCGGCTCGGCGGCCCCGAGCCCCGAGGCGAAAGCGGACGAGAAGGTCATCTCGCTCTCCGCGACCGGTGACATCATCATCGGCAACGCGCCCAACCGGCTGCCCCCCAACGGTGGCAAGGGCTTCTTCACCAGCGTCAAGGAGGCCCTCGAGGCCGACCTGGTGATGGGCAACCTCGAGGAGCCGTTGACCGTCGACACCGGGACCGGCAAGTGCGGGGCCAACTCGACCCGCTGCTTCCAGTTCCGGGCCCCGCCGGAGTACGCCGCCCATCTCAAGGACGCCGGTTTCCACCTGCTCAACCAGGCCAACAACCACGGCTACGACTACGGCCCGGCCGGGTACAAGAACACCCAGAAGGCGCTGGAGGAGCACGGGCTGGAGCACACCGGCGCGCCAGACCAGATCACCGTGGTGGACGTCAAGGGCGTGAAGGTCGCGGTGGCCGGCTTCTCCTCGTACGTCTGGTCGAACAGCCTGGTCGACATCGACGCGGCCGAGAAGGTCATCGAGAAGGCCGCCACCATGGCCGACCTGGTGGTGGTACAGGTGCACATGGGCGGCGAGGGCTCGGAGAAGACCCGGGTGAAGCCCGGCACGGAGATGTTCCTCGGCGAGAACCGGGGCGACCCGATCAAGTTCTCCCGGGCGATGATCGACGCCGGGGCGGACCTGATCGTCGGGCATGGCCCGCACGTGCTCCGGGGGATGGAGTTCTACCAGGGTCGGCTGATCGCCTACAGCCTCGGCAACTTCGCCGGGGGCGGCAACTCGCTGAGCAACAACGGCCGGCTCGGCTGGGGTGGCGTGCTGAAGGTGTCGTTGAAGGCCGACGGCAGCTTCGTCGAGGGCTCGTTCGCCTCCACGTACATGAACGGCATCGGCAAGCCGGTCATGGACCCGGACGACCGGGGCCTGGGCCTGCTGAAGCAGCTCAGCAAGCAGGACTTTCCGACCAGCGGGGCCACGTTCGGCGCGGACGGGACGATCTCGGCCCCGGACGCGGGGTAGCCCCTCCCGGCGGACGGCCCGGCGCGGCGGCGGCCGGCCACCGGCGCGACGTAGGCTGGCCGACGTGACCACCAGCTCCCCCGGCGTCGTGGAAACCGACCTGGGCCGTAAGCGTCGTGCCCGCCGGATCGGTCGGGCGCTCACCGAGGCCCACCCCGACGCGCACTGTGAACTCGACCATGGCAACGCGCTCGAACTCGCCGTCGCGACGATCCTCTCCGCCCAGTGCACCGACAAGAAGGTCAACGAGGTCACCCCGAAGCTGTTCGCCCGCTATCCGGGCGCGGCCGACTACGCGGGCGCCGACCGGGCCGAGCTGGAGGAGCTGATCCGGCCGACCGGCTTCTACCGCAACAAGACCAACTCGCTGATCCGGCTCGGGCAGGCCCTCGTCGAGCGGTACGACGGTGAGGTCCCCGGCCGGCTGGAGGATCTGGTCACCCTGCCCGGGATGGGGCGCAAGACCGCCAACGTCATCCTCGGCAACGCCTTCGGTGTCCCGGGGATCACCGTCGACACGCACTTCCAGCGGCTGGTCCACCGGTGGGGGCTCACCGAGGAGACCGACCCGGTCAAGATCGAGCATGCGATCGGGGCGCTGTACGACAAGCGCGACTGGACCATGCTCTCGCACCGGGTCATCTTCCACGGCCGGCGGGTCTGCCACGCCCGCAAGCCGGCCTGCGGGGCGTGCACCCTCACCCGGCTCTGCCCCTCGTACGGTGCCGGGCCCACCGAGCCGGCCGCGGCGGCGAAGCTGCTGAAGGGTCCCCGGGCCCGGGAGTTGGCGGTCGCCGCCGGAGTCGACCCGGAGCTGGTGCCGGTCCAGGCGGTCGCCGCGGAGGCACCGTGAACCGACGGCTCGCCGCCGCACTCCTCCTCGTTCCGCTGCTCACCGCTGCCGGCTGCACCATCGGCAGCTCCGACCGGACGGCCGCGCCCGGAGCGTCGACGTCGACGTCGCCCTTCGCCGACTGCACGACGCTGACCACGCCACCCTCGGCGGCCCCGGCGTCCACCGGCTCCCCCGACCCGACCGTCCCGCCCGCGTCCGCCGCCGGGTCGGCTGGCCCGACCGCGTCCGCCGGGACTGGGCCGACCGTGACGGCCGGGCCGCCCACCCCGGCCAACACTCCGGCGACGACCGCCCCGTCGGGTGGCGGGTCGCCGGACGGTACCGGACGACTCCTGCCCGACCTGCGGTTCGCCTGTTTCACCGGGGGCGCGGAGGTGGCCCTGCGGGAGGTACGCGGGCCGGCGGTGCTCAACCTCTGGGCCTCCTGGTGCGCGCCCTGCCGCAAGGAGCTGCCCGCGTTCCAGCGGCTGAGCGACCGGATGGCCGGGCAGGCGCACGTGATCGGGGTGAACACCTACGACGACCGGTCCCGGGCGGTCTCGGTGGGCGAGGACTTCGGGGTGACCTTCCCGTCCCTGGTCGACACCGATCAGCGGTTGCAGCGGGAGCTGGCCCCGAACGTCCTGCCGGTCACCATCTTCGTCGACGGGCAGGGACGCATCCGGCACCAGGACGTCTCCGGGGCACTCGACGACGCCCGCCTGGCCGAGCTGGTCCGCCGGCACCTCGGCCTGGAGGTACCCGCGTGAGCCGTCCCCGGCCAGCCTGGCTGGACCCGCTGCTCGACCGGTTGGGCGCGGCCAGCGCCGAGGACTTCAGCCGGATCCCGGTTCCGCCGAGCGGCGGCCGGGAGAGCGCGGTACTGGTGCTGCTCGGTGAGGAACCCGACGCCGGCCCGGACGTCCTGGTGCTGCAACGGTCCGCCACCCTGCGCAACCACGCCGGCCAGCCGGCGTTCCCGGGCGGGGCCGCCGACCCGGGGGACGCCGACGCCACCGCGACCGCGCTCCGTGAGGCGAACGAGGAGGTCGGCCTCGACCCGGACAGTGTCACCGTCCTGGCCCACCTGCCGAAGCTGTGGATTCCGGTCAGCGACTTCATGGTCACTCCGGTGCTCGGCTGGTGGCACCGGCCGCATCCGGTGCACGCACGGGAACCGGCCGAGGTGGCGCACGTCGTCCGGCTGCCCGTCGCCGAGCTGGTAGATCCGGCGAACCGGTTGCGGGTACGCCTCCGGAACGGCTGGATCGGCCCGGCCTTCGCCGCGCGCGGGATGCTGGTCTGGGGATTCACCGCAGGTGTGCTCTCCGCCGTCCTGGAGATGGGCGGCTGGGCCCGGCCCTGGTCCGACAGCCGGGTGGTGGACCTGCCGCCGACGGTCGCCACCCCGGCGCTGTCGGCCGGTACCGACCCCGCCGACGAATCCGCCGACGGGGCCGACGCGCTGGCCGATCGCTGACAGTCACGGCCCGGCTTACCCGGCGCTCGTCGTCGCGGTCGTGCGGTGCCCGTACGCTGGACGGGTGTCGGCCGTTGATCTCGTACTGCTGCTGCTCATGCTCCTGTTCGCGATCAGCGGATACCGTCAGGGATTCGTCATCGGGGCGCTGTCGTTCACCGGGTTCTTCCTGGGCGCCCTGCTCGGCCTCCAGGCCGGTCCGTTGCTGGCGCAGCAGTTCACCGACAGCGTCGCCCGTGTGATCATCTCGCTGGTCGCGGTGTTCGGGCTGGCGGTGCTGGGGCAGGCCCTGGCCGGCTGGCTCGGCTCCCACCTGCGGCACGCCATCACCAGCCGGGTCGGTCGGCGGGTCGACGACGTCGGCGGGGCGTTCGTGTCGCTGTTCGCGGTGATCATGGTGGCCTGGCTGGTCGCCGTGCCGCTCGGCTCGTCGTCGCTGCCCTGGCTGGCCTCCTCGGTCCGGAACAGCGCCCTGCTGACCGTGGTCGACCGGGTGATGCCGGACCAGGCCCAGCAGCTGTCCACCGCGCTGCGGGACACCGTCGACACCAACGGTTTCCCCGACGTCTTCGGCGACCTGGCCCCCACCCGGGCCCGGCAGGTGTCGCCGCCCGACCCGGCGCTGGCCGGTTCCCAGGTGGTCGCCAACGGCCAGCGGTCCGTGGTCAAGGTGCTCGGCTCCGCGCCGAGCTGCGGCCGGCGGATCGAGGGCTCCGGTTTCATCTACGCCGACGACCGGGTGATGACCAACGCGCACGTGGTCGCCGGTGTCCGTAGCGTGTCGGTGGAGCTGAACGGCGACCGGTACGACGGCCGGGTGGTGGTCTACGACCCGGACCGGGACCTCGCCGTGCTGTACGTGCCGGACCTGCCCGGCCCGTCGATGCGGTTCGCCGCCAACGGGGCGACGAGCGGGGCGGACGCGATCGTCCTCGGTTTCCCGCTGGACGGTCCGTACGATGCCCAGTCGGCCCGGGTGCGGGACGTGGACCGGATCACCGGGCCGGACATCTACGCCTCCGGGGACGTCACCCGGGAGGTCTACACGATCCGCGCGCTGGTCCGCAGCGGCAACTCGGGCGGGCCGCTGGTCGCGCCGAACGGTCTGGTGCTGGGGGTGATCTTCGCGGCGGCGGCGGACGATCCGAACACCGGATTCGCGGTGACCGCCGAGGAGGCCCGGCCGGTGGCCCTGGCCGGGGCGGAGCGGACCAAGGCGGTCGACACCGGGGACTGCACCTGACCGGTCGAGAGGGCTACCGCTGGCCGCTGTGGCGCGGGTCGGGCGAGCTGAGCCGGCCGGCGGAGCCGGGGGAGGGACCGTGCCGCCCCTCCCCGGCTCCGCGACCCGGAATCAGTCCAGGAACTTGTCCAGCGCGGCCTCGAGGGCACCGGTGTCCGGCGAGGCGTACGCCTTCATGGTGTTCTTGTTGTAGGTCACGAACGACGGGCAGCGCACCGCCGGCGCGTTGATGGTGCCGCCGTCGCCGACCTTCTGCGCGGTCTTCGCGGCGTAGAAGGTCAGCTGGTACCGCGACGACACGTAGTCGACCGTGATGACCTTGTCGGAGCTGTCCTTGAGCTGGCACTTCTTGCCGGCGCCCTCGCTGCCCTCCACGTACTTCAGGCAACCGACGACGCTCACCTCGTCGAACTCGTCGCTCTTCGCGTAGTACGACTTGCCGTAGCCGGCGGAACGGAGCAGCCAGCTCGACGGCCGGTCCACCGAGTTGTAGAAGGTGTACGCCTTCGAACCGGCCGGTGCGGTGTACGCCTTCGCGTTGAGGATCGGGTTGCCCTCGCAGACCGCCTCGAAGTCGCTGGAGTACCGCGCGGTGACGGCGTTGTTGTTCTGCGGGGCGTCGTCCCCGCCGGGCGGCGTGGTCGACGGGGTGGTGCCCGGGTCGGTCTCGGTGCTGGGGCCGGGGGCCGGTCCCGTGGCGATCGGCGGGGTCGGGTCCTCGTCGTCACCGGCGGCCACCAGTACGCCGACGCCGACACCGCACAGCGCCAGCAGCGCCACCGTGGCCGCCCCGACACCGAGCCCGATCATCAGGCCCCGGTTCTTCTTCGGCGGCTGCACCGGGGTGGCGAACTGGGGCGGCGGCGGGTAGCCGTGCTGCTGACCGTAGCCGTACGGGTCCGGCTGCCCGGAGATCGGCTGTCCCGGGGGCGGCGGGCCCCACGGCTGCCCGGAGATCGGCTGCCCCGGCGGTGGCCCCGGCGGCGGCCCCCACGGCTGCCCGGCGTTCGGATCGGACGGTCCTCCGTACGGAGGGTGACTGTCGCTCATCGTTAGCCCTTATCGCTTCGGCGGGTGCGGTGGCACATAGATCACTGATCACGATAAACAGCGATGCAAACCGCCTGTTCAGCGGGCGTCAGCTCTGGTTGATGGTGAGACGCGGCGCTGAACTCACATTAAGCCCGGTGCGCGTCGTGGCACCGCTTTCTTCACTCTGAGCAACGAAGCCATCACCGAACATCCGGTGTGGACAGGCCCAGCGGACGGCTCAGCGGCGGGCCGGACGGCGGAACCGGCGGACCAGCAGCGCGGTCGTGGCGACCAGTACGGCACCCGTCACCACTCCGGCCCAGAGCCGGCCCGGGGTGGCGGCCTCCGCCCCACCGGCGGCGCGGGCCGTCCAGCTGTCCCCCCGGGTACGCAGGCCGAGCTGGTCCGCGTCGACCGTGGTCTGCTCCACCGAGCCCGGTGCCCGGCCGAAGCCCACCTCGCCCGGTGAGGACTGGTCGTCCAACGGGTTGCGCGGCACCGCGGGCACGTCCCGGGTGAGCGCCGCGACCGGATCGACCCGGCCGAAGCCGAACCGGTCGTCCCGACCGGCCGGGCCGAGGTCCCGGGCGGTGCTGATCAGCCGGTTCACCACCTCACCGGCGGACATCTGCGGGAACCGGGCCCGCACCAGCGCGGCGGCGGCGGTCACCAGGGGTGCGGCGAAACTCGTCCCCTGCACCCGCCAGTAGCCACCGGGACGGGCCCCGACCAGCCCGGTGGCCGGCGCGGTCAGCACCGTCTCCGGGCCGGTGATCGAGCCGGACCAGAGGTCGTCGCCGTCGCGTTCGAGACCGGACACCGCGATCACCCCCGGCTCCCGGGCCGGGTACCAGACCCGGTTGCCCGGCGAGACGGCCAGGTTGCCGGTGCAGGCGACCACCACCACGTCCCGGGCGAAGGCGTAGTCCAGCGCGGCGGCCAGGGCCGGACTGTCGCCGCCCCCGCCGAGGGAGAGGTTGATGACCCGGGCCCCGTTGTCGACCGCCCACCGGACGCCCCGGGCGACGATCAGCGCGTCGTCGTAGCGGTTCTCCGCGTCCAGCACCCGCACCGGCAGGATCTTCGCGTCCGGCGCGAGCCCCACCGCGCCCCGCTGGTCGTCCCGCCGGCCGGCGATCAGCGCCGCGACGGTCGTACCGTGCCCCACCGGGTCGGGTTCGGTCGTGCCCTCCGGGGCGACCAGGTCGAGCCCGGGCAGCACCTGACCGGCGAGGTCCGGGTGGGAGCCGTCCACCCCGGAGTCGACCACCGCGACGGTCACCCCGCGTCCGGTGGACGTGCGCCAGGCCGTCTCCGCGTCCAACGCGTCGAGCTGCCACTGGTCGTTGCGTACCTGGTCGGCGCGGGCCGGCGCGAACATCGGGTCGACGGCGACCGGCGCCGCAACGAGCGCGGCCGGCACCGGGGCCGGCGCGGCGGCGGGCACGGACGCGGCCAGCGCCGGGGCGGGCGCGGCGACGGCATGCGCGGCGACAGCGGGCGCGGCGCCGGCGAGCGGAACCGCCAACGGGACGGCGGTCGCGGCGACGGCGAGCAGGGTACGGCCGGCCAGCCACCGGACCCCGGCCACGCGTCCCCGCGGCACCCCAGTCACACTCTCAGCCCATTCGTCGCGCCGGACACACAACGCTCGGAGGTTACCCGGTTTTCGGGTCCTGTTTGGTTAAACGTCGAAACCGGAACCTCGAAAATCCGCCGGTCAACGGTCGCACCGGAGCCGTCGACCGGTCGAGACGTCACGCCGGAGCCGTCGACCGGCCGAGACGCCGGAGCCGTCGACCGGCCGACCGGTCATGCCGGCACGGTCGAGCGGTCATGCCGGCGGAAGATGGGCCAACTGCACCAGCCGTACGCCTTCCCGTCGGGTGACCAGCCGTCCCCGACCGGGCGGCAACGGGCCGGGCCGGACCGGGCCGACCAGCGCCCCCTCGTCCGGGCTGCCGGACATCACCAGACCGGCGGCGGCGAGTTCCCGCAGCCGCTGCACGATCGGCTCGAACTGCGACCGTCCCGCGCCGCCCGACCGTCGGGCCAGCACCAGGTGCAGCCCGACGTCCCGGGCCTGCGGCAGGTGTTCCTCCAGCGCACGCAGCGGGTTGGTCGGGCCGGTGGCCACCAGGTCGTAGTCGTCCACCAGCACGAACAGCTCCGGCCCGGACCACCAGGACCGGTCCCGCAACTGCGCCGCGTTCACCTCCGGGCCGGGCTTGCGACGTTCCATGTACCCGGCTACCGACTCGATCAGGTCGGCGGTGCCGGAGGCGGCCGTACCGTACCCGATGAGGTGTTCCGACTCGATCGCGCCGAGCAGGCTGCGCCGGTAGTCGACCAGGATGATCCGGGCCTGCTCCGGGGTGAACCGGCGGGTGATCGACGTCGCCAGGGCGCGCAGGAACGACGACTTCCCGCACTCCGCGTCGCCGAACACCACGAAGTGCGGCTCGTTGGCGAAGTCGAGCAGCACCGGACTCAGATCGGCCTCGGCGATGCCCACCGGGATGCGCAGCCCGGTCGACACCGACAGGTCCAGTTCGGCGTACGGCAGCACCGGCGGGAGCAGCCGGACCGCCGGGGCGACCGGACCGGCCCACCCCCCGGCGACCGCCTTGACCAGGTCACCGGTGTCGCCGCCGGTGCCGGCGAGCCGGGGCACGGCGGTCAGGAAGTGCAGCTTCTCCGCGGTGATGCCCCGACCCGCCCGGTCCTCCGGCACGTTTATCGCCGCCTGCCGGCCGACCGCCGAGTCGGACGGGTCACCGAGGCGCAGCTCCAGCCGGGACCCGAACAGGTCCCGGATCGCCGGCCGGAAGTCCATCCAGCGGATCGCGCTGGTCACCACGTGGATGCCGTACGCCAGGCCCCGGGCGGCCAGGTCGGTGACCGGCCCCTCCAGGTCGTCGTACTCGCCGCGCACGGTGCCCCAGCCGTCCACCACCAGGAAGACGTCCCCGAACGGGTCGGTCACCGGCTGCCCGGCGGCGACCATGGCCGCGCGCCGCTGCCGGTACACGGCCATCGACTCCACGCCCAGCTCCGCGAAACGCTGCTCCCGCTCGGCCAGCAGGGTGGACAGCTCACCGACCGTACGCCGGACCGCCGTCGGGTCGGCCCGGCCGGCCACTCCGCCGACGTGCGGCAGGTCGCGCAGCGCGCCCAGCCCGCCGCCGCCGAAGTCCAGGCAGTACACCTGCACCTCGTACGGGGTGTGGGTGAGCGCCAGGTTGCAGATCAACGTACGCAGCAGGGTGGACTTGCCGCTGCGCGGCTGACCGACCACGGCGACGTGCCCGGCCGCCCCGTCCAGGGCCAGCCACAGCAGGTCACGTCGCTGGTCGGCCGGCTTGTCGACCAGCGCCACCGGCACCTGGAGCGCGCCGTGCAGCTCCGGGTTGCCGAAGGCCAGCCCGCGTGCCGGGTCCACGCCCGCCGGACCGAGCAGGTCGTCCAGGGCCGGCGAG
Source organism: Micromonospora cathayae (assembly GCF_028993575.1). Classification (NCBI taxonomy): domain Bacteria; kingdom Bacillati; phylum Actinomycetota; class Actinomycetes; order Micromonosporales; family Micromonosporaceae; genus Micromonospora; species Micromonospora cathayae. The sequence goes on along the minus strand of NZ_CP118615.1, from coordinate 971,259 downwards.
GCGTCCAGCGGCGGCAGCCACACCTGGTGGGCCGGGGGGCCCTGGCCGGCGAGCCGGCCGACCAGCACGTCCAACAGACTCGCCGCACCGCCGGTCTCCTCGGCGGGGCGGGGCGCCGGGACGGCCGGCTCGGTCACCGGTACGAAGTGGGTGGAGAAGGCGAGCAGGCGGGGCGTACCGGCCGGGCCGCCACCGGCGACGGCCCCGCGCCGCCGGGCCGGCCCGGATACGTACGCGGCCTTGAACCGGACCAGCGGCTCGGTGCCGAACCGCAGGTAGCCGTGGCCGGGGGAGCGGGGCAGGTCGTGCGCGTCCGGCACCCCGAGCACCGTGCGGGACTCCAGCGCGGAAAAGGTCCGCAACCCGATCCGGTACGACAGGTGGGTGTCCAGCCCGCGCAGCCGGCCCTCCTCCAACCGCTGCGAGGCCAGCAGCAGGTGCACCCCCAGCGACCGGCCCAGCCGACCGATCTGCACGAACAGGTCGATGAAGTCCGGCTTGTGGAACAGCAGCTCGGAGAACTCGTCGCAGATCACCAGCAGCGACGGCAGCGGAGCCAGTGGCGTACCGGCCGCCCGCGCCCGCTCGTAGTCGCGCAGGCTGGCGAAGTTCCCGGCCCGGCGGAGCAGCTCCTGCCGGCGGGTCAGCTCGCCGTTGAGCGCGTCCGCCATCCGGTCCACCAGCGGCAGCGCGTCCTCCAGGTTGGTGATCACGGCGGCGGTGTGCGGCAGCCGGTCGAACGAGGCGAAGGTGGCCCCGCCCTTGAAGTCGATCAGCACGAAGTTGAGCACCTCGGAGCTGTGCGTGGCGGCCAGCCCCAGCACCAGCGTGCGCAGCAGCTCCGACTTGCCGGAACCGGTGGCCCCGATCAGCAGCCCGTGCGGGCCCATGCCGTCCTGGGCGGACTCCTTCAGGTCCAGCTCGATCGCGCCGCCGTCGGTGCCCACCCCGACCGGCACCCGCAGCGTGTCCCGGGGGGCGCGCGGCGCCCAGCCCTGCTCGACGGCGAAGTTCTCCGGGTCGCCCAGCCCGAGCAGCTCGGGCAGGCCCAGCTCGGCGCGGAGCGGCGCGTCCGACCCCTTCACCGTGGCGGCCAGCCGCAGCGGGGCGAGCCGGCGGGCCACCGCCTCGGCGTCGGTGACCGCCACCTGGTCGGCGGTACCCACCTCGGCGTGCGTGTCCGCCGCGTACGAGTGCAGCCGTCCGGCGCGTACCTCCAGCACCAGGGTCGTCCGGTCCAGCAGCCGCGGCGGCGGGGTGTCCAGGTCGACCACGGTGACCGCGTCGATGCCGCCGTCGGAGGTCAGGTCGGTGGCCCCGGTCAGGTCCGCGCCGTCGAGCACCACCACCACGTGCGGACCGTCGGTGGCCGGCCCGGCCGGGCTGAACCGGGACCGGTTGCCGAGCACGTCCCCGAGGAGCTGCTCCAGCTCGGCCGCTGCGCTGGTCACCAGACGGACCGGGCCGAGCGCGTCGGAGCGCCCCGGATGGTGGGCGTGCGGCAGCCACTTCACCCACTCCCAGGCGGCCCGCCGCTCCGGGCCGGCACAGACCGCGACCAGCAGCTCGTCCGGGGCGTGGAAAACCGCCAGCTGGGTCAGCACCGCCCGCGCCAGCGCCTGCGCCGACGGCGCGCCCCGGGACGCCGCGTCGCCCCCGTCGTGGGAGACCCCGTCGCCGCGCAGGAACACCCGGGCGAAACTGCGCAGCGACACCGCCACCGGCAGGTCCGGCACCACCGCGTACGCGTCCAGGAACCGGCGCAGCGCGCCGGCCGTCATCGGCTCCAGCTCCTCCAGCGGCCGGGTCACCGGCGGGACCAGCGGGGTGGCCAGCGTCTGCGGCCCCAGCGCCACCCGGACCACCGCGAAGTCGGGGTCGCCGGGCCGCCGCTCCCAGACCCGGTGACTGTCCACGGTGGACCACAGGCCGGTCGGGTCGGGATGCCGGTAGAACAGGCCGGCGCGCTGCCGGGCCGCGCTCCGCCGGACCTGACGGCGCAGCACCGCCAGATGCCGCAGGTACTCCCGCCGGGCGGCCATCATCTCCGACTTCTTCGGCATCCCCGACGAACTGCCCCACGAGGTCACCAGCATGGCCAGCGAGGACAGCCCGAACATGCCACCGACCACGTAGGAGTACGCGCCGCCGCCCCGGCCGAACATCATCGCCATCGCCACCGTGCCACCGAGCATCGGCAGCAGCATCAGCGCCTGCTGCCACCGGCCACCGGTGACCTCCGGGATCTCCGGTGGCGCCTCGACCGGAAGCTCCCCGACCGGGATCTCCGGGGCCGGTCGGCGCGGCGGTCGCTTGATGACGACAGTGGACACCCAACCTCCCAAGCGCACGGTGACCCGAGCCCGGCCCATGGTAGGTAAAGTGCTGCCGTCCGCGTGCCCCGCCGCCGGAAGTGGAGAAACGTCGATGGCAACCGGGCTCGCCCGCGTCACGATCAGCGCCCCGCAGCGGCGGTTGGACGTCGCCCTGCCGGAGCAGGTCCCGCTCGCCGAACTGCTGCCCGAGGTGCTCCGGCACGCCGGGGAGGGGCTGGCCGACGACGGGGAACGCCACGGCGGCTGGCTGCTGCGCCGCTGCGACGGAGTGGTGCTGGCGACCGGGCAGGACCTGCTCGCCCAGGGCGTCCGCGACGGCGAGGTGCTGTACCTCGTCCCGGCCCGCGCGCACTGGCCGGAACTCGAGTACGACGACGTGGTCGAGGCGATCGCCGACGGGGCCCGCCGCCGGGGAGCCGCCTGGTCACCCGCCGCCACCCGGGCCGCCACGCTGGCCGCCGCCGCCGTACCGCTGCTGGTCGGCCTGGTCGCGCTGCTGGCCGGCGGTCCCGACCACCCGGCCGACTGGCTGGTCGCGGCGGTACTGGCCGCCGGGCTCGCGGTAGCCGGCACCGTCGCCTCCCGCGCCTACGGGGACGGCCCGGCCGGCGCGACCCTCGGCGGGTACGCCCTGCCGTACGCCTTCGCCGCCGGTGCGCTGCTGGTCAGCCCGGGTGACCCGGTCACCCCGTTCGGCCCGCTGAACTGGCTGGGCGCGCCCGAACTGTTGGCCGGTTCGGTCGCCCTGCTGCTGGTGGCGGTGCTCGGCCTGCTCGGGGTGGCCGCCCGGATCCGGGTCTTCGTGGCCGGCGCGACGGTCGGGGCGGCCGGAGCGGTCGGTGCGCTGCTCGGGCTGGTCCTCACCCCGGCCGGCAGCGCGGCGATCCTGCTCAGCGTGCTGGTCTTCGCCGTCGGCGCGCTACCCCTGCTGGCCATCCGGCTCGGCAAGGTGCCGCTGCCGCCGATCACCCTGCCGGCGAACGCCGACACCGAGGCCCGGTCCGGCGTACGGGACCTGCCGGACACCGACCGGGTGCACGCGGCGGTGGCCCGGACCGAGGAGACCCTCACCGGGATGCTGCTCGGGCACGCCGTGCTGGCCGTCGCCGCCGCCGTGGTGCTCACCGTGACCGGCGGAACCGCCGGACGGATCCTGGTGGCCGTCGCGGCGACCGTGCTGCTGCTGCGCGCCCGGCTGTTCGTGGCGCTGCGCCAGCGGGTACCCACCGTGGTCGCCGGGCTGGTCGGCCTCGGTGTGCTGGGTGTCGCCCTGGTCGGCCGGGCCGGCCCGGTCACCCTGCTGGTGCTGGTCGCCGCCGCCGGGGTGCTGGCGCTGCTCACCGTGGCGGCCGGCAGCACGTACGCGCGCCGGCCGGTCTCGCCGTACCTGGGTCGGGCGGCGGACCTGACCGACACCCTGCTGGTGGTCGCGGTGGTGCCGGTGGCCTGCGCGGTGCTCGACCTGTACGACCGGGCCCGGGGGCTGCTCGGCTGAACCGAACGGCCACCGGGCCCGGTGACGAATCAGAGGTCAGTGGGTGTTCTCGCCCCGCGCCTCGGCCTCCTGGTGCCGCCGGTACGACGCGCGGATCTCCGCCTCGGCCTCGGTCCGGCCGACCCAGGTCGCGCCCTCGACCGACTTCCCCGGCTCCAGGTCCTTGTACACCTCGAAGAAGTGCTGGATCTCCAGCCGGTCGAACTCGCCGAGGTGGTGGATGTCACGCAGGTGCTCCTGACGCGGGTCCTCGTACGGCACGCAGAGGACCTTGTCGTCGCCACCCTTCTCGTCGGTCATCCGGAACATGCCGATGGTGCGGCACCGGATCAGGCAACCCGGGAAGGTCGGCTCGGGGACGAGCACCAGCGCGTCCAGCGGGTCGCCGTCCTCACCCAGGGTGCCCTCGATGAACCCGTAGTCGGCCGGGTACTGGGTGGACGTGAAGAGCGTGCGGTCCAGCCTGATCCGGCCGGTCGCGTGGTCCACCTCGTACTTGTTGCGGTGACCCTTGGGGATCTCAACCGTGACGTCGAAATCCATCTCACGCTCCCTACGTTTGCCCACGCTGGCTAACGAACAGTGACGGTTCCCGGACAGGCGAAGCGCACCCGTCGGCGTCGGGCGCCGCATAGTCTTCGGACCGAAGTAGTGTCGCCCAAGCCGTTTTTCGTGGGGGAGGAGGGGGCTGTGGGGAGGGAAGACTCACACTACCGCCCGGGAGGTGAACGTGCCTCGGGTCGGCCGGAGCCGGCCACCGGACGGGTGCACGTTCCCGGTGCACACGGTCCTGGAGCAGCCGGTTCCGCGCCGGGAGGGCCCGAACCGGCAGCGGTCGCGCCGCCCCCCGGTACGCCGGGCACCGGCCAGCCGCCGCCCCCCGTGTACCGCCCGCCGGCCCGGCCCGGCTCCCCGGACGCCGCCCGTCCGGGGGATCCCGCCGGTGCCGGCCCGGCCGCCGCCCCGCCCCAGTACCCCGCCGGTGCCGCCCCGACCACACCGGCGGCCCCGCCCCCGTACCCGGCCGTCGCTGCGGCTGTCGGCGCGCCACCCGGCGGCAACCCGCCCACCGGGCCGTCCGGCCCCGCACCCGGCGGTCCCGCGCCGTCCGGTGCTGCCTCGTCCGGTTCCGTGCCGTCCGGCCCCGCGTCGTCCGGTGCTGGATCGTCCGGTTCCGTGCCGTCCGGTGCCGCGTCGTCCGGTTCCGGGCCGTCCGGTGCCGCGCCCGTCGGGCCGCCGCCGGTGGGGCCGCCGGTGGCGACCGGCCGTCGCCGACGGAACCGGCTCGCGGTGCTGGCCAGCGTCCTGCTGCTCGTCGTCGCCGGAGTCGGGCTGGTGGTGGTCCGTCCCGGGCCGGTCGCCGGCTGGCTGGGCGCCGACCCCGGTGCGCAGGTACCGCCCAGGATGCCGGAGGTGGCACCCGTGCCGGTGCTGTCCGGCCCCTCCAGCGCGGCCCCCGCACCGACCCCGGACGGGGTACGGGCGGCCCTGGACCCGCTGGTCCGCGCGGCCGCCCTGGGTAGCCGGGTCAACGTCTCGGTCTCCGACGTCGGCACCGGCCAACCGCTGTACGGGCAGGGCGCGGACGACGCCACCGTGCCCGCCTCGGTCACCAAGCTGGTGACCGGCGTGACCGTGCTGGCCGCGCGCGGGTCGGCGTACCGGATCACCACCCGGGCGGTGGCCGGCGCGGCCCCCGGCGAGGTGGTGATCGTCGGCGGTGGCGACCCGACGCTGGCCATCGACGCCAACGGCTTCTACCCGGGCGCGGCCCGCCTCGACGACCTCGCGGAACAGGTGAAACAGGCGCTCGGCGGGGCGGCCCCCACCCGGGTGACGGTGGATTCCACCCTCTTCCCCGGCCCGGTCTTCGAGCCCGGCTGGGACGCCGACATCCCCACCGGCGGGTACGGCGGCGCGGTGACCGCGCTGATGACCGACGGGGCCCGCCGTGACCCGGACGCCGGCCGGAAGGGCGCGGAACGGTACGCCGAGCCGGACCTCGCCGCCGGGCGGGCGTTCGCCCGGTTGCTCGGACTCCCCGCCGGGACGAAGGTGACGAAGGGCACCGCACCCGCCGGTACCGGCAGCGCCAGCCCCGGTACCGTGCCCACGCCCGGCACGGAGCTGGGTCGGGTCGAGTCGCCGCCGATGGTCCGGCTGGTCGACATGATGATCACCGACAGCGACAACCTGGTCGCCGAGGCGCTGGCGCGTCAGGTCGCACTGGCCCGCAACCAGCCCGCCTCGTTCGTCGGGGCCGCCGCGGCGATGGACCAGGTGGTCGCCGAGCTGGGGCTGCCCGCCGACGAACTCGCCCTCGCCGACGGCAGCGGGCTGTCCCGCACCAACCGGATCAGCCCGTCCCTGCTCACCGACCTGATCGCGCTGGCCGGCAACGGCAGCCGGCCGGAACTGGCCGGGATCTTCGGTGGCCTGCCGGTCGGCGGCTGGTCCGGCACCCTCGACGACCGGTACGGCACGGCGGCCACCCGGGCCGGGGCGGGCGCGATCCGGGCCAAGACCGGGACACTGACCGGGGTGCACGCCATCGCCGGTCTGGTCACCACGGCCGACGGTCGCCTGCTGACCTTCGCCGTGCTCACCGACAAGACACCCGCCGGCACCCCGGACGCCACCCGGTTGGCGCTCGACCGGATCGGTGCCACCCTCGCCGGCTGCGGCTGCCGCTGACCCCGTCACGGGCCCGGCCGAGCCTGTCTCGGGCCCGGCTGGGCCTGTCGCGGGCCTGGTCGAGCCTGCCCCGGCCCTCCGGCTGAGCCCGGGGCCGGGGCTGTCCGGCGGGCCGGGCCGAGCCGGCCCCGGAGCCCGGCTCAGCCGGTCCCGGCGGTCGCCGTCCCACCCCGTCGCCGGGCGGTCGGGCCGCGCGAGCCGGGGCCGGGCTGTGCCGGCGCGGGTACGGTGGGGTGCATGGCGCAGTTCGTGGACTGGGATCTGGCCGCCGCCACCGCGGGGGCCCTGGGCAAGTCGGGGCCCCGGGTCTCGTACGCCGAGGCCACCGAGGTGGTCGGTGAGCTGCGGCGGCTGACCGACGAGGCGGCCGGGCACGTGGCCGAGTACACCGGGCTGCGGTCGCAGGTCACCCACCCGCCGGTACGGGTGGTGGACCGCCGGGACTGGGCGGCGACCAACATCGCCGGGCTCCGGGAGGTGATCAACCCGCTGGTCGACCGGCTCTCCGGTGACAAGCAGCCGGGCGCGCTGACCGAGGCGATCGGGTCCCGGCTGACCGGGGTGCAGGCCGGCACGGTGCTGGCGTACCTCTCCGGCCGGGTGCTCGGCCAGTACGAGGTCTTCTCCGCCGACCCGGGCCAACTGCTGCTGGTCGCGCCGAACATCGTCGAGGTGGAGCGGAAGCTGGGCGCCGACCCGAGGGACTTCCGGCTCTGGGTCTGCCTGCACGAGGTGACCCACCGGACGCAGTTCACCGCCGTCCCGTGGATGCGCGCCTACTTTCTCGGCGAGGTGCAGGCGTTCGTCGACGCCTCCCAGGGTGGTGAACACCTGCTGGAGCGGCTCCGCCGGGGGATCGGCACCCTCTCCGACGCGATCAAGGACCCGGAGAGCCGGGCCAGCGTGCTGGACATCGTCCAGACGCCGGCCCAGCGGGCCGTGCTGGACCGGCTGACCGCGCTGATGACCCTGCTGGAGGGGCACGCCGAGTTCGTCATGGACGGCGTCGGCCCGGAGGTCATCCCGAGCGTGGAACGCATCCGGGCCGGGTTCAACCGCCGCCGCGAGGCGGGCAACCCGCTGGAGAAGGCGATCCGCCGGCTGCTCGGCGTCGAGGTCAAGATGCGCCAGTACGCCGAGGGGCGCAAGTTCGTGCACGGCGTGGTCGAACGGGTCGGCATGGCCGGCTTCAACCGGATCTTCTCGTCCCCGCTGACCCTGCCCCGCCTGGAGGAACTCGGCGACCCGGACGCCTGGGTGGCCCGGGTGCACGGGCCGGCCGGGCCGCTGCCGGCAGCCGGCTGACCGACGGGACGTGGCCGCGCTCGCCCCGGCGGTAGCCGCGATCCGGGTCGCCGTCCGCCGGGCGTTGACCGGGCTGGCCGGTGACGGGCCGGTGCTGGTCGCCTGCTCGGGTGGGGCCGACTCGCTCGCCCTGGCCGCCGCCACCGCGTTCGTCGCCCCCCGGGTCGGTCGACCGGCCGGGCTGGTCACCGTCGACCACGGCCTCCAGGACGGCTCCGCCGAGCGGGCCGCCGCGGTGGCCCGCTGGGCGGAAGGGGCCGGCTTCGCCCCGGTCGAGGCGGTCCGGGTACGCGTCGAGGGCCGGCCCGGCGGCCCGGAGGGGGCCGCCCGGGATGCGCGCTACCAGGCGTTGGCGGCGGCGGCCCACCGGTACGCGGCGGCCGCCCTGCTCACCGCGCACACCCGGGACGACCAGGCCGAGACGGTGCTGCTCGCCCTCGCCCGGGGGGCCGGGCCACGGGGCCTGGCCGGGATGCCGGCCCGCCGGGACCTGGCCGGGGTGCCCCTGCTGCGCCCGCTGCTCGACGTCGGCCGTGACCAGACCCGGACCGCGTGCGTGGTGCTGGGGCTCGCCCCGTGGGAGGACCCGCACAACGTCGACCCGTCGTACGCCCGGGCCCGGGTGCGGGCCGACGTGCTGCCGGCCCTGGTCCGTGCCCTCGGGCCGGGGGTGCTGGACAACCTCGCCCGGACGGCCCGGCTGGTGGCCGCCGACACCGCCGTGCTGGACGACCTCGCCGCCGCCGCGCTGACCGACGCCCGGATGCCCGACGGCGGGTTGGCCGTACCGGCGCTGGCCGGGCTGGCACCCGCGGTGCGTACCCGGGTGTTGCACGCCTGGGCCCGTGAGCTGGGCGCGTCGCCGGCGGCGCTGTCGCACCGGCACGTCGGCGCGCTCGACGCGCTGGTCACCGACTGGCGTGGTCAGGGGGCCGTGCACCTGCCCGGCGGGTTCCGGGTCACCCGTCGTGACGGGCAGCTCGTACCGGGCTGAGCCGTTGCGGTACACATGGCGGATGTCGTACCCCCGGACGCCGCTGTACGCCCCCAACGGCGCCGTCGCGACCAGCCAGCCGCTGGCCGCCGCGGCCGGTCTGGCCGTGCTGCGGCGCGGCGGCAACGCCGTCGACGCCGCACTCGCCACCGCGATCACCCTCACCGTGGTCCAGCCCGGCTCCAACGACATCGGCGGCGACCTGTTCGCCATCGTCTGGGACGGCACCCGGCTGCACGGCCTGAACGCCTCCGGCCGGTCCCCGGCGGCCCTGACCCGGGAGGTGGTGCTGGCCGCGACCGGTGGCCGGGGTGCCGAGCCGGTGGCCGCCCTCGGCGGGGCGCAGGCGGACGGGCCGGCGATGCCCGCCCGGGGCTGGCTTCCGGTGACCGTGCCCGGGGCCCCGGCCGGCTGGCGGGACCTGCACGACCGGTTCGGTTCGCTGCCGTTCGCCGAGTTGTTCACCGACGCGATCGGGTACGCCGAGCACGGGTACCCGGTGTCCGCCAGCGTGGCGGCCGGCTGGGCGCGGGCCGCCACCCTGCAAGACTCGTTGACCGGACCGGAGTTCGCCGAGTGGCGGCGGGTCTTCACCGTCGACGGGCGGGCACCCCGGGCCGGGCAGCGGTGGCGTAACCCGGACGCGGCCCGTACCCTGCGCCGGATCGCCGCCACCGGCGCGGACGACTTCTACCGGGGCGACCTCGCCGCCGCAGTGGCCGGGCACGCGGCCCGTACCGGTGGCCTGCTCACCGCCGACGACCTGGCCGGGCACCGGTCGGAGTGGGTGGATCCGGTGGCCGCCCGGTACCGGGGGCACGAGGTGTGGGAGCTGCCGCCGAACGGGCAGGGGATCGCCGCCCTGCTCGCCCTGAACATCCTGGACGGGGTGGACCTGGCCGCCCTGCCGCCGGCGGAGCGGCTGCACTGGCAGATCGAGGCGGTGAAGCTGGGGTTCGCCGACGCGCACGCGTACGTGGCGGACCCGACGCACACGGCGGTGCCCACGGCGGCCCTGCTGGACCCGGCGTACGCGACGGCCCGGCGGGCCCTGGTCACCGACCGGGCCGGCACGCCGGTCGCCGGGGACCCGGAGCGGGGCGGCACGGTCTACCTCTGCGCCGCCGACTCCGCCGGCCTGATGGTGAGCCTGATCCAGTCCACCTACCTGGGCTTCGGGTCGCACGTGGTGGTCCCCGGGTACGGCTTCGGCCTGCAGAACCGGGGCACCGGCTTCCGGCTCGACCCGGCCCACCCGAACGTGGTCGGCCCGTCCCGGCGGCCGTTCCACACGATCATCCCCGGTTTCCTGACCCGGGACGGCACCCCGGTCGGGCCGTTCGGGGTGATGGGTGGGCACATGCAGCCGCAGGGGCACGTGCAGCTCGTCTCGGCCACCCTGGACGCCGGCCTCGACCCGCAGGCGGCGCTGGGCGCGCCCCGCTGGTACTGGCACGCGGGCCGGTCGCTGCTGGTCGAGCCGGAGCTGACCGGCACCGCCGAGGGCCGGGCGGCGGTGGCCGAGCTGCGCGGGCGCGGCCACCAGGTCACCGTCGCCGACGACCCGGGGATCTTCGGGTACGGGCAGGCGATCTGGCGGTCCGGCGACGGCGGGTACGTGGTCGGTTCCGAGCCACGGGTGGACGGTGCCGCGCTGGGCTGGTGACCCCACCCGGCCCGGCGTTCCCCGGCCTCTGCGGAGCGCCGGCCGTCAGGGGCTGGGAACGCGTTCCCGGAAGGTGGCCCGGTAGGCGGCCGGGGTCGCGCCGACCCGGCGGGTGAAGTGGTGCCGCAGCGCGGCCCCGTCGCCGAAGCCGGCCTGCCCGGCCACCGCCTCGACGGTCAGCCGGGTCTCCTCCAGCAGCCGCCGGGCCAGCAGCACCCGCTGGTTGGTCAGCCAGTCGTGCGGGGTGGTGCCGGTCTCGGCGCGGAACCGGCGGGCGAAGGTACGCGGCGGCATCCCGGCCCGGGCGGCCAGCTCCTCGACGGTGAGCGGGCGGTCCAGGTGCCCCATCAGCCAGCTGAGCACCGGTTCCAGGGTGGGCGCGTCCGGGGTCCGGGGGATGGGTGCCTCGATGTACTGCGCCTGCCCGCCGTCGCGGTGCGGGGGGACCACCATCCGGCGGGCCAGCCGGGTGGCGACGGCGGAGCCGTGCTCCTGCCGGACCAGGTGCAGGCAGGCGTCGATGCCGGCGGCGGTGCCCGCGCTGGTCAGCAGCGGGCCGTCCTGTACGTAGAGCGAGTTGCACCGGACCCGGGCCAGCGGATGCCGTCGTTGCAGCTCGTCGACGTGCCGCCAGTGGGTGGTGCACTCCCGGCCGTCGAGCAGCCCGGCCTGACCGAGGACGAACGCCGCCGAGCAGACGCTGAGCACCCGGGCCCCGCGCTCGGCGGCCCGGCGCAGCGCGGCCAGCGCGGCCTCGGGCACCTCCCCACCGGTGTGGTACGCCGGCACCGCCACCAGGTCGGCCTCCTCCACCGGTGCCAGGTCGGCCTGCGGGACCACCCCGAAGCCCGACGAGCTGCGGACCGGACCGCCATCCACGGAACAGACGGTGAACTGGTAGCCGGGGAAACCGTCGGCGGTCCGGTCGGTGCCGAAGACCTCGCAGAGCACCCCCAGCTCGAACGGGTCGACCGGGTCCAGCGCGATCACAGCGACGGTACGGAGCATGTGACCAGGCTAACCCCTGGGGTGGCAGGAAATCGAGGTCAGGTGGCTTTCCTGCCACTGTCGTGCCGTCCCGGACGGTCGCAGACTTGACCCGTCCGGTGCGCACCGGCGGCGAGAAACCGACACCGACCGGAAGGCGGACGCCGCCATGGAGACCATCCTTTTCCTGCTCTTCTTCCTACTCCTCGCGGTCGCCTCGATGCTCGGGCTGACCGTCGACAGCCGGGACTCGGCCGACTGGAAACCGACCGACGACGGCCGCCGCTGGCGGTCCCGACGCTGCTGACCGGCCCCGGCCGGCCGGGGCCGGTCCGGGTCGTGCCGACCGGAGCGCCGCCCGGTGCGGCCCCGGGCCAGGGTGCGCCGGTCGCCGTCGGCGGGGTCGGCCACAACGGGCAGCCCCGCCGACGACGGCGCGGCGGCGTACGGCAGGCTAGGGGCATGGCTGACGGCTCCTGGTACGACGCCGACATCGACCACGTGATCATTTCCGAGGCGCAGATCCGCGAGAAGACCGCGGAGCTGGCGAAACAGGTCTCGGCGGACTACGCCGACGTCGAGGACGGGCTGCTGCTGGTCTGCGTGCTCAAGGGCGCGGTCATGTTCATGGCCGACTTCGCCCGGGCGCTCGGCCGGCACGGTCCCCCCGCCGAACTGGACTTCATGGCCATCTCCTCGTACGGCCAGGGCACCACCTCCTCCGGCGTGGTGCGGATCCTCAAGGACCTGGACCGCGACATCGCCGGCCGGCACGTGGTGGTCGTGGAGGACATCGTCGACTCCGGGCTCACCCTGTCCTGGCTGCTGCGCTACCTGGCGTCCCGCTCGGCGGCGAGCGTCCAGGTGGTGGCCCTGTTCCGCAAGCCCGACGCGGTCAAGGTCGAGGTCCCGGTGAAGTACGTCGGATTCGACATCCCGACGGAGTTCGTCGTCGGATACGGCCTCGACTACGGCGAGCGGTACCGCGAACTGCCCTACGTCGGCGTCCTCAAGCCGCAGGTCTACGCCCGGTCCTGACCCCGCCCCGCGTCGCACCGGCGGCCCCGCCCGGTCTCGGCCGGTGGTGTCGGTCGACATCGAGCGGACGTACAGCGGGCTCTCAGCCAGTCGGACTACGGTGGTGGTCCGGTGACGTGGGCGCGGTTCCCTGCCGGGCCTCCGGTCGGGGGCCGTCGGCCGGGCGCGGTGCCGACGTCACGCCGGTCCTCACCCGGTCCCGCCGGTCGGTGAGCGGGCTGCCGGAGCCGATCGTCACGCGCTGTCATACCCACGGTGCGCGACTGCGGCCCTCGCAAGCTCACTCCTCGCCCGCACGGTGTACCGTCGAATGACCGCGACGCGGCGATTTCGCGTCTCGGGGTCGAGGCCGGCCCGAACGGCGGCTCCGGCCGCCGCCTCGGCGGCGAAAGCCATCAGACGGTCAGGACGTCGATCAGGAGGGTCCGGGCGCCTCGGCGCTCGACAACAGTATGGAACGTACGCGTTTCTTCCGCCGCCCGGTGGTCTGGATCATCCTGGTGATCGCCGGCGCGATTCTGCTCAGCCAGCTGTTCACCGGCGGGCCGAGCTATCACAAGGTCGACACGTCGGTCGCGCTCGACCGGCTCAACACCGCGCAGATCGAGAAGGTGGTCTTCCAGGACAAGGAGCAGACGCTCCGGATCGACCTGAAGGACGAGGCCAAGTTCGGCGACACCACCACCGACAAGATCGAGGCGCAGTTCCCGTACGAGGCCGGTCAGCAGGTCTGGGACCAGGTCCTCGCGGCGAAGGCGGCGAACCGGGTCACCGGCCCGGTCGACACCGAGGTCTCGTCGGACAGCGTGCTGGTCACCCTGCTGGTGAACCTGCTGCCGATCGCGCTGCTCGTGCTCCTGCTGCTGTTCTTCATGTCGCAGATGCAGGGCGGCGGCTCCCGGGTGCTCAACTTCGGCAAGTCCAAGGCGAAGATGATCACCAAGGACACGCCGAAGACCACCTTCGCCGACGTGGCCGGCGCCGAAGAGGCCGTCGAGGAACTGCACGAGATCAAGGACTTCCTCCAGAACCCGGCCAAGTACCAGGCGCTCGGAGCGAAGATCCCCAAGGGTGTCCTGCTCTTCGGCCCCCCCGGTACGGGTAAGACGCTGCTCGCCCGCGCGGTCGCCGGCGAGGCCGGGGTGCCGTTCTACTCCATCTCCGGTTCCGACTTCGTGGAGATGTTCGTCGGTGTCGGCGCCAGCCGGGTCCGGGACCTGTTCGAGCAGGCCAAGGCGAACGCCCCGGCGATCGTCTTCGTCGACGAGATCGACGCCGTCGGCCGGCACCGTGGTGCCGGCATGGGCGGCGGTCACGACGAGCGTGAGCAGACCCTCAACCAGCTCCTCGTCGAGATGGACGGCTTCGACACCAAGGGCGGGGTCATCCTGATCGCGGCCACCAACCGGCCGGACATCCTCGACCCGGCGCTGCTGCGCCCGGGCCGGTTCGACCGGCAGATCCCGGTGGACGCCCCCGACATGGAGGGCCGCAAGGCCATCCTGCGGGTGCACGCCAAGGGCAAGCCGTTCACGCCTGACGTCGACCTCGACTCGGTGGCCCGGCGTACCCCCGGCTTCAGCGGTGCCGACCTGGCCAACGTGATCAACGAGGCCGCGCTGCTCACCGCCCGTAAGGACCAGCGCGCGATCACCAACGACTCGCTCGAGGAGTCGATCGACCGGGTGATCGCCGGCCCGCAGCGCCGGACCCGGGTGATGGGCGACCAGGAGAAGAAGATCACCGCGTACCACGAGGGTGGGCACGCGCTGGTCGCCTGGGCGCTGCCGCACGCCGCGCCGGTGCACAAGGTGACCATCCTGTCCCGGGGCCGCTCGCTGGGGCACACCCTGGTGCTCCCCACCGAGGACAAGTACACCCAGACCCGGGCCGAGATGATCGACACCCTGGCGTACGCGCTCGGCGGCCGGGCCGCCGAGGAGCTGGTCTTCCACGAGCCCACCACCGGTGCCGGCAACGACATCGAGAAGGCCACCCAGCTCGCCCGCGCCATGATCACGCAGTACGGCATGAGCTCCAAGCTCGGCGCGATCAAGTACGGCACCAGCGGAGACGAGCCGTTCCTCGGCCGCAACATGGGTCACGAGCGGGACTACTCCGACTCGGTGGCCGCCGAGATCGACAACGAGATGCGGGCGCTGATCGAGCTGGCCCACGACGAGGCCTGGGAGATCCTGGTCGAGTACCGGGACGTCCTGGACAACATGGTCCTGGAGCTGATCGAGAAGGAGACCCTCTCCACCGCCGACATGGCCCGGATCTGCGCCCGGGTGGTGAAGCGTCCGCCGATGGCCCCGTACAACGGCTTCGGTAAGCGACAGCCCTCCACCGAGCCGCCGGTACTCACCCCGGCGGAGAAGGAGAAGCTGAAGGCGCAGGCCCAGGCGGACGGCGCGCAGGCGGCCGTCGGCGGCGGTGCCTCCCCGAACAACCTCGGGGGCGGGTCCAACAACTCGGACGGTACACACTGAGCGCGGAATCAGCGGCCAGCCCCGGACCGGGGCTGGCCGCCTCCGCGACCGAGCCGGACGACGACGGGCTGGACTACCTCGCCGCCCGCCTGATCAACGGCAAGCTCAGCGGCCGACCGGTGGAGGACGCCGTCGACCTGGGCCGGATCGAGAAGGCGGTCCGCGAGATCCTCATCGCGGTCGGCGAGGACCCGGACCGGGACGGGCTGGTCCAGACCCCGGCCCGGGTGGCCCGCGCCTACGCCGAACTCTTCGCCGGCCTGCGGGTCGACCCGAAGCAGGTGCTCAACACCACCTTCGAGGCCCACCACGAGGAGCTGGTGCTGGTCCGGGACATCGACGTGATGAGCCTCTGCGAACACCACCTGCTGCCGTTCCGGGGCAGCGCCCACATCGGCTACATTCCCGGCCCGGACGGACGGATCACCGGCCTGTCCAAGCTGGCCCGGCTGGTCGAGGTGTTCGCCCGCCGGCCGCAGGTACAGGAACGGCTCACCTCGCAGATCGCCGACCTGCTGATGGACCGGCTCGACCCACGGGGCGTGATCGTGGTACTCGAGTGCGAGCACATGTGCATGGCCATGCGCGGCATCCAGAAGTCCGGAGCGAAGACCATCACCTCGGCGGTCCGGGGCACCCTCCAGCGGGACGCCAAGTCCCGGGCCGAGGCGATGGCACTGATCAACGCCCGCTGACCAGCGGTCAGCCGAGCAGTACGACCAGCAGGATCCCGGCGGCGGTGACCGCCGCCGGGACTCCGCACACCAGCGCACCGAACCACCGGCCCCGATCCGGCAGACCGTCCGCCGCCGGGCGTCCACCCGTCCGGTCCCGCCCCTGAAGGTGCCGGGACAACCGGGCCACGGCGGGCCGGCGCACCACGAACGCCAGTACGGCCAGCGGCAGACCGAGCAGAGCCGCGAGGACACCTGCGGCACCGGTGCCGGTCAGTCCGAGGACGACCAGTTGCAGCACCGGGACCAGCAGCGCCAGCAGCCCGTACCCCAGCAGGTCCCCCCGCAGGGCCGGCCAACCCGTCGGCCGTGACGTCCGGCGGGCGGCGAGCAGCCCCTCCGCCTCGTCCGCGCACTCCCGCGCCGTCCGCAACCCCGCCAGCACCGCTGCCGGCCCGGCCACCATCGACCGTGCCGCCGCCCCCACCTCGGGCGGCGACGGCACCAGCGACATCGCCGGTACGCCCAGCTCACGTAGGAGCGTCTGCTGGCTGGCCAGGCGGGCCCGTACGGCAGCCAACTCCTCCCGGGCGGCCTGGACCGATCGGGCCTGCTCGCCCGCAGCGGTCGCTGCGCCACGCCGGACCCCGTCGAGTTGCCGGGCGGCGGCGAGATACTCGGTCCAGGCGGCGGTGACCGGGTCGGACGTAGCCGGCTCCGGCGACCTGACCCGCTGCGTGGGGGCGACCCGCGGCCCGGCCGTCTCGGCTTCCCGGTCGGCCGTACCCGTTTCCCGGGCCATGTCGCCTCCTCGGCCGGTCGTACCGTCCCGGCCGGGGGCGCTGCTTCCGCCGGGGGTGCCTCTCGATCCGGTGGTGCTGCTTCGGTCGGTGCTGCCGGTCCGGTCGGTGCTGCTGCTTCCGTCGGTGCTGCCGGTCCGGTCGGTGCTGCTGCTTCGGTCGGTGGTGCCGGTCCGGTCGGTCGTCTGCCCGGCCGGGCCTGCTTCCGGGGTCATCCGGCGGCCGTCCCGTCCTCGGCGAACGGCACCAGGATCCGGCCCGGCCCCTCCGAGGCGTCCCAGAGCAACGCCCGGCCAGGTCGGGGCGACCACTGCACCGGCCGGCCGAGGACCGGTGCCAGCTGGCTGCCCGGCACGTCCACCACGGCCACCGTCGCCACCTTGCCCACCCCGTCCTCCGGGTCGAGCAGCGCGGCGAGCGACGACACCGAACGCCACCAGCCCAGCACGTGCCGACCGGCCGGCGGGCCGTCCCGCAGCAGGGCCCGCATCGGCTCGTCCGGCACCCCACCCGGGCCGTCCGGACCGAAGAGGACCAGGTAGCCGGGACGTTCGTCGGCCAGTACGGCGAGCAGCCCGGCCAGGTCGACCGTCTCGACGCTGTGCTGCCCGGCCAGATCGGCCGCGAGCGCCGTGGCGACCTCGGTCGCACCGCCGGTGAGCGCCGCGACGACGAACCGGGCGGTACCCGGCCGGTGGTGTGCCGCGACGCTCCGCGCGGCCGTGACCAGCAACGCGGTGGCTTCGCCGCCGGTGCCCAGCGCCACCAGGTTCCGCCCGGACGCCGGCACGAACGGAACCGACACCGTCGTCCGGAACACGTCCACCGCCCGACCGAGCAGCGCGGCCGGAGCACGGGACGTGCCCGCGACCGCCGCCCGGTAGCACGGATCGTTGCGCAGCAGCGGCCGGGCGTACCCGGCGAAGACCACCGGTGGCGACGAGCCCTCCGGCCGGGCCGCCCACAGGCGGTGCCGCAGCTCGGCGAGGGCGATCGGATCGTCCAGCGGGTCCGGGAACCGCACCATCCGCTCGTGACCCCGGGTCGCGCCCCGGGGACCACCGAGCCCACCCGCCGTGTTGATCACTGCGCTCCCCACGGCCAGCCCGGCGGCGGCGTCGTTGGTGGGTTCCAACACCGCCCCACCGCCCGGTAGCGCCACCCGTACCGGGAACTGACCGAGCATCGAGTCGCGATGTCCCGTACCGTCCCGGGCCGGGGAACCGTCGCGGCTCACGGAACCCTCCCGGCCGGTCACGCCCTCGCGGCCGGTGGGACCCTCCCGGCCGGTCGGCCCGAGACCGATCCCCAGATCACCGTCGCCGCCGAGAATCAGATGAATACCGTACGCACGTCCCGCCCGGGCCAGCGCCTCCAGCCGGCCGGCCAGGTCGACGGCGAGCCGGTCCCGCTGCGGCGGTCGACTCCCCGTCCGGTCGTCCCGGAACAGGAGCGGAGCATTGTCGATCACGCAGACGATCCGGGGCAGCGACTGGTGCTGACGCAGCTCGGCGAAGCGCTGCCCGCCGGCCCGCCGGCCCGCCTCCTCACGCCGGTGCAACTCCGCTTCGAGGTGCCCGAAGAGATCCTGGACGTACTCCCGGTCGGCGGCCAGTGCGGCCGACCTGACCTGCGGCACCCACGACCGGTCCCGCCGGGTCTGGAGGAACTCGGTGAACGACTCACTGTCGGCCAGGTCCACCAGGTGCAGAACCAGCTCGTCCGGGCCGTACCGGGCGGTGAGACCGAAGAGCACGTTGGTGAGGAAGTCCCCCCGGCCGCTACCCGGCCGGCCACTGACCAGCCAGTGCGGGGTCAGCTCGGTGAGGCTCAGGGTCACCGCCCGGCCGTCCGCGTCACCGACCACCGTGGAGAGCCCGGCCGCGGAACTGGCCGTCCAGCCGGCCGGGTCGACCTCCGACAGCAGGGCGGCCAGGGTCAACTGGGTACCGGACGCGACCCGCCGGGCCAGCCGACGGCAGACCGCCTCGACCAGCTCACCGGGCGGGTCCGCCTCGATCAGGACCGGGGAGTTCAGCCCGACCGGCGGGGTTCCGCCCGGCCCGGCGAACGACGTCCCGGGCGGGTCACCCACCAGGGCGTATCCGTTACGGATCGAGATCGTCGTCCCGTACGGCAGGGGTGCTGCCGTCCGGGTACCGGACTTCTCGGATGCGACGGTTCCGGCCGACCCGGCGCGGGGACCTGCGTCGAACGGCTCCGGTGGGGCGGCGTCGAACGGCGCCGCCCCGGCGGTGACCTCGAACGGCTCCGGTACGGCGGCGGTCTGGCGGCGGGCTACCCGTCCTGCCCTCCCGGGCCGCCTCCGGGCAGCGGACAGTGGTGTCGGGGTGTCGCCCCGCCGACCCGGGGTTGCCGGCGTCACCACCGGTTCGTCCGCTGTGGTTGCGGGGTGGCAGAGTGTGCCCACGCCGGTGCGCTCGGCGGAGGCCGGTGGGGCCGCCCAGCCAGCCACGACGAGATGCAGCCCGGAACCGGGCCCGCAGCGGGCCAACGCCTCGATCCGCGCCAGGTCGTCCGGCCCCGTCGACTCGGGCCAGCCGGCGATCACGAGCAGCATCGCCCGGTCGTGCCGCCGCTGCCGGACGGTTCCGGAGGCCACCCACTGCTCGGCCTCGGCGAGCACCGACCGTAGGCCGGTGAGGTCGGTGGCGGGCGGTGGCAGCAGGCCCGCATCAGCCAGCACGGCGAACGGCGCGAACGTGCCACCCGTGGGGCTGGCCGAGATCGCGGCGGCTGCTGTGGTGGGTGGTTGGGCGGTCGAGGTGACCGGTGCCCCCGGGCGGCCGACGGATGCCATCGTCCCGTTGCCGTTGCCGTTGCTGCCGCTGCCGACGCTGACGCCGTTGGATCCGTGGGTGCCGTTGGACCCGTCGACCGCTCTCACCAGCAGCGCGCCAGCCGGCGAAGCGGCGAGCATCCGCAGCAGCAGGGCGCGGAGCAGGCCGGAGACGTGGGGATCGGAAGCATCGGTGTCGATGGCCAGGTGGCCGGCACCGAGCAGGGGCACCAGCGCGGGAAAGCGGGCGTCGTCCAACGGAGCGGCCGTACCGACCCGGACGAAGGGGGGCACCCTCCCGCCGGCCGGGACGTCCAGGGTGAGCGAATCCACGGCGGCTCCCGCCCAGCCCGGAGCCAGTACCTCCGCCGCGCGCCGGAGCCGCTCGGCGAGCTCGTACTGTCGACGTTGGTCGGCCGGAGCGGGCCGGGTGTCGTCCAGCAACTCGGCGGCAGCGGTCGCCGTGGCGGCCGCCCGGCGGTGCAGCGCGGCGGCGCGGCTGGTACGGCCCTTCAGGTTCGCCACCGCCACCACCTCTCTTCCCCAGGCCGGTCGTCCCGAAGCCGGTAGGACCTCCCGAGCAGAGACGGTATCCCAGGTCGGGGTGGCGTTCCGGGATGCGCGACGGCGGTGCGCGCAGGGATCTGGCGAACCACGTCGATCCGACGAAGCGGGACGAGTCAGGTGATGAACGGCGGCATCCGGGGCATTGGGTACGACGCGTCCAACCGATAGCCTCAGGGGGTGGAATCAGTGCAGCCCCCCGCCGGTTCCCAGGTGTCCCGCGTACCGGCGCAGCGGGTCCCGCTCGACCAGGTGGCACCGCCTCCGGAGGCGCCGGTCCCGGTACCCCCGCGTCGTCGCCTGCGGACGGTGCTCACCGTGGCGGGCGTCGCGCTGACGGTGCTCCTCCTCAGCGGAGTCGTGACGGTCTTCATCCTCTACGACCGCGCCAGCGCCCCCGACCGCAGCGCTCCCGACGTGGTCGTGGACAACTACCTACGGGCTTATCTCGTCGACCGTAACGATGCCAAAGCCGGCCTCTTCACCTGCGACCACGCGCCGGAAGGACTGAGTGACTTGCACGCGTTGCGCGCTGATCTTGAGTCTCGAGAGAAGCGTTTCGGCACCGACATCTCGGTCAAGTGGGGACCTCTGACGATGCAGAGGCAGGGTGACGCGGCAGAGGTGCGAGTAGAACTAGTCATCTCCGCGTTCGTGGAAGGGATCAGCCAGAGTGATCGGCAGCCCTGGCGATTCACCACGCAGCTAGAGGACGAATGGCGTGTCTGCCGAGGCACACCCGGCAGCTGAAGCGTTCATTCCAACCAGAGCAGGTGAACCGGTATCTCGAGCGTGTGCGGAGCCTGGCCGCGCCAGGCCCACCGGTACCAGTCGAGCTCTGCGGTCACTCGTACGCAGATGTCCCCGTCGGGTCCGGAGTACGGCTCGGTGACCGCGCGTAGGTCACGATGCTCGGTCGAGCCCACCACGTGGACGACCCGTCGACCGGTGACCGGACCAGCCTCGAAGACGGGAGTAGGGCGCCGGTGCGCCGGATCGTCCAGGGAGACCAGACGCGTAGTGGAGTCACGTGAGGTGCCGGCGGTCGGACGATGCCCCAGCTTCTCCACCCAGACCCGTTCGACGGGCACCAGTGGGGCGAACACCTCCACCTGCTCGGACTCGGCCCGGTACCAGTCGTGCTCCGGGATGACGGGTACGTAGGTCCGGCTGTTCTGCACCACCCGCTGGTCCGCCCGTAGGTCACCTCGCCAGCCCAGGCCGGGCAGCCCGACCATCACCCGGCGGCCACGCAGTTCCACCTGCCCGGTGGCGGGCACCAGTTGTACCGGCCGGGGAGGAAGGGGCGTCCAGTCGGGTTGGCCGGCGAAGGGATCCGGAAGTGGACCGGTCATGACTCGGAACGTTTCACGCCGCGCCCTTCAACGGGGCACCCCGCTCCTTCATGAAGGGAACCGGGTTGATGGCACCACGACTGGTGCGGTCCTCGTTCACGTGCACCTCGAAGTGCAGGTGTGGACCGGAGGAGTTTCCGCTGCTACCCACCTCGCCGATGACCTCGCCCGCCTCGACCATCTGCCCGGTGACGACCCGGGGCTTCTTGATCATGTGACAGTAGCGGGTGACGTATCCACCGGCGTGCAGCATGTCGACGTACCAACCGCAGCCGCCCTTGTTCGGCCATCCGTCGACGTTGCAGCTCAGTCGACCCCGGTTGTCGGGGTCGCAGCGGGAGACCACGACTCGTCCGCTCGCGGCGGCTCGGATCAGGGTGCCCTTGGGCGCTGCGATGTCCACCCCGTTGTGCCGGGGACGGTCGGCTGTGCGGAAGCCGGACCCGACTCCGCCGGGGATGGGCGCCGTCCAGCCGGACGAGGCGATCCGACCACTGGCGGCGGCGTCGCAGACCTTCTTGCCGGCGATCTGGACCGTCCGGGCCGCCCCGCCGGCAAGAGCGTCGACGATCCGGCTGGCCAGTTCCTCGTGCTTGGCGTACGCGTCGGGGAAGGCGCTGATCTGCACCCGCTGCGCGGCAACGGTCAACGGCTTCTGCTCCCAGTTGTCCACCTTGACCAGCTTCTGGTAGAACTTCCGGGCCGCGTAGGCCGGATCCATCCGCTGCCGCGCCGTGCCCCATCCGGCGCGCTGCTGGAACAGGCCCAGGGAATCGTGGTCCCAGCCGACACCCTCGTTCGGGATGTCCTTGGACCCGGCCACGGTGGGGTTCGCGAGGTTACGCAGGCCGGATTCCTGCATCGCCGTGGCGACCGCGATGACCCAGGCCCGGGCCGGCAGACCCATGTCCTGGCCGACCTTGATGATGATGGCGGCGTTGCGGAGCTGCCGCTCGCCGTACTCGCTGAACCGGGGCATGTCACCGGTCACGTTCACCTCGTTGTCGGTGCCGCAGTTCAGGGCGTTCGAGTTCACCGGCTGCTCGGTTTCGCCGCCCAGCTCGGTCAACAGGAACGCCCCGGCCCCGCCGGTGCAACACAGCAGTGCCAGCGCCGCGGTCAGGGCCGCCGCCAGTGCGCCGACCCGTACCTGCCGTCGGGGGGAAGTGGTGCCTCCGGTAACACCGCTCATGTCCGCTCCCAGTCCACCACGTCAACCAGCCAGCGCCCGTCAGGCGCCACGAGTTCCAGTCGGAGCCGACCGGTGTCCAACGAAACCAGCGCCTCGACGAAGGACTCGGTTCGTGGCCGGAGCGTGGCCGGCCCGACGGTCCGTGCCGCCGGCACGGCCGCCGGATCGGCGCCGGCCATCTTGTCGAGCAGAACGGGTGTCGCGAACGGGCGGATGGTCGCCAGCCACTCTTCGCTGGTCATGCCCTCGCCCCCGAGCCAGGCCCTGACGAACCGGTCGGTGATCTGCTCCGGGAGGGGTGCACCCGGGCTGGTCACCGGGGACGGCGGGGCGGCCGTGGAGATGGCACCGTCGTCCCCGGAGTTCGGGTCGACGGTGGTGATCGGTTGTTCCGGCCGGTTGCTCAGCCCGGCCGTGGGATCGACCGGCCCTGCGACCAGCCGGGCTGCTCCGATGACTCCGAGGACCAGGACGCCGATGCCCAGGGCGACACCGAACCGGGACCGCAGGACCCGGGTGAACAGGAACTCGACCGCCCGCCGCACCGCCATCACCTCGTCTCGGTACGGACCCGCGCCTCGGTACGCACGCGCGGAGCCTGGGGAGCCGGGGTCCGCTCAGTGGAACCGGGCCGGTAGATCGCGAAGGACGGGCTCTCCTCCGGCACGTCCGGCTCCGTCCAGGTAGCCGGCTGCCGCCTCCGCGGACGCGGCACAGCCGCCGGCCGTTCGGTGCGTACCGGCTGCTCGTCCTGGGTGGCGGTCTCGTCGGACCGTTCGCGACCGTCCGGGCGTTCCCGGACGGTCTCCAGGCGGGTGGCGGGTGCGGTCCGGTTCGTCGGCGCGTGCGCCGGGTCCTCCAGGCGTGCCTCGGGCCGGAGCCGGGTCTGTTCGACGACCGGGCCTCGCTTGCGTCCCGCCGCGGACTCCGTCCTGCCGCCGGCTTCCGCTTCCTCCAGTCGGGCGGCGGTCCGCATGTCGCGGAAGAACCTACGGTGCCAGGAGTTTCCGCCGGCCGACTCTCCGCTCTCCTTCCCACCGAGCTGGGTGATGCGGCGGTACGGCCGCAGCAGCAGCCAGCCGACCACGCCGCAGAGCCACACCAGCACCACCTGGAGCCAACCGGGAAGGGTGGGAGTACTCATGATCAGGTCGAGTGCGAAGAGGTAGATGGCCGCGCCGGTGCCGAAGATCGCGATGTTGAACACCGCCGCGACCACGGCGTTGCCGAGCCGACGCAGACCGGCGCTGGCCGGACGCATCAGACCGACGGTGCCGAGGATCGGTGCCGCGATCACCGCCCATCTGAAGATCAGGAAGCCGAGAAGGACCAGCAGGGAGGCGGTCAGGTCGAACATCGCGAAGAGGACGGCGGCGAGTACGGCGATGAAACCCGCGCCGATCCGGTCCATGTCCCGGACACCCTTCAGGTACTCGTACGCCTCCGGATCCTCGGTCCTGATCTGTTCGGCGACCCGGGCCCACTGCTGCTGCTTGGCGTCGATGGTGGCCTCTCGGGTCGCCGGGTTCTGCCGAAGTTTCTCGGCCTCCTCCCAGGAGAGCGACTTCGCGTCGTAGAGGGCCTGGCCGTACTTCTTCGCGGTCTCGCTGTCCGCCGAGCCGAGCACTCCACGCAACCAGTTCCGGTAGAGCAGCGACTCGGTTGCCGTGTCGCTGGCCCGCACCGCCGGAGGTCGATTGTCCTTGCACGCCTCCGGGTTCGGCAGGACGCACTTGTCCGCCGGGATGTCCTTCGCGGCGGGGCCGACCGCGTCGTGTACCACGCCCAACGTCGTGACGAGGGTGCCGTCGGCGATGTTCGCCGACTTCACCGGCCAGGCGGCCAGAGCGGTCACCGCGACCATCACCAGCAGGGCCCAACCGGCGGTCGTCATCGCGTTGCTCAGGTCGGACTGCCGCGACCGCCAGAGCAGATAGAGGCCGACCACGCAGAGGGTGACGATGCCGAAGACGCTGAAGACCTTCTCGTAGACGGCCTTCGTGGCCTGGTCCACCAGCGGGTCGGCCCAGCCCCACATGGAACGGGGTTCCCAGGCCCGCTCGCGCAACGCGTTGGACGCGCCGATGATCGCATTGGCCAGCATGAATTCACCGTTCGCCACCATGGTGGTGAACCGGTACTCCGGGTGGATCACCGAGGATGCGCAACCGGTGTCGATGTCGTAGGTGTTGTAGCTGTAGCCGGCGTATCCGTAGTCGCTGTAGAGGCCCTTGGGGCCAGGCTGCGTGGCGGAATCCGGCCGGGCGGCGAACCAGCCGGCGAGCCCCGAGTCGGGGGTGCCGGGCACGGGTGCGTTCCGGCACTTGACGGTGTCTTCGCTGATGTTCTCGAGCTTGGCGACGCAGGCGCGGAAGTCGGCCTGCCACTCGGGGGTGGTGCAGAGCTCCGCCCGGGCCTGGGCCACCGGGGGTGGGGCTGCCGCCGCTCCGACCGCGGGCCAGACGATCGTGGCCACCGCGAGTACGCCGACGGCGAGGAGGAGTGCCGCGATCCGTGCCGGGGCCCTCGCCACCATGTCACGCCTCCAGGTCCGACAGGATGCTCGGTAGGTTCGCGGCGTTCTGCGCCGCGGCAGGGGTGGTGTCCAGGTGCTCCAGCAGCCCGTCGACGTACGAGACGTCGACCCGGACCTTCTGCACCCGGCCGTCCACGTCCCGCATCACGAAC
This sequence comes from Micromonospora cathayae, assembly GCF_028993575.1. Classification (NCBI taxonomy): domain Bacteria; kingdom Bacillati; phylum Actinomycetota; class Actinomycetes; order Micromonosporales; family Micromonosporaceae; genus Micromonospora; species Micromonospora cathayae. The sequence goes on along the minus strand of NZ_CP118615.1, from coordinate 946,179 downwards.
TCGCGGAACCCGAGTCGGGCGGCGGACGACGCGTCGGCGGCGGACAGGGACGCCAGGGTGGCCTCGTACCCGTCGTCGACCGGCACCCGGAGCAGCCGGAGCGCCTCGGAGGCGATCTCGGTGTCCTCGGCGATCCGGCCGACGAAGACGGTGGAGACGAGGTTCTGCACGTCGAGCCCGAGGATGTCACGTGGGTTCTGCGAGGCGACCAGGGCGGCGAGGTTCCACTTCCGGGAGTCGCGGGCGAGCCGGACCAGGAACGACCGGCCGGAGCGCCAGCCCTCCATGAAGTGCGCCTCGTCCAGGCCGACCAGCTTCCGCGACGACATCGAACCGCCGTAGCAGCGCCGGACCGCCAACCGGTGCGCGGTGTGCAGCATCGGCAGGGCCAGGGACTCCTCGGCCGACCAGTACTCCCGTTCGATCTTGAGGTCGGGCAGCCGCAGCCCGGCCATGGTGATCACGGTGAGCGCGGCGTCCGCACCGAGCAGCCCCTCCGGTGGACGGCCGAAGAAGAGCAGCGCCAATGGCATCTCGGCGGTGTCCAGCAGGAGGTTGGCGAGTTCCTTGCCGGCGTCGTCGTCGAGCTGCCCCAGGCAGGCGACCACGTCGTCCAGCGTGGAGGTCTCCTCCGCCGGGACCTGACGTACCGCGTGCCGGAACAGGGTGGCGGTGGACGCCTCCCGGGCGACCTGCGGCGGCACCAGCATCATGCAGATGTCCTGCACCAGCATGCGCCGCTCGGCACGGGCGTTGGAGACGGCGATCTCGAACTCCCGGTCGCCGGCCGGACCGTTGGCGAACTCGGTCCGCAGCGGGGTCGGGATCAACGAGTACGGGGCCAGCGTGCCGTGCTCCGAGCCGGTCAGGTTCAGCACCCGGGAGTACGGCCGCAGCTCGGGCATGCTGCACAGCCGGGCCAGCGGACCGGACGGGTCGAGCAGGGTGACCTGGACGCCACGTCGGGCGGCCAGGTAGCCGAGCGCACCCAGCAGGGTGGACTTGCCACCGCCGGGTTCGGCGACGAACACCGCCAGACCGGAGCGTTCCCGCACCTCCATGGGGAAGTGCAGGTCGAGGAAGACCGGCCGGCGGCAGGTGCCGGCGGTCCGACCGATCAGGTCACCGCGCCGGTCCCCGACGGTGGAGGCGGCCTGTGGCAGGGCGGCGGCGAGCAGGTTGACCGGCATCCGGCGGACGTACCCGGTGTTGGCGATCGGCTCGCCGGGGATGAACTCGCGGGCCAGCCAGTCCTGGTTCTTCGGGTGCTGGAGTGAGATGCGCAGTTCGCGGGAGTAGAGCTGGATTAGCCGACGGGCCCGCTCCAGGCACTCCTCGCGGGTCCGGCCGCCGACGGCGATCCGGTGCCAGCCGTGCGCCCGCGCCGAGTCCACCGGCAGACCGGTGGTCATCTCGTCGCCGATCACCAGCGCCCGCTTGGCGAGCCGTTCCAGCTCGGGCGGGGCGTCGATGCCGTGCTCGGCGTAGTCGAGCTGCTGCGAACGGATCATCCGCAGGCGGTGCTCGAGGTTACGGAAGGAGTCGTTGGAGCCGAGGATGTCGACCCGGGTGGAGATCTCCATCGGCCAGGGCAGCCGCTCGTGGAAGTGCAGCCACGGCTCGTGCCGTTCGGGGATCTCCAGCGGCTCCATCCGGCCGACGGCCAGCACGGCGACGTGCCGTTCCTCGCCGGTCATCCGGTTGACCAGCTTCACGGTGGAGCCGTACGGGGTGCGGTACCGCTCGACCTGCTCGGTGAGGGCGAGCAGGTCGCCGCGTTCCCACTGCCCGTGGGTCACCGGGGAGAGCTGGCCGGGTGGGGCCATGCAGAGCGCCACCGAGCGGTAGAGCAGCCATTCCAGCTCACCGGAGGTGACCCGCCGGCCGCGCATACCGAAGGCGGCGAGCACCTCGTCGAATTGTTCCACCGTCCGGCCCAGCTTGCGCCGTTCGCCGTCGGCGGTGCCCCGCCCGAAGGCGCGCAGCAGCCGTTCGGTCAGCGAGTCGCCGAGCGACCGGCGGGCGAAGGTCACCCCGAGGTACGTCTGCCCCTCGGCGTGGTTGACCGAGAGCAGGTGCCGCTGGGCGGCGACCAGGTGGTCACCCCAGCCGGGGGTGCCCGGCACGTCCGGCAGCGGGGTCGGCGTGTACGAGTCGATGGTGCGCGCCCACTCGTCGGCCGGGAACGGACGGGTGGTGCGACGCAGGTGCAGCCGGAATCCGGCGAGGCCGGCGTACTGCTCGGAGATGGCGGAGAGCAGCGCCTCGCGTTCGGCGTCGGGGCGGAAGGCCCAGCGCACCTCGGGGAGCCAGTACCAGGCGGTCACCGTGTTGGGGGTGAAGGTCAGGTGCCCGGCGATCTCGGTGATGGCCAGCTCGATGGACGGGTCCCGGTCACCGAACTTGATCTTCGGCGGTCGGATCCGGGTCGGCCGGGCCGGCTTGGCGGACTTCTCCCGCCGGCCGGAGGAGCGCTGCCGGGGCGGCACCCGACGGTGCGTCGACGGATCCTCGGACTCGTCGTGGGCGGCGGGCGGCGTCACGGTCGGCGACGTCCCGGCCAGCGGGGTCATGGCCGGTGCCGGCTCGACCGGGGGACGGGCGGCCGGCATCCGGTCGCCGGCCTGTTCCGGCACCCGGGGCGACAGCGCTTCCGGTGCCCGGGGGGACATGGTCTCGGGCATCCGCGCCGGGACGGCTTCCGGCACCCGGGGCGGCCCGGCGGGTGGTTCCGGATCGGCCAGCGCGGCCACCGGCCCGGCGGGCCTCGGCTCCGGCACCGGGGGAGTAGCCGCGACCGGCGTCGGGCCGTCGACCTGGCCGGACCCGACGGGGTCGGTCCGGCGTTGTTCCGGGTGCTGGGGGATCGACTCCTCGCGGGGGGCCGGTGTCGGGCGGGTCGGTGCCCCGCCCGGGGCGGCCCGGGTGGGGGCCGGTGCCGGCCCGGTCGGCGCGGACCGGGACGCGGCCGGCTCCACGGGCGGGGGGGCCGGCTGGTGCGGAATCGGCAACGGATCCCGCCCGGGTCGCCGCAGCGGTGCGATCGGCTGGCGCGTCGCGCCGGGGCGGGTGCCGCCGAACAGGTCGAGGAAGGGGGAGTCGATGTCCGGACTGTCCGCGGCCGGGGCCGGGGCAGGTGTCGCCGGCTCCGGCCCGGACGGGGTGGGCCGGCCCCGGACCGGCCGGGGTGCCTGGAAGACGCCCACCCCACCGTGGCCCGGTGAGGTGGCCAGCGCCGGGTCGAGGCTCACCTCGTCGGGCGACCCGTCGTCGGGGTAGTCGAACGAGCGCGCACGGTGACCGTGCGGGGCGGTGTGGTGTCCGGCCGGGTACGAGGGCCCCGGCGTCGCCGAGCGGCTCATTCGATCGCCTCACCCGAATCATTCGACCGTTCGATCGGCGTACGACCGGTCATGCCAGCTCCTCCCGGATCCTGATCCGGCTGCCGACCAGGCGTGGGTCGCGTAGTTCGGCGGCCGGCTCCCGGGTCCGTCGCCAGTCGGTCAGCGCGGTGCGGATGACCATCCGCGCGGGCCGGTCCGGGTCGACGTACCGGAAGACGAACGAGGTCGTCACGATGGCGAGCGCGATCTCCCAGGCCGGGAAGAGCTCCACCTGCAGCGTGAACAACCAGTGGATGAACATGTAGAGGGGGACGAGCAGCATGAACAGGCCGTACTGCGCGTACGGCAGGTGAACGGGAAGGGTGTAGCCGGGCGGCCCGAGGTAGACCAGGCGGGCCCGGTAGATGTCGTCGTCGGTGCGCAGCCGCATCTCTGCCCGCGCCTATTCGAAGATCAGTTCGATCAGGTAGTCACCGACGAAGAAGAGTGTGGCGGCTCCGGCGATGAACGCGAGCCCGATGATCGCGATGGCCGAGCTGGTCAGCACCTTCGAGACCTCGCCTCGACTGGCCCGACCGATGAAGATGACGCCCAGCACGGCGAGCAGGATGGGTGCGATCTTGCTGGCGAAGAAGGTGACGACACCGTCGGTGTCGATCCCCTTGGGGGCCGGCTCGGCGAGCGGGGTCGACGCCAGGGCGTGGAGGAGCGGGCCGACACCTGTCGACACCGTCTCCACGAACTCTGTGGCGATCACTGGAAACCTCCCCATGGCGCGGCCGGCAGAGCCGCGGCGTTGCGTGAGTAGGGCCTGACGGGAATGGGTGTGCTCGACACGTCATCACTGACGCTGCGTTCGTCGCCCGCCACGCAAGGTGGCGAACTTCGGGCGGTTCTTCCCGCTTTGACCCTCCCTTCGGGCTCCGGTCGTCTCAGTGCCGAAGCAATTCCAAAGCGTACGGGCCGCCCCTGTTTGGAACAAGCGGCGAAGAGTGTGCCCGCTTCGACCCCGGCGACCGATCGTACACCTGTTCGAAAGCGCACGTCAGGGTCGGGTGAGTCGGGCCCCGGCCGCTCCCCGGCGCGCGGGCCGGCGGGTACGGTGCACCGGTGACCGATCTGGTGCGGGCGGGCGTCCCCGTGGTGATGGGCGTCCTCAACGTCACGCCCGACTCGTTCTCCGACGGCGGCCGGTACGCCGACCTGGCCGCCGCCGTCCGGCACGGCGTACGGCTGCACGCCGACGGCGCGCACGTGGTCGACGTCGGCGGAGAGTCCACCCGCCCCGGCGCGGACCGGGTCGACGCGGAGACCGAGGCGGCCCGGGTGCTGCCGGTCGTCCGGGAACTCGCCGGCGCCGGGGTGCCGGTCAGCATCGACACCACCCGCGCCCGGGTCGCCGAGGCCGCTCTGACCGCCGGGGCCGCCGTCGTCAACGACGTCTCCGGCGGGCTCGCCGACCCGGACATGGCCCGGGTGGTCCGGGACGCCGGCTGCCCGTGGGTGCTGATGCACTGGCGCGGTCACTCGCGGGTCATGCGCGATCTCGCCACCTACACCGACGTGGTGGAAGACGTACGGGACGAACTGGCCCGGCGGGTCGACGAGGCGCTGCGGGCCGGGGTGGCGGCGGACCGGATCATCGTCGACCCCGGCCTGGGTTTCGCGAAGACCGCCGACCACAACTGGGAACTCACCCGACGGCTGCCCGAACTGCTGACCCTCGGCTTCCCGCTGCTCTTCGCCGCCAGCCGAAAGTCGTACCTGGGGCGGCTGCTCGCCGGCCCGGACGGCCAGCCCCGACCCACCGGCGGGCGGGAGGTGGCCACCGCGGCCACCAGTCTGCTGGCCGTGGCGGCCGGTGCCTGGGGGGTCCGGGTACACGACGTCCGGGGCACCGCCGACGCGCTCGCCGTCTGGCAGGCCAGCGGTCGCCCGCACCTCGCGTCCTCCGCCGCGACCCGGCCGGCAGCGGACGGCACACCCGGGCCGGCCGCAGACGGTACACCCAGGTCCGTGGCCGTGGCCGGTACGCCCGGGCCGGTCATGGACGGTACGTCCGGGTTCGCCGGGCCGGGTGCCGGCGGAACATCCGGGCCGGTCGGGGCCGCGTGGAGCGGCACCGGAGTGAAGCATGAGTGACCGGCAGGATGAAGCATGAGTGATCGACGGCGGGGGAGCGGATGACCGACCGGATCGCGCTGACCGGGCTGCGGGCCCGGGGTCGGCACGGCGTGTACGACTTCGAGCGGGAGCAGGGCCAGGAGTTCGTGGTGGACGCCGTCCTCGAACTCGACCTCGCCCCGGCGGCCCGTTCCGACGAGGTGACCGACACCGTCCACTACGGCGAACTGGCCGGCCGGCTGGTGGCGGTGGTGACCGGTGAGCCGGTGAACCTGATCGAGACGCTCGCCGACCGGCTGCTCGACGTCTGCCTGGCCGACCCCCGGGTCACCGCCGCCACGGTCACCGTGCACAAGCCCGAGGCGCCGGTGCCGCACGCCTTCACCGACGTGGCGGTGACCATGACCCGGGCGCGTACCCGGTGACCCGGGCGGTCCTCTCGCTGGGCAGCAACCTCGGCGACCGGCTGGCCCACCTGCGTACCGCGATCGTCACCCTCGGTGACGCCGTGCGGGTGGTCTCCGGGGTGTACGAGACGCCGCCGTGGGGCGACGCCGACCAGCCCGCGTACCTAAACGCGGTGCTGCTGGCCGAGGAGCCGGCCGCCACCGCCGTCGACTGGCTGGCGCGGGCGCGGGCCGCCGAGCGGGCGGCCGGACGGGTCCGCGACCCGCGGCGGCGGTTCGGTCCGCGCACCCTCGACGTGGACGTGGTGGCGGTCTGGGACGACGCCGGTGAGCCGGTGCTCAGCGACGATCCCGAACTGACCCTGCCGCATCCCCGCGCCCACCTGCGCGCCTTCGTGCTGCGGCCGTGGATCGACATCCAGCCGTACGGGAAGCTGCCGGGGCACGGCTGGCTGACCGACCTGCTGAACGCCGAGCCGGTCGCCGGGGACGCCCTGGAACTGGGTGCCCGTCCGGATCTGACGTTAGAGTCGACGTCATGACCCAGTGGAGCCGGCCGGCATGACCCAGTCCCCGTCGCCACGTGGCCCGGGGTCCGACCGGGACCGGATGGGCCCGACCCGGCCCGCCTCCCTGCTGGTGGCCGGGCTGGCCGCCGCCGCCCTGGCCTGGCTGCTGATCAGTTTCTTCTACCGGTCCATGCCGGCCCTGCCCTGGTTGCCGGTGGTCACCCTGGCCGGGCTGGCCGTGCTGGAGGCGTACGCGGCGGTCAACACCAAGGGGCGGATCGAGCGCAGGCCGGGCCGGGATCCGGTCAACCCGCTGGTGGTGGCCCGGTTCGTGGTGCTGGCGAAGGCGTCCGCGCTGGCCGGTGCGATCTTCGCCGGGTTCTACGCCGGACTGGCCGGCTGGCTCTTCATCGAGCGCACCACGCGGGCGGCGGTCGAGGACCGGGGGCCGGCGCTGGCCGGCCTGGCCGCCTCGCTGGCGCTGGTCGGGGCGGCACTCTGGCTGGAACGTTCCTGCCGGGTGCCGAAGCGCCCGGACGACGAGCGCGAACCCGACGACCGCGAGCGCCCGCACATTCATTGACAACCGCTTACGTCACCCATTGATCACGGGTTCCGTCACGCATTGATCACGGGGTTACCTCTGCGCGGTGACCGCGGGTACGGTGCCTGCGACCGGGTAGTCAAGGCCGACTCCGGTCCGCGCGTTCCGGCCCGCCGTGCGCCGGGCCGGTTCCGGTCACCGTGGGAGGCGTGCGTCAATGGGCTACGACGAGCCGGGCCGGGGTGAGTCCGTCGACCGGGAGCAGCCGAGGCGGGCCGCCGCCACCCTCGGACCCGAGGACCCACCGGACGGTGGGGCGGGACGGGACCGGGCCGACGGTGAGTCTGGGCGGGACCGGGTCGGCGTACACGTCGCCTGGGAGAGCGCACTCGCCGGCAAGGTGGTCGTACTCGGACTGCTGCTGTGGTTGCAGAGCCCGCAGACGCTGCGCGGCGACGGCCTGCGCGAGCTGCTCGTCGGCGTGGTGGGGCTCGGCCTGCTGGCGTTGGCGGCCGGGCTGAGCCTGCGGACCGCGGCGCCGAACCTGGCGATCGGCCCGGTCGCGGTCGCCGCCGCCCTGCACTTCGCCGAGCAGGGCGACCGGGGGGTGACCGAGGCTGTCGTCCCGGCCGCCGTGTTCGCCGCCGCCGGTGGGTTGGCGTTGGCGGTGTTCGTGGTGCTCCTGCACGTGCCGGCCTGGGCGGCCAGCCTGGCCGGGGCGGCCGCGGTGGTGGCCTGGATCGAACGCCGGTCGGTCCCGGTGCCGGTGCAGGCCGACTACGACCCCCGGCACAGCGCGTACTACCTCTTCGCCGGTTTCGCCGCGGTCGCCGTCCTGGGCGGACTCTTCGGCGCGATCCGGTCGGTACGTCGGCTGGTGGGCCGGTTCCGGCCGGTGGAGGACCCGGCCCGGCGGCGGGGGACGGTGGCCGGTCTGGTCACGGTCGGTGCGCTGATCGGCTCGACCGTGCTGGCGACGCTGGCCGGGGTGCTGCTCGCCGCGAACGGCAGCGGTCGGGTCGTCCCCGACCCCGGTCTGGACTGGACGGCGCTCGGCGTGGGCATGGCGCTGCTCGGTGGGACGAGCGCCTTCGGCCGTCGGGGCGGGGTGAGTGGGACCCTGCTGGTGGTGGTCCTGGTCGGCTTCCTGTTCGCGTACGTCGAGGCGGCCGGTCACGAGATCAGCCGGTGGGCGGTGGCCGGGGCCGCGCTCGGCGTCGGTCTGGTCGTCACCCGGCTGGTCGAGGCGTACGGGCGGCCCCGGCCGGCCACGGAGGACCGTCCGGAGACCACCCCGGTCGGGGACGCGTCGATCAGTCAGGGCTGGGCGCTGCCCCGCGCCGGATCGCAGGCCCCCTGGCCGCCCGCGTTACCGTCGAATGCCGCCACCGAGGACCCGGCCGACCCGTGGCGACGCTGGGAGGGCGGACCCGACCGGTGGCGCGGCGACACCCGCTGAGGTGACTCGACGGGCCGGGCCTGATCTCGCCGGTTAGGCTCGCCGCATGACCGACTCAACAGCCACGGGTACGGGTGGCCGATCCTTCGCCGAGCTGGACGCACTCTCCACCGAGGAACTCCGGCAGCAGGCGTTCGCGCTGGCCAGGGAGCGTCATGACGTGCGCTTCTTCTGGTCGGTGCTGCGGCACCTGCCCAACGCCGACGAGGCGGCGGCCCTGGACGGCGCGCCCAACTCGGTCGGGCCGACCATCGACGAGGCGGCGGCGCTGTGGCGGGAGCTGACCGGGCACGGTTACGAGGAGACCGCTCCGCTGCTGCGGGCGGCCTTCATCGACTACCTGATGAAGCACTGAGCCGACACCCCCGGTGAAGCGCACCGCCGGCAGGTTTGCCCGTCCGAGGTGGCTGGGAACTGGTCGCGGCATGCCGCTGACCAGCCGGGCCGGAGTCGACCGCCGTCGCAGCACCGCGACCGGGACCGGTACGCTCGCCGCGCTGGTCCTGGTCGCCGTCTGCGGCAGTTCCGGGTACGCCCGGTGGGCCGAGCGGAGCACCGACCCGAACTCGGCGGGCGGCTGGTTCCTCCGCCTGCTCGCCTGGCCGACCTGGCGGCTCGACTCGTCCGCCCCGCTGGAGACGTTGTTCACCGACGGGCTGCGCGCCCTGCTGCTGATCGTGCTGACCGGGGTGCTGCTCTACCTGCTGCCCGGTCCCCAGTCCGCCCCGGCGAGCGGCCTGCTCAGCCAGTTCTTCTCCGGCTGGGGGGCGTACGTCTTCGCGGCCGGGTTCGCGGCCGTGCTCGCCACCCTGTTCGGCGACGACCCGTCGCTGTTCGCGGCCTTCCAGGCGGCCGGCACCGGGGCCGGGTACGGGTTCTTCGCCGGCTGGGTCGTCGGCATCGCGAGTCTCGGCGGCCGGGCCTGAGCCGTCCGGTGCTGCGACCCCGCCCGGCCGGACACGCCGGACGGCCGCCCGGCCCCGGCCAGGGGACCGGCCCGGTCACGGTCAGGGGACCAGCACCGGCCCCGGCCAGGGGACCGGCACCGGCCCCGACATCAGCCCCGGTCAGGGGACCGGCTGTTGACCCAGGTCGAGCAGTTGCTGCCGGGTCAGGGCGCCGACCGGGCCGTCGTCGTCCACCACCACCGCCCGGTCGGCGGACGCGCCCAGCAGGGCGGCCAGCGCGTCGTACGCCGAGCCGCCCAACCGGACCCGGGGCAGCCCGGACAGGTCGGCGGGCAGCGGTTGCAGGGTCTCCCGGGTGACCGGGGTGACGGCCAGCCGACGGATGCCCCGGTCGGCCCCGACGAACTCGCGGACGAAGTCCGAGGCCGGCGCGCCCAACAGCCGGGCGGGCGGGTCGTACTGCTCCAGTTTGCCGCCCTCGGAGAGCACCGCGATCCGGTCACCGAGCCGGACCGCCTCGTCCAGGTCGTGGGTGACCAGCACGATCGTCTTGCGCATCTCGGCCTGGAGGCGGAGGAACTCCTCCTGGAGCCGGGTCCGCACGATCGGGTCGACGGCCGAGAACGGCTCGTCCATCAGCAGCACCACCGGGTCGGCGGCGAGCGCCCGGGCCACCCCGACCCGCTGCCGCTGCCCTCCGGAGAGTTCGTGCGGGTAGCGGCGGCCGAACTGGGCCGGGTCCAGCCCGACCAGTTCCAGCAACTCGTCCACCCGGCGGCTGCTGCGCTCCTTCGACCAGCCCAGCAGCCGGGGCACGGTGCCGACGTTGGCCCGTACGGTCTGGTGCGGGAAGAGACCGACGTTCTGGATGACGTAGCCGATCCGGCGGCGCAGCCGCACCGGGTCGACCCGGGTGACGTCGTCGTCGCCGAGCAGGATCCGACCGGAGGTCGGCTCGACCAGCCGGTTGATCATCCGCAGCACGGTGGACTTTCCGCAGCCCGACGGGCCGATCAACACGGTCAGCTCGCCGGCACGGACCTCCAGGCTGAGGTCACGTACCGCCTCGGTGCCGTCCGGGTAGCGCTTGCCGATGCCCTCCAGGGTGATCGACGAGGCGCCGGACCGGTCGGCCGGGCCGCTGCCGGCGGCCGTACCGGGAACGGGATCCGGGGTAACGTCCACGCATGTCCTTCCGCCTGAGCTACCGGGCCGATCCGGGTAACCCGTGGTTCTCCTGGCAGTACGTGCGGGACAACTCTGACACGATCATCGCCGCGGTGGGGGAGCACGCCTCGCTGACCGCCCGCGCGGTGCTGATCGCCGCGCTGGTGGCCCTGCCGTTGGCGGTGGCGGCCCACTGGTACCGGTCCCTCACCGGGCCGATTCTCGCACTCACCGGGGTCCTGTACACGATCCCGTCCCTGGCGCTGTTCGCCTTCCTCGCGCCGTACCTCGGTATCGGGGCGGTGACCGTACTCAGCGTGGTGGCGCTGTACGCGCTGCTGGTGATCGTCCGGAACGCGGTGGCCGGGCTGAGCCAGGTCCCGGCGGAGGTCCGGGAGGCCGCCGAGGGCATGGGGTACGGGCGCTGGGGCCGGCTGCTGCGGGTGGAGCTGCCGCTGGCGCTGCCCGGCATCCTCACCGGGCTCCGGCTCGCCACCGTCTCCACGGTCGCGCTGGTGACGGTGGGGGTGGTGGTCGGTCGGGGCGGGCTCGGCCAGCTCATCTTCGCCGGCTTCCAGAACAACTTCTACAAGGCGCAGATCATGACCGGCACCCTGCTCTGCGTGCTGCTGGCGCTGCTGCTCGACCTGGTGCTGGCCGGGGTCGGCCGGCTGCTCACCCCCTGGCTGCGAAGGAGGCTCCCGTGAGCGCGACGAGGAGGAGGCTCCGGCTGAGTGCGATCGGGCAGGCTCCGGTGAACGTGACGGGGAGGCCCCGGTGAGCGCGATCGAACAGGCGGTGGTCTGGCTCAACGACCCGCTGAACTGGACCAACCCGGGCGGCGTCCTGGACCGGCTGACCGAACACCTGACCATGTCGGCGGCGGCGGTCGCGTTGGGCTGCCTGCTGGCCTGGCCGGTGGGGCTCTGGCTGGGGCACACCGGCCGGGGCGGGGGCCTGGTGGTGCTCGTGTCGAACGTCACGCTCGCCGTGCCGACGCTGGCCCTGCTGACCATCCTCCCGCTGACCTTCCTCGGGTTCGGTCAACCGTCGGTGGTGGTCGCCCTGGCCGTCTTCGCGGTGCCGCCGCTGCTCGCGAACGCGTACACCGGGATCCGGCAGGCCGACCCGGAGGCCCGGGACGCCGCCCGGGGAATGGGGTTCTCCGGTTGGCAGGTGTTGCGGCGGGTGGAACTGCCACTGGCGGTGCCGTACCTGGCGGCCGGCTTCCGGACCGCCGCCGTCCAGGTGGTCGCCACGGCGGCGCTGGCCTCGTTCGTCAACGGCGGCGGGCTGGGGCAGATCATCCGAGCCGGCTTCGGGTTGGACATCGCGGCCGGTGGCGGGCAGATCCTCGCCGGCGGGCTGCTCGTGGCCGGGCTGGCGATCCTGGTCGAACTGGTCCTGGCGGTGGTCGAGCGGCTGGTCACCCCGCGCCCGCTGCGCCGGGCCCGCCGCCGGGCCGCCCGCCGTGCGGCGAGCGCCGTGACCGGCGGCTGAGCCGGCCGGCACCCGTACCCCCCCGGCCCTGCCCGGCCGCCGACTCCCGCCCGGCCCTGGCCAGCCGGCGGCAGCCGCCCGGGGCCCTGCCCGGCCGTACGGCCGCCGGTTCTGCCCGGTCGTGCGGCCGTTCTCCGGTACGCGGAAAGGCGGTCAGCCGATGCCGCTCGGTGACGATCCGGCGTCAAACCGGGCTCCGAGTTGCCAGTCCGTCGGTCCCGTGGCCGAAGATGTTTCGTGGATATTCCGCGAGAAAGTCTCGGTCGGTTCCGCGAAGATGTTTCGTGGGATTCCCGCGAGATTCGCGGCGGACAGCGGGCGGCCGAACGATCGCCCGTCGGACACGCGGCCGGCCCGTACGGGTCGCGCCGGGACACGGGAGGCGGGCAGATGCGCGCACGTACTCGATTGGTGATCGGCGCGGTGGGCGCCCTCGCCGCGGCTGGTTTCCTCACCGGCTGCGGTGACGCCGGCTCGTCCGGCACCGACGCGCCGGAGGCGGCGTCCTCGGGGGCCGGCTGCGCGCCGGTCGCCGGCGACCAGCTCGTCGTCCTGGACGACGACAAGAAGCTCCAGAACACCGACAACATCATCCCGGCGATCAACGCGAAGGCGGCGAACCCGCAGCTCGTCGCCGCGCTCGACAAGGTTTCCGCCGCGCTCGACACGCCGAAGCTGATCGCGCTCAACAAGGCCGTCGACGTGGACCGCAAGACCCCGAAGGTCGCCGCCGAGGAGTTCGCCGCCGCGAACGGCCTCACCGACGGCATCGCCAAGGGGCCGGGCGGCCCCCTCGTGGTCGGGGCGGCCAACTTCAGCGAGAACCAGACCCTCGGCGAGCTGTACGCGATCGTGCTCACCGCTGCCGGGTACGAGGTCAAGGTGCAGCAGATCGGCAGCCGCGAACTGTACGAGCCGGCCCTGGAGAAGGGCGAGATCCAGGTGGTCCCGGAGTACGCGGCCACCCTGGCGGAGTTCCTCAACAACAAGGCCAACGGGCAGAACGCCCAGCCGGTCTCCTCGCCGGACCTGGACAAGACGGTCGCCGCGCTCACCGCCGCCGGTGAGAAGGCCGGGCTCGCCTTCGGCGCGCCCTCGGCCGCCCAGGACCAGAACGCCTTCGCCGTCACCAAGGCCTTCTCCGACAAGTACGGCGTGACGACCCTCACCCAGCTCGCCGAGAAGTGCTCCGGGTCGGCCACCGTGCTGGCCGGACCGCCGGAGTGCCCGCAGCGGCCGAAGTGCCAGGCCGGTCTGGTCGAGGTCTACGACTTCAAGGCCGGTTCGTTCAGCTCGCTGGACGCCGGTGGCCCGCAGACCAAGAACGCCCTGAAGACCGGTACCGCCAGCGTGGGCCTGGTGTTCAGCTCGGACGCGGCGCTCGCCGTCAACTGAGTCCGGCGCGGGTCGCCGCAGCGGGTGACCGCCGGATCGGCGTGCTGATCCGTGCCGTTGTGCCGACGGTGCCCGGTTTCGGGCACCGTCGGCCTTTTTCGTCCCAGGGACGCTCGGTAGGCTGCACACCCATGCCCGCTCCGGTGCTCCCCGATGACAAGCGCGGCCTGCCGCGACTGCCCCTGCTGTTCTGGGTCGGTGTGGCGCTCGCCGTGATCGCGGCGTTGTTGCTGCTGGTGGCCGACGGTAACGGCACCCTGCGGGTGGCCGCCGTGCTCGCCCTCGGTTCCGTGGTGGCGATCGGCCTGTCGGTCGCCCTGCGCCCCGACGACGGTGCCGCCGTTCGGCAGCTCTACGACGAGGTCGACGAGTTGCGCGCCGAGATCGCGGTGGTGGCCCGATCCGGGCACCAGGTCGCCGAGCAGGCGTACCGGGCCCCGGAGGCGGTGGCGTCGGTGCCCCGGAGGACCGGGGGGAGCGCGTCCGTTCCGGGTGCCGAACCGGTACCGGGCGGCGCGGGGGCCGGGCCGCTGTCCGGTACCGGGCGGACCACTCCGAGGTCTGGTACCGAGCGGACCGCCTCGATGTCCGGCCCCGAACACGCCGGGTCGGTGTCCGGCCCGGAAGGCGCTGGTCCGGTGCCCGGTGCCGAGCGGGCCGGTCCGGGACGGGCGCGGGTGGCGGTACCCGGCGCGGCGGGCGCGGTGTCCGGGCGTACCGACGAGCCGGAGCCGTACCGGGCGGTCGGGCCCGGAGGCGGTCGCGGCTGGCCGGAGGAGTCGGCGGACAGCGCGACGGACGAGCCGACCGGCGGACGCCGCCGGACGGACGAGACCGCTGCCGGACGCCGCCGGACGGACGAGGCCGCTGCCGGACGCCGCCGGACGGACGAGGCCGCTGCCGGTCGTCGCCGGTCGACCGCAGCCGAGGGTGGACGCCGGCGACGTCCCGAGCCGGACGAGGACCGGGACGACGACGCCCGCCGGCCGGACGAGGAGGAACCCGACCGGTACCGGGCGCGCCGGCGGCACGAGGACGAGCCCGACCCGTACGCCCGCCGGCACCACGACGACGAGCCGGACCGGTACCGCGCCCGCCGGGCCCAGGACCAGTGGGACGGGTACCGCTCCGACGACTACCCCGGCCAGCGGCCCGACGACTACCCCGGCCACCGGTCCGACGACGAGGAACCGGCCGCCCGCCGGACCCGACCGGCCGCCCGGTACGCCGCCGAGCGGCCGGCGCCCGGGGTGTACGGCGTGCCCCGGCCCGACGGGCCCGGCGCCGGCCACGGGCCGGAGACGTCCCGTCCGGTCGGCGTGGTGCGGCACACCGAGACCGTGCACGTGACCACCCGGCACACCATCGTGGACGGTTCCGGCCCTGACCCGGTGCCCGGGAACGTGTACGGCCGGTGGACCCCCACGCCGCCGCCCGAGGAGCAGCCATGGTCGGGGCCTGCCGACGACCGGTGGGACGGGCCGGCACCCCGGCAGGAGAGACCCCGGTCGGGACGTAGCCGGGAGAGCGCCGACCGCGGCTGGGAGGGGCCGGACGACCGCGGTTGGGAACGGCCGGACGACCGGGCCTGGGAGGGGCCCGCCGAGCGTTCGGACCGGGATCGGCCGTACCCGGCGGAGGGGGCCGGGGCGGATCACTGGTCCGACGTCCGGGCCGGGGACCGCTGGGCCGCGGTACGGGACGACGAGCACGGCCGGGAGGTACGGATGGGCGAGCGGCGTGCCGCACTGCACGCCGACGGGGCCGGGACCGAACTGCGGATGGAGGACCGGTGGGCTACGGTCCGGCGCGGCGAGCCCCGGCGGGAGCACCCGGACCCCCGGCGGGAACACCCCGGTTCCCGACGGGAGCACCCGGACCCCCGGCGGGCGTACCCGGACCCCGGGCCCGAGCCGCCTGATGCCCGGCGGGCGTATCCCGATCCCGGGGCAGGGCCCCGGTCGGGCGGCTACCCGGACCGGGGCGGGCGCTGGCCGGAGCCGCACCACGCACTGCCCCCGGGCGGGGTGCCGGTGCCGGACGCGTTCCGAGCGCCCCGGCAGCGACCGCCGGCGGACGACTGGCCGACGCCGGACACGCCCCGCCGGGGCCGCGCGCCGGAAACCGGGCCGGACGGCTACGACCGGCCACCCCGCGAGTACGGTTCCCGCTCCGCCCCGGACCACTGGCAGTGACCCCGGTGACCCGGGCCGGCCGGGGGGTCACTTGTCGATGTCGCCGACCACGAAGAACATCGAACCGAGGATGGCGATCAGGTCGGGCACCAGGCAGCCGGGGAGCAGGGTGGACAGCGCCTGCACGTTCGCGTACGACGCGGTGCGCAGCTTGAGCCGCCACGGCGTCTTCTCGCCCCGCGAGACCAGGTAGTAGCCGTTGATGCCGAGCGGGTTCTCCGTCCAGGCGTAGGTGTGCCCCTCGGGGGCCTTGACCACCTTCGGCAGCCGGGTGTTGACCGGCCCGGTCAGCCGGTCCACCCGGTCCAGGCACTGCTCGGCGAGGTCGAGTGAGACGTACACCTGGTCGAGCAGCACCTCGAACCGGGCGTGGCAGTCCCCGGTGGCGCGGGTGACCACCGGCACGTCCAGTTCGCCGTAGGCGAGGTACGGCTCGTCGCGGCGCAGGTCCAGGTCGAGGCCGGAGGCGCGGGCGACCGGCCCGGACGCGCCGAACGCGGCGGCGTCGGCGGCGGAGAGCACCCCGACCCCGACGGTACGGGCCAGGAAGATCTCGTTGCGGCGGATCAGGTCGTCCAGGTCGGGCAGGCCCCGGCGGACCTGGCCGATGGCGGCGCGGGCCCGGCCGGTCCAGCCGGCCGGCACCTCCTCCTTGAGCCCGCCGACCCGGTTGAACATGTAGTGGATCCGGCCGCCGGAGACCTCCTCCATGACCGCCTGGAGGGTCTCCCGTTCCCGGAACGCGTAGAACATCGGGGTGATCGCGCCGATCTCCAGCGGGTACGAGCCGAGGAACATCAGGTGGTTGAGCGCCCGGTTCAGCTCGGCCAGCGCGGTCCGCAGCCAGACCGCCCGCTCCGGCACCTCCAACCCCATCAGCCGTTCGACGGCCAGCACCACGCCCAGCTCGTTGGAGAACGCCGACAGCCAGTCGTGCCGGTTGGCGAGCACGATGATCTGCCGGTAGTCGCGGACCTCGAAGAGTTTCTCCGCGCCCCGGTGCATGTACCCGACGATCGGCTCGCAGGCGACCACCCGTTCGCCGTCGAGTACCAGCTTGAGCCGGAGCACCCCGTGCGTGGACGGGTGCTGCGGGCCGATGTTGAGCACCATGTCGGCGGTGTCCAGCCCGGCTCCGGTGCCGACGGTCAGCTCGCGCAGGCTCCCGGCGTCGGTGGTCATGCCCGCCATCGTGCCACGGCGTCCGGTGCCGTCGCGGGCGGTGCGTCCCAACCGGACGGCCGGTGCCCGGCCCATGATCGCGGTCGTAGCATCCCGCTCCATGGAGCGTGTGCTGATCGACGGGGTACCGGTGTTCTGGGCCCGGGGTCCGGAGCCGCTGACCGCCGCCCTGCTGTTCGGCTGCGGCGGCCGGGACGAGACGTTCCGGACCATCGGCATCACCCACCTGGTGGAGCACCTGACGATGGGTTCGCTGCCCCGGGTGCACCACGACCGGAACGCCTCGGTGGACCTGGACGTGACCATCTTCACCGCCACCGGCCGCCCGGACCAGGTCGTCACCTTCCTCGACGGGGTCTGCCGGACCCTGGCCGACCTGCCGACCGACCGGATCGACAAGGAGGCCGGGGTGTTGACCGCCGAGGGCGGGAACTACACCGACCCGACCAGCGCGGCGCTGTACAGCCAGCGGCTCGGCGTCCAGGGCGCCGGGTTGGCCCCCTGGGCCGGACCGGGCTACGACCGGCTCTCCGCCGAGCAGGTCCGGGCGCACGCGGCCCGGTTCTTCGTGGCCGGGAACGCGGCGCTGGTACTGACCGGTCCGCCCCCGGCCGACCTGCGTCTGCCGTTGCCGCCGGGGCCCCGACCGGAGCACCTGCTGCCGGAGCCAATGCCGACGGCGGGGCCGGTGTGGTTCGAGCATGTGGTCGCCGAGGTGGGGGTGTCGCTGCTCGGTACCGGTGGGCCGGTCTGGGCGCAGGGCATGGAGGTGCTCTCCGAGCGGCTGGAACAGATCGCCCGGCACACCCACGGCCTCAGCTACGAGGTCGGCGGCGACGTCGTCCCGCTCGACCGGGACCGGCGGATCTTCACGCTCACCGTCGACGCCCGGGAGGGGCAGGAGGCCGAGGTGGCCGGGCTGCTCTGGACGGAGCTGCGGCGGATGGCCGACGAGGGGCCCACCGGGGCCGAGCTGGCGGACCGCTGCGAGGCGGCCCGGGAACTGGCGGACGACCCGCGCGCGGTGGAGCCGGAACTGCTGGACGCGGCGGTCCGCGAGCTGTTCGGCATGGCGTACCAGGATCCGGCGACCCGGCTGGCGCAGCGGTCCCGGGTGACCCCGGAGGAGGTCCGGGCGGCGTTCCGGGAGGCGCTGTCCACCGCCCAGCTGGTGGTGCCCTGCGGGGTGGCACCCGACCTGCCCGGGCTGGCCGAGGGGGGCTGCCGCCGGGACCGGCAGGAACCGACCGGTCGGGTCTTCCGGCCGCCGCTGCTGGCGAAGGTGCTGACGAAGGATGCGCGGGGTCTGCGCCTGATCCTGACCGACGACGGGGTGGCGCTGCGCGACCCGGACGGTGACGTGCACCGGATCCGGTTCTCGGAGGTGGTGGGGGTCGAGGAGGACGGTGCCGGACGGACCGTCTTCGGGCTGCACGGCTGCCAGGTACCGGTGGATCCGGAGCTGTTCAAGGGGGCGGAGGCGGCGGTCCGCGCGGTCGACGCGGCGGTGCCGGCGGCCCTGCGCTACCGCCGCTCCGAGCTGGTGAACCTGGACTGAGCGGGAGGGCGGCCGACCGGGCCGGGGCCGGTCACCCGGGACCGACCCGGGTGGGGTCGGTGGGGGTCGCGAACGGCAACGGGACGCCCACCGGTTGCACCAGCCACCAGTGTCCGCCGAGCCCGGCCGGGTCGGTCAGTTCGGTGACCGCCGACGCGGTGGCGAGCGCCCGCAGGTAACCGGCGGGGTCGGTGCCGGCCAACGCCAGCGGCGGTCGCCCGCCGTCCGCCCCGAGCAGCCGCAGCGCGTCCCGCTGCGGAAGCAGCGCGTACGACGTACCGGTGGCCGGGTCACCGGCAGCGGCGACCGCGTCCACCGCCACGTGCGCGGTGAGGTCGCAGGAGCCGTCCGGCACCGGCGGCACCTGTCGGCCGTTGCGGTAGCCGGTCAGCGTCCCGTCGACCGGCCGGCTGGCCCGTAGGTGCCCGTAGTCCACCGCCAGCGCCAGCCCCCGGTCGACGGCCCGGACCGCGTCCGCCCAGGCGAGGTCCCGGGGCCGGCCGATCTCGGCCCGGCCGCCCGGCACCGGCCCCGGCCACCAGGCGTCGAGCCATGCGGCGTCGGCCGGGTCGACCGGCCCACCCACCGACTCGTGCCCGGCCGGATCGACCAGGACGGTCCGCCAGCCGTCCCCGCCGGCCACCGCCACGTCCAGCGGTACGTTGTCCAGCCACTCGGTGGCGAGCAGCAGCCCGGTGACCGGTTCCGGCAGCCGGTCCCGCCAGCCGATCGGCGCGGGCAGGTCCGGGGGGCGGGGTGCCAGTTCCACCCCGGTCAACCGGAGCCGGTCGAGCAGGGCCGCCGGCCGGCCGTCGGGTGGTGCGGTCGGGTCGGCGCGGCGGCTGACGGCCGGCGACCGCGCGACCAGCCGGGCCAGGGTGGTGAGCAGCTCGCCCCGACCCGCGCCGACGTCCACCACGTCCAGCCGGTCGGGGTGGCCGAGCGCGGCGTCGACCTGTTCGACCAGGCGCAGCAGCGCCGCGCCGAACACCGGGGAGGCGTGCACGCTGGTCCGGAAGTGGGCGGCCGGGCCGGCCCCGGTCACGAAGAAGCCGCCGGGACCGTACAGGGCCCTGGTCATCGCCGTCCGCCAACCGACGGCCATCAGTTCATCCCGGGTTCAGCTCGCGTCACCGTGCCGACCCTACGGTCAGCCGGTATGCGACGACTCCTGATCCCCGCCGTGGCGGTGCTTCCGCTGCTGGTGGCCGGTAGCGCGGTGACCGCCGCGCCGGCCGCGTCCCACCCCGCCAAGCCTGCCAAGCCTGCCGAGCCGGTGCACGGGCCGGCCGGTTCCCCCACCTCCGTCCGCGCCTCGGTCGAGACGCCGTCCCTCTTCGACGACGAGGCCGGCGGGGACGCCGACGCCGACGACCCGGCGATCTGGGTGCACCCCACCGACCGGGCCGGCAGCCTGGTCGTCGCCACCGCCAAGAACGGCGGCCTGCGGGTCTACGACCTGGCCGCCCGGGAACGGCAGGCGATCCCCACCCCGCCCGCGCCCGGCCCGGACGACGAGTCGGGCCGGTTCAACAACGTCGACCTGGTCACCGGCTTCCGCCTCGGCGGGCGGCCGGTGGACCTGGCCGTGGTCACCGACCGGGGCCGGGACCAGCTGCGGTTCTACCGGATCGACCCGGTGACCCGGCTGCTCACCGACGTCACGGCGGCCGACGTGCCGTACGCGTTCAGCGCCGACCAGGCCGAGGTCAACGAGCAGCGCACCGCGTACGGGCTGGGCACCTTCACCGCCGGGGACGGCACCGCGTACGCGGTGGTGAGCCGCCGGAGCACCCCGGAGGTGGGGGTGTTCGAGATCGTGGCCGAGAGGGACCGGATCTCCTACCTGCCGGTGGACCGGCTGACCCTGCCCTCGGTGTTCACCCTGCCGGACGGCGGTACCTGGTCGCCGTGCGCCGACCCGGGCGACGGGCCGCAGGTCGAGGGGACGGTGGTCGACCCGGCCACCGGCACCGTGTACCTCGCCCAGGAGACGGTCGGGCTGTGGCGGGTTCCGCTGCGCGCCGGCCGGTTCGCCGGTGCCCCTCGGGTGGTGGAGCACACCCGCGAGTACGGCGTCCCGGCGGCCTTCGACCCGGAGGAGGACGACTGCGTGGTCGACTACTCGGCCGACCCCGGCTTCGGTGGCCGGATCGCCGCCGACGTGGAGGGGCTGACCATCTACCGGACCGGCCGGTTCACCGGCACCCTGGTCGTCTCCAGCCAGGGTGACGACACCTTCTACACCTACGACCGGCGGACCAACCGGCCGACCGGTCGGTTCGCGGTGGTCGACGGCCGGGTGGACGGGGCCCAGGAGTGCGACGGTGCGGCGGCCGTGTCGACCCCGCTGCCCGGGTACCCGGGTGGGCTGCTGGTGGTGCACGACGGCGGGAACACCCCGGTCACCCCGGGCGGGGACGGGGAGCCCCGGCCGGAGACGAACTTCAAGTTCCTCGACGCCGGTTTCCTGCGCGCCGTCCGCTGACCCGCCCGGCCGGATGCCCGCTCGGCCCGCCGGCCGGGGTCGCCTTCCGCGCGTCCCCGGCCGGTGCCGGCGCGGGTGCCGGTGCCGGCGTCGGTGCCGGTGAAGGTTTTCACACCCACCTGTGCGCGTCGATGATCACGGCGCATACTTGCGCTTGACCGGTACCCCATCACCGAGGACTGGATCATCACATGAGCGCATCGCCGCGCCCGCGTCCGGCCGCCCCCGACGGGGCCGCCCGTCGAGCGGGCACCTCCCCAGCCTTCCCGCGCACCCTCACCGTCGGCGTGATCGGCGCCGGCCGGGTCGGTGCCGTACTGGGCGCTGCGCTCACCGCCGCCGGGCACCGGGTGGTCGCCGCCGCCGGCGTCTCCGACGCGTCCACCGCCCGGATCGCCCTGCTGCTGCCCGCCGTCGAGCGCCGCTCCGCCGTCGCGGTCGGCCGGGCCGCCACCGACCTGCTCCTGCTGGCCGTCCCGGACGACGCGCTCGCCGCCGTGGTGGCCGGGCTCGCCGAGGCCGGCGCGCTGCGGCCCGGCCAGGTGGTCGCGCACACCTCCGGGGCGTACGGGCTGGACGTGCTCGCCCCGGCCGCCGCCGTGGGAGCCCGGCCGCTCGCGCTGCACCCCGCGATGACCTTCACCGGTACGCCCGACGACCTGGACCGGCTGCCCGGCGTGTCGTACGGCGTGACCGCCCCGACGGACCTGCGGGCCCTGGCCGCCCGGCTGGTGGCGGACCTCGGCGGGGTGCCGGAGTGGATCGCCGAGGCGGACCGCCCGCTCTACCACGCGGCCCTGGCGCACGGCGCGAACCACCTGGTCACCCTGGTCAACGAGGCGGCCGACCGGCTGCGTGACGCCGGGGTGGCCGAGCCGGACCGGGTGCTCGCCCCGCTGCTGCGGGCCGCCCTGGACAATGCCCTGCGGCTCGGCGACGACGCGCTGACCGGCCCGGTGTCCCGGGGTGACGCCGGCACCGTGGCACGGCACCTCGACCGGTTGACCGCGACCGCGCCCGACTCGGTCGAGGCGTACCTGGCCCTGGCCCGGCGCACCGCCGACCGGGCGATCGCCGCCGGCCGGTTGCGTCCGGCCGACGCCGAGTCGCTGCTCGGGGTGCTGGGCGGCACGCATCGGGAGGCGATGGCATGACCGAGGTACTGCACACCCGCGACGACCTCGCGAAGGCGCGGGCCGCGCTGACCGGCACGGTCGGGGTGGTGATGACCATGGGCGCGCTGCACGAGGGACACGAGGCGTTGCTGCGCGTCGCCCGGGACCAGTCCGACCACGTCCTGGTGACGATCTTCGTCAACCCGTTGCAGTTCGGCCCCCACGAGGACTTCGACCGGTACCCGCGCACCCTCGACGCGGACCTGGAGATCTGCCGGCGGGCCGGTGCCGACCTGGTCTTCGCCCCGACGGTGAACGAGATGTACCCGGACGGCGAACAGGCGGTCCGCCTCGACCCGGGCCCGCTCGGTGCCGAGTTCGAGGGGGCCAGCCGGCCGGGTTTCTTCCACGGGGTGCTCACCGTGGTCCTCAAACTGCTCAACCTGACCCGGGCCGACCTGGCGTTCTTCGGCGAGAAGGACTACCAGCAGCTCACCCTGGTCCGCCGGATGGTGCGCGACCTGGCGGTGCCGGTCCGCATCGTCGGCGTGCCGACCGTCCGGGAGCCGGACGGACTGGCCCTGTCCAGCCGCAACCGTTACCTGTCCCCCGCCGAGCGAAAGGCCGCGCTGGCCCTGTCGGCCGCGCTGCGGGCCGGTGCCGCCGCCACCGGCGACGGTGGGACCCCGGAGGGCGTACTGGTCGCCGCCAACCTGGGCTTCGACGTGGCGAGCAAGGGCGCCGCGGAGCTGGACTACCTGGTGCTCGCCGACCCCGACCTGGAACCCGGCCCGGAGCGGGGGCCGGCCCGGCTGCTGGTCGCGGCCCGGGTCGGCACCACCCGACTGATCGACAACATGGAGATCTGGCTCGGTCCCCGGTGACCACCCCACCCGGGTGGGCCGGCCCGGACCCGAACCGCGAGAGGTAGCGATCCGATGTACCGCACCATGCTCAAGTCGAAGATCCACCGGGCCACGGTGACCCAGGCCGACCTGCACTACGTCGGCTCGGTCACCGTCGACCAGGATCTCCTCGACGCCGCCGACCTGCTCCCCGGTGAGCAGGTGGCGATCGTGGACATCACCAACGGGGCACGGCTGGAGACGTACGTGATCCCGGGCGCGCGGGGCAGCGGCGTGATCGGCATCAACGGGGCCGCCGCCCACCTGGTGCACCCCGGTGACCTGGTCATCCTCATCTCGTACGGGCAGATGGACGACGCCGAGGCCCGGACGTACCGGCCCCGGGTGGTGCACGTGGACGCCGACAACCGGGTGATCGAGCTGGGCACGGACCCGGCCGGGGTGGCTCCCGGCATGGTCGGCGACCCGGTCCGCGGGGACGCCGTCGCAGTCGGCTAGCTGGCGCGGTGTCCGGTTGCCGCCCGCGCATCCGGTCTGTTACCGGAGGGTCATTTCTGGTTACCCTTACCGCGCGCCGTCGGGCGACGGCCGTTGGCTGGGGGAGGCCGCGATGCGCCGTGCGAGCAGGAGCCTGGCGGCGGTGGCGGTGGCCCTGCTGGCCCTGACCGGCTGCGCCGGCTCCGACGGGTTCGACGGCGACCTGACCGACGACTGGAAGCCGATGGCGGCACCGGGGCCGTTCGTCCCGCCCGCCGGGGTCTGCCAGGTGGCCGACTTCACCGACCGGCTCGCCCTGACCGCCTTCGCGCCGGTGGACTGCGCCGTCCCGCACCGGCTCGAGACGGCCCACGTGGGTACGTTCCCCGCCACGGTCACCGCGCCACCGGCCATCGACTCGGCGGCGATGCGGGCCGCCTTCGCCGACTGCGACACCCGGGCGTCGGCGTACGTGGGGGACGAGTGGCGGGCCGGCCGGCTGCGCCTCGGGGTGGCGCTGCCGTCGACGGTGGGCTGGGCGTCCGGGGCCCGCTGGTACCGCTGCGACCTGACCGAGCTGGACACCGTCGAGTCGGCGGCCCGTACGGTGCTGCGGACCGGCAGCCTGCGGGACGCGCTGAAGGGGCCGTCACCGCTGCGGCTGGGCTGCCAGGACGCGCGTACCGGCCGGCAACTGGGCGTGCAACGGCTCACCCCGGTCGACTGTGCCAGGGCGCACAACGCCGAGTTCGTCGGGGTGTGGAAGGCCCCGGACCGGCCGTACCCGGCCAAGGCCGCCGACTGGGCCCCGGTCTACACCGGCTGCCGGTCGGTCCTGGCCCGGTACGCCGGCCTGCCGGTCGACGACGACCTGCGGTTCCGCGCCGACGTGGTGGTCCGCCCACCCGGTCCGGCCCGCTGGAAGGTGGGCGACCGGGGGGTCCGCTGCCACCTCTGGCTCAGCGACCGTACGGTGACCCGCTCGCTCAAGGGCGCCGGCCCGACCGCCCTCCCGGTCCGCGCCCGCTGAGCCGGTCCGCGCCCGCCGGTCCGCGCCCGCTGAGTCGACGCGTCCGCCGGTACTCCGCGCCCGCTGAGTCGGTCCGCGCCCGCTGAGTCGGTGCGTCGCCCCCGGCACGGAGGCGTCAGTCGGTACACCAGCGTCACCCGCGCCACTCGGTTCGGCCCCGCCGCTGCGCGGTGTGCCCCGGCGCGGTTGACTGTGCCCATGGAGCTGTCGACCGTCGAGCTGCCCCGACTCCCCGACCTGCTGGCCGCCCCCGCGCCCGGTTGGGTGGAGACCACCGACGTGATCGTGGTCGGGTCCGGGGTCGCCGGCCTGACCGCCGCCCTGCATCTGCGTGAGGCGGGGCTGCACGTCACCGTGGTCACCAAGGTCAACATCGACGAGGGTTCGACCCGCTGGGCGCAGGGCGGCATCGCCGCGGTCCTCGACCCGGCGGACACCCCGGCCGCGCACGCGTACGACACCGAGGTGGCCGGGGTGGGTCTCTGCGACCCGGCGGCGGTGCGGGTGCTGGTCGAGGAGGGGCCGGCCCGGCTGCGCGAGCTGATGCGGATCGGGGCCGAGTTCGACCGGCACCCGGACGGCTCGCTGATGCTCACCCGGGAGGGCGGGCACCGGGCGGACCGGATCGTGCACGCCGGCGGGGACGCCACCGGCGCGGAGGTGCAGCGTGCCCTGCACGCCGCGGTCCGCCGCGACCCGTGGATCCGGCTGGTCGAGCACGCCCTGGTGCTGGACCTGCTCCGCGCTCCCGGGGACGGCCCCGGCGGCCTCGGCCCGGCCTGCGGCATCACCCTGCACGTGCTCGGCGAGGGCAGCGAGGACGGGGTGGGTGCGCTGCTGGCCCGCGCGGTCGTGCTGGCCACCGGCGGGATGGGGCAGATCTTCTCGGCGACCACCAACCCGGCCGTCTCGACCGGCGACGGGGTGGCGCTGGCGATGCGGGCCGGCGCGGCCGTCACCGACGTGGAGTTCGTCCAGTTCCACCCGACCGCGTTGATCGTGCCGGAGCCCGCCCGGGTTCCCGGTGCCGGCCACGCCCAGCAGCCGCTGGTCTCCGAGGCGCTGCGCGGCGAGGGCGCGTACCTGGTGGACGGCGACGGCAAGCGGTTCATGGTCGGGCAGCACGAGCTGGCCGAGCTGGCCCCCCGGGACGTGGTCGCCAAGGGCATCCACCGGGTGCTGCTGGCCACCGGCGCGGACCACGTCTTCCTCGACGCCCGGCATCTGGGCGGCGAGCACCTGGCCCGGCGCTTCCCGACCATCGTGGCGTCCTGCCTGGCGATCGGGGTGGACCCGGCGACCGACCTGATCCCGGTCGCCCCGGCCGCCCACTACGCCTCCGGCGGGGTCCGTACCGACCTGCGCGGCCAGACCTCCATCCCCGGCCTGTACGCCTGCGGCGAGGTGGCCTGCACCGGCGTGCACGGCGCCAACCGGCTCGCCTCCAACTCGCTGCTGGAGGGGCTGGTGTTCTCCCGCCGGATCGCCGAGGACATCGCCCGGGGCCTGCCCGGACAGGCGCAGCCCGCGCCGACCGGCGCGTGGGTCGGTGGGGGCGGCTGGGTGCTGCCGCCGGAGGCGACGCCGGTGCTGCAACGGGCGATGACCCGGGGCGCGGGGGTGCTCCGGTCGGCGGCGACGCTGGCCGACACCGCCCGGATCCTGAGCGAGCTGGGCACCGGGCGGGGGCTGCCCCGGACGGCGAGCTGGGAGGCGACGAACCTGCTGACCGTGGCGTCGACGCTGGTCGCCGCCGGGTACGCCCGCCGGGAGACCCGGGGCTGCCACTGGCGGGAGGACTTCCCGACGGCCGACGAGGCGTGGCGCGGCCACCTGGTCGGTGCGGTCGGGCCGGACGGCCGGCTGACGCAGCGGTGGACGGTGCCGGCGTGAGCGTGCGGCCGGTCCCGGTACGACCCGGGGCGTGAAGCCTCCGGTGTGAACATGCAGTCGCGAAGCGAGGAGCTGTGGTGAGGCAGTCGACGCAACGGATGCTGCGGGAGGCCGGTCTCGACCCGGCCGAGGTCCGGCGGATCATCGAGACCGCGCTGCGGGAGGACCTCGGGCCGGAGTTCCGGGACGTCACCAGCGTCGCCACCATCCCGGCCGGGCAGACCGACACCGCTGACGTGGTGGCCCGGGCGGACGGGGTGGTGGCCGGGCTGGCCGTCGCCGCCGCGGTGTTCGAGCTGGTCGGCGTGCTGACCGGCGACGGCCGTACGGTCGAGGTGTCGCTGGTCGCGGTGGACGGCGCGCGGGTGGCCCGGGGTGAGGTGCTGGCGACGGTGACCGGCCCGACCCGGCTGCTGCTGACCGCCGAGCGGACGGCGCTGAACCTGCTCAGCCGGATGTCCGGGGTGGCGACCCACACCCGGGCCTGGGCGGACGAGCTGGCCGGCACGAAGGCGATGGTGTTGGACACCCGCAAGACCACGCCCGGCCTGCGGATCCTGGAGAAGTACGCGGTCCGGGCCGGGGGCGGCACCAACAAGCGGATGGGCCTGTACGACGTCGCCATGATCAAGGACAACCACAAGTTCGCGGCCGGCGGGATCGCCGCCGCCTACCGCCGGGTCCGGGAGGCGTTCCCCGAGGTGGCGGTACAGGTGGAGGTGGACACCCTGGCCGAGGCGGAGGAGGCGG
The DNA here is from genome assembly GCF_028993575.1 of Micromonospora cathayae. Classification (NCBI taxonomy): domain Bacteria; kingdom Bacillati; phylum Actinomycetota; class Actinomycetes; order Micromonosporales; family Micromonosporaceae; genus Micromonospora; species Micromonospora cathayae. The sequence goes on along the minus strand of NZ_CP118615.1, from coordinate 919,268 downwards.
TGGCGGCCGGCGCGGACTTCCTGCTGCTGGACAACATGACCCCGGCGACGCTGACCGAGGTGGTGGCCGCGGTGGGGGACCGGGCCGAGCTGGAGGCGACCGGCGGGCTGACCCTGGACGTGGCGGCCGAGTACGCGTCGACCGGCGTCGACTACCTGTCGGTGGGCGCGTTGACCCACTCCTCGCCGATCCTGGACGTCGCACTCGACCTGCGTACCCGTTGAGCGGCAGCGTCTAGGCTGCGTGCGTGCTGCTCTGCATCGACATCGGAAACACCAACACCGTGCTGGCGACCTTCGACGGCGACAAGCTGGTGCACTCCTGGCGGGTCAAGACCGACGCCCGCTCGACCGCCGACGAGTTGGGCCTGATGTTCCGGGGGCTGCTCGCCGGCGACGCGGTGGAGATCACCGGGGTGGCCGCCTGTTCCACCGTGCCGGCCGCGCTGCGCTCGCTGCGTACCATGCTGGCCCGCTACTACGGTGACCTGCCCAGCGTGATCGTCGAGCCGGGGGTACGGACCGGCGTGCAGTTGGCGATCGACAACCCGAAGGAGGTCGGCGCGGACCGGGTGGTGAACACGCTGGCCGCGCACACCCTGTACGGCGGCCCGTCGATCGTGGTCGACTTCGGCACCACCACCAACTTCGACGTGATCAGCTCCCGGGGCGAGTTCCTCGGTGGGGCGTTCGCGCCGGGCATCGAGATCTCCTTCGACGCGCTGGCCGCCCGCGCCGCCCAGCTCCGCAAGGTCGAGGCGGCCAAGCCCCGGTCGGTGATCGGCAAGAACACCGTGGAGTGCCTCCAGTCCGGCCTGTACTTCGGCTTCGCCGGGCAGGTGGACCGGATCGTGGAGCGGATGATCGAGGAGTTGGGCGAGGTGAGGGCGGTGATCGCCACCGGGGGCCTGGCCGCCCTGGTGATCAACGAGTGCCGGACCATCACCCACCACGAGCCGATGATCACCCTGATCGGCCTGCGCCTGGTCTACGACCGCAATCTCTGAGGCGCATCGCCGGAGCCGGGTCGGCGGGTGTCAGGTCCGCCGGGCACGGATGACCAACGTCCGGTACGGCAGGACGACGCGCTCCCGACCGGCCAGGTCCGGGTGGCGGTCGAGCAGCGTACGCCCTCGTCCCGGGCGTCGCGGCGGCCAGTCGTGCCCGCATCGCCTCGTCCGGCTCGACCGGTACGACGTGGTGGCCGAGCGCCAGCACGGCCCTGGTGAGCAGTCCGGTGCCCGCCCCGAGCTCGACGATCCGGGCCGGTGGTGGGGCGTCGACCGCCCAGGTGACCGCGTCGGCGGGGTACGTGGGGCGGTACCTGTCGTATTCCTCCGCTGCCGAGCCGAACGAGAGGGCCTGAGTGGGGTCGGTCATGCCGGGCAGGTTATCGAGTGCTGGCCGCGCGCGGGCTTGAGTACGCTCTGCCGTGAACCCACCCGATTTCTCCCGCTGAGGAAGCATGCCGTGACCGAGCAGAACACCGTGCCGATGGATCCCGCCGACGACCTTCCCGAGCAGATGAAGGTCCGCCGGGAGAAGCGTGACCGGCTGCTCGCCGACGGGATGGAGCCGTACCCGGTGGGTTACCCCCGGACCACCACCCTGGCCGCCGTCCGGGAGCGGTACGCGGAGCTGCCGACCGACACCGCGACCGGGGACACCGTCTCGGTCACCGGCCGGGTGATCTTCGTCCGGAACACCGGCAAGCTCTGCTTCGCCACCCTGCGTGACGGTGACGGTACCGAACTTCAGGCCATGCTCTCGCTGGACCGGGTCGGCGCGGACCGGCTGGAGGACTGGAAGCGCCTGGTCGACCTGGGGGACCACGTGGGGGTCACCGGTGAGGTGATCACCAGCCGGCGCGGCGAGCTGTCCGTGCTGGTCGAGAGCTGGGCGGTCACCGCCAAGGCGCTGCGCCCGCTGCCGGTCGCGCACAAGCCGCTCAGCGAGGAGGCCCGGGTCCGGCAGCGGTACGTCGACCTGGTCGTCCGACCGCAGGCGCGGCAGATGGTACGCACCCGGGCGGCGGCCGTGCGCAGCCTCCGGGACAACCTGCACGGGCGGGACTTCGTGGAGGTGGAGACCCCGATGCTCCAGCTCCTGCACGGGGGCGCGGCGGCCCGACCATTCGTGACGCACAGCAATGCGTTGAGCACCGATCTCTATCTGCGAATCGCCCCGGAACTGTTTCTCAAGCGGGCGGTGGTCGGTGGCGTCGACCGGGTGTTCGAGATCAACCGCAACTTCCGTAATGAGGGCATCGACTCTTCGCACTCGCCCGAGTTCGCCATGCTCGAGGCGTACGAGGCGTACGGCGACTACGACACCATGGCCGAGCTGACCCGGAATCTGGTGCAGGGGGCGGCGGTCGCGGTCGCCGGCTCGACCACGGTGACGCATGCCGACGGCCGGGAGTTCGACCTGGGCGGCCAGTGGCGCTCGGTCTCGCTGTTCGGAGTTCTTTCCGAAGCGCTCGGTGAGGAGGTCACCGTCCGTACCGACCGGGCCCGGCTGGTGGAGTACGCGGAGAAGGTCGGTCTCTCCGTGGATCCGAAGTGGGGGCCGGGCAAGCTGGCCGAGGAACTCTTCGAGGAACTGGTGGTGCCGGGCCTGCAGGAGCCGACCTTCGTGCGCGACTACCCGGAGGAGACCAGCCCGCTCACCCGGGCCCACCGGTCCGAGCCCGGCCTGGCCGAGAAGTGGGACCTGTACGTGCTCGGCTTCGAGCTGGCCACGGCGTACTCCGAGCTGGTGGACCCGGTGGTGCAGCGGGAGCGGCTGACGGCCCAGGCGGCGCTGGCCGCCCGCGGTGACGACGAGGCGATGCGGCTCGACGAGGACTTTCTCCGGGCCATGGAGTACGGAATGCCGCCGGCCGGGGGTATGGGAATGGGAATCGACCGGCTCTTGATGGCCCTGACCGGCCTGGGAATTCGGGAAACGATCCTGTTTCCCTTGGTCCGCCCGGAGTAGTGGGGGACTCGCTCCCCCCGGCCCGGCGGTAGTCAGGCTACCTGTGACTGAATCCGGTGTCCTATTGACGAGCTCAGCATCCTGCCCGCTATTGTGCTCTTGTTAGCAGGCGAACCTGCTTGAAAGGAATGGCACGTGGCCAAGCAGATCATTCACAAGCTGGTCGATGACCTGGACGGCGGAGACGCCGACGAGACCGTCAAGTTCGCGCTCGACGGCGTTCAGTACGAGATCGACCTCTCCAACAAGAACGCCGAGAAATTGCGGGACCTTTTCGCCCCGTACGTCGCGGCCGGCTCGAAGGTCGGTCGAGGCGGGGTGGTGGTCGGTGGTCGGGCCGCGCGCGGCCGGGGGGGCGCTACCGCGGACCGGGCCCAGAACAAGGCGATCCGGGACTGGGCGAAGGGTCAGGGCCGGGAGATCTCCGACCGGGGGCGTATCCCGCAGGAGATCGTCGACGAGTTCCACGCGAAGGCCGGCCACTGACGCCGACCCGCGACGAGCTACACCGACGCCGGCCCGGAGCACCCGCTCCGGGCCGGCGTCGGTTCGGCACCGGCCGCCGGTCTCCCGCCGCGGCCGGTCTCTCCCCGACAAGCCCGGCCCTTCCGTGCCTCCCGGCCCTTCCGTGCCTCCCGGCGCGGCCGGAGAAGGTCCTCCGGCGCGTCCGGTAGACCGTTCTCCCGGCGGCGTCCGGTGGCCGGTCCTCCCGGGTGGGCCGGTGAGGAGTCGGGCGGTCCGGCCGCCGGTCCCTCCGGGTGGCCGGGGAGGGTCGGGGCGGCCGGGGGAGGAGAGCGTCGCCGGGCGGGAAGGAATCCGTCCGGACGGGCGTTGTCCACAACCGGTGGAGGAGTTGTCCACAGCCTGTGGAGGACCGTCCGGGGCCCGTCGGGCCCGTCCACCCACCCACCGAATTTCGCTCTGCGCGTACAGGACGCCGGCCCGGAACACCTCCTGAGCGTGGACGGTTGGGTAAAACGACGCGTACCGGACCCCGGCCGGAGACACACGACCTCAGCGGAGTCGGTTCGCGGCGATAGAGTAATGAGGCACGGGCGTCCACCCCGGTCGTCCGCGCACCGGCCCCGCCAAGATCTTGGCTATCAAGGCGCACGGCACGTGAGGAGCACGAGGGCATGTTCGAGCGGTTCACCGACCGAGCGCGACGGGTTGTCGTCCTGGCCCAGGAAGAGGCCCGGATGCTCAACCACAACTACATCGGTACGGAACACATCCTGCTGGGCCTGATCCACGAGGGTGAGGGTGTCGCGGCAAAGGCCCTGGAGAGCCTCGGCATCTCCCTCGAGGGCGTCCGTCAGCAGGTCGAGGAGATCATCGGCCAGGGTCAGCAGGCGCCGAGCGGGCACATCCCGTTCACGCCGCGGGCCAAGAAGGTGCTGGAGCTGTCGCTGCGCGAAGCGCTCCAGCTCGGCCACAACTACATCGGCACCGAGCACATCCTGCTCGGCCTGATCCGCGAGGGCGAGGGCGTCGCCGCCCAGGTGCTGGTCAAGCTCGGCGCCGACCTCAACCGGGTCCGCCAGCAGGTGATCCAGCTCCTCTCGGGGTACCAGGGCAAGGAGCCGGCCGCCGCGGGCACCGCCACCGGCGAGGCCGCGCCGTCGACCAGCCTCGTGCTGGACCAGTTCGGCCGCAACCTGACCCAGGCCGCCCGCGAGGGCAAGCTCGACCCGGTGATCGGGCGCGAGAAGGAAATCGAGCGGGTCATGCAGGTGCTCTCCCGCCGGACCAAGAACAACCCGGTCCTGATCGGTGAGCCCGGCGTCGGCAAGACCGCCGTGGTGGAGGGGCTGTCCCAGAAGATCATCAAGGGCGAGGTGCCCGAGACGCTGAAGGACAAGCAGCTCTACACCCTCGACCTGGGTGCCCTGGTGGCCGGCTCGCGGTACCGCGGTGACTTCGAGGAGCGCCTGAAGAAGGTGCTCAAGGAGATCCGCACCCGGGGCGACATCATCCTCTTCATCGACGAGATCCACACCCTGGTGGGCGCGGGCGCCGCCGAGGGCGCGATCGACGCCGCCAGCATCCTCAAGCCGATGCTGGCCCGCGGCGAGCTGCAGACCATCGGCGCGACCACCCTCGACGAGTACCGCAAGCACCTGGAGAAGGACGCCGCGCTCGAGCGCCGGTTCCAGCCGATCCAGGTGGGTGAGCCCTCGCTGGCGCACACCATCGAGATCCTCAAGGGGCTGCGCGACCGGTACGAGGCGCACCACCGGGTGAGCATCACCGACGCCGCCCTGGTGGCCGCCGCCACGCTCGCCGACCGGTACATCTCCGACCGCTTCCTGCCGGACAAGGCGATCGACCTGATCGACGAGGCCGGGGCCCGGATGCGGATCCGCCGGATGACCGCGCCGCCGGACCTGCGCGACTTCGACGAGCGGATCGCCCAGGTCCGCCGGGACAAGGAGTCCGCGATCGACGCGCAGGACTTCGAGCGGGCCGCCCAGCTGCGCGACAAGGAGAAGCAGCTCCTCGGCCAGAAGGCCCAGCGGGAGAAGGAGTGGAAGGCCGGTGACCTGGACGTCGTCAGCGAGGTCGACGACGAGCAGATCGCCGAGGTGCTCGGCAACTGGACCGGCATCCCGGTCTACAAGCTGACCGAGGAGGAGACCTCGCGCCTGCTGCGCATGGAGGACGAGCTGCACAAGCGCGTCATCGGCCAGGAGGACGCGGTCAAGGCGGTCTCGAAGGCGATCCGGCGGACCCGGGCCGGCCTGAAGGACCCGAAGCGCCCCTCCGGCTCGTTCATCTTCGCCGGCCCGTCCGGTGTCGGTAAGACCGAGCTGTCCAAGGCGCTGGCCGAGTTCCTCTTCGGCAGCGAGGACGCGCTGATCCAGCTCGACATGTCCGAGTTCCACGACCGGTACACCGTCTCCCGGCTGGTGGGTGCCCCTCCCGGCTACGTCGGCTACGACGAGGGCGGGCAGCTCACCGAGAAGGTGCGGCGTCGGCCGTTCTCGGTGGTCCTCTTCGACGAGATCGAGAAGGCCCACCCGGACGTGTTCAACACGCTGCTCCAGATCCTGGAGGACGGTCGGCTCACCGACGGTCAGGGCCGGATCGTGGACTTCAAGAACACGGTCATCATCCTGACCACCAACCTCGGTACCCGGGACGTGGCCAAGGCGGTGTCGCTGGGCTTCCAGGCGTCGGAGGACTCCGAGTCCAACTACGACCGGATGAAGCAGAAGGTCAACGACGAGCTGAAGCAGCACTTCCGGCCCGAGTTCCTCAACCGGATCGACGACACCATCGTCTTCCACCAGCTCCGCCAGAACGAGATCCTCTCGATCGTGGACATCATGATCGCCCGGATCGAGACCCAGCTGCGGAACAAGGACATGGGTCTGGAGCTGACCGACAACGCCAAGAAGTACCTGGCGAAGAAGGGCTTCGACCCGGTGCTCGGGGCGCGTCCGCTGCGTCGCACGATCCAGCGCGACATCGAGGACAACCTCTCCGAGCGGATCCTGTTCAACGAGCTGACCCCGGGTCAGATCGTGGTGGTGGACTGCGAGGGCGACCCGGAGGACATCGACAAGTCCAAGCTCGTGTTCAAGGGCGCGGACCGACCGGTGGACGTGCCGGACGCCGTGCCGGCCAACCTCGGCGGCCCCGCCCCCACCGGCGCGGACGAGGCGGCTGCCTGACGGACGTCAGGCCGTCCCGGACAGGGCGGCAGACAACGCGACAGGGGCCCGGCGGCGCAAGCCGCCGGGCCCCTGTTCGTCTCCCCGGCGGCCCCGGTGGGCCGGCGTCCGCCCCGCGCCCCGTGCTCGCCGACTCGCCCGACGATCAACGTGGGATGCGGCACCTGGGGGTCGAACGGGCCGCTGACACCCCGACATGCCGCAACCCGAGTCGATCACGGCGTCGGGGACACAGGCCGGCGGACGGCGTCAGATCGGCAGGTGGGCGGGGCCGTCGCCGACCAGGCGGTAGCTGGCTTCGCCGACCGGTTCCACCAGGCCGTCGGTGACCAGCGCGGCCAGGGCCCGGGACCGCTGCACGTCGTCGGCCCAGACCTGGTCCAGCCGGAGCCGGGCCACCGGGCCGGTCGCCTCCCGCAGCACGGCCAGCAGCAGCCCGCGTACCTGACGGTCGGTGCCCGCGTACCGCTGTGGGCGGCGGGTCGGGCCGGTCGGCGCCTGCTGACCGGCGGCCCGCCAGGCGCACACCCGTTCCACCGGGCAGACCGCGCAGCGCGGCGACCGGGCCGTGCACACCACCGCCCCGAGTTCCATGAAGGCCGCGCTGGCCAGGGCCGCCGCAGCCGGCTCGACCGGCAGCAGTTCCTCGGTCGCCACCAGGTCGGACGGACGGGTGGTCGGGCCGGCGTCCGGCTCCCCGGCCACCGCCCGGGCCACCACCCGGCGGACGTTCGTGTCGACCACCGGATGCCGCTGCCCGTACGCGAACGCGGCCACCGCCCGGGCCGTGTACGTGCCCACCCCGGGCAGGGCGAGCAACTGGTCCAGCCGCTCCGGCACCTCCCCGGCGTGCCGTTCCACCAGGGCCACCGCGCACTCGTACAGCCGCACCGCCCGACGGGGGTAGCCGAGCCGTCCCCACATCCGGATCGCGTCGGCGGGGCTCTCCGCGGCCAGTGCGGCGGGCACCGGCCAGCGGGCCAGCCACGCCTCCCAGGCCGGCACCACCCGGACCACCGGGGTCTGCTGGAGCATGACCTCACTGACCAGGATGGCCCACGGGCTCGTCCCGGGTTTACGCCACGGCAGGTCGCGGGCGTTCTCCTCGTACCAGCGGCTGACCCGCTCGGCGAAAGTCTGCTCTGTCATCGCGCCGCCGATGATGTCACGTCCGGTACGTCCCGCAGCGTGGGCGGTCCGGGTGGGTCGGCGCGGGGCCGACGGGTCAGCGGGGGAGAATGCCGGCATGAACGAGCTCGCGATCACCGTCATCGGCCGGGACCGGCCGGGCATCGTGGCCGACGTCGCGGAGGTGCTCTCCGGGCTCGGCGCGAACCTCACCGACTCCACCATGACCCGGCTGCGCGGGCACTTCGCGATGACCCTGATCTGTGTCGGTCCGGCCGCCACCGAGGTCGAGGCCGCGCTCGCGCCGCTCGCCGCCGACGGCCACCTGCTGGCGACGGTGAGCGAGGTCGTGCCGGACGGCGCGAGCACCGCACCCGGCGAGCCGTACGTGATGGCGGTGCACGGCGCGGACCGGCTCGGCATCGTCGCGGCGACGACCCGGGCCCTGGCCGAGGTGGGCGGAAACGTCACCGATCTGAGCACCCGGCTCTCCGGTGACCTGTACGTGGTGATCGCGGAGGTCGACCTGCCGGACGGCGCGGCTGACGTGCTCCGGGAGCGGCTCGCCCGCACCGCCGCCGAGCTGGGTGTCGAGGTCACCCTCCGGCCGGCCGACCCGGATCTGCTGTGACAGCGCAGCGCACCGGCCTGGACGGCTGGACACCGGAGGCGCTGACCGTCCCGGGCGAGGTACGCCCGGTGGTGGCCGCGCCGCACGGGGTGCTCAGCCAGGCCGGTGTGGAGGTCGATCCCACCGCCGACGAGGTGGTCCGGCTCGCCGCCGACCTGGTCGCCACGATGCGGGTCTCGCCGGGGTGCGTCGGGTTGGCGGCTCCGCAGGTCGGCGTGGGTGCGCAGGTCTTCGCGGTGGACGTGACCGGCCATCCGAAGGCGGTGACCGTGCACGGCACGTTCGTGCTGTGCAACGCCCGGGTGGTGGAGGCCAGCCGGTGGAAGGCGGGCCGGGAGGGGTGCATGTCGGTGCCCGACCTGACCGGGGACGTGAAGCGGGCCAGCCGGCTGGTGGTGGAGGGACAGTTGCCGGGCAGTGGCCGGACGGTCCGGCTGTCCACCGACGGGTTCGAGGCCCGTGCCCTCCAGCACGAGATCGACCACTGTGCCGGGTTGCTCTTCCTCGACCGGGTGGCCGGCGCGCACGCGATCTACCAACGCAAGGTCTACCTGTAGGGCGTGGAGAGGTTGGCGCGGTTGAGCCGTTCTCGCTCCGGCGCGTCGTACCGGGTCGCTGTGCGGTACGCCGCTACCGTGGGGGCATCATGCGTCTGACGGTTGGCCCCCTGCCGCCCGCCGTGTACTGGCGGCGTCGTGCCGTCGTACTCGGAGCGGGGATTCTCTTTCTGATTGTCGTGCTCTACTCGTGCAGCGGGTCGGGCGACAACACCGCGAACCCGCAGCGGTCGCCTTCGCCGACGCCGTCGGCGGCCGAGCCGGCCCCGAGCGGCTCGGTGCTGACTCCCCAGTCAGGGGCGCCGCCCGCGTCGTCCGACCCGGACGCGCCGGACGGCGGTGGCCCGGGTGGTGCCGGCGATCCGACGGCCACCAGCGCCGCCCCGCCCGCGCCGGGTGGCGGCGCGCCCGCCGGGCCGGCCGGCGGCGACGGTGGCTGCACGGACGCCGAGATCTCGGTGACGCCGGTGGTGCTGCCCGCGTCGGTCCGCAGCGGCGCTCCGGTCGACCTGCAACTGAAGATCAAGAACATCTCGGGACGGACGTGCAGCCGGGACGTCGGCGCGGACCTTCAGGAGCTCTACGTCAAGGCGGGCGCGGAGAAGGTCTGGTCCTCGGACACCTGCGGTACCGCCAAGGGGTCGGACGTGCAGTCCTTCACCCCCGCCTTCGAGCGTTCGTACACGGTCAACTGGAACGGCCTGGACGCCAGCCAGTGCGCCAACGGGATCGCCAGCGGGCCGAAGCTGGCCCCGGGCACGTACCAGGTCTTCGGCCGGCTGGACACCAAGCTCAGCGCCCCGGCGAAGCTGACCGTCGTCGACTGAGCCCGCAGCCCGGAGAGAAGCCGAGAGCCGCCCTGAGCCGACCGGGGAACGCTGCGGGCGAGCGGTGATCCGACGCGCGGGACGGGATCAGACGTACCGTTCCAGGATCGACGCCTCGGCGAGCCGGGAGAGGCCCTCCCGGACGCCCCGGGCGCGGGCGTCGCCGACCCCGTCGACGGCCTGAAGGTCCTCCACGGTCGCGCCGAGCAGCCGCTGGAGGCTGCCGAAATGCAGCACCAGCCGGTCGACGATGGCCACCGGCAGCCGGGGCACCTTGGCCAGCAGCCGGAAGCCGCGCGGGCTGACCGCCGCGTCCAGCGCGTCGGACGCGCCCGGGTAGCCGATGGCCTTGGCGACCGCGACCAGGTCGATCAGCTCGGTGGCGCCGAGCAGGTCCAGCTCGACCAGGGCCTCGTCCAGGGTGCGGGACTTGCGGCCGGCGGGGAGATAGTCCCGGATGACCAGCGTCCGGTCGGCGTCCACCCCGGCCATCAGCTCGTCCAACTGGAGGGCCAGCAGTCGGCCGTCGGTGCCCAGCTCGACCACGTAGCCGGCGATCTCGTCGGCGATCCGGCGGACCATCTCCAGCCGCTGCACCACCGCCACCGCGTCCCGTACGGTGACCAGATCCTCGATCTCCAGCGCGGAGAGGGTGCCGGAGACCTCGTCCAACCGGAGCTTGTACCGCTCCAGCGTGGCGAGGGCCTGGTTGGCCCGGGACAGGATCGCGGCCGAATCGTCCAGCACGTGCCGCTGACCGTTGACGTAGAGGCTGATGATCCGCATCGACTGGCTGACCGAGATGACCGGATACCCGGTCTGCCGGGCCACCCGCTCGGCGGTGCGGTGCCGGGTGCCGGACTCCTCCGTCGGGATGGACGGGTCCGGCATCAGGTGCACCGCCGCCCGGACGATCCGGGTGCCGTCGCTGGACAGCACCACCGCACCGTCCATCTTGCAGAGTTCCCGGATGCGGGTGGCGGAGAACTCGACGTCGAGCGGGAACCCGCCGGTGCAGAGCGTCTCGACGATCTTGTCGTACCCCAGCACGATCAACGCGCCGGTACGGCCCCGCAGGATGCGTTCCAGGCCGTCGCGCAGCGCGGTGCCGGGGGCCATCAGTGCGAGGTTCGCCCGGAGCGGGTCGCCCGCTCCGCCGGTGGTGGCGGCGCCGGTCACGCTGACGCTGATCGGTCGGGCCGGGGAACCCAGCGCGCCACTACGGGCGTGCGGAGTCGCGCCGGCTGGCTTGCTGGCATCGCGGTCGATCGGCACCCGGACAGTCTACGGACTGGCATGCGTTGGGTGCTGCCGTGGTTACTGTGATGTGTCACCTGCCCGACTCCTCTCCCACCTGCGACAGCGCGCCTCGACAGGCGGCCGTCACTCGGCGGACGCGCGGGCCGCGCACTGCAACGCCGCCCGTACGTCGGCGACCTCGACCACGCGCATGTTCTCCGGGGCGCCGACCCCGGAGGCGGCGGGGCCGCAGCCGGTGGGCACCAGGGCCAGCCGGAAGCCCAGCCGGGCCGCCTCGGCCAGTCGGCGGGGGACCGCGCCGACCCGGCGTACCTCGCCGGTCAACCCGACCTCACCGATCGCCACCAGGTGCGGGGCGATGGCCAGGTTGAGCCCGCCGGAGGCGACCGCCAACGCCACCGCCAGGTCGGCGGCCGGCTCGACCACCCGGATGCCGCCCACGGTGGCCGCGAAGACCTCCCGGTCGTGCAGGGTGAGCCGCTCGGTGCGCCGCTGGAGCACCGCCAGCACCATCGCCAGCCGGGCACCGTCCAACCCGGAGACGGTACGCCGGGGCGAGCCGGCCACGGTCGCCCCGATCAGCGCCTGTACCTCGGTGACCAGGGCCCGCCGGCCCTCCATCGCCACCGTCACGCAGGTGCCCGGCACCGGTTCGGCGTACCGGGTCAGGAACAGCCCGGACGGGTCGGCGAGGCTGCTGATGCCGCGTTCGTGCATCTCGAAGCAGCCGACCTCGTCGGCCGCGCCGAACCGGTTCTTCACGCCCCGGACCAGCCGCAGCGAGGAGTGCTTGTCGCCCTCGAAGTGCAGCACCACGTCGACCAGGTGCTCCAGCACCCGGGGGCCGGCGACCTGGCCGTCCTTGGTGACGTGACCGACCAGCACGGTGGCGATGCCGCGTTCCTTCGCCACCGAGACCAGCGCGGCGGTGACCGCGCGCACCTGGGTGACCCCGCCGGGCACGCCGTCGGTGCCCGGGGTGGAGATGGTCTGCACCGAGTCGAGCACCAGCAGCCCCGGCTTGACCGCGTCGAGGTGCCCGAGCACCGCGCCGAGGTCGCTCTCGGCGGCCAGGTAGAGCTGGTCGTGCAGGGTGTCCATCCGTTCGGCCCGCAGCCTGACCTGGCTGACCGACTCCTCGCCGCTGACCACCAGGGACGGGCTGCCCGCGCCGGCCGCCCACTGCTGGGCCACGTCGAGCAGCAGGGTGGACTTGCCGACCCCGGGCTCACCGGCCAGCAGCACCACCGCGCCGGGCACCAGCCCGCCGCCGAGGACCCGGTCCAGCTCGGCGACGCCGGTGGGGCGGGCCTTGGCCGGGGCGGCGCTGATGGTGGCGATCGGGCGGGCCGGCTCGGCCGGGGCCCGGGAGCTGACCACCCGGCCGGAGACGGTCGGCCCGGTGACCGTGCACTCGACCACCGACCCCCATTCGCCGCACTCCGGGCACCGTCCGACCCACTTGGGCGGCTGATGACCGCAGGCGTCGCACTCGTACGCCGGGCGTGGCTCGCGGGCCGCCCGGGAGCGGGCGGAACCGGTCGCGCCGCGCGGGGTCGCTCGGGGGGTCGTCACACCGCGACGCTAGCCAACCGGTACGACGAAAACACCGCCGGCGTGGGGTTCGCCACGCCGGCGGTGTCGTCGATGTCAGGGGTACGGCTCAGTGGCCGCCCTCTTCGCCACCCTCGCCGCCGTGCCGCTCGATGATCGGCGACGGCGGGGCCTGCGGCGACAGCGGCACGCCGACCGGAGCCGGGGTGCTGACCTGCTTGCCGCCGAAGTCGAAGACCAGGTTGACCTGCTGCCCGGGGCGCAGCTCCTCGGTCAGGCCGACGAGCTGGAGGAACCGCCCGCCCTGCTGGTTGAGCTGGGCGTAGCCGTACGGCGGGATCTCGACCACGGGCGGCGCGCCGGCCGGCGTCGTCTCGGTCGGCGACGGGCTGGCCGGAGCGGACGGGGACGCGGTGTCGGTCGGGGCCGGGCTGGCGGTCTCCGACGGGCTGGCCGGAGCGGACGGGCTGGCGGTCTCCGAGGGGCTCGCCGGAACGGACGGGCTGGCCGACTCGCTCGGGCTGACCGACTCACCCGGGGTGGCCGACGGGGAGGCGCCCGCGCCGGCCAGCACGACCGCCTGGGCGCTGTCGGTGCTGACCGTCACCCGGACCGCCTGCGGCGTGTCGTTGTACAGCACCACGCTCAGCGGGGCGTTGCCGCCGGACGGGTAGCCCTCACCGCCCGGGAAGTCGACCACCAGGCCCCGGACCAGGTACTTGCCGTCCGGCGTACCCGTGTTCACACCCTGGACCGACGGTTGCTTGAGGGCGGTCTCGGCGATCTGCCCGGCACCACAGCCGGACACCAGCAGGCCCACTGCCGCCGTACCGGCCAGCAGCACGGCCGCCCGTCGGGAGCCCCTGATCGAGCGCGTCACGTCGGTCCTCCTCGTTGCGATCCCCACCCGGGGCGTACGCCCGGTGCGGTGGCCATACCCGCGCAGACCGCGCTCCAGCGTAGTTGGGGCTGATCGAGGCCCGCACGGCGACCCGGCAAAGCCGGCCGGTGACCGGCGTGTCAGACCAGCCGACCGCTCGCCACCAGCAGCGCCACGTCGATCACCGCGACCAGGATGACCGCCCGGAAGGCGGTCGGCCGGCGACCGTCGGTGGGTCGGGCGCGGCGGCCGGCGTACCAGCTCAGCGGTGGTGCCACGGCGGCGACCACCACCGCCGACAGGCCGGCGCGCGACGGCGGCCCGGCCGGACCGAGGACCAGGGTGACGGTGGCGGCGAGCAGCAGCACGGCGGCGGCCACCGCGCTGCCGGCCGCGCCCAGCCGGTGCGGCAGGCCGCGCACCCCGGTCCGGGCGTCGTCGGCCAGGTCCGGCAGCACGTTGGCGAAGTGCGCGCCGGCCCCGAGCAGCGCCCCGGCGGCGACCTGCCAGGCCGGCGGGGCGGGTGCGCCGGGCAGGGCCAGCACCACGAACGCGGGCAGCGCGCCGAAGGAGACCGCGTACGGCAGCACCGAGACCGGGCTGGACTTCAACGGCCAGTTGTAGAGCAGGGCGGAGACCAGACCGAGGGTCGCGTACGCCGCCGCCGTCGGATTGGTGGTGGTCAGCGCGAGCACCGGAGCGGCCAGCGCGGCCAGCACGGTGCCGACGGTCAGTGTGCGACGGCTGACCGCCCCGGCGACCAGCGGTTTGTCGCGCCGCGCGACCAGTTCGTCGCGGTCGGCGTCGAGCCGGTCGTTGGACCAGCCCACGGCGAGTTGGCTGGCGGCCACGGTGGCGGCCACCGCGGCGATCCCGGCCGGGGGATGGCCGACCCCCCAGGCGAGCAGTCCGGCGACCACGGTCACCGCCAGGGCGGGCTCCGGATGACTCGCTCTGACCAGCCCTAACACCGTTCGCCACATAAGGGAAGTCTGGTCGTTACCGGCTGGTCGTGCCACGCTCGTTCCATGCGAGACGGTTCGGCACCGGTGTCCACCCGCCCGCGTCACCTTCCCCCGAACGATCCCCGGCAGTACGACGACCTGGCCGGCGAGTGGTGGCGGCCGGACGGTGCGTTCGCCATGCTGCACTGGCTGGCCGAGGCCCGCGCCGCGCTGGTGCCGCCGGCCCGGCGTACCGGGGCGCTCCTGGTCGACCTGGGCTGCGGGGCCGGACTGCTCGCGCCGCACCTGGCCGGCAAGGGGTACCGGCACGTCGGGGTGGACCTGACCCGGTCCGCGCTGGAGCAGGCCGCCGCGCACGGCGTGACGGCGGTCAACGCCGACGCCACGGCGGTGCCGCTGACGGACGGCTGCGCGGACGTGGTGGCCGCCGGCGAGCTGCTCGAACACGTACCCGACTGGCGGCGTGCGGTGGCCGAGGCGTGCCGTCTGCTGCGCCCCGGCGGGCTGCTGGTGCTGGACACCCTGAACGACACCGCGCTGAGCCGGTTGGTCGCGGTCCGGATCGGCGAGCGGCTGCCGGCGGTACCGCGCGGCATCCACGACCCGGCCCTGTTCGTCGACGCCGACGAACTGGTCCGCGAGTGCGCCCGGCACGGCGTCGACCTGCGGGTGCGCGGGGTCCGTCCGCAGCTCGGCGGGCTGGTCGGGTGGCTGGTCCGGCGGTCCGTGCCCGGGTTGGCGGCCGCCCGGTCCGCCGGTACGCCCCGGATCGTCCCCACCTGGTCGACCGCCGTGCTCTACCAGGGGCGGGGCGTCCGAAGAGGGTAGTCGGCAGGGCTGCGGGTAAAGGGACGCCGGAGGCGGAAATGCCCGCCTCCTCGTTGGTCTACAGGCAGTGGGACGCTCGACGAGAGGTGGGAACATGGCCGTGCCGGTGATCGCGGGTCTCGGTACGGCACAGCCGCCGTCCGCCGCGCAGGACGAGCTCTGGGACGGTTACTTCGCCGCCCACTACTCCGGTGGCACCCGCGCGCTGGCCCGGCGGATCTTCGCGAACTCCGGGGTGAACCGGCGGCAGGCGGCGGTCAACCCGCTGATCGAGGACGTCTCCGAGTGGCCCACCGAGCGGCGGATGCGCCGCTACCAGGTGGAGGCGCTGCCGCTGGGCAAGGAGGCGGTGGGCCGGGCGTTGACCTCGGCCGGGCTGGCCGCCAGCGACATCGGGCTGTTCGTGGTCTGTTCCTGCACCGGGTACGCCACCCCGGGGCTGGACATCATGCTCGCCCGGGACCTGGGCATGGCCCCGGACACCCAGCGCATGTTCGTCGGTCACATGGGCTGCTACGCGGCGCTGCCCGGGCTCGGCGCGGCCGGCGACTTCGTCACCGCCCGGGGCCGGCCGGCGCTGCTGCTCTGTGCCGAGCTGACCAGCCTGCACATCCAGCCGGCCTCGGCCCGGGTGGACACCCAGCAGATCGTCTCGCACGCCCTCTTCTCCGACGCGGCGGTCGCCGCCGTGCTCGTCCCGGGTGGTCCCGGGTACGCGCTGCGCGAGGTCACCTCGGTGACGGACACCTCCACGGCCGACCACATGACCTGGGAGGTCACCGACACCGGTTTCCGGATGGGACTCTCCCCCAAGGTGCCCCAGGTGCTCTCCGCGCACGTGGCGCGGCTGACGGACGGGCTGCTGGCCCGGCACGGCACCGACCTGTCCACGGTGGACGGCTGGGCGGTGCACCCGGGGGGTCCGCGCATCCTGAACGTGGTGGAGCGCGAGCTGGCCCTGCCCGAGCCGGCGCTGGCCGCGTCCCGGGCCACCCTGGCCGAGCACGGCAACTGCTCGTCACCGACGGTGCTGCTGATCCTCGACCGGCTGTTCCGGCAGCCCACCGCGCCGGAGCGGATCGTGCTGCTCGCCTTCGGCCCCGGCCTGACCCTCTACGCGGCCCTGCTGGACCGCCAGGACTGAGCCGCAGAACCGCTACGCTCGATCGATGAGCTCCCACCCGGAGGGACGGTCCGGCCGGGCCGGCACCGTTCGGCCCGCTTCCCGGGGCGGCACCGGTAGCCCCGTGCTGGCCGCGCTGACCGTGCTCGCGCTGGTCGCCGGCGGCTGGTGGTGGACCGCCGCCGACCCGCACGCCGATTCCGTCGCCGCTGGCACCGGCGTGCCGTCCGGTGTCGTACCGGGGCTGCCCCGCGCCGGCCCGGCCGGCCTGCCGTATCCCGACGCGGCCGGCCTGTCACGCGCGAACGCGTTCCCCGTACCCCGCCCCGGTCAGGCCGGGGCCGCCTACTCGTCCCGGCTGGACATCCAGCCCGACGGTGGGGCCGCCCGGGAGAGACGGTGGCCGAACGGCGGCATCGTCGCCTTCGTCGACCCGGCGACCGGCCAGGCGATCACTGCGCCCAGCCCGGAGGACCTGCTGGCCCTGGCCGACAGCGGGTCCGGCCCGGCACCGCTCGGCACCGTGCTGTGGCGGGAGAACCGGGTGCTCACCGACAACGTCCGGGAGGTACGCCGGCAGGTCGCCGGCATCACGAACGCCCGGTACCGGCTGTTGCTGCTCTGCCACGGCCCCGGCGACCTGACGGTGCGGGTGTGGAGCGGCGGCAGCGGCCGTACCGAGCAGGAGGTCCGGTGCGACGGCGCGCTCGCGGTGCACGGGGTGTACTCCTCCGTCGGAGGTCCGATCGTGGTGCGCCTGGCGCACCCGACCGCAGGCCCGGCCGAGGTCAACGCCGTCTTCCTGCAACTGCCCTGACCCACCCCCGCGACCGGATCCACCCCCGGCGTCCGGCCCTGGTGTCCGCCCTCAGCGTCCGTCCCCGGTGTCTGGCCTCGGTGCCCGGCCCCGGTGTCCGCCCTCCGGTGTCCGGCCCCGGTGGCGGTCCACCGCCGCCCCCCGCTGACCGGCCCGGTGGCCCAGTCGGCCGGTCAGCCGGCGAGCGCGGCCAGGTCCGCGCGGTAGTCCTCCACCGAGCCGACCGCCGGGACGGTCCGGACGACGGTGCCGGTGCGGTCCACCAGCAGCACGCCGACCGTGCCGGGGGCGGGGCTGGCGTGCAGCAGGGCGCGCAGCCCGCCGGCCGGGTCGGCCAGCCGGCGTACGTCCGGCCCGGTGACGGCCGGCGGCACCGTCCGCCCGCCGACCACGGTGACCACCCGGACGCCCGGTGGGGCGGCGGCCACCGCCTCGGCGACCCGCTCGGGGCACGGGCAGGCGTCGACCAGCAGGATCGCCGCCGGCAGCAGGCTGCGCAGCGGCACCGGGGCCTGGGCGTCGTCGACCAGGTCCAGGGCCGGCAACGGGCGGCCGACCGGGTCGGTGGACGGGTCGTACGAGCCGGCGACAGTCGGCCGGCCCCCACGGTCGGTACGCGGCCAGGTGACCGCCACCAGCCCGGCGAGGGTGGTGAGCACCGCCACGGTCAGCACCAGCAGAGGCAGGGCGAGGGCGCTGCGCCACCGGCGGCGGGTGGCCTGCCGGTGGCCGGCGCGCAGCTCCCGGCGTACCCGTTCGGCCTCCTCGGCGAGGGCGGAGGCGTCGTCCGGCACGACGATCCGGCCCCACTCGGGGGGCAGGTCGGGCAGGCCGTCCGGCGGCCCCTGGCCGTTCGCGTCTGGCATGCCCATCGGACCTCCAGGTGGGGGGAGGGACGGTGTCCCTCCAGCGTCCTCCTCCGACCGCCTCAGCGCTACATCTGGGCGTGCCCTTGGATCGGCCGGTACCATGGAACGAGTGCATCCCCATGGAACCCGCCCCCTGCGGGACAGCCGTGTGGCGGATGGTCGGAATAACCACACCGGGGCCCGCGCCGGGACGTGTTCTGCCAGTGACAGAGCGTGTTCGAATCATCGGTTTGACCGCCTGTCAAGCCGAAGAAATCCCTCTCACATGGCCCCTGAGCTGCGCTTACGGTCAGGACTGCAGTGAGACATCGGTGCCTGAGCGTGTTACCCTAGACACAGCGAAAGGGGTTTCGAACCTATGGTTTTCAGTGTCGGCGAGACCGTTGTTTACCCCCACCACGGGGCCGCACTCATCGAGGCAATCGAGACTCGGGTCATCAAGGGAGAGCCTAAGCAGTACCTCGTCCTGAGGGTTGCGCAGGGTGACCTCACGGTCCGGGTGCCCGCTGAGAACGCCGAGATCGTGGGCGTGCGCGAGGTGGTCGGCGAAGAGGGCCTGGGCAAGGTCTTCGACGTCCTCCGCGCTCCGCACACCGAGGAGCCGACCAACTGGTCGCGGCGGTACAAGGCGAATCTGGAGAAGCTGGCCTCCGGTAACCCGCTGAAGGTGGCCGAGGTCGTTCGTGACCTGTGGCGGCGGGAGCGGGAGCGGGGCCTCTCCGCCGGCGAGAAGCGGATGCTGGCGAAGGCCCGGGACATTCTGGTCGGCGAGGTCGCGCTGGCGGAGAAGAGCACCAAGGACGAGGCGGAGACGCTGCTCGACAAGGTCCTGACCGAGGCCTAGTTTCCACAGCATCGTCGTACCCACCCCGTAGCAAAGAAAAACGAGGACCGCGACGTGACCGCGCAGCTCAATCCGTGCGGTGACGTCGCGGTCCTCGTGCCTGCGGCCGGTGCCGGCGTACGGCTCGGTCCCGGTGCCCCGAAGGCGCTCCGCCCGCTGGCCGGCGAGCCCCTGCTGGTGCACGCGGTACGCCGGATCGTCGCCGCGCCGTCGGTGCACACCGTCGTGGTGGCCGCTCCGGTGACCGACGTCCCGTTCGTCCGCGAGCTGCTCGCCCCGGTGGCCCCGGTCACCGTCGTCCCCGGTGGGGCACAACGGCAGGATTCGGTCGCCGCCGCCCTGGCCGCCGTACCGGACGGACCCGGGATCATCCTGGTGCACGACGCGGCCCGCGCCCTGGTCCCCGCCGACCTGGTCGAGTCGGTGGCGGCGGCGGTCCGGGCCGGGCACGACGCGGTGATCCCGGTGCTGCCGGTGGTCGACACCGTCAAGGAGGTCTCGGTCGACGGGACCGTCGAGGTGGTGCGCGGCACCGTCGACCGGTCCGTCCTGCGGGCCGTGCAGACCCCGCAGGGTTTCCGCCGGTCGGTGCTGGCCGCCGCGCACGCGGGCGCCGTCGACCCGCTCACCGACGACGCCGGTCTGGTCGAGAAGCAGGGCGTACCGGTGGTCTGTGTACCCGGGTCGGAGTACGCCCTGAAGATCACCCGGCCGTTCGACCTGGCCCTCGCCGAGCGTCTGCTGGCCGAGTCCCCCTGACGCGTACCCTGACTCCATGATCGTTCCCCGGGTGGCCGTCGGTACCGACGTGCACGCCTTCGAGCCCGGTCGCCCCTGCTGGCTGGCCGGGCTGCACTGGCCTGGTGAGGTGGGCCTGGCCGGGCACTCCGACGCCGACGTGGTCGCGCACGCCGCCTGCAACGCCCTGCTCTCCGCCGCCGGACTCGGTGACCTGGGGGCCAACTACGGGGTCTCCGAGCCGGAGTGGGCCGGCGCCTCCGGGGTAGCCCTGCTCACCGAGAGCGCCCGCCGGGTCCGCGCCGCCGGATTCGAGATCGGCAACGTCTCCGTGCAGGTGGTCGGCAACCGGCCGAAGATCGGCCCACGCCGGGAGGAGGCCCAGCGGGTGCTCACCGCGGCGGTCGGTGCGCCGGTGACCGTGTCGGCCGCCACCACCGACGGGCTCGGCTTCCCCGGTCGGGGCGAGGGACTGGCCGGCATCGCGGTGGCCCTGGTCTACCCGGCCGTCCCGCCGGCCGCCGTGATCCCCGTCGCCGCTGCTGACGTCGCCGCCGCCGGCCCGGCCGCCGTGGCCCCGCCGGCCGCCGCTGCCGGTCCGGACGCCGTGGGCCCGGTCGACACCGATGCCGGCCTGGGCGAGAGCGGTCGGGCGTGACCCAGGAACCCGAGGCGGTCGAGAGCTACCTCCAGCGCGCCCAGCTCCTCGCCGAGCTGGGTCGCTACGACGAGGCGGCCGGCGAACTCGCCCAGGTCACCGCCCAGGATCCGGCGCACGCCCCGGCGTTGACCATGCTGGCCCGACTGCACCTGGCGGCGGACCGGCCAGCCGAGGCGCTCACCGCCGCCACCTCGGCGGTGACCGCCGCCCCGGGCGCCGTCGAGCCGCTGGCCGTCCGCGCGCTGGCCCTGACCGACCTGCGGGAGTTCCGGCAGGCGGCGGCGACCGCCGACCAGATCCTGGCGCTCGGCCCGGACGACGCGTACGCCCAGCGCAGCGCGGCGGCCATCCTGGCCGAGTCGCGCAACGGCCAGCCGGCGCTGAACGCCGCCTGGCGGAGCGTGGAACTGGACCCGCAGCAACCCCAGGCGCACCTGGTGCTGGGGTTGGTGGCCGCGCGGCTGGAGCTGTTCGACCTTGCCGAGCGGGCGTACGCGGAGGCGCTCCGACTTGACCCGGCGTTGGCCGAGGCCCGGCACGACGTCGGGGTCATCCGGCTGGAGCAGCGGCGCTGGGCCGAGGCGCTGGAACACCTCGCCGAGGCCGCCGCGATCAACTCCGGGCGGGTCGACTCCGGCCCGACCGTCGTCGACGGGGTACGTCGGCTGGTGCTCTACGGTGCCGGCTGGTCCCTGGTGGGGGTCCTGGCGGTCGCCCTGCTGTCCACCGGCGGTGGCGGCCTGTCCCGGGTGTTCGCGGCGGTGACGGCGCTCGGCGCGGCGTTGCTGGTCTGGCGGTACGCCGCCAAGGTGCCCGACCTGACCCGGACCGTCCTGCCCGGTCTGCTGCGCACCGACCGGCCGCTGGCCCTGGCGGTGTACGCGGTCGCCGCCGCGCCCGTGCTGATCCTGCTCCACGCCCTGGTCGGTACGCCCTGGCCGCTGGTGCTGGCGATCGTGGTGGCCGCGGCGGCCGAACTGGTGGCCTTCTCCCGGATCACCCGCTGACCCCGCCCGCCCCCGCGCCGCCGCCCCGGTCAGGTCGGGCTGGTCGGGTCAGGGGCGGCGGGCCCAGGTCCAGGCGTAGTCCGGGTCCTCGCACTCGGCCGCCGCGTCGCACAGGTCGAGCGGACGGAAGGTGTCCACCATCACCGCCAGCTCGTCGAAGTAGTCCACCCCGATGGACCGTTCGGCCGCGCCCGGCTGCGGCCCGTGGGTGAAACCGGACGGGTGCAGCGAGATCGAACCCTGCCCGATCCCGGAGCCGCGCCGGGCCTCGTAGTTGCCGCCGGTGTAGAAGAGCAGTTCGTCGGAGTCGACGTTGTGGTGGTTGTACGGCACCGGAATGGCGTCCGGGTGGTAGTCGACCTTGCGGGGCACGAACGAGCAGATCACGAAGTTCGGACCCTGGAAGGTCTGGTGCACCGGCGGTGGCTGGTGGATCCGGCCGGTGATCGGCTCGAAGTCGTGGATGGAGAACGCCCACGGGTACTGGTGGCCGTCCCAGCCGACCACGTCGAACGGATGGTGGGCGTAGACGTACCGGGTCCACCCCCGCCGGTGCCGGACCAGCACCGGCACCTCCTCGCCGTCGACCAGCAACGGCGCGTCCGGCCCCCGGACGTCACGCTCGCAGTACGGCGAGTGCTCCAGGAACTGCCCGCGTACCGACAGGTACCGCTTGGGCGGGCCGATGTGCCCGGCGGCCTCGACGGTGAGCAACCGGGCCGGTTCCTCCCCGGTGGGCACCAGCCGGTGGATGGTCGAGGTCGGGATGATCACGTAGTCCCCGGCGACCGCGTCGAGGACACCGAACGTCGACTCCACCCGCAGCGTGCCGGCCTCGACGTAGAGGCAGTGGTCGCCGGTGGCGTCCCGGAACAGCGGGGACGGCTGGTCGGCGACCACGTACCCGATCCGGACGTCGTCGTTGGCGAGCAGGTACCGCCGGCCCAGCACCGGGTCGGCCGGGCCGTCGCCGAGCTGGTGGGTACGCAGGTGCCGGGGCTTGAGCGGCAGGTTGGGTGTCCGGGTCACCGGCGGCGGGGTGAACTCCTCGGCGGCGACGATCGCGGTGGGCGCGTACCGGTGGTAGAGCAGGGACGAGTCGGAGGAGAAGCCCTCCTGCCCCATCAGCTCCTCGGCGTACAGGCTGCCGTCGGGCTGCCGGAACTGGGTGTGGCGCTTACGGGGCACCTCTCCGACGCTGCGGTAGTACGGCATCTCGCCTCCCGGGTTCACTCACCGACCAACGGTGTCCGGTAATCGGACGCTGTTGTCCGTTCCTTGTAGCGTCCCGTAGATTCTTGTCTCGTGTCAACGCAGGTGCCCCGGCTGCTGACCGGACTCGTCGACGACGCCGCCGTCTTCCCACCCGGCAGCGCCGCCCTGTCCGACGCCCTCGCCGCCCACCGGCGACATCGCGCCTCCTGGTACGCCGACCTGGTCGGTCCGCTGCTGGTGCCGGCCTCGGCCCTGCCCCGGCTGGCCCGCCTGCTCGACACCGACCAGCCCGCCGGCCCTGACCAGGTTGGCGACACCCCGGCCGGGCAGGACCGGACGCTCGACGTGGGCGTCATCGGCGACGTACCCCTGGACCAGCTCGGCGCGGTCTGCGCGGTGGCCGACCCACGGCTGCGGATCCGGCAGGTGGAGGCGGCGGTCGCCAAACGGGGCGAGGATCCGCTGCCCGGCCTCGCCGAACTGGCCGCCCTTGCCGCCCGCAGCGCCCCGGCCGGCTCCACCGGCCCCGGCCCCGACCTCGACGTGTACGCCGAGATCCCGCTCGCCTGGGGGCTGCTCGGCGCGCTGGACCGGCTCGCCGAGGCACGCGCCGCCGGCACCCGGATCGCGGCCAAGTTCCGCACCGGCGGGCTGGCCGCCGAACTCTTCCCCACCGCGGGTGAGCTGGCCACCGTGATCTGCGCCTGCCGGGACCGGGAACTGCCGTTCAAGCTCACCGCCGGGCTGCACCACGCCACCCGCAACGTCGACCCGGAGACCGGCTTCACCCACCACGGTTTCGTCAACGTGCTGGCCGCCGTACGGGTGGCGGCCGAGGGCGGAGCCGTGGACGCGGTCACCGAGGTGCTCACCACCACCGATCCGCGCCCGCTGCTCCAGCGGGTCGAACCCGGGCGGGACGAGCCGCGCCCACTCTGGATCGGCTTCGGCTCGTGCAGCGTTGGCGAACCACTGACCGATCTGATCCGGCTGGGGCTGGTGGACGGGGGCTTCACGCGATGAGCACGACGAACGAGACCAACCCGACGGACGCGCCGCACGGGGCGCGGCCGGCGAGCTGGGTGCCGGGCGCCGACGGGTCGCCGTACGGGGTGACGAACCTTCCGTACGGGGTGTTCCGCGCCGCCGGGCGGGAACCCCGGATCGGCGTACGCATCGCCGACCTGGTGTTCGACCTGGCCGCCGCCGAGTCCGCCGGGCTGGTGCTGGCCGCCGGGGCGTTCGGCAGCGCCACGCTGAACGGGTTCATGGCGCTCGGCCGGCCGCAGTGGACGTCGGTCCGGCAGCGCCTGGTCGAACTGTTCACCGCGCCGGAGCACCGGGAGGCGGTGGAGCCGCTGCTGGTGCCGTTGACCGAGGTCGAGCTGACGCTGCCGTTCGAGGTCGCCGACTACGTGGACTTCTACTCGTCCGAACACCACGCCTCGAACGTCGGGCAGATCTTCCGGCCCGGCCAGCCGCCGCTGCTGCCGAACTGGAAGCACCTGCCGATCGGCTACCACGGCCGGGCCGGCACGGTGGTGGTCTCCGGCACCCCGGTGGTCCGCCCCTGCGGGCAGCGGTCCACCCCGGACGGCCCGGTCTTCGGCCCCTCGGTACGCCTCGACATCGAGGCCGAGGTGGGCTTCGTGGTGGGCGTACCGTCCCCGCTCGGGCAGCCGGTCGCGGTGGCCGACTTCACCGACCACGTCTTCGGGGTGGTGCTGGTCAACGACTGGTCGGCCCGGGACGTCCAGGCCTGGGAGTACCAACCCCTCGGCCCGTTCCTGGGCAAGTCCTTCGCCACCTCGGTGTCGGCCTGGGTGACCCCGCTGGACGCGCTCGCCGACGCCTTCGTGCCCGCCCCGGAGCAGGACCCGGCGGTCCTCGACTACCTGCGGGACGACCCGCACCTGGGGCTGGACCTGCGGCTGGTGGTGGAGTGGAACGGCGAGCGGGTCACCGAGCCGCCGTTCGCCGGCATGTACTGGACGCCGGCCCAGCAGCTCGCCCACCTGACCGTCAACGGTGCGTCCCTGCGGACCGGTGACCTGTACGCCTCCGGCACGGTGTCCGGCCCGGAACGCGGCCAGGTCGGCTCGTTCCTGGAGCTGACCTGGGGCGGCGCGGAGCCGGTCGAACTCGGCGACGGTACCCGCACCTTCCTCGCCGACGGGGACACCGTCACCGTCACGGCCACCGCGCCCGGCCCGGCCGGCACCGTCGTCGCCCTCGGCGAGGTCACCGGCACCATCCTCCCGGCCCCCCGCCGGTAGCCCTGGCTGACCTGCCCCCCGCCGTCAGTTCGGAGGAAATCTCACCCAGAGTGGCTGATCGCACGCGTTGTGCGATGTCTCGGCGCACCCTGCCCGCCCCCTGCCGCGTTGATCGTCCCGGACAGCGCCGTTCGATCGGACGGCGACAGCGTGGGACGTCCCACCGGACAGGAGGTAGCGAGGATGAACGATCTCGCCGGCGCCATCTGGCGCAAGAGCAGCCGTTCCAACGACCAGGGTCTCTGCGTGGAGGTGGCGGACAACCTCGTCGGCGCGCTCGGCGTGGTCGGCGTACGCGACTCCAAGGACCTCGACGGCCCGACGCTCGCGGTCAGCCCGCCCGGGTGGTCGGCGTTCGTCGGCGCGCTGCGGGACGGCCAGCTCCGGCCCTGAGCCGCCCCAGGCACCGATCAGGAGGTTCCGGTCGGCAGGCTCCGTCGCCCCGCCGGTCGACCCCCGCGCCGGCCCGCGCCGCCCGGTCCGGGGAGGACACCGGCGCGTTCGACCGGACCACGGGTGAACCTCTTGATCGTCTGCGGGGGCCGGGCGGGTGGGCGGCGGGATGGCCGTACCGTGGACGGCACGGGAGGTGTCATGTCCACGGTGTCGGTCACGGGCTTCGTCGAGGCGTCCGCCGAGGACGTGTGGCGGCTCCTCACCGAGCTGTCCGCCCGTACCGACCGGCTCGCCACCGCCCACCGGGTCGAGGTGTTGACACCCGGCCCGTTCGGCGCAGGTACGGCGTGGCGGGAGACCCGGGTCCGGCCCGACGGTGGTCGGCTGGACGAGGAGTACCTGGTCGTCGCTGCCGAACCGCCGGACCGGCTGGTGCTCGCCTCCCCCGGGATCGGGGTCGACTACCGGATCACCTGGTCGTTGCGGACGGTGCACCGGCGCGGGCGCACCCGGACCGCCGTCACGGTGACGCAGGAGGCGGTGCCGACCGCCCCGTACGGGCGGGTGCTGGCCCTGCTTTTCGGCGGGCTGGCCGCCCGGACCGTGGAGCGGGCGCTGCGCCAGGACCTCGCCGACCTGGCCGCCGCCCTCGGCCCGACCGGTCCGGATCCGACCGGTCCGGGTTCGACCGCCGCCGCCTGATCGTCCGCCACCTGCGCTGGGTAGGGTGCCGGGCGGAGGTGCGCCCATGGTGATCGCGAAGGACCGGCGGCGACGGGTCGTCGTCACGGTTTCGGCGCTGCTCGTCGTCGGGTTGGCCGCCGGCACGGTGTACCGGGTGCTGGCCCCGGCCGAGGTGGTCACCGTCGCCCGTGCGGAGCGGCCGCCGGCCGCCACTCCCGAGATCGGCCCGATCGGCCGGTTCTCCACCGCCCCGCTGCTCGTGGACGGCCGGCTGCGGGTGTACGCCACCACCCGGCAGGTCTGGGCCGACGTGCCGCTCGACGACCGCCAACGCAACACCCCGTACTGGTCGTACCGGCGCTGGCCGGCAGAGCTCAGCGGGGTGGTGACCGGCGGGACCACGGTGGTGGGCCACTGGTCGGACGGGCAGCTGGTGGCCCTGGACGCGGAGAGCGGCCGGGTCGCCTGGCGGGCCGACGCGCCCGTCCCGCAGGAGGGCTACACCGGGCGGCGCACCGGGGCGGCGACCGTCTGGTACCCGGCCGGGCTGCACACCGCCGCGGCCGGCGGACGGACCGTGGTGGTCACCGTCGGCGACCAGCAGGCGCAGGGGACCGACCTGACCACCGGGCAGCGGCTCTGGCGGGTCGACCTCGAATCCGGCTGCCGTACCGACATCGGCACCACCAACGCCGGCCGGCTCGCCACCCTGGACCGCTGCGCGGACAGTCCGGTCGTCGAGTTCCGGGACGTCACCACCGGTACGGTCACCGAGCGCTGGAACCCGCCCGGCGCGGGTGCGCGGCTGACCGTCGCCGCGATCGGCTGCGCCACCGCCCGGTCCGGCTGCGGCGGCCTGCACATCGCCGAGACGACGGACAGCGAGGCGGATCCCACCGGGGGCCGGGGCTGGCTGGTCGGCACCGGGGCGCCGGTCGCCGCAGCCGGGCTCGACCGGGCCGGGACCGTGCTGGCCGGCGAAACCGGGGTCGTGGTGGCCGACGACGGGACGGTCACCGGACGGGCGGCACGCACCGGCGACGAGGTGTGGCGGCGCGCGGACCTCGGCCCCGGGACCAGGGTGGTCGCCGCCCAGCCCGGCCGGGTACACCTGCTGACCGACAAGAAGGACCTGGTCACCCTCGATCCGGCGACCGGCGTCGAGCGGTCCCGGTTCCGGCTGACCGTCGGGCGGGACGGTATCGGCTGGACGCCCGGCCTCGGTTACGCCGCCGACGGTTACCTGGCGGTGGAACGCCTGCGTACCCCGGTCGACGTCGGGGCCGACGACCAGCGCTACTACGGGATGGCCGAACCGGTGGTCCTGGCCGCGACCTGACCACCGGCCCGCCGACCGACCCGGTGGGTGGGTCGACGGGCCGGCGGCCAGGCAGCAGGCAGCCGGTACGGCGGGTGTTCAGGCCGGGTGCGGCGGGCTCAGCGGGGTACGGCGGGGGTCAGGTCAGTACGGCCTCCGCCGCCGCCAGGAAGGCGTCGTTCTCGGCCGGGGTGCCGATCGTGACGCGTACCCCTTCCCCGGCGAACGGGCGGACGATCACACCGCGCGCCTCGCACGCCTTGCCGAACGGCACGGCCCGGTCGCCCAGCGGCAGCCAGACGAAGTTGGCCTGGCTGGCCGGCACGTCCGGGACGAACTTGCGTACCGCCTCGGTGACCCGGTCGCGTTCGGCGACGACCAGGGCGCACCGACGTTCCATCTCGTCGGCCTGGGCGAGCGCGGCCAGCGCACCGGCCTGGGCGGCTGCGCTGGCCGAGAACGGGGTGACCACCTTGCGGATGGCGGCGGCCACGGTCGGCTGCGCGACCAGGAAACCGATCCGCAGCCCGGCCAGCCCCCACGCCTTGGAGAGGGTACGCAGCACCACCACGTTGGGCCGGTCGGCGAGGGTCAGCCCGTCCGGCACCTCCGGGTCGGTGACGAACTCCCGGTACGCCTCGTCGATCACCACCAGCACGTCGTCCGGCACCGCGTCGAGGAAGCGCTCCAGCTCCGGGCGGCGCAGGAAGGTCCCGGTCGGGTTGTTCGGGTTGCAGACCAGGATCATGCGGGTCCGGTCGGTCACCGCCGCCGCCATCGCCGCCAGGTCGTGCCCGTGGTCCGGCCGGTTGGGGACCTGCACGCTGGTCGCCCCGCTGGTCGCCGCGATGATCGGGTACGCCTCGAAGGAGCGCCACGAGTAGACCAGCTCGTCACCGGGCAGGCAGGTGGCCCGGACCAGGTGCTCGGCCAGCGCCACCGACCCGCAGCCGGTGGCGACCCGGTCGGGGTCCACGCCGTACCGTTCGGCCAGCGCGGTGCGCAGCGCCACCACGCCCATGTCCGGGTACCGGTGCACCCCGGCGGCGGCCTCCGCGACCGCCTCCACCACGCCGGGCAGCGGCCCGTACGGCACCTCGTTGCTGGCCAGCTTGATGGCCTCCGGGATGCCCAGTTCCCGGGCCAGGTCGGCCGGGCTGCGGCCGGGTACGTAGTTGGGCAGCGCGTCGAGGTCGGCGCGGGTGAGCCGCAGCGGCGGCTGGTGGCGTCCGGTGTCGGTCATGCGGATTCTCCCGGGGGGCGGGCACGATCGTGCGGTTCTTCTCGGGTGGGGGTGGCGCGGGGTACCTGGACCACGACGGTCTGCGCGCGTTTGTCGTGCAGGGCCTGGCGGAGCGGGTGGTCGAACAGGGGGGAGAAGGCGTCGATCAACTGGAGCAGCAGACCGAGGCCGCAGCAGTACCACAGCAGGGTGGGCAGGCCGAGGGTGTTCCAGCGCCGGAACGACCGGCCGAAGCCGAGCGGCTGGTCACCGGCGAGCGGTACGGCCCGGATGCCGAGCACCCGCTTGCCGAAGGTCTGCCCGCCGCTGGCCATCGCCGGCACCTCGTACGCGAACCACAGGGCCGTCGCGATCAACAGGATCGCCACCTGGAGGCCGCCGGCCTGGTCACCGGGCTGGGGCAGCGGGTCGGTGGAGGTGGACCCGCTGGACACCCGGGCCCAGAACTCCCGCCAGACCGGGGACATCTCCTTCGCGAACTGCCAGACGAACCAGCCGTTCACCACGGCGTTGAGGGCGAACACGATGGTGAAGTCGATCAGGCGGGCCAGGAACCGGGCCCCGTACCCGGCCAGCGGCAGGCCGTGCGGGCGCGGCTCGGGCGGCCGGCCGGGGTGTCCGCCGTACGGCCAGCCGGGCGGGAAGCCGGGGGGCGGGCCGTAGCCGGGGAGCGGCTGCTGGCCGGGCGGTCCGTACGGTGGCGGCCCGTACGGTGGCTGGTGCGGTGCCCCCGGTGGCCAGCCCGCGCCGGGCTGTTGCCCCTGGCCGGGCTGCCCAGGCACGGGCTGCCCCTGGCCGGGGTGGGGCGGACCGGCCGGGTACTGAGGACCACCCGGGTACGGCGGGCCGACGTGGGGCGCGCCCGGGTACTGCGGGCCGCCCGGGTACTGCGGCCCGGCGTACCCGGGAGCGGCGGCCGGGGAGGTCGGTGCCGGTTGCCCGGCGGTACCCGGCGTCGCCGTACCGGAGCCGGCCGCGCCGGGGACACCCGAGCCGGCCGCGCCCGGGGTCGGGACGCCGGAGCCGGCGGCACCGGAGGTCGGGGAGTCGGTGGGGGTGGGCGGAGGTTCGGCCGGTGGCGGCCCGTCCGGCGGGGTGGCCCCGGCGGGTATCGGCGCGCCGAGCCACCCCTCACCGTCCCACCAGCGCTGGGTCTCGGGGTCGGCAGGGTCGACGTACCAGCCGGGTTGCACACTCACGCAGCTACCTTAACGACGCTTTCCCTGCGGACCAGCCTGCCGGTTCCCGGGACCCGCCCTTGTCGATCAAGAGAATCGGGGTACGGATCCGTCCCGGACCCGTGACACGGACCTCCTGATCGACAGGGCGGGTGCCCCGCCCGTACGCGTCAGAGGTTGCCGCGCTTCTCCTGCTCGCGCTCGATGGCCTCGAAGAGGGCCTTGAAGTTGCCCTTGCCGAAGCCGAGCGAGCCGTGCCGCTCGATCAGCTCGAAGAAGACCGTCGGCCGGTCCTGCACCGGCTTGGTGAAGATCTGGAGCAGGTAGCCGTCCTCGTCCCGGTCGACCAGGATCTTGCGGGACTTCAGCTCCTCGATCGGCACCCGGACCTTGCCGATCCGGGACCGCAGCTCCGGGTCGTCGTAGTACGAGTCCGGGGTGTCCAGGAAGTCGACGCCCGCGGCCCGCATCGCGTCGACGCTGGCCAGGATGTCGTTGGTGGCCACCGCGATGTGCTGCGCCCCCGGCCCCTGGTAGAACTCCAGGTACTCGTCGATCTGTGACTTCTTCCGGGCGATGGCCGGCTCGTTGAGCGGGAACTTGACCTTGCGGGTGCCGCTGGCGACCACCTTGCTCATCAGCGCCGAGTAGTCGGTGGCGATGTCGTCGCCGATGAACTCCGCCATGTTGGTGAAGCCCATCACCCGCCGGTAGAAGTCGACCCACTCGTCCATCCGGCCCAGCTCGACGTTGCCGACCACGTGGTCGACCGCCTGGAAGAACCGCTTCGGCTGGAGGCCGGCGTCGATCATGGGCTGCCGGTCGACGATCGGCCTACGGGCCACGAAGCCGGGCAGGAACGGCCCGGTGTACCGGGACCGGTCGATCAGGGTGTGCCGGGTGTCGCCGTAGGTGGCGATGGCGGCGATCCGGACCGTGCCGTGCTCGTCGGTGACCTCGTGCGGGTCGAGCAGCCCGGTGGCCCCCTGCCGGGTGGCGTGCGCGTACGCCGCGTCGACGTCCGGGACCTCCAGCGCGATGTCGGTGACCCCGTCGCTGTGCTTGGCGACCAGGGCGGCGTCCGGCGCGTCGGGGCGGACCGCGCCCCGGAAGACGAACCGGGCCGACCCGCTGGTCAGCACGTACTCGGCGTAGTCGCGGTGGCCCTGCTCCGGCCCCCGGTACGCGACACAGGTCATGCCGAACGCGGTGGAGTAGTAGTGCGCGGCCTGCTTGGCGTTGCCGACCAGGAAGGTGACGTGGTCGAGCCCGCGTACCGGGAACGGGTCGTGGCTGATGTCGTGGTCGACGGCACCGACGAGTGCGTCGACGTCGACTTCTTCGGTCGACTGCGGTCGGTCGATCGCCTGGGTCATCGTGGACTCCCTCCGTGCCGGGCCTCTTGTGGCGAGGATCGCGGGCGGCGTCCCGCTGGGCAACCGTTCGCCTTATCGCTGGTCAGGTTGCGCATTCGGTATGGTTCCGGACCATGACCACTGGGCAGGTTGTACAGCTCGATCAGCTCGACGTCTGGCTCGTCGAGCTGCTCGCCGCCGAGCCGCGGATCGGGGTGCTGGAGTGCTCCCGCCGGCTGGGGGTGGCCCGGGGCACCGTGCAGGCCCGGCTGGACAAGCTGGTCGACCGGGGGGTGGTGGCCGGGTTCGGGCCGGACATCTCGCCGGCCGCGATCGGGTTCGCGGTGACCTCGTTCGTCACCCTGGAGATCAGCCAGCGGCAGGGCCACGATCCGGTGACCGCCCACCTGGCCGAGATCCCCGAGGTGCTGGAGGCGCACACCATCACCGGCTCCAGCGACGTGCTGTGCCGGATCGTGGCCCGGTCGAACGCCGACCTCCAGCGGGTCATCGACCAGATCGTCGCGCACCCCGGGATCACCCGGGCGTCGACCATCATCGCGCTGGCCGAGCAGATCCCGTACCGGGTGCTGCCGCTGATCCGCTCGGCGGTGGCCGAGTCCCGGGACCGCCCGGCGGTCGACGGACGGAGTTGACGGAAGAGGCCGACGGGTGACCGCGGCTACCGGTCGGGGGCGGACCGCGGGTCGGGGGCGGGCCAGTTCCGCAGCAGGGCGTCGAGGGCGTCGAGGACTCGCGTCCAGGTCTCCTCGGTGTCGGGGGCGCTGTGGCTGAACCCTCCCCCCAGCTCCAGGCTGACGTAGCCGTGGAAGACGCTGCCCATCAGCCGGACGGCGTGCGTCTGGTCCGGTTCGTCGAGTCGGTAGCCGCGCAGGATCGCCCGGGTCAGCTGGGCGTGCCGCCCGCCGGCACTGGCCGCCGCGGTCTCCGGATCCAGTCTGAGCTGGGCGGCGGCGTAGCGGCCGGGATGGGCGCGGGCGTAGTCGCGGTAGACATTGCCGAGGGCGGCCAGGGCGTCCCGTCCGGCCCGTCCGGCCAGTGCCTCGGCGGCCCGGTCGGCGAGTTCCGCCAGGGCGAGCAGGGCGATCCGGGTCCGCAGGTCGGGTGTGCCGCATACGTGCGAGTACAGGCTGGCGACCTTGACCCCGAACCTGCGGGCCAGCGCCGACACGGTCACCTGGTCGAAGCCCACCTCGTCGGCCAGCTCCGCCCCCGCCCGGGTCAGCAGCTCCGGGGTCAATCCTGCGCGTGCCATGGCCCTCCCTCGTCCAACCGCCACTGATTATGCTTTTGCCTAAACCCTTTAGGCAAACTACCGTGCCCTTTATGAAGCCGCTGACCGAGCAGGAGATCCGTACCAGCTTCGTGAACTGCACCCGGGGGCAGGCCAAGCGGTTGTTCGTCCCGCGTGACCTCGCCGACCGGCCCTGGGCCGACCTGGACTTCCTCGGGTGGCACGACCCGCAGGCCCCGGGCCGGGCCTTCCTCGTCGCCGAGCTGGACGGGCGGCCGCGCGGGCTGGCCCTGCGCCGCGCCAACCCCGCCGCCGGGCGGGCCGCCCCGGGCATGTGCGCGATGTGCCTGACCACCCACTCCGGCGGGGTGGCGCTGATGGTCGCGCCGAAGGCCGGCCGGGCCGGTCAGCAGGGCAACTCCGTGGGCACCTACGTCTGCGACGACCTGGCCTGCTCGCTCTACGTGCGGGGGCTCCGGCAGGTGGGGGCCGGGGGCCGGCTGCCCGAGTCGCTGACGGTGCCGGAGAAGATCGACCGTACCGTCGCCAACCTCGCCGCCTTCGTCGCCCGGGTCGTCTCATGACTCCGGGCCGGTCAGGCCGGCCGGTGCGTCGCCGCTGACGGCGTCACCGAGCGGGGTGCGGGTGTAGCGGACCGCCCGGCCGGTCCGGGTCCGGCGGACCAGCCCGGCGTCGCGCAGCACGGCGAGGTGCCCGCCGACGCTGCCCAGCGGCAGGTCGAGCTGCCGGACGAGCTGACTGGTGGTGGCCGGTGCGGCCAGGGCCCGCAGCACCGCTGCCCGGGACCGGCCGAGCAGCCGGTCCAGGGCGTCCGGCGGGCGGTCCGGGTCCGGTGGCCCGAGCAGGTCGGCCACGCCGGAGGCCGGGTACACCAGCGCGAACGGCCACGGCGGCTCGACATAGTTGATCATCGACCCGAAGACGGTCGGGACGAACAGCAGCCCCTTGCCGCCCAGCGAGTACGTGCCGCGATCCCGGTCGGCCACCACGATGGCGCCCAGGTGACCGCCCGGCTCCCAGCTCAGCCGAGGGTCCAGGTCGGCCACCGCGGCCCCCCAGCCGTACGTGACGAGCCGCCCGGCCCGCTGGACCAGGTCCCGCTCCAGGATGGTGCGCAACCGCCGCCAGTCCGGCTCGACCAGGGCCGCCCAGACCGCCTCGATCGCGTCCGCCAACCGGTCCACCACGTCCGGCGCGGCGTAGATCCGCTGCGCGTACGCCGGCGGGGTGCGGTGCCCGGCCAGGTTGCGGGCCAGTTCGTCCCGGGCCTGGGCCAGCGGGGTGGCCCGGACCACGGCCAGCTCGTCGGCGAAGCTGCGCCCGGTACCGGCCGGCGGGGGCTGGACGAAGTCCGCGTTGTACGCGTTCCGGCGCAGCAGGGCCACCAGCGCGCCCACCGCCGGCAGCTCCCGGCGCAGCCGCTCGTACGCCGGGCGGACCCGGGCCACCCAGGGGGCCAGCGCCGGGGTGCTGTGCTGACCGGCGCACAACCGCAGCGCCCACATCGCCTCGCCCAGCGGGGAGATGGCGTACCGACTGGCCGCGATGTCCGCCGGAGTCACCTGAATCCGCACGTGACGGCCTACCTTTCGACTATGGGCGAAAGGATAGAGCGCCCAGCGGCACCCGACCAGGATGCCCATCGTGACCGCTGCCCGTACCGCCCCCGCACCACCGACCGTCCCCGAGCGGCCGGCCACCTTCCGGGACGTCTTCGCCGTCGCCGAGTTCCGGGTCCTCTTCGTCAGCTTCGGGGTCTTCCTGATCGGCGAGACGGTGAAGATGCTCGCCCTGTCCGTCCTCGTCTACGAGCGCACCGGCTCCGGGCTGATCGCCGCGCTGGCGTACGTCACCGGGTTCCTGCCGCACGCGTTCGGCGGGGTGTTCCTGCTCGCGCTGGCCGACCGCTGGCCGCCCCGGGCCCTCATGGTCGGGTACGACCTGCTCCGGCTGGCCCTCGTGGTGGTGCTCGCGGTGGGCGTGCTCCCGCCGACCGGCATGCTCGCGCTGGTCTTCGTGGTCGGCCTGTTCGGCCCGGTCAGCAGCGCCGCCCGCACCGCCCTGCTGCCGGAGATGCTGCACGGGGACGCGTACGTGCTGGGCCGCTCCCTGCTCACCGTGGCCTCCGGCGGCACCCAGGTCGTCGGGTTCGCCGTCGGTGGACTGCTGCTCGGCCTGGTCGGCCCGTACGGCGCGCTCTGGCTGACCGCCGCCACCTGCGCCCTCTCCGCCCTGCTGGTCCGGCTCGGGCTGCGCCACCGGCCCGGCCGCCGGTCCGCCCAGCCCGACGGACCGTCCGACGAGGCGGCCGGACCGTCCGGTGCGGTGGTCGGGCAGTCCGACGGGGTGGTCGGACCATCCGGGGAGGCGGCCGGACAGCCGGTCGCGCGGGCCGGACGGTCCGGCGGGCGGCGACGGGCCACCTCCGGGGCGGTGCGGGAGACCTGGCGGGTCAACCGGGAACTCCTCGGTGACCGGCGGATCCGGGGACTCCTGCTGGCCCAGTGGCTGCCCGGCTCGATGCTGGTCGGAGCCGAGGCGGTCGCGGTGCCGTACGCCGCCGAACTCGGCCCCGGAACAAGCGCGGGCGTACTGCTGATGGCCGGCGCGTTCGGCATGCTCGTCGGTGACCTGCTGGTCGGCCGGTTCGTCGCGCCGGCCCTACGGGAACGGCTCAGCCCGTGGCTGGCGCTGCTGCTCGGCGTACCGCTGCTGGTCTTTCCGCTGCGGCCCGGCCTGGCCGTGGCCGCGGTGCTGTTCGCGGTGGCCGCCGCCGGGTACGCCTACCAGCTCGGACTGGCCCGCCGCTTCCTGGACGCGGTGCCGCCGGGCCGGCGCGGCCAGGCGTTCGGGCTGACCGGCACCGGCATGATGACGGCGCAGGGACTGGCCGCGGCCGGCGCGGGCGCGCTGAGCGAGCTGACCGGCCCGGCGGTGGCGATGGCCGCCTCCGGAGCGGCCTCGCTGCTGACCACCCTCCTGCTCTGGCACGTGCTCACCGCGCGACCGGTGCCGGATGGGCGGACGGTCGCCGCCTGACCGGCGTCGCCCGGAATAGTCACCGACACGGCCGTACGGGTGGCGCGGGAGCTGTGTGGATCTGGCTACGGTGTCCGGTGTGGCTCGACAGGGCGGTCGGTGCGTCGGCTGCTACGTGATTCTGGCGGTGATCGCGCTGGTGGCGCTCACCGCGACCGGCGTGTGGAATCCGTGGCCCGGGGTGTGGGACGCGGTGAACCGCAGCCAGCCGATCTCCGAGCCCGACGTGACCTGGCAACGGCGGATCGGCGGCACGCCGAAGAGCGTCACCATCGCCGGGGACGCCGTCGTGGTCGAGCAGCGGACCCGGGTGGAGGGGCGCAGCCTCGCCACCGGCGCGCCGCTGTGGGAGCGCAAGGCGGACTGGGCGGCGGTCGCCGGCAACGGCCGGGACTCCGTCGTCGCCGTGGGCAAGCTGCTGGTCAAGGGGTACGAGGTGCTCGACCCGGTGACCGGTGCGGTGCGCCGCCGCGACGACCGGGCGGTGGCGGTGTGGACGTACCGCAACGTGCTGCTGGACGCCCGCTGCGTGCAGGCCACCGACTGCACGGTGAGCGCCTGGGAGCCGCGCGGCACCCGACCACTCTGGACGGCGTTCCTGCCCGGGGTGGAGAGCGGCTTCTTCGCCGACAACCCGGAACTGCTCGGTACCCGACGGCTCACCGGGCACCGGATCGACCCCGGGGCGGCCGGTCCGGAAGCGGTGCCGGCCCTGCTCGGGTTCCCGGTCGACGGCCGGGTGCACGTGCTGGAGACCGCGACCGGGCGGGTGGTACGGGACGTCGAGCCGACCCGGGAGGAACGGCTGGTGACCGTCGGTGGGCGGCTGCTGCGGCTGGCGGCCCGATCCCAGGACGGCACCTGCTACTTCAGCATCTCCGGGCGGGAGGTGACCACCGGCCGGGAGGTGTGGCGGCGGGACGGGATCAACCTGCGGACCGCAGACAACGCCGGATGTGTCCAGCGGGAGGATCCGCAGGGCGCGCGGAACGTGGTGGTCGGAGTGGCACCGGACACCCGGGAGACGGTGGTCGACGCGTACGACGGGCGGCTGCTCTGGGTGGGCGCGGCGGGGGAGAAGCTGCTCGCCGTGGACGACCGGTACGCCCTGGCCCGGTCGAAGGACAAGCGGTCGGTGGCAGGCCGGGAACTGGGCGTCGACCGGCCGCGCTGGACCCGTCCGGCCGGCGACAAGGTGTCCGGGGCGCTCACCCCGTACGCGGCGGTGCTCAGCGAGGACGACCCGTCCCGGATCGTCGCCGTCGACCCCGGCAGCGGGAAGGAACTGGCGAACCTGCGTACCTCGGCGAACGTGCTGGCGGTCGGACCCGCCGGCATGGTGATCGGCGAGGGGCGGGAGATCGGGTACGTCCGGTTCGGCGGTGTGCCGGGCGGCGCGCCCCCGGCCGACGGCGGCGGCACCGGTCCGGGCGGCGGCCCTGGTCCCGGCGACGGTACCGGGCCCGGCGGGGACACCGGTCCGGGGGAGAACTGCGGTGCGAAACGCGAGGAATGCCCGGACACCGGCGGCGGCAAGGACGGCTGACCCGCCGGCTCCGGAACGGCTGCCGGTGCCCTCGGCGCCGCGCCGGTCGGCCTGCCGGGCGTGGCGGCCCGGCCCGGCCGACCGGCCCCGACCCGCACGGATGAGAGCGGTGTCGCACGACTCACCCGGCGGGTACGACGAGCGGACCACACTGCCCTAGGCTTTCCGCTCATGAGCAGTGCCGCCGCGTTCACCTACGCCCCCTTGCTCCCGGTCGGCGTCGACCAGACCGAGTATCGCCTGGTCACCGACGAGGGCGTCGACGTCGTCAACGGTCCGGGTGGCCGCCGGTTCCTCACCGTGGACCCGGCCGCGCTCACCGCCCTGACCGCCGAGGCCATGCACGACATCGCGCACTTCCTGCGCCCGGCCCACCTGGCCCAGCTCCGGTCGATCATCGACGACCCGGCGGCCTCCCCGAACGACCGGTTCGTGGCGCTGGACCTGCTCCGCAACGCCAACATCGCGGCCGGCGGGGTGCTGCCGATGTGCCAGGACACCGGCACCGCGATCGTGATGGGCAAGCGCGGCCGGCACGTGCTCACCGACGGCACCGACGCGGAGGCGATCTCCCGGGGCGTCTACCAGGCGTACACGAAGCTCAACCTGCGCTATTCGCAGCTCGCCCCGTTGACCATGTGGGAGGAGCGCAACACCGGCAGCAACCTGCCCGCCCAGGTGGAGATCTACGCCGAGGACCCGGACGGCCACCCGGACGCGTACAAGTTCCTGTTCATGGCCAAGGGCGGCGGCTCGGCCAACAAGTCGTACCTCTACCAGGAGACCAAGGCGCTGCTGAACCCGACCAGGATGATGCAGTTCCTGGAGGAGAAGCTGCGGCTGATCGGCACGTCGGCCTGCCCGCCGTACCATCTGGCGATCGTCATCGGCGGCACCTCCGCCGAGTACGCGCTGAAGACCGCCAAGTACGCCTCCGCGAAGTACCTGGACGCGCTGCCCACCGAGGGGTCGATGGGCGCGCACGGCTTCCGGGACCTCGAACTGGAGGCCGAGGTGCTGGAGCTGACCCGCAACTTCGGCATCGGCGCGCAGTTCGGCGGACGCTACTTCTGCCACGACGTCCGGGTGGTGCGGCTGCCCCGGCACGGCGCGTCCTGCCCGGTGGCGATCGCGGTGTCCTGCTCGGCCGACCGGCAGGCGGTCGCCAAGATCACCCCGTCGGGCGTGTGGCTGGAGCGTCTGGAAACCGACCCGGCCCGCTACCTGCCCGACGTCACCGACGAGACCCTGGAGACCTCCGAGGTCGTCCGGGTCGACCTGAACCGGCCGATGGACGAGATCCGGGCCGAGCTGTCGAGGTACCCGGTGAAGACCCGGCTGTCGCTGACCGGCCCGCTGGTCGTCGCCCGGGACATCGCCCACGCCAAGATCGCCGAGCGGCTGGACGCGGGCGAGCCGATGCCGCAGTACCTGCGCGACCACGCCGTCTACTACGCCGGCCCGGCCAAGACCCCCGAGGGGTACGCCTCCGGCTCGTTCGGCCCGACCACCGCCGGCCGGATGGACGCGTACGTGGAGAAGTTCCAGGCCGCCGGCGGCTCGCTGGTCATGCTCGCCAAGGGCAACCGGTCCGCCCAGGTGACCCGCTCCTGCGACCAGCACGGCGGTTTCTACCTCGGCTCGATCGGCGGGCCGGCGGCCCGGCTCGCCCAGGACTGCATCAAGCACGTCGAGGTCCTCGAATACCCCGAGCTGGGCATGGAGGCGGTCTGGAAGATCGAGGTGGAGGACTTCCCGGCCTTCATCGTGGTCGACGACAAGGGCAACGACTTCTTCGCCGAGGTCACCAAGCCGACCCTCACCATCGGCCGCCGCTAGGTCCTGCCCTGCGGATCCCGTGCTGCGGGTCGCCCGGAACCGGCTGGGCGTCGCGCCGGTTTTCTGGGTGGCTCAGGTGGACGACACGCCGGACGGATTACACCTCAGGCAGCCACCAACGGTCGTGCTATTACCGGCTGATCCACCAGGCAGCACCTAGCGGAACCCCCGGCGCAACTGCCGGGGGTTCCGTCGCGCCAACTGGTCGGCTCAGCCCCAGCAGTGGTACGGCTGGTACTCGTACAGCGCCGTCGTACCCTCCCCTCGGTCGAGGTCGGCGAGGGTGAGGCGCTGTACGGAGACGGTGGCGCGCTGGCCTCGCGCCCCGCTACCGGTGTCGAACCACACCTCCACCGTGCCCCGCTCCGGGAGCTTCCGTGGACCGACCGCCAGGATCGTCACGAGGTGAGCCTTCCGCGCGCAGACGACTTGAGACGGTTGGGCAAACTGTTCATCGGGTCGGACCTCCCATGTCCGATCAAGGCCCCCGGTCAGCGCCGCTACGCCAGCCGGGGGCCGACTAGGAATATCGCCACCATGATAGCCGTCAAGAGGCCACCTGCTAACCGTTAAGGTGGCCTCTTTGATGTGCTGTCAGGTGGGATTCGGGGTGCGTGGTTGAGTGGCCACGTGGTGGGCGACCTTGAGGCAGCATCGGAGGCGTACCGAGCCGCCCTCCAGCGGGTACAGGACGGGCTGGCGGAGGTCGCCTCGGCTCGTGCAGATGTTCCGAAGGTGCGCGAACGGCTGGCCGACGCCATCGTGGCGGCGTACCGAGGCGGCACCCGAGTCGGAGAGATCGCCCGGGTCACCGGCTACGGGCGTGAACAGGTCCGGCGAATCCTGCGAGCCGGCGGTGTGGAGCCGGGCAATGCCGGATCCGTCGACGCCTGACCGGCAAGATCCCCGGGCTCCGGTGTCGCTTGCTGCGTGCCCCGGTTTCTGGTTCTCCTTCCTGCGGTGACCCGGCCGACGGGGCAGGATGGAACGCGTGACGACTCCAGAGGCAGTGGGCTACCGGATCGAACGCGACTCGATGGGCGAGGTGGAGGTGCCCGCCGACGCGCTGTGGCGGGCCCAGACCCAGCGGGCGGTGCAGAACTTCCCGATCTCCGGCCGGGGCATCGAGTCCGCCCAGATCCGGGCGCTGGCCCAGATCAAGGGGGCCGCCGCGCAGGTCAACGCCGAACTGGGGGTCCTCGACGCGGAGGTGGCCGCCGCGATCGCCGCCGCCGCCGCGCACGTGGCCGACGGCGGGTACGACGACCAGTTCCCGATCGACGTCTTCCAGACCGGCTCGGGCACCTCGTCGAACATGAACACCAACGAGGTGATCGCCACCCTGGCCAGCCGGGAGCTGGGCCGGGACGTCCACCCGAACGACGACGTCAACGCCTCCCAGTCCAGCAACGACGTCTTCCCGTCCTCGATCCACCTGGCCGCCACCCAGGCCGTCACGCACGACCTGCTTCCGGCGTTGGCCAAGCTGGCCGAGGCTCTGGACGCCAAGGCCGCCGAGTTCGAGACCGTGGTCAAGGCCGGCCGGACCCACCTGATGGACGCCACCCCGGTCACCATCGGCCAGGAGTTCGGCGGCTACGCCGCGCAGATCCGGTACGGGATCGAGCGGCTGGAGTCCGCCCTGCCCCGGCTGGCCGAGCTGCCGCTCGGCGGCACCGCCGTGGGCACCGGCATCAACACCCCGCTGGGCTTCGCCGCCGCCGTGATCGGGAAGCTGCGCGAGTCGACCGGTCTGCCGGTGACCGAGGCCCGCAACCACTTCGAGGCGCAGGGCGCGCGGGACGCCCTCGTCGAGACGTCGGGCCAGTTGCGCACCATCGCGGTCGGCTTCTACAAGATCGCCAACGACGTACGCTGGATGGGCTCCGGCCCTCGCGCCGGCCTGCGTGAACTGCGCATCCCCGACCTCCAGCCCGGCTCGTCGATCATGCCCGGCAAGGTGAACCCGGTGGTCGCCGAGGCGGTCCGGCAGGTCTGTGCCCAGGTCGTCGGCAACGACGCCACCGTCGCCTTCGCCGGCTCACAGGGTGACTTCGAGCTGAACGTGATGCTGCCGGTGATGGCCCGGAACCTGCTGGAGTCGATCCGGCTGCTGGCCGCGTCGGCCAGGCTGTTCGCCGACCGCTGCGTCGCCGGCCTGGCCGCCAACGCCGACGTCTGCCTGGCGTACGCGGAGGGTTCGCCGTCCATCGTCACCCCGCTCAACCGTCACCTCGGGTACGACGAGGCCGCCTCGATCGCCAAGGAGGCCCTCGCCAAGGAGATGTCCATCCGGGAGGTGGTGCTGGCCCGGGGCCACGTGGACAGCGGCAAGCTCACCGCCGACCAGCTCGACGAGGCATTGGACGTGCTCCGGATGACCCACCCCTGACCCGGCCGACCGCTTTGCCCACCCCTGAGCCGGCCGACGGTGTACCCGCGCCGGTCCGGGCCGCAGCGTCCGCGCTGGACGGTCCGGTGGCGGCCCGGCTGGCGGGGCAGCGTAACGCCTGGCTCTGCACCCTCCGCCCCGACGGTTCCCCGCACGTCACGCCGGTCTGGTTCGTCCACCGGCAGGGGCAGTGGTGGATCTGCACGGCAGCCGGCAACCGCAAGGCCCGCAACGTGACCGGCGACCCCCGCGTCTCACTGGCCCTGGAGGACGCCGACGGGCCGGTGGTCGCGGAAGGCACGGTGACCGTGCACCGGGACACCTTTCCAGCCGAGGTCGTCGCAGCCTTCCGCGACAAGTACGGCTGGGACGTGACCGGACCGGATCAGCCGCCGGGCGGCAACGTCCTGCTCCAGGTCACCGTCACCCGCTGGCTCCTGACCGGCGTCGTCCGCAGTCGTCCCGGCCGGTATTGCCCGCTGTCGTCCTGGCTGGTGTCGTCCGCTGTCGTCCTGGCCGGTATTGCCCGCTGTCGTCCTGGCTGGTGTCGTCCGCTGACGTCTTGGCCGGTGTCGTCCGCTGACGTCCCGGCCGACGGCTCGTCGCCGGGGCCGACGACGACGTCCGCCGATGTCCGGTGCCTGCCGGGGCCGCTGCGAACGGAGTAAAGCGGTGGCCCGGTCGAGCCGGGCCGGGCCACCATGTCGAACATGACCGATGCGGACGCGCCAGCCGGAACCCTGCTGGAATCCGACCGTCTCCGGCTACGCCGGTTCACACCCGCCGATCTCGACCATCTGGTCGAACTGGACGCCGACCCGGAGGTCATGCGGTACCTGACCAACGGGCGGCCCACTCCGCTGCCGGTACTCCGGGACGACCTGCTGCCCCGGATCCTGGCCGGGTACGAGCGGTCGCCGGGCCTCGGCCGGTGGGCGGCGGTCAGCCGCACCGACGGGGAGTTCCTCGGCTGGTTCGCGCTCGACCCACCGGCCGGCGACGACCGGACGCAGGCCGAACTGGGCTACCGGCTCCGCCGGTCGGCCTGGGGCCGGGGGCTGGCCACCGAGGGCTCCCGCGCCCTGATCCGGTACGCCTTCGACCAGCTCGGACTGCGCCGGGTCTGGGCCGAGACGATGGCGGTGAACGTCCGCTCGCGGCGAGTGCTGGAACGGGCCGGCCTGCGCCACGTTCGTACCTTCCACCTCACCTGGGACGACCCGATCCCCGGCACCGAGCACGGCGAGGTGGAGTACGAGATCCTCCGTTCCGGACGATGACGGGAGAGGACGCTCCCATGGTCGGTGCGGTGGTGTTCGACGCGGACGAGACGCTGGTGGACCTACGGCCGGCGGTGACCGGCGGGCTGGTGGCCGTACTCGAGGAGATGCGGCGGCTGACCCCGGCGGCGGCCGAGATCGATCTCGCGGACCTGGAGTCCGACTGGGGTGCGGTGTTCGGCGCGCACCGCTCCGCACCCGTGGCGGAGATCAGGCGGGCCGCGCTGGCCCGGTCGCTGTCCCGGGTCGGGCTGGCGGACGACCTGGACCGGTTCGCCGAGCTGTTCTTCGCCCGACGGTTCGCGCTGACCCGGCCCTACCCGGACGTGCTGCCCGCGCTCGCCGCGCTGCGGGACCGGGTCACCCTCGGATACGCGACCAACGGCAACAGCCGGGCGGCCCGCTGCGGGCTGGCCGGCGAGTTCGCCTTCGAACTGTACGCACACGAGAACGGTCTGCCGAAGAAGCCGGATCCGGCGTTCTTCGCGGCGGTGGTGGGCGCGGCCGGGGTGCCACCGTCCCAGGTGCTGTACGTGGGGGACTCGCTCACCCTGGACGTGGTCGCGTCGCAACGGGCCGGCCTGCGCGCGGTCTGGCTGAACCGCCAGGGCAACCCCTGCCCACCGGGGGTGACGCCGGACGCGACGGTGTCCACAGTGACCGAACTGCTGAGCCTGGTCGGCCGGTCGGCGCGACAACGACGGTGATCGCATCTCCATCCGTCTTTCCTCTAGCGGAGACCGGCAACGATGCTGTCTGATGTCTGCCACGTCCCTCAACGAGAGGATCTGATGTGGTGAGCAAGCGCTTCACCGCCGGTGCCGTCGCTACCGCAACGGCGCTGGCACTCACGGTGACCGGCCCGGCCGGCCCCGCGAACGCCGAGCGGACCGCCGCCCGGACGTTCACCGTGGTCGCCGAGGAGGGTGCCTCCACGGACGCCGCGATCAATGCGATCCGGGCGGCCGGCGGCACCGTCGTGTCCCGTACCGACGAGGTCGGCATCTTCCAGGTCACCAGCGACCGGGCGGACTTCGCCAGCAGGGCCGTCGCGGCCGGCAGTGTGCTCGGCGTGAGCGAGCGGAAGGCCATCGGCCGCAAGCCCAAGCTGGACCGGGTCGAGCAGGAGCACCTGCTGGCCGCGGCGAAGAACGCGGCCAAGAAGCCCGGCAGGTCGAACAAGAGCATGGACCCGCTGGACGACAAGCTCTGGGGTCTGGAGATGATCCGGGCCGACAAGTCCCGCAAGATCGAGCCCGGGGACCGCCGGGTCAAGGTCGGCATCCTGGACACCGGTGTCGACGCCAGCAACCCCGACATCGCGCCCAACTTCGACTGGTCGCTGTCGCGCAACTTCGCTCCGGACATGGTGGACGTCGACGGGCCCTGCGAGGTGGCGAGCTGCCTCGACCCGGTCGGCACCGACGACAACGGGCACGGCACCCACGTCGCCGGCACCATCGGCGCGGCGGCCAACGGCTTCGGTATCTCCGGGGTCGCCCCGAACGTGTCGCTGGTCGAGCTGAAGGGCGGCCAGGACTCGGGCTACTTCTTCCTCGACCCGGTGGTCAACTCGCTGGTGCACGCCGCCAACAGCGGTCTCGACGTGGTGAACATGTCCTTCTACGTCGACCCGTGGCTGTACAACTGCACCGCCAACCCGGCCGACTCCGCCGAGGACCAGGCCGAGCAGCGGGCGATCATCGCGGCGATGAAGCGGGCCCTGACCTACGCCCACCGCAAGGGCGTCACCCTGGTCGGCGCGCTCGGCAACAACAACGAGGACCTCGGCGACCCGCGCGTCGACGAGTCCAGCCCGGACTACGGCGCCGACCCCTACCCCCGGGAGATCGACAACGCGAGCTGCTGGGACCTGCCGGTCGAGGGCCCGCACGTCATCGGGGTCTCCTCGCTCGGCCCGTCGTACAAGAAGTCGGACTTCTCGAACTACGGCACCGAGCGGATCTCCGTGGCCGCCCCCGGTGGCTGGTTCCGGGACGGCTTCGGCACCGACACGTACCGCACCGACGCCAACATGATCCTGTCGGCGTACCCGAAGCACGTCCTGCAGGAGGAGGGCTCGGTCGACGCCGCCGGCAACATCGTGCCGGGCGCGGAGACGTTCGTCTTCAAGGACTGCAAGGCCAACGGTGAGTGCGGCTACTACACCTACCTCCAGGGCACCTCGATGGCCGCGCCGCACGCCGCCGGCGTCACCGCGCTGATCGTCAGCAAGTTCGGCAAGAAGGACCGCCGGGGCGGCTTCGGCATGGACCCGGACCTGGTCGAGCAGCACCTCTACCGGACGGCCGCCGAGCGCGCCTGCCCGGAGCCGCGGCTGCAGCAGTACCGCAACGAGGGCCGGGACGAGACCTACGACGCGTACTGCGCCGGTGGCCTCAACTTCAACGGCTTCTACGGGTACGGCATCGTCGACGCGTACGCCGCCGTGAAGACCCCGCTGAAGCCGAACGCCCGCCCGTAGTCTGCCGATCCCCGAGGGG
This sequence comes from Micromonospora cathayae, assembly GCF_028993575.1. Lineage (NCBI taxonomy): Bacteria > Bacillati > Actinomycetota > Actinomycetes > Micromonosporales > Micromonosporaceae > Micromonospora > Micromonospora cathayae. The sequence continues at coordinate 874,383 of NZ_CP118615.1, read as the reverse complement.
CCTGCCCTCCGGAGATCCTGACTCCCGATGCCGAGACCGCGGCACCCGAACGTCCGGGTGTCGCGGTCTCGGCCGATCCGGCCCCGGGCCGCGCGTCGGGGTCGGGCCGGCATCGTGTCCGCCTCCCGGCCAGGTCGGGCCGGCATCGTGTCCGCCTCCCGGCCAGGGCGGGCCGACATCGTGTCCGAGTCCCGGCCGGGGTGGGCCGACATGGTGCCCGAGTCCCGGCCGGGGCGGGCCGTGCCGTCGTCAGCCATGCCAGCCGCAGGTCGACAGCGCGGCCCGGACCTCGCGTACGACTGCCGGAAAGTCGTGTCGCAGTCGGCGGCCGGTCACGTGCAGGACGAGCCAACCGGCCGCCACGAGCTGGTTCAACCGCTTCCGGTCGCGGTGCAGCTGGTCCGGGTCGGCATGCCATTGTCCGTCGTACTCGACGGCCACCCGATACTCCGGCCAGGCCAGATCCGGATGAAGCACCAGCCCGGACGTCAGCCGAATCGGATGCTGGGTGATCGGGCGGGGCAGCCCGGCCATCATCAACCTGACCCGGAGGTGGGACTCGGGAGGCGACTGGGCGCCCGGATCGGCCAGCGCGAGCACGCGGGCCGCACGTCTGCCGCCCGGTCGCTCGGCGTTGCCGGTCGCGAAGTCGTGGAGCGCGCCCCGGTTGGTCAACCCCTGACCGAGCAGGGAATCGATGACGCCGACAGCCCGGACCGGCTCCACCCACACCGCAGTTTCCCAGGCCGCCCACGTCGGATCGCGCAGGAGCGGCGTCCTGGCCCGACCGGGCGGTGTCCGGTGTCCGGTTTCTCCCGCCAGCTGTGTGCCTACGACCAGGGCGGTCGTGTGCACCCGTAGGCCACGCTGGCTACGGAGCCCGGCCGGTCGGGGCACGACGACGTGAACGTCGTCGGTGAAGCCGGCGGCGTGTTCGACGCCGTGCAGGTAGGCCGCCGAAGGACCAGCGAAGACCGCGTCGGCGGGAAGTCGCAGCGCCACCGCCCGACAGGCGAGCCCGTGGTCCCGGCCCAACCGGGAGTCGGCATAGCTGTCGTGGCGCAGCCGGATCCAGGCCGAGCTGCGCAGCTGATCCCGGGTCAGGAGCCCGCGTCGGACCACGTCCGAGCCGCGGAACACCTGCCAGGCAAGCGCTGAGGGGCGATGAGTGCGTACGGGCACACCGGTCAGGGTGCCCGCCGTCGACCGTCGGCGACACCCCCTGTGGACAACCCGGCCTCCGCCCCGGCAGTCCCTGTGGACAACCGCCCCCGCCAGTGTCACCTGTGCTAGGGCTGTCGCTCGTGCATGATCGACTCGGAATGCGGCATATCGGGGTGTCGGCCGTCCCGCTGACCCCGACATGCCGCATCCGGAGTTGATCATCCGACGCCGACGCCGACGCCGACGCCGACGCCGACGCCGACGGTCAGGCGGTCAGGCGGTCAGGCGGTCGGGAGGGGCCGGCTGCTCAGGACAGGGCGCGGGCGATCGCGGTGGCGGCGGCGAGGACCTGGTCGCCGACGCTCGTGGCGTCCAGTGGGGCCAGTGCCACCACGCCGACGCTCGCCTCCAGCCCGGGTACGCCGAGCACCGGCGCGGCCACCCCGTACGCGCCGGGTTGCAGTTCCCCGACGGTGCTCACCGGGCCGGCGGACCCGGCCCGACCTGCCAGGATGGCCCGTCCCGCCGCCCCGCGATCCAGCGGGTGCCGCGACCCGGACCGGTATGCCACGTGGAACGACGTCCAGCTCGGCTCGACCACGGCCAGCGCCACCCCCTCGCCGCCCTCCACGACGGTCAGGTGGGCGGTCGCCCCGACCTGTTCGGCCAGTCGACGCAGGGCGGGCAGCGCCCCCTCGGCGAGCAGCGGCTGGGCCCGGCGGGCCAGGTGCAGCACACCCGCGCCGAGGCGCAGCCGGCCCGCCCCGTCGCGGCGCAGCATGCCGTGCCCGGTCAGCGCGCTGACCAGCCGGTAGACCGCGGCCCGGCCGATGCCCAGCCGGTGTGCCGCCTCGGTGACGGTCAGCCCGCCGGGGGCGTCGGCGACCAGGTGCAGCAGGCGGAGGCCACGGTCGAGGGTCTGCGCCGTCTCTCCGCCCGAGGCCGGCGGCGCTTCGCCGGGGCTCGTCCCGCTCTCTCCCCCTCGGGTCGGGGATGCTCCGCCGGGGCCGGGGCCGGGGCCGGGGCCGGGACCGGGGCCAGGGCCGGGGCCGGGGCCAGGGCCAGGACCGGAGCCGGGGCCAAAGCCGGGACCGGGACCGGGACTAGTAGGGCCAAGACCAGGGCCAGGGCCGGTTTGTCCGGCCGGGGTCGGGGAGGATCTGCCGGGGCCTGTACCGGTCTCCGCGTCCCGGGCCGGGGACGCCTTCTCGGGGTCTGCCGCCGTCTCCACAGCACGCAGCGTACGACCCGGCACCGGGCAGCCCACGGATGTGGGGACCGTTACCCTTGTACGGTGACGCTACGCCTGTATGACACCGCCACCCGATCGGTGCGGGACTTCGTCCCGCGGGAAGCCGGCAAGGTGGGGGTCTACCTGTGTGGTCTCACCCTCCAGGCCCCTCCGCATATCGGTCATCTTCGTTCCGGCGTCAACTACGACGTGCTGCGGCGCTGGCTGTTGGCGCGCGGCTTCGAGGTCAGGTTCATCCGCAACCTGACCGACATCGACGACAAGCTGCTGGTCAAGTCGTGCGAGCAGGACCGCCCGTTCTGGGCCATCGCGTACGAGAACGAGATCGTCCTGGCCGCCGCGTACCGCTCGCTCAACGTGCTGCCGCCGACGTACGAGCCCCGGGCCACCGGACACGTCCCGGAGATGCACGAGCTGATCGCGACGCTGATCGAGCGCGGGCACGCCTACCCGGCCACCGACGGCTCCGGTGACGTCTACTTCGACGTGGCCTCCTGGCCGGCGTACGGTTCGCTCTCGGGGCAGTCGCCGGACGCCATGCAGTCCGCCGGGGACGCCCCGGACCGGGGCAAGCGGGACCCGCGTGACTTCGCGCTCTGGAAGGGCGCCAAGCCCGACGAGCCGGCCGACGCGTACTGGCCGTCGCCGTGGGGGCGGGGTCGGCCCGGCTGGCACATCGAGTGCTCGGCGATGTGCTGGCGCTACCTCGGCCCGGAGTTCGACATCCACGGCGGCGGGCTCGACCTGACCTTCCCGCACCACGAGAACGAGATCGCCCAGTCGCAGGCCGCCGGTCTGCCGTTCGCCCGCTACTGGGTGCACCACGGGCTGCTCAGCCTGGGCGGGGCGAAGATGGGCAAGTCCGCCGGCAACGCCCTCGACCTGGCGTACGTGGCGTCGCTCGGGGTGCGCCCGGTCGAGCTGCGGTACTACTTCGCCTCCGCGCACTACCGGTCCCGGATCGACTACACCGAGGATTCGCTGCGCGAGTCGGCGGTCGCGTACCGACGGATCGAGGGCTTCGTGCAGCGGGCCGCCGAGCGGGTGGGCGCGGGCGTACCCGGTGAGCTGCCGGCGGCGTTCGTCGCCGCGATGGACGACGACCTGAACACCTCCGCCGCCCTCGCCGTGCTGCACGACGTGCTGAGGGACGGCAACACCGCCCTGGCCGGCGGCGACGATGTGACGGTCCGCACCGCGCTCGCCGCCGTGCGGGCGATGCTGGATATCCTCGGGGTCGACCCTCTGGACGCCGCGTGGACCGGTGGCACCCCCACCGACGACCTGCGCGACGTGGTGGACTCCCTGATCGCGTTGGCTCTCGAGCAGCGTGCCCAGGCCCGCAGCCGCAAGGACTGGGCCGCCGCCGACGCGGTACGCGACCAGCTCAAGCAGGCCGGCGTGGTGGTCGAGGACACCCCCCAGGGCCCCCGTTGGACTATTGGAGAGCAGGACTGATGCCCGGCAATTCGCAGCGCCGTGGCCGGCGACTCGCCCCGAAGCAGGGGGCCCCGAAGGGTTCCGGCGGCAAGAACCGGGACGCCCTCGCCGGGCGGGGGAAGACCCTACCCGCCGACGAACGCCCGTGGCACAAGGCGTACTCGGGCACCGAGAAGCTGCCCCAGCGCACCGCCTGGAAGCAGGACAAGGAACGCCGCGCCGCCGCCGAGGAGGGCCGCGCCCCCAAGGTCGGCCAGCCCGGTGCCAAGGACACCACCTGGGGCAAGGGCGGCGGTCGGGGTACCCCGACCGGTCGCGGGGCCGCCGGTGGCCGGGGTGGTGCGGCCCGGGGCGGCAAGCCCACCGGGCGGACCGGCCCCCGGGTCGCCCCCGGCCGCAAGTCGAACCCGTCGAAGGACGGCCCGGAGCTGCTGGTCGGGCGGAACCCGGTGCTGGAGTCGCTGCGGGCACAGGTGCCGGCCACCGCGCTCTACACGGCGCAGGGCATCGACAGCGACGACCGGGTCAACGAGATCGTCCGGACCGCCGCCGACCGGGGCATCGCCATCCTGGAGATCAGCCGGGCCGAGCTGGACCGGATGACCGGGGGCGTGCTGCACCAGGGCATCGGCCTGCAGGTGCCGCCGTTCGCCTACGAGCCGTTCGAGGATCTGATGGCCGCCGCGTTGGAGCAGACGGCCCCGCTGCTGGTCGCGCTGGACGGCGTCACCGATCCGCGTAACCTCGGCGCGGTGATCCGGTCGGCCGCCGCGTTCGGCGCGCAGGGGGTCTTCGTGCCGGAGCGCCGGGCCGCCGGGATCACCGCGACCGCCTGGCGGACCAGTGCCGGCGCAGCGGCCCGGGTGCCGGTCGCCCAGGTGACCAACCTGACCCGCTCGTTGAAGGCCTGCCAGGAGGCCGGGTTCATGGTGGTCGGGCTGGACGCCGACGGCGAGACCGACCTGTACGACCTGGAAGCCGCGGTCGGCCCGCTGGTCGTGGTGGTCGGCTCCGAGGGGCGGGGGCTGTCCCGCCTGGTGGGGGAGACCTGCGACCTGACGGTCAGCATCCCGATGGTCTCCGACGTCGAGTCGCTGAACGCCAGCGTGGCCGCCGCGGTCACCCTGGCCGAGGTGGCCCGGCGGCGCGCCGCCGCCTGAGCCACCACCGCACCGACACCGAAAGGGGCGGCCCGCCGGGTGCGGGCCGCCCCTTTCGTCTCGTACGTCAGATCCGGTGGCCGGTGGCGGCGTTGAACACGTGGGTCCGGCCGGTACGCGGCTTGACGAACACGGTGTCACCCATGTTCGGCATGGCCCGCCGGTCGGTCCGCACCACGAACCGCTCGTTGGCACCTTCCAGCGCGGCGTGGCCGTAGACGTTGGCGTCCGAGCCGAGGTCCTCGACCAGCTCGACGACGACCGGCATGCCGCCCTCGGTCGGGCTGACCAGGTCGCAGTCCTCCGGCCGGAAACCGACGGTCACCTTGCCGTTGCCGCCCTCGGCGCGGGCCGCCTCGACCTGCTCCCGGGTCAGCGGGATGAGCATCTCGGCGAAGGACGCACCGTTCTCGCCGAGCGCCACGGTCTTGATGTTCATCGCCGGGGAGCCCATGAAGCCGGCGACGAAGACGTTCGCCGGGGTGTCGTAGAGCGCCCGCGGGGTGTCCACCTGCTGGAGGACACCGTCGAGCATGACGGCCACCCGGTGACCCATGGTCATGGCCTCGACCTGGTCGTGGGTGACGTAGACCGTGGTGACGCCCAGCTTGGCCTGGAGCGACGCGATCTGGGTACGGGTCTGCACCCGGAGCTTGGCGTCGAGGTTCGACAGCGGCTCGTCCATGAGGAAGACCTGCGGCTCCCGGACGATGGCCCGGCCCATCGCGACCCGCTGGCGCTGACCACCGGAGAGGGCCTTCGGCTTCCGGCTGAGGTACTCCTCCAGCTGGAGCAGGGCGGCCGCCTCCTTGACCCGCCGGTCGATCTCCGACTTGGGGGTCTTGCGGAGCTTCAGGGCGAACGCCATGTTCTCGTACACCGTCATGTGCGGGTAGAGGGCGTAGTTCTGGAAGACCATCGCGATGTCGCGGGCCTTCGGCGGCAGGTGGGTGACGTCGCGCTGGTCGATGTAGATCGAGCCCTCGTCGACGTCCTCCAGGCCGGCGAGCATCCGCAGGCTGGTGGACTTGCCGCAACCGGAGGGGCCGACCAGGACGAGGAACTCGCCGTCGCCGATCTCCAGGTCGAGCTGGTTGACGGCGGGACGCTCGGTGCCCGCGTAGATGCGGGATGCCTTGGCGTAGGTGACCGTGGCCATGGTGAAGCGCTTCCTTTCACCGGCAGGAACGTGCCGGACGATCCGAGTGAAGGAGCAACCGGCGCGGTGGACCGCGCCGGCCAGACGGGCGGCACCCGGGCACCCTGAGGTCACCGGAATGTCATCCGTGTCACTGCACGGTAAACGGGATTCCTTCCGCTGCCAAGACGGTGGGCGAGGGGTGGGACCGACGACATTCGCATACCGGTCACTCAGGCACGCACGGACATCAATCGCTCGGACATTGACTGCGTTGCGTGCACCGTAGAGTCACAACCCGACCGCAAGGACGGCATCCGGTCACGTTTCCGGTGCTGAGGGGCCTGGTGAACGATGAAATCCGGACGCCAGTCGCTATGCTGACCACGGACGCACGCGCCCCTGTAGCTCAGCTGGCCAGAGCACTCGCCTTGTAAGCGAGATGTCGCCGGTTCGATCCCGGCCGGGGGCTCCATTTCCCGTTGGTTTCGGGTCCGTTCCGCCCCGGACGGACCCGACCAGCGGTCCGCCCCGGGTCCCACCCGTTGGACCTTCCGCCCCGGATCTTCCCATCGGCCCGCTGCCCCACGCCGGGAACCGCCGGCCCGTTGGCCCGCGCCGGGAACCGTCGGCCGGGTGGTCCGGGCCGGGGTTCCGTCGGCCGGGTGGTCTACCCCGGTCCCACCGAGCCGATGTGGGTCTCGACCGCGTCGGCGAACGGGTCCAGCACCGCCGGGGCCAGCGCGTGCCCCATGCCGGGGACGGTGACCAGCTTCGCCGACGGGATCAGCCCGGCCAGGTACGCCGCGTGCGGCGGCGGGTTGATCGGATCCTCCGGGGCCTCGACGACCAGGAACGGCACCCGTACCCGGCCCAGCTCGTCACCCCGGGCCAGCCCGTCCTGGCCGGCGCGGGCGTGGGCGGCGGCGTTGCGGTGCGTGCCGGCGTGGTCGATGCAGGACTCCTCCATCGCCCGGAACGCCGCCGCGTCGAACGGGACCACGTCGCCGTTGAGGAGCCGCCAGTGCTCCACCCGCCAGTCGAGTTCCGCCTCGCGGTCCCGTTCGTCGGTGAACTGCTGCCACAGTTTCAGCAGCCGCGGGTCCGGGTCCGGCAGGGCCGGCGCGTCCGTCCCGCCGGCCAGGCCGGCGCCGAGCGCGGCGGTGCAGAACGCGGTGGCGCTGAGCAGCCGGTCAGGGTGGTCCAGGGCGAGCAGCTGCACCAGGACGCCACCCATGGACATGCCGACCACGTGGGCGCGCGCCACTCCGGCCGCGTCGAGTACCGCGAGCGCGTCGCCGGCGAGGTCGGTGATCTGGTACGGGTGTTCGTCGAAGGCCCAGGTGGAGCGGCCGGTGTCCCGGTGGTCGTAGACGATCACGCGGTGTCGGGTGGCGAGCCGTTCGACCAGAGCCGGCGGCCAGGTCAGCGCGTTGGCGTTCGCGCCCATGACCAGCAGCAGTGGTGGCGCGTCGAGCGGACCGACCGCGCGGGCCCAGAGCCGGTAGGGCGCGGAGACCTGGACCGTGAATTCCATATCAGACATTGTGCCGCAGTTCGGCCGACGCTGCCGTCGGCCCGGTCCACCTGCCGGCGGCCGGTCCACCTGCGGTCGGGCCGGTCCACCTGCGGTCGGGCCGGTCCACCTGCGGTCGGACGTAGGCTGGCTGCCGTGATGGGCCGATGAGCCGGGCGGTCGAGCAGTCCAACCGGGCGATGCTGCGGGCCCGGGACGCGATGGACCGGCGGTACGCCGAGCCGCTGGACATTCCTACCCTGGCCCGGATCGCCCACGTCTCCGAGGCGCACTTCATCCGGACCTTCCGGGCGACCTTCGGCGAAACCCCGCACCGCTACCTCCAGCGCCGCCGGGTCGAGCGGGCGATGAGCCTGCTGACCGATACCGAACGGGACGTGACGGACATCTGTTACGCGGTCGGCTTCGCCAGCCTGGGCACCTTCAGCCGTACCTTCCGGGAGATCGTCGGGGCGTCGCCCACCGCGTTCCGGAAACGTACGACGGCGGCCGGGGGCGTGCCGAGCTGCTTCACCAAGGCCTGGACCAGGCCCAGCAGTTTTGGATAAGCAGCAGGTCAGGGCCGGGTTCTAGCGTGATCGGCATGACGATCGACGCGATCAGCCGCTCCCAGATCTACGTGCTCGACCAGGACGAGGCGCTCGACTTCTACGTCGGCAAGCTCGGGCTGGAGGTGCACACCGACGCCGACCTCGGCTTCATGCGTTGGCTCACGGTCAACGTGCCCGGCGACCGTGGGCGGGAGATCCTGCTGGAACGGCCCGGCCCGCCGGCGCTGGACCCGGCCACCGCCGAGCAGGTACGGGAGTTGCTCACCAAGGGGGCGCTGGGCGGGTACCTCTTCATGACCACCGACGACGCCCACAAGACGTACGAGGACCTGGTCGCCCGGGGTGTGGACGTCACCGACGAGCCGACGGAACGCCCGTACGGCATCGATTTCGGTATCCGCGACCCTTTCGGGAACCGGATCCGCATCGGCCAGATGTTCTGAACCGGCCGCCGGGTCGACCGGGAGGCTGGCATCCTCCTCCTGGTCGACCCGGCGAGGCGGTCAGCGCAGGGCCTTGAGGGCGGCTTGGGCGGTGGCGCGGGCGGACTGGGGGTTCTGGCCGGTGACCAGCCGCCCGTCGGCGACCACCTGCTCGGTGAAGTTCGGGGCCGGGACGTGCTCGGCGCCCGCCTCGGTGAGCTTGTCGGCGAGCAGGAACGGGACCACCTCGGTCAGCCCGACCGCCGCCTCCTCGTCGTTGGTGAAGCCGGCCACCCGCTTGCCGGCGACCAGGTGACGGCCGTCGGAGAGCTTCAGGTTGACCAGGGCGGACGGCCCGTGGCAGACGGCGGCCACCACGCCACCGCGTTCGTAGACGGCGGCGGCGATCCGCGCCAGGTCCGGGTTGTCGGGGAAGTCCCACATCGTGCCGTGGCCGCCCGCGAAGAACACGATGTCGTACCCGGCCGGGTCGACCTCGGCGGCCGGTCGGGTGTGCGCCACGTCGGCGGTGGCGAGGAAGTCCTGCTGGGTTCGGTCGTCGGCGTCCAGGCCGTCCACCGGCGGCTCCCCACCGGCCACCGAGACCAGGTCGACGTCGATTCCGGCGGCCCGGAACACCTCCCACGGCTCGGCGGCCTCGCCGACGTAGTAGCCGGTCCCCCGGCCGGTGTCGCCGAGCTTGTCATGGCTGGTCAGGGCGATCAGTGCACGTGTCATGTCCGCCATGCTGGCGCGGGTGGCCACCGCTGACCAATAGGCGAAGGACACACCCGTGACAGGTTTACCGGTACGAAGGCCCGCCCGGTGCACCGGGCGCTGCCCGGCGGGTGAACCAGCTCACCCGCCCGGACGCCGTCCGGCCTGCGTGGTTAGGGTCGGCGGGCCGGCCCCGACCGGCGGGTGAGGAGGCGTGGCGGTGGGCGAGGCGACGTTGACCGTCGAGACGGCCGGCCCGGTGGCGACCGTGGTGATCAGCAACCCGGCCCGGCGTAACGCGATGACCCCCGACATGTGGCGGCAGTTGCCGTTGCTGCTCGACCGGATCGAGGCCGAGCCGGCCGTCCGGGTGCTGGTGCTCACCGGGGCGGGCGACACCTTCTGCGCCGGGGCCGACCTGGGCGACGTGGACGAGATGCTGGCCGCCGGGGACGCGAGCACGGCGGTGGTCGCCGAGGAACGGCTCGCCGCGTTCGCCAAGCCGACGGTGGCCGCCGTCCGGGGGGCCTGCGTGGGCGGCGGTTGCCTGCTCGCCGTCGCCTGCGACCTGCGGGTCGTCGCCGACGACGCCCGGTTCGGGGTGCCGCCGGCCCGGCTGGGACTGGTCTATCCGACGCCGGCCACCCGTCGGCTGGCCGCGCTGGTCGGCCCGGCGACCGCCAAGTACCTGCTCTTCACCGGCGAGCTGATCGACGCCGAGCGGGCGGCCCGGGTCGGCCTCGCCGACGAGGTCGTACCGGCCGACCGGCTCGCCGACCGGATCACCGACCTGACCGGGAGCATCGCCGTCCGCTCCCAGCTCAGCGTCGCCGCGGCCAAGGAGATCGTGGACGGCCGGGCGGACCCGGAGCGGGTGGCCTGGTGGCACGGCCAGGCCCGGACCAGCGGGGAGGCCCGCGAGGGCGTGGCCGCCTTCCACGAGCGGCGTCCGGCCCGGTTCGCCTGGACGTTCCCCACCGGAGAGTGATTTTTCGCCGCAGGTGTCGATCTCGCCCGGCTCCGTTCGTGTACCAGGTGAGCGCCGGCACCGGGCCGGCGGCGACAGATGGGACGAGACGGTGAAACAGTATCTGCTGAGTGTGATCGAGCCGGACGGTCCCGCGCCGGAGGCCGCGGAACTGGAGAAGATCATGCGGGACGTGGCGGCGGTCGACGCCGACATGCGGGCGGCCGGGGTCTGGGTGTTCGCGGGCGGTCTGCACCCGCCGAGCACGGCGACGCTGCTCCGGGTCACCGACGGGGAACTGCTGATGACCGACGGCCCGTACACCGAGGGCAAGGAGCACCTGGGCGGCTTCACCATCATCCGGGCGACCGACCTGGACACCGCCATCGAGTGGGGTGGCCGGTTGGCGCGGGCCACCACGCTCCCGGTGGAGGTCCGGCCGTTCCACGACGGGCCGGCGTGACGGCTGCCGCCACCGAGCGGGCCTTCCGGGCCGGGTACGGGCGGGCGGTCGCCGTCCTGACCCGGGTCTTCGGGGACCTGGACATCGCCGAGGAGGCGGTCCAGGACGCCTTCACCGAGGCGGTACGGCGCTGGCCGGTGGACGGCCCGCCGCCCAGCCCGGCCGGCTGGATCATCACCACCGCGCGGAACCGGGCGGTCGACCGGCTCCGGCGGGAGGCGTCCCGGGCCGACCGGCACGCGCAGGCCGCCCTGCTGCACGCCCGCGCCGAACCGGAGGAGGAGGGGCCCGTGCGGGACGACCGGCTCCGGCTGATCTTCACCTGCTGCCATCCGGCCCTCGCCACGGGCGCCCGGGTCGCCCTCACCCTGCGGCTGCTCGGCGGGCTCACCACCGCCGAGATCGCGTACGCCTTCCTGGTCCCCGAGTCGACCATGGCGCAGCGGCTGGTCCGGGCCAAGGGCAAGATCCGGGCTGCCGGGATTCCGTACCGGGTGCCGGCGGAGGCCGACCTGCCGGAACGGCTCCGGGCCGTGCTGGCCGTGGTGTACCTGATCTTCAACGAGGGGTACACGGCCAGCTCCGGGGACCGGCTGGTCCGCGAGGAACTCTGCGCGGAGGCGATCCGGCTGGGCCGGCTGCTGGCCGAGCTGATGCCGGACGAGCCGGAGGTGACCGGGCTGCTCGCCCTGATGCTCCTGGTGGAGGCGCGTCGGCCGGCCCGTACCGGCCCGGCCGGCGGGCTGGTGCGCCTCGCCGAGCAGGACCGCAGCCGGTGGGACGCCGACCTGGTCCGTGAGGGGCAGGAACTCGTCCGGCGCTGCCTGCGGCGCAACCGGCCCGGCCCGTACCAGATCCAGGCGGCCGTCAACGCGGTGCACAGTGACGCCCGGACGGCCGCCGACACCGACTGGTGGCAGATCCTGGCCCTCTACGACCAGCTGCTGGTGGTCGCGCCGAGCCCGGTCGTGGCGCTGCACCGGGCGGTGGTGGTCGCCGAGGTCGACGGGCCCGGCCCGGCGCTGACCGAGGTGGACCGGCTGGACCTCGGGCGGTACCACCTCTTCCACGCGGTCCGGGCCGACCTGCTCCGTCGGCTGGGGCGGACCGCCGAGTCGGTGCTCGCCTACGAGGCGGCCATCGCCCGGACCCGCAACACCGCCGAGCGGGACCTGCTCCGTGAGCAGCGGCGGACGCTCGTGGCGACCGGCTCCGGCTGACCGGAGCCGGCGCTCCGGCCCGGGTGGGGCCGGCTGAGCGGGCCGGTGCGCCGGCCAACGGGGACGCTCAGCCGGCCCGGCGGGCCGGCTGAGCCATCGGCACGGGGTGGCGAGCGCGACGACGGGGCAGCCCGCTACCGGGTCGGTCATTCGGGTGCCGGCTCGGTCAGCCGGGCGGCGGGCCGGTCATTCGGGTGGCGGGTCGGTCAGTCGGGTGGCGCGGGCGTGCAGGTACCGCTGGTGCGGCGGGCTGGTCGAGCGCCGGGCCGCCACCAGGTACGCGTCCCGCGCCTCGGCCTTCGCCCCGGCCCGTTCCAGCAGGTGCGCCCGGACCGCGTGGAAGCGGTGCCCCTCGGTGACCCGGACGTCGGTGGCGAGCACGGCGAGCAGGCCCAGGCCGACCTGCGGCCCCTCGACCATCGCCACCGCGACGGCGTGGTTGAGCCGTACCACCGGGTTGTCGGCCAGCCGCAGCAGCAGTTCGTAGAGGGCCACGATCTGCGGCCAGTCGGTCGTCTCCGCCTCCGGGGCCTCGTCGTGCAGTGCGGCTATCGCCGCCTGGATCTGGTACGGCCCGGCCGGCCCCCGGCCCAGCACGGCCTCGACCAGCGCCACCCCCTCCCGGATCGCGGCGGCGTCCCAGCGGCTGCGGTCCTGCTCGGCCATCGGGACCGGTTCCCCGGCCGGGCCGGTCCGGGCCGGCCGGCGGGCGTCGGTGAGCAGCATCAGGGCGAGCAGTCCGGTCACCTCGCCTTCGTCGGGCAGGTGGCGGTGCAGCAGCCGGGTCAGCCGGATCGCCTCGGCGGCGAGCGCGGACCGGTGCAGGTGTGGCCCGGACGTGCTCGCGTACCCCTCGTTGAAGATCAGGTAGAGGACGTGCAGCACCGCGCCGAGCCGGGCGGCCCGGTCCCCGGCCGGGGGCAGCCCGAACGGCACGCCGCTGGCCCGGATGCGCTGCTTGGCCCGGCTGATCCGACGGGTCATGGTCGCCTCCGGCACCAGGAAGGCGCGGGCGATCTCGGCGGTGGTCAGCCCGCCGACCGCGCGCAGGGTGAGCGCGATCTGGGCGTCGGGGGAGAGCGCCGGATGGCAGCAGAGGAAGAGCAGGACGAGCGAGTCGTCCGCAGCGGTGACCGGCTGGTCGGCGGGCGGGGCCAGCCACGCGTCGGCCGGCGCCCGACGGGCCACCCCCGCCTCGCGCTCCCGACGGGCCTGCTCGCTGCGGAGCAGGTCGGTCAGTCGTCGGCCGGCCACGGTGACCAGCCAGCCACGCGGCTGCTCCGGCACCCCGTCCACCGGCCAGCGCAGCGCCGCCGCGACCAGCGCCTCCTGTACGGCGTCCTCGGCGGTGGCAAAGTGCCCGTACCGGCGGACCAGCGCGCCGAGGACCTGCGGCGTCAACTGCCGCAGCAGGCCCTCGACGTCCCGGTGGGGGGTGCTCACAGGCCGAGTTCGTCCACGTTCTCCACGATCGGCCGGACGTCCACGTACTGGCCGGTCGCGTCGGGGTCGACGAACCCGGCGGCGATCTCGGTGGCCCGGTCGAAGCTGGCGCAGTCGACGATGGTGTACCCGGCGAGCACCTCCTCCGCCTCCGGGTACGGCCCGTCGGTCACCACCGGGGTACCGCTGCGCAGCCGCACCCGGCGGGCGTGCACCGGGGCGGTGAGGCCCTGGCCGTCGACCAGTTCGCCGGACTCGACCAGCTTCTGGTGGATCTCCGCCATGTGGGCGTGCATCGCGGCGACCTGTTCGGGCGACATCGGCGGCTTCCCGCCGTCGGGCCGGCCGGCGATCGCGTCGTAGTCCTGCTGCGAGCCGTACAACATGATCATGTACTTCATCGGGTGTTCCTCCTCTGGCGCGGCCCCGTCGGGGTGCCGTCACCAGGTACGTCGGAGCCGGACGCCCCTACCGGACATCCTGCCGTCCGGCGACGTGGCCGGCGGCCGGTACCGTCCGGCGACGTGGCCGGCGGCCGGTACCGGCCGCCGCGCACCCGTCCGGAGCCGGGGACCGGCGGGTGCCGCGCACCCGGCAGGGCGTGAGGGGCCGGCGGGTGCCGCGTCATGGCGTACCGCCACGACGCGACCCCCGTCACCCGCCGGCCGGCCCGTCCCCCCCGGGGCACGGTCAGTGGCCGGCCAGCGCCGCCCAGGTCGGGGCCACCGGTTCGCGCCGCAGCGGCATGCCCGCCTCCTCCGGCGTACGGTCGCCCTTGCGCTGGTTGCAGGCGTAGCAGGCGGCGGTGGTGTTCCGCCAGGTGTTCCGGCCGCCGCGCGAGCGGGGCAGGATGTGGTCGACGGTGCTGGCCGGCGCGGCGCAGTACCCGCAGCAGCGGCCGTCCCGGCGCAGCACACCGGCCCGTGACCAGGGCGGGCCGGCGTTGAACCGCCAGCGGGTGACCACGTACCGGACCAGGCGCACCACCCGGGGCAGCGGGAAGACGCCGACCAGCCGGTCCGGCTCGGCCTCGTGGATCTCGGCGACCCGGCGGCAGAGCATCCGGATCGCGTGCTGGACGGTGACCCGGTGCAGCGGGCCGAGGTCGGCGTTGACGACGAGGACGGCGTTCACCGGATCCCTCCTTCACGAAGCTCTGTCCACGGGCAACGAAAAGCCGCCCGGTCCGACGGCGGGACGGGCGGCTGGGGCCGACGTGCGACGTACGCGCGTCAGTCGGGCCGCCTGCCCCGGCACCGCTCGCCCCGGCGGTCACCCGGGTACGCCGACACGACGGCGCTGAGCTGCCGCAACGTCATCGCGTACTCCCGGGTCGGTGGTGGGCTGTGCGGGATTCACGGTAGGGGCCGGGCGGTGACACCGGCAACGCATTTCGATCACTCCGACCGTCACCCGGACCGGCGGTCCCGGCGGCGGTCACGTTGGCCCGGTGGCGTGGCCCGGTCAGCTCGCCCGGCGTTCGCGGCGGGCGGTGCTGGCGGCACGGGCCGCGTCGAGCGGGCGGCTGACGCAACGGGCCATCTGCACCACCAGCTCGCTGTGCAGCAGCGGCCGGTTCACCTCGCCGGCGACCTGGAGCGCCGGGCCGGAGACGGTACGCCAGATGGCGGCCAGCCCCGCGCCGAGGCCGAGCAGCGCGATGGCGGCCCGGGTGACCGGGGAGCCGGCCGCCGCGGCGGCGCTGACCCCGACCATCACCACCAGGATCAGCACCAGCGGCACCAGCACCGGGTACAGGATGCCGCGTACCGCCCGGACCACCAGCTTCCGGTCCCGGATGATCAGGTTGCGGGCGACGATCGCGTAGTGCTCCTCGTCGAGCAGGTCGCGGGGGTGCAGGCCGCCGGTCAGTACGCCGCGCCACAGGTCGCCCTGGTTACGCAGCTCGTCGGCGAGATCGCGGGGGTCGGATTCGGCCGGGTCGCCGGCCAGCGCGGCCCGGACCGCCGTCGTCCAGCTCTCCAGCGAGCGGCGCACCACCGGCGCGGCGTACGGCGGCAGCACGGTGGCCAGCTCGTCCAGCCAGCGGCGCAGTTCGGTCTGCCGGCCGCCGAACCGGTGCGCCAACTGGTCGGCGTCACACCGCCGTACGGTGTCGGCGAGCGACCGCCCGAGCCGGTACGCGAGCCCGATCCGGTGGTTGGTGGCCATCGCCCAGCGGAGCACGTCCACGTTCAGCTCGTCCAGGGCGAGCAGCATCGCCGCGACGTCGCCGGGCCGGTCGTGTTCGGCCTCCTTGACCCGGGCCTGGGCGGCGGCGGTGGACGGCCCGACGCCGTCGTTGCGGCTCAGCGCGGCGATCTGGCCGAGCGCCACCTCCACTCCGTCGAGGTACATCTGCATCCGGTGCCGGCCGGACATCTCGGTCAGGTTGGACAGTTTCGGTGGTGGGACGCCGGACCGGAGGTCCCCGCCGTTGCGCAGGTCGGCGGTCTGGGCGTGGGCGTACGCGTCGGCCATCCACCAGCCGAGCCGCAGGGCGGTCACCACGCACGCCCGCTCGTCGGCACAGGGGTGTTCGTCGTCCCGGCCGGGCTCGTCGGGGCGGGCCGGCTCCCGCCGGCTGGTCGTCGCCGGCTCGGCGCGGAGCTGCTGGTGGCGTGGCTGCTGCACATGTCCCCCGCTGGCGTTCCGATCCACCTCCGAGCGTATTCGAATACCAGTGCTAATTTCGTGAAACGGTCATTTCCTGCAACGGTCCGGTGTGACCACGTGTCGTCCGGTCAGCGGGGACGCCGGCCGGCGAGCAGACCGCGCGGGCGGATGGACCGGACCGGCTCGGCGGCCCCACCCTCGGCCCGCAGGATGTGGTTCGCGGCGAGGATCCCGGTCGCGGCCGAGCGTTCCATCAGCGCGCTCGGGAACTCCGTTTGCACCCCGTCGCCGGCCAGGTAGAGCCCGGCCGCGTCGGTGCGTACTCCCGGCCGGGTCGGATGGCTGCCCGGCGTGAACGCCGGGGCCTGCGCCTCGACCCGGGCCCGCAGCTCCCGCACCGGCAGCCCGGCCACCTCCGGCCACAGCGTGACCAGCTCGGCGCGCATCCGTTCGGCCAGCTCGTCGGCGGGCACCCCCGGCTCGCAGGCGTACGCGTGCAGCTCCACCACCGACCCGCCGGTCCGCTCCGCCCAGCGGCGGGACTCGTTCTCCAGCCGGTGGTAGAGGGTCACCGAGTCCAGGGTGGCCTGCCGGGACACCCCGTTGAACACCGCCCGGTCGGCGCGTACGTCCCCGTCCAGCCAGTAGCGGGCCACCGCGTACGGCGGCCCCGGGGTGCCGAACGCCGGCATCCGGGCCACCAGCTCCGGGGCGACCGACGCCAGCCCCGGTGACGCCTTGACCAGCGCTGCCAGCGCCGGCGGGTCGACGGCCAGCACCACGTGCCCGGCCCGGTACGCCGTCCCGTCGGCGGTCGCCACCCGCCAGCCGTCCGCGTCCCGGTCCACCGTGGTGGCCGGCGTACCGGTCAGCACCCGGCCTCCGTGCCGCTCCAGGTACCCGGTCAGCGGCTGCCAGACCGCCGTGGCGTAGTCCTCGTCCGGGGCGTCGAACGCCAACCCCTCGGCGTTGCCGAGCAGGTAGAAGTGGAACTGCGCGACCATCTCGGCCGCCGACATCTCCGCCTCGTGGTTGAAGAACGAGTGCGAGAAGACCTCGAACAGCATGGCCCGCGCCCGGTCCGGCAGCCGCAGCGAGTCGAGCAGTTCCTCGGCGGTCCGGCCGTCCAGCTCGGCGTACGTCCGCTCCGGATCGTAGGTGAGCAGCGGCAGGGCGGCGTCCCGGTCCATTCCGCGCAGGTCCCGCAGCCGCAGGCTGGGGCTGCGCGCCAGCAGCGCCAGCAGGTTCATCGGCGGGGCCGGCGGCAGCTTCCCGAACTCCTCGGTCGGCCACTGCGCACTGAGGATCGGGTAACCCGGCACCGGCCGGAGGAACCGCAGCTCCGGGTCGGCCCGGCGGAGGATCGACCGCCAGTTGTAGTACTGCCGGAAGAACGCGTGGAAGCCGTGCTCGACCACCTGACCGGTGCCGTCGGCCAACGTCTCCGGCCACGCGCCGAGCCGACCGCCCAGGGTGGGTGCGGCCTCCAGCACCGTCACCCGGACACCCCGTTCGGCGAGTACCACCGCCGCCGACATGCCGGCGATGCCACCGCCGACCACCACCACGTCGACCGGGCGCGGCACCCGGGCCGCGCCACCACCGCCCGGGTCGACCACGTGTTCCCGTACGCCGATCAACCGGCCGACCTGCTGTGACAACGTCATGTGTCCAGCCTGACACCTCACCCTGGGCCGCAGCGACGGGGACGGTCCGAGGCGGGCCAGACGTACTCCAGGTCGTCCGGTACGTCGCCGAAGAACGGGCGGTAGTGGTCCGGGTCCTTGCGCAGCAGCGACGAACGGTGGCTGCGGTGCAGGTCGTCCCGGCCCAGCCAGGGCGGCAACTCGCCGGCCCCGGCCAGCTCCGCCTGGGTACGCACCCGGTGGACGCCGCAGGCGGCGGCCAGGTCGGTGGTGAGGGTGCCGGCGCAGGTGTCCGCCCGGCCGGTCGCGCACCACACCGCACAGACGTCCAGCCCGTACCGGACCAGGGCCTCCTCGTACCCGGCCCACATCTTCACCGCCGGGTGGTGCCGCCAGCCGTACCCGGGGCGGGTCAACCCGCGCAGCACCTGGATCGTCTCCACCCGCTGCTTGCCGAGCCGGCGCTGGTCCAGCACCCGGGCGCTGGCCAGGAAGTCCGGGTACGGCAGGAACGTCTGCATCCGTCCGGCCTACCCGGTCCGCCCCGCCGCATGCCTGACCGGCCCACCGTGGACCGGAATGGATAGCATGCGGCGCATGGCGGAGCCCCTGCTCGACCGTGCGTGGCGGGCCAGTCGGCGGTTACGTACCAACGGTGGCAACCGCCCGCACTACGTGGTCTGCGGGCACGACCCGCTCGCGTACTGGGTGGTCCGGGCGCTGCTCGCCAGTGAGGTCGCCGCCGGCCGGATCCGGGTCACCCTGGTCGTACCGGAGCGGCAGCGCTCCGACGGGCCGGACGGGCGGGACATCCACGGCATCGACGTGGTCCGGGCCGACCGGCTGGACACCGCGACGTTCCGCCGGGCCGGGCTGGCCGGCGCGGACGGGCTGGCCCTGCTGCACCAGGACGACGTGGGCAACCTGTCGGCGGCGCTCTGCGCCCAGGAGGTCGAGCCGGGGCTGCGGCTGGTGGTCCGGATGTTCAACACCGGACTCGCCAACGGCGTACGGCAGATCTTCCCCGACTCGGCGGTGCTCTCGGACGCCACCATGGCCGCCCCGGCGTTCGTGGCCGCCGCGCTCGGCGAGGTCGCGCCGACCCACTTCCGGCACGCCGGCCGTACCCTGTACGTGGCCCGCCGCGCCGACGTACGCCAGGAGGAGGTCGTCTGCGCGGTCGCCGACCTGCGCGACCCGCGCGAGGTGCGGCTGCTGCCGGCCGACGGGTCCACGGCGGACGTGGTGCTCGCCGAGGCGACCGGCCGGGCCCCGGGCACCGAGCTGGCGGCCCGCCGGCTGGCCCGCGCCCGACGTGACCGCCGCCGACGTCGGCCGCTGGCCGTGCTGGTCCGCGCGGTCCGCAGCTTCGCCACCCGCAAGATCGGCATCGCGGTGCTGGTGGTGCTGGCCCTGATCGGGGTGCTCGGCTGGCTCAACGGCCGGGCCGCCCACCTGAACTGGGCGGACGCGCTCTACCTCACCCTGGTCACCACGCTCAGTGGACAGGACCCGGAGGTCACCAAGCCGCTCGCCGAGCAGATCATGCAGGTGGTGCTCAGCATCGCCGGGCTGGCGCTGATCCCGCTGATCACCGCCGTGGTGGTGGACGGCGTGGTCAACGCCCGGCTGGCGCTGCACTCCGGACGCATCCAACCGGACCGCTCCGGGCACGTGGTGGTGGTCGGCCTCGGCAACGTCGGTACCCGGGTGATGGCCCAGCTGCACGACTTCGGCGTCGAGGTGGTGGCGATCGACAAGCGCCCCGAGCCGCGCGGCGCGTCGCTGGCCCGGCGGCTCGGCGTACCGCTGATCGTCGGGGACGCGGCCCTGGAGGAGACGCTGCGGGCTGCGTCGGTCGGGTCCTGCCAGGCGCTGGTGGTGCTCTCCACCGACGACGGGGCCAACCTCCAGGCCGCGCTGAACGGTCGGGTGCTCAACGAGCAGTTGCGGGTGGTGCTGCGCCTGTTCGACGGCGACTTCGCCGAACGCGTCCAGCGGGCCTTCGGCATCGGCATCTCGCGCAGCGTGTCGTACCTGGCCGCGCCGTCGTTCACCGCCGCGCTGCTGGACCGCGCGATGATCGCCACCATCCCGGTCGGCCGGCACGCGCTGCTGGTCACCGAGGTCTCCGTGGCCGCCGGATCACCGCTGGACGGTCGCCCGCTCGCGGCGGTCGGCCGCCCCGGCAGCGTACGGCTGCTCGCGCACGCCCGCGCCGGCCAGCCCCGCTTCGAGTGGAACCCGGACCCGCGCCTGGTGTTGACGGCGGGGGACCGGATGACCGTACTGGCCCGTCGGGCCGGCCTGACCGCCCTGCTCCGCGACACCACCGCCGCCACCGCGCCGCCCCCGCCCGGAGCCGTACCGCCGGGAGCCGTGCCGCCGGCGGCCCGGTCCGCCCCACCGTCGGAATCGGCCAGCGACCCCGGGTCCTCGACCCCGGCCGAGTCCCCCGGCGGGCCGGACGAGCCGGTCACGCCCTGACCGGCCGCGTTCCCACCGCAGGCACGGCCCTCAGCCGACGTCGCTGTGCTTGTCGGTATCCCCGAGGTGGACGCCATTGACCGAAGCGAGCAGCTGCTCGCGGAACCGGGCCCGGCGGGCGACCCGGTCGACAGAGTCCCAGTCGGGGTGTGCTGCCCGGACGCGGGCCTTGACGTCGCGCCAGTCGGATCCGCTGGGCATCGTCGTGCGAGGAGTCACGCCTCCACCGTAGGAGACATTCGTCGGCTGCCGGCCGAGGCCCCGGTCACCTGGGCTCGTCGTCGTCGGCTGGCGGACGTGGCTGTCGATGCTCGGCGATCCAGGCTTCCACGTCGGCGGCAAGCCAGACCTTCATGCCTTTCAGTTCCTGGTAGGGCCGGGGGAACGAGGGGCGCAGCGCGATCTGCTGGAATCTCGAACGCGAGACCCGCAGGCGTTGGCAGATCTCCCAAGGACCCATCAGTTCGCCCGGTCCGCCGTCCATGACTCGAAACTAGGCACGATCGCGCCTCGCCGAATGGCGCTCCCCGATCGGGGACCCCCATCTTGACAGGGGGGTGCATCGAGGTGTTGGCTGAGGAGGGCCACATCGGGCGGCCGAGCAGCCCACGTTCCACCAGACGGAGTCAGGTGATGCCGATGGAACAAGGTCAGGCAAGTGAGCGGTGCGGGGGCACGGTGTACGTCCGGCGCGGTCTGCTCGGTCCGCGTCAGATCCGCAACGCGAGCTTCAAGTGGTCGCGGTTCGGCCGGCGGGGCTTCGACCCGGCCGAGGTACGGGAGTTCCTGGCCCGGGTCGCCGTCGAGGTCGCCGACCTCCAGGCCGAGATCGTCCGGGTGCGCGAGGAATCCGGTCGGCTCAGGAACGTCATCCGTCGCTGGCACGACCGGCCGGCATCCGGCCGCAACGAGCGGCGTTACCGCTGATGGCGGCCGAACCGGAGCGCTTCGTCATCCACCTGCCGGTGACCGCCGTCGACCTGACCGCCGCACAGCGCGTCGCCCGGGTGGTCGCCCGCTGGACGGGGGTCCTGCCACAGACCGACCCCGGCGAGACCACCGTCTCGTACGAAGACCAGCAGGGCGTACGGCACCGGGTCTTCTGCGACGCCCGGCTGCCCGGCGGCCGGCGCTGCGTCCTCCGTGCCACCCACGACGGCCCCTGCACCCGCCGCCTGACACGCTGACGACACCGGAGAAGCGTTGAGTACGGCGTGTTCACCACGCAGCTTCTGACCAGCCTGGTGCGATCAGCGGCATCCGACGACGCCGTCCGTCAGGTGCTCGGCGACGTGTTGCCCTGGACGGTCCATCTGCCCGAGCCGGACCTGGACGGCCTCGTGGCCGAGCTGGTGACGGTGACGCGGGACGGGACCGCACCGGAGGATCCGTCAGCGGCCGCGGTGCTCCTGGCCCAGTGGCGGCACACCGCGGAGGTCTTCGCCGATCCGGTCCTGCTGGAGATCCTGACCCGTAAGCCGGCCGGCGACGGAGGGCCGGTCCCGGTGCCGGACGGCCTGGGCGGCCAGCTCCCGTTTACCCGCCTCGACGGCCTCTTCGCCGCCGGCCCGCTCCACCTGCTCGGCGCGGATGTCCCGCCACCGGACGAAGCTGTTCATGACTGATCTCCCCTGAACCGGTGGCGGGCGGCGTACCAGAGGGTGCCGACGGCGAGGACGCCGAAACCGGCCAGCACGCTGGACAGTGGCAGGCTGACCGCGAGCACCAGGCAGCCGACCAGCCCGAACACCGCCAGCGCCCGTACCGGCAGCCGCCGACCCGGGTCCTTCCCCAGCGTCAGCGCCGCCGCGTTGGTGATCGCGTAGTACACCAGCACCGTGCAGGACGAGAAGCCGATCGCCCCGCGTACGTCGGCCAGCAGCACCACCGCGACCACCACGGCGGCCACCGCCAGCTCGGCGCGGTGCGGCACCCGGTACCGGGGGTGCACGGCGGCCAGCGGGCCGGGCAGGTCCCGGCGGCGGGCCATCGCCAGGGTGGTCCGGCCGACCCCGGCGACCAGGGAGAGCAGCACCCCGGTCACCGCGACGGTCGCCCCGGCGCGGACCACCCAGGCCAGACCGGGCAGGCCGGCGGCGGTCACCACGTCGGCCAGGGGCGCGGTGGAACCGGCCAGCGCGTCGGCCCCGAGCACGCCGACCGCCACCACCGCCAGGACCAGGTAGATCGCCAGCACGATGCCCAGGGCCAGCGGTACCGCCCTCGGGATGGTCCGTTCCGGGTCGCGGACCTCCTCACCGAGGGTGGCGATCCGGGCGTACCCGGCGAACGCGAAGAACAGCAGCCCGGCGGCGGTGAGCACGCCCGGTCCGGGGCTGCCGGGGGCACCGATCCGGTCGACGGAGAACGCGCCGACGCCGGTCACCGCGACCAGGGCCAGCACCGCCAGCACCACCCCCACCAGGATCTTCGTCGCGGTGGCGGTCTTGCCGATGCCGCGCAGGTTGACCGTGGTCACCGCCACCACGGCGGCGACCGCGACGAGCCGGGCGCGCTCCGGCCACAGGTACGCCCCGATGGTCAGCGCCATCGCCGCGCAGCTCGCCGTCTTGCCGACCACGAACCCCCAGCCGGCCAGGAACCCGGCGTACGGGCTGAGCCGCTCCCGCCCGTACACGTAGGTGCCGCCGGACTCCGGGTAGCGGGCGGCGAGCCGCGCCGAGCTGGTCGCGTTGCACCAGGCGACGAAGCCGGCGACGAGCACCGCGAGCAGCAGGCCCGCGCCACCGGCCGCCGCCGCGGCCGGCGCGAACACCACGAAGACGCCCGCGCCGAGCATCGAGCCCAGACCGATGACCACCGCATCGGGTACGCCCAACCGGCGCGCCAGTCGCTCCACCAGCCCGACCCTAGGGGTACGAGATGAACGGCCGGTCCCAGTTCCGCAACCGGCCCGGCAGCGGTACGTCGTCCCACGGCACCCGGTGCAGGATCCGGTCCAGCAGCAGCCCGAGCAGCAGCCCGGCCACCGAGTCGGTGATCCAGTGCCAGCCCAGGTAGGTGGTGGTGAACATGACCACCACCGGCGGGACGACCCGGACCACGGTGACCAGTCGGGGCGGCACGCTCCGGCCGAAGCTGCGCAGCAGCGGGGCCAGCAGCAGCGCCAGCACGCCGTACCAGACGATGGCGTTGGCGACGTGCCCGGACGGGTACGACTGGGCGAACCGCAACGGCAGGTCGTCCTGGAACAGCGGGAGGGTCTGCTCGGCCGGCAGGAACGGCTCCTTGACGCTGGCGCTCGGCGCGGGCCGGGCGGTCCACACCTTCAGCGGGCCGATGGTGAAGGTCGTCAACACGAACGCCACCACCGGCGGCAGGATCGGCCGGACGGAGCGGAGCCGGACCGCCAGCAGCACCCCCAGCCCTGCCGCGAGCAGCGTCAACGGGGTGCCCTGGCCCAGATAGTTGAAGACCACCGCCGTCCAGTACGCCACCGGCGGCCGGTGGTCGGCGGCCCAGTCGGCGACCGCCCGGTCCAGGCCGAAGAGCTGCCCGGCGGCCAGCGCCACGGTGATTCCCACCAGCGCGGCCAGCAGCAGCGCGTCGCACCACCAACCGGCCGGCCGGACCGGTCTGAGCTGGACTTTCCGCCGTACCGTCGGGGTCTCGCGCACGACGGACACGCTACCGGCCGGCTGTGGGCCGAACCACGAAGGGAAGCGCTCCGGCGGGGGTAGGCGTCATGCTTGTCGGCGTGCGGATCACTTCGGCTCTCGTCGACCCGGCGCTGCTCGACCTTCCCTGGTCGACGCCGCTGGAGGAGTGGCCTGCCGAACACCTGGTGGCGCTCCCGCAGGGCATCTCCCGGCACATCGTCCGGTTCGTCCGCCTGGGCGGTTACGTCTACGCGGTGAAGGAGACCGGGGAGCGGGTCGCCGAACGCGAGTACGACCTGCTCCGGGCGTTGGAACGGATCGACTTCCCGTCGGTGGAGGCGGTGGCGATCGTCGCCGACCGGCGTACCCCGGACGGAGAGCCCCTCGACCCGGTGCTGATCACCCGGCACCTCCAGTTCTCCCTGCCGTACCGGGCGCTGTTCTCGCACACGCTGCGTCCGGAGACCCTGGAGCGGCTGCTGGACGCGCTCGCCGCGCTGATCGTCCGGATGCACCTGACCGGCTTCTTCTGGGGTGACTGCTCGCTGTCGAACACCCTGTTCCGGCGGGACGCGGGCGCGTTCGCCGCGTACCTGGTCGACGCGGAGACCGGGGCGCTGCACCACTCCCTCTCCAACGGTCAACGCGGCGAGGACCTGGAGATCGCCCGGGTGAACATCTTCGGCGAGGCGCTGGACCTCCAGGCCGCCGGCCTGCTGCACGAGTCCATCGACCCGGAGGTGGTCTGCGAGGAGGTCGTGCAGCGGTACGAGCGCCTCTGGCACGAGATCACCTACGAGCAGCAGGTCGAGCGGCAGGCCCGGCACGACGTCGAGGGCCGGATCCGTCGCCTCAACGAGCTGGGCTTCGACGTCGCCGAGGTGGCGCTGTCCACCATCGACGACGGGCGCTACCTGATCCGCCCGAAGGTGGTCGACGCCGGCTACCACACCCGACGGCTGCTCCGGCTGACCGGCCTGGACGCCGAGGAGAACCAGGCCCGCCGGCTCCTCAACGACCTCGACGCGTACCGGGCCGAGAGCGACCTGACCGACGAGCAGCAGGCCGCGCACCGCTGGCTGACCGAGGTGTTCGAGCCGGTGGTCCGGGCGGTGCCCGCGAACCTGCGCCGCAAACTGGAGCCGCAGGAGCTGTTCGCCCAGATCATCGAGCACAAGTGGCTGCTGTCGGAGCAGGCCGGCCGGGACGTCGGGATGCGGCACGCGGTGCAGTCGTACCTGGCGGACGTGCTGGTGCACCGCCCCGACGAGCAGGCCGTCCTCGGCGTCGAGGTGAGCCAGGTCTGACCGGGGGTCAGCGCGGCAGGGCCGGGGAGTCCAGGGAGATCTCGGCGTGTACCTGGTCGCCGTCCGTACGGAGCTTCGCGCCGCACCTGGTCAGTACGGAGAGCGCGCCGGTGTTGTCGGCGGTGGTCTCGGCGACGACGGTGTGCATCCCGTGCGCGGCGGCGGCGTTGAGCAACTCGCGCAGGGCCGCCGCGCCGACGCCCTGCCCCCGGGCCGAGAGCCCCAGCCACATGCCGGTCTCGACCGTCCCCGGCTCGGGACGACGGGCCATCCGGATCATGCCGACCACCTCGCCGCCGAGCAGGATCGCGTACATGACCGTGCCGGTGTCGCCGTCGAAGCCACCGAAGTGGGCCCGGTGGAACTCCCGGAACGCGTCCCGGCGGGCCAGCGACCAGCCGGCCGGGGCCTCCACCGGCGGCATCACGTCACCCGGCTCCGCCTCGGCCGCAGCCACCGAGAGCAGCGGTTCCAGGTTCCTCTCGTCCACCGGCTCCAACCGGACGTCTCCAGCCACGTGCCGCAGTCTGCCGGTACCACCCGGGCGGCGTCCACCTGATCGCCCGTCCACCACCGGTCCGGCGGCGGGTACCGGCCGGTCGGTGGGGGTGAGTGGTCCTCATCACGCTCCGCTGTCGTACGGCTTCTTTCCGGTGGGAAACTCGCAGAGTACGACGGACGCGTCGTCGGACCGTTTGTGCCGCCGCAACCGGTCCGGGTGGTCCCGTTCGGCGGCCCGGACCCGTTCGATCAGCGCGGCCGGGCCGGCGGTGGTGACCAGGTCCAGCAGGCCGTCCCAGTCGAACAGGCCGAACTGGTCGACCGCGCTGGACGCCCCGTCGCTGAGCAGGACCGCCCGGCGCAACGCGTCCGGACCGTGCAGCGGCACCGTGCCGGTCACCGCGTGGTACGCCGCCTCGGGATCGCTCGCGGCGACCCAGTAGCCGTGCGTCCGGTTCATCCGCTCGCGCTGCACGGTGACCGCCCGCCGGAACCGCACCGCCGGATCGTCGGCTGCGGCCCGATCGTCGCCGCCGACCGTGGCCCGATCGTCGCGGCCCCCGGCCGGGACGGTCCGGGCCACGGAACGCAGCTCGGCCAGGGCGGTCTCCAGCCGGTCGTCGGAGACGACCCGGATCCGGCCCCCCACGTCCAGGACCAGCGGACTGTCGCAGAGGACGAGGAAGTCGGCCCGGTCGCCGTCCTCGCGCAGCAGGCAGACGGTGGCGGACGGGGTGCCCGGATGGTCGAGGTCGCAGACCCCGCCGTGGTCGGCGCGGACCGCCAGGACGGCCGCCGCCAGGTTGCTCATCAGGGTGGCGGCCGGGCGTGCCGCCTGGGCCAGCCCGATCCGGGCGGCGAGGTGCCGGACGTACCAGACCGGTCCGTGGACGCAGCCGGTGTCGAAGCCGTCCGGCACGGTCGCGCCGTCGAGGACCCCGACCAGCGGCCCGAACCGGAGGACCAGGTCCTCGTTCTCCAGCCGGTCCGGGGACGCGGTGGATGCGGATCTGACCTGCATCATCGTTCTCTCCCGTGGTGGCGGACGGTGCCCGGTGTCACGGCGGCGGTCCGCCGGGGACGTCCGGCCCGTACCGGGGCTGTCCGGTGTACGGCTCCTCAGCGGTGTACGGCGCGTCCACGGCCCCCTCGGGCATCGGTACCGGCGGGGGGAACGGGGTCGGACGCCGGTCCTGTGCAGACCCCACCGGTACCCGCCCGCCACGGCCGAGGACAGGGTTCCGTCCGAGCCGGTGCCACGAGCGGGCGAGCCAACCCAGCAGCAGCCCGGCCGCGCCGGCGACGACCAGCGGGGTCGTCCGGCGGCGGTCAGGCGGACGTACCGGCATGCGTACTCCCCTCGTCGGGCCCGTCCTGTCGACCGGGACCCGGCCCGGCTACCCGTCCGGTATCGCGACATGCCTTGACCGGTGGGCCGATCGGGTCAACCCGCTGAGTCGTGACGATGACCGAGGGTAACGTGAACCCTCGGGAGGCTGATGTCCAGCACGACGGGGGGACCGCTGATGTTGCAGCAGTTGCACAAGTCCGGCCTGCGGTCGGAGCACGCGTACGTGGCCGGGTTCGTCAGTATCGGCCTTTCGTTCACCAGTTGGTTCCTGTCGAAGCACCTGGAGAGGGCGGGGGTGGCCCGGGCCGACCGGTGGGGCATCTTCATCGGGGAGTGGGCGCCCACCTTCTTCGCCATCGGCAACGGGCTGCGGACGTACGAGACGCGTTGAGCCGTCGCGGACCGCGACCGTCGGGCGGGGTTCGGCTTCAGCGGCGTCGGTTGCGGGCCCGCGACGAGCGCAGCCGGCGCAGCCGGCCGACGAGCAGCGGGTCGGCGGCCAGGGCCGCCGGATTGTCCAGCAACGCGTTGAGGAGTTGGTAGTACCGCGTCGCGGAAAGTCCGAAAGTGTCCCGGATGGCCTGTTCCTTGGCCCCCGCGTGCCGCCACCAGTGCCGTTCGAAGGCCAGGATCTGGATCTCCCGCTCGGTCAACCCGCTGTGGTCGCCGCCGTCATCCGCACCCGTCCCGCCGGCCAGGGTCGGATCCGCTTCGCCGGGTGGGGTCGGCTCCGTCCCGGCGGGCGGAGCCGGGGGTGGCCCGGTGGGCGGGGCCGGGGGCGATCCGGTGGTGGTGGACTCGACCTCGGGTGCGGACCGGGGCGGCGGAACGCCGACCGCCGTGGACTCCGGCTGGTCCCGCTCGGTACGGCCGGGGAACGCGTCGGCGGACGGCTGCATGGCGCTCCTCGGGCAGGCGGCCGGCACGGCGACGCCAACCGGGAACCCCAGGGTAACCAGGCCGCGCCCGAACCGCACCGGCCGGCGCGGCCGGGGGCGTCGACGGGGTGCCCCTGCGGTGCGGGAAGCTCCGACAGGGGCACCCGGTGGACGTCACCTCAGGCGATGTCGCGGCGGCGCATGGACCAGACGGCCGCACCGAGGGTGAGCACCAGCCCGGCGGTGAGCCACCAGGCCGAGTGCTGCCAGGTGAGGACGAGCGTGTCGGGCTCGCAGCCGGACACCGCGGAGAAGTTGCACGCCTCGTAGTTCTCCAGCTTGACCTCCTTGTCTATCCAGGCCAGCGCGTACGTCGGGATGAGCCACGCCTCGGGGAACTTCACGTCGGCCAGGGCCAGCACGATGCCGAGCCCGAACTGGCCGACCACGGCGACAGCGATCACCCCGCCCAGGGCGAAGGCGGTGTGCCGGCCCAGCGACGCCAACCCGAAGCCGATCACCGCCGCGACCACCACCAGGGCGAAGCCGCGCAGCCCGGTGAGGCCGAAGGACTGCCAGACGCCCCCGGTCATCTTCGCGGTGCTGCCCCGGAACGAGGCCACCGCCCAGAACGCCGCCGTCCAGGCGACCACGCCGGCCAGGAACACCCCGATCACTCCGGTGAGCAGCGCCGCCAGCTTCGTCAGCAGGACGTTCAGCCGCTTGGGCCGCCACAGCAGCAGGTTCATCATGCCGCCGGTGCTCCACTCGGCGCCGACGAAGGACGCGCCGACCACGAGGGCGATCAACGCCAGGATCGCCGAGTAGGTGACCAGGGTGGACCCGAAGTTCTCCCGGAAGTCGAAGGTGGAGGGGAGGTACCACCGGGCCTCGAACGCCTCGCGGGGCGGTGGGGTGATGACCGAGCAGTCGTCGGGGAACCGGCCGTCGTTCGGCTCCCCGGCCGCCTCGGCGCGTTCACAGGCGGCCCGTTCCTGTTCGGCGTACCGGACCTGCTCCTCGTAGTTGGTCTGGGCCTGGCGTTCGGCGGCGGCCTGCTGTTCCGGCCCGATCCGTTCGTTGGTGACGAACGCCCCGACCGCCACGGCGGCCAGCACCAGCAGGCCGATCAGGGTCATGTACCGGGTGAAGCGGCGCTTGCCGAGCCGGCGCAGCTCGGTGACGTACAGGCTCATGCTCCCCAACCTCCTGCGCTGCCGCCGCCGACCTTGCGGGACTCGTCGACCTGCCGGTGCTGACCGGGGACCGGCGCGGTGGCGGTGAGTTCGAGGAAGACGCTCTCCAGGTCGGCGGTGACCGGGGCCAGTTCGCTGACGTACAGGCCGCTCTCGGCGAGCAGCCGGGTGACGTTGGCCGGTTTGTCCACCCCGGCCAGCATCAGGTGGTCGTCGTACGCGGTGACCTGCACGCCGGCCCGGCGCAGCGCGTCGGCGGCCGGCGGCAGGTCGGTGACCGCTTCCAGGCGGACCCGGACGCTGCCGCCGGAGTACCGGGCGAGCACCTCGTCGACCGGGCCGAACGCGACCCGCCGGCCCAGCGAGATGATGGTGACCGAGTCGCAGATGAGCTGGATCTCGCCGAGGATGTGGCTGGAGAGCACCACGGTCATCCCGGCGGCGGCCAGGTCCCGCATCAGGGTCCGCATCTCCCGGATGCCGCCCGGGTCGAGGCCGTTGGCGGGCTCGTCGAGGATCAGCAGCTTCGGGTTCTTCAGCAGCGCGGACGCGACCGCGAGGCGTTGCTTCATGCCGAGCGAGTACGTCTTGACCCGCTCGCCGGCCCGGTCCCGGAGGCCGACGAGTTCCAGCACCTCGTCGACCCGCTGCCGGGGCACCTCGCCGGCCCCGGCCAGCAGCGACAGGGTGTCCCGCGCGGAGAAGTGCGGGAAGAACTGCGGGCTCTCCACGATCGCGCCGACCTGCCCGGCGACCTCGGGGAGCGCGGCCGGCACCTCCTTGCCGAGCAGCGCCATCCGGCCGCCGTCGGCCCGGATCAGGCCGAGCAGCGTACGGAGGGTGGTGGTCTTGCCGGAGCCGTTCGGGCCGAGGAAGCCGTGTACCTGCCCGGCGTCGACCCGCATGTCGAAGCCGTCCAGCGCGTGCCGTTCGCCGCGCCTTCGGCTCTTGTACGTCTTGCGTAGACCTTCTATCTCCAGTACGGCGGGCACGTTGACCTCCCCCGCTCGGGTGTACGACGGGAGGGATGATACTGCGTTATCCGTAGTAGTGTGCGCCGCAACGCCGTTCCCGCCGGGGCCGTTCCGGCGTCAGCGGACCGGGGTGCCGCTCCCGGCGTGGGTGGCGACGGCCTCCACCAGGCGGGGCCACAGGTGTTCCTGGACGGCGTGCCCCATCTGCGGGTGGATCTCGGCGCGGGCGCCGGGGATCCGGGCGGCCAGCGCGGCGGCCGCCTTCGGTCGGACGACGGGGTCGTCGGCACCGTTGATCAGTAGCGTCGGCACCCTGATCTCGCCGATCCGGCCGGTCAGCTCCTCGCTGGCGCGGCCGGCGGCGAAGTGTCGTTGCGTGGTGCCGACGTCCCGGGGGGACCGGGCGTGGCTGATCCGGGCGACCTGCCGGGCCCATTCCTCGTCGAAGGGCTGGCCCGGCGCGGACAGCATCCGGACGATCTCGACCAGGGTGTCCACGGCCTGCTCGTCCGTGCCGACGGATCGGACGTTGCTGGCCATCTTGGCGAACATCCCGAAACGGACGTAGCGCGCCACGTCGATCTTCCGCCAGGGCATGGTGGTCAGGCCGGTGACCGTGCGGACCCGCTGCGGGTGCAGGACGGCGGTGCTCAGGGCCAGGGCGGCCCCCGAACGATCCGCCGAGCAGGTGTGCCGACCGCCAGCCGAGGGCGTCCATCACGGCGACGCCGTCGTCGACCATGTCGTGCAGGGTGTAGGGCGGCTCGGGCGCGCCCCGGAACAGCAGTTTGAGCAGGTTCTCCCGGTGCGGTGAGGAACCCGTGGCCTGGACGCGGTGTCGCTGCGCGAGGTCGCCCAGGCGGCCGGGATCTCCATGGGCGCGGTGCAGCACTACTTCGCCACCAAGGACGAGATGCTCGGCTACGCCCTGCGGCACTGGTTGCGGCTCAGCGTCCACCAGGGATTCTCGGCCCGGGTCCGGACCCGGCTGGCCGGCGGGACGACACCGACCGCCGTGCTGTCGGCCCTGGCCGCCGAGTACCTGCCCTACGACGAGGCCAGCCGGTTCGACGCCCGCGTCGGGGTGGCCTTCCTGGCCCGCGCCGCCGTCGCCCCGGACCTCGCTGCCGCGCTGGCCCCGGCGTTCGCCGGATTCGTCGCCACGCTGGCGGGCGCGCTGGCCGGAGCCGGGGTCCGGGAACCGGACAGGCCCGGCGGCTGGCCGCGATCCTGGACGGGCTGCGTCCGGCGGTACTGCTCGGCGCCCTCGACCGCGACGAGGCGCTACGCATCGTGGACCGGCACCTCGACGGCGTGCTCAGCCCCCACCCGGCAGCGGAAAGTCCCCGGGAAACCGCCTGACGGCCGGCGGTTCAGGCGCAGACGACCTTCACTCCCGCGGCGCGGAACTCCTCGACCACGGCCGGTGCCGCCCCGGAGTCGGTGACCAGCGTCTCCACCCGGTCCACCGGGCAGATCCGGGCGAAGGCGTGCCCGCCCAGCTTGGACGAGTCGGCGATGATCACCACCCGCTTGGCGCGGGCCACCATCAGGTTGTTCATCGCCGCCTCCCCCTCGTGGTGGGCGGCGGCCCCGAGGTGCGGGTCGATCGCGTCCACGCCGAGCAGGGCGACGTCCAGGGTGACCTCGCGCAGCAGCGCCCCGCCCAGCGGGCCGACCAGCTCGAAGGACTTGGGCCGGACCACCCCGCCGGCCACCACGACCTTCATCCGGGACCGGACCAGCAGCTCGTTGGCGATGTTCAGCGCGTTGGTGACCACGGTCAACTGGGCACCCTCGGCGCTGGTGTTCAGGTCGGGTCGCACCGCCAGGGCGCGGGCGACCTCGGTGCTGGTGGTGCCCCCGTTGAGGCCGACCACGGTGCCGGGGGAGACGAGCGCGGCGGCGGCGGCCCCGATCCGCTGCTTCTCCGCCGAGTGCTTGGCGGTCTTGTAGCGCAGCGGCAGGTCGTACGAGACGCCGTTGGCGACCGCCCCGCCCCGGGTACGCGTGATCATCTGCTGCTGGGCGAGCTGGTCGAAGTCCCGGCGGATGGTGGCCTGGGAGACGTCCAGCCGTTCCGCCGCCTCCTCGACGCTGACCCGACCGTTGTCGGTCAGCATCTCCAGCAGCGCGTTCCATCTCGCGTACCGGTCCACCCGGGGGCCTCCAGTGGCTGCACGGAAGGTGATTGGTTGCGTGCACAGTAGTGCGCGAAACTCGGTACGCGCAAAACCTTGGTCTGCGCGATCCGGTAGGTGGTTGCCAGAACCCCCGGACTTCGCGCAGAATAACGCTCGAAACATAGCCGTAACGAGCCGTATTGCGCACAGTCTCCCCTGCGAGGAGTTCTCATGGCGTACGTGGACGCGGAGATCGCGAGCCAGCCCGACTGCTGGCGGGAGGCGGCGCACCTCGCCCCGACCGTCACCGACCGGCTGCCCCGCCCCGGCGAGCGGGTGGCC
Source organism: Micromonospora cathayae (assembly GCF_028993575.1). Lineage (NCBI taxonomy): Bacteria > Bacillati > Actinomycetota > Actinomycetes > Micromonosporales > Micromonosporaceae > Micromonospora > Micromonospora cathayae. The sequence continues at coordinate 841,868 of NZ_CP118615.1, read as the reverse complement.
GTCGTCGGCTGCGGCACCTCCTGGTTCATGGCCGCCGCGTACGCCGCCCGCCGGGAAGCCGCCGGCCAGGGCGAGACCGACGCGTTCCAGGCGTCCGAGTTCCCCGCCGGCCGCCGCTACGACCGGCTCATCGCGATCACCCGCTCCGGCACCACCACCGAGGTCACCGAGCTGCTCGCCGCGTTGGACGGGCAGGTGCGGACCACGGTCATCGCCGGCGACCCGGACTCCCCGGCCACCCGCATCGCCGACGACGCGGTGCTCCTGCCGTTCGCCGACGAGCGTTCCGTGGTGCAGACCCGGTTCGCCACCACCGCCCTGGCGCTGCTCCGCGCCCACCTCGGCGACAACGTCTCCGCGCTCGCCGCCGACGCCGAGGTGGCCGTCCGCGCACCGCTGCCGCTCGACCCGACCCGGGTGGAACAGGCCACCTTCCTCGGCCGGGGCTGGACCGTCGGCCTCGCCCAGGAGGCCGCGCTGAAGTGCCGGGAGGCGGCGCTGTTCTGGGCCGAGGCGTACCCGGCCATGGACTACCGGCACGGGCCGATCTCCATCGCCGCACCGGGCCGGCTGGTCTGGGCGTTCGGCGAGATCCCCGACGGACTCGCCGAGGACGTCGCCGCCACCGGTGCCGCCTTCGTGCACAGCCGCACCAACGGCTGCCGGACGGTACTGGGCCGGTGGGCCGCCGGACGTAACCCGGTCGACCCGATGGCCGACCTGATCCTGGCGCAGCGCTTCGCGGTGGCGCTGGCCACCAGCCGGGGTCTCGACCCCGACGCACCCCGGCACCTGTCCCGCTCCGTGGTGCTGGCGTGACCGCTGGCCCACCCGCCACCACCCCCGGTGACGCCGGTCCGCCGTCCGCCGTCCGCACCGCGGCCGATCCGCTGGAAACGGGCCCCGGCGACGCCGGTCCCGTCGTGATCGCGTTGGACGTCGGCGGGACGGGCATGAAGTGCGCCCTGGTCCGCCCGGACGGCAGCGTCGTACACGCCGAACGGCACCCGACCGGGGCCGAGCGCGGCCCGGACGCGGTGGTCGACACCATCCTGGACGTCGCCGACGGGCTGGCCGGCAAGGCCCGCGCCGACGGGCACACCCCCCGGGCCGTCGGCATCGCCGTACCCGGCGTCATCGACGAGGCCGCCGGGATGGCGGTCTGGTCGGCGAACGTGGGCTTCCGGGACGTACCCCTGCGGGACCTGGCGGTGGCGCGGCTCGGACTGCCCACCGCGCTCGGCCACGACGTGCGCGCCGGGGGCCTCGCCGAGGCCCGGCTGGGCGCCGGCCGGGGCACCGCGCACGTGCTGTTCGTCGCGATCGGCACCGGGATCGCCGCCGCCCACGTGGTCGACGGGTCGGCCGCCGTCGGCGCGCACGGCGCCGCCGGGGAGATCGGCCACATCCTGGTACGCCCCTGCGGCCCGCGCTGCGGCTGCGGACGCACCGGCTGCCTGGAGGCGATGGCCTCGGCCGCCGCCATCGGCCGCCGGTACGCCGAACTGGCCGGCGTGCCCGGCAGCACCGCCGCCCAGGTGGCCGAGCGGGCGGTGGCCGGTGAGGAACTGGCCCGGGAGGTGTGGACCAGCGCGGTGGAGGCGCTCGCCGACGGGCTCGCCACCGGCCAGGCGCTCTTCGACGTGCAGGCGATCGTCCTCGGCGGCGGACTGGTCCGGGCCGGACGGCACCTGCTCGACCCGCTCCGCTCCGCGCTGCGGGAACGGATGACCTTCCACCGGGAGCCGCGACTGGTCGCCGCCACCCTCGGTGACGAGGCCGGCTGCCTCGGCGCGGCCCTCCTCGCCCTCGACGCACTGGAGAACCGATGACCCTGCGGGTGAACGGCAAGGTGGTCACCCCCACCGGGGTGATCCGCCAGGGCTGCGTGGAGATCGACGGGGACCGGATCCGCGCGGTCGCGGAGTACCCGTCGGTGCGCGACGGCCACTGGATCGTCCCCGGCTTCGTGGACATGCACACCCACGGCGGTGGCGGACACACCTTCACCACCGGCGACCCGGACGCGGCCCGGCAGGCCGCCGCGTTCCACCTCCGGCACGGCACCACCACGCTGCTGGCCAGCCTGGTCAGCTCCCCGTACGAGCTGATGCGGGCGGCCACCGTGGCGTTCGCGCCGCTGGTCCGGGAGGGGGTGCTCGCCGGCCTGCACTTCGAGGGCCCGTACCTCGCCACCGCGCGCTGCGGGGCGCAGAACCCGGAACACCTCCGCGACCCGTCGACGGCGGAACTGACCGAGCTGATCCGGCTCGGCGACGGTGCGGTACGCATGGTCACCCTGGCCCCCGAGCGGGCCGGCGCGCTGGAGGCGATCAGGCTGCTCACCGGGGAACGGGTGGTCGCGGCCATCGGCCACACCGACGCCGGCCACGAGCAGACCCGGGCCGCGATCGCGGCCGGGGCGAGCGTCGGCACCCACCTGTTCAACGGCATGCGTCCGGTGCACCACCGCGAACCCGGTCCGGTGGTCGCCCTGCTCGCCGCCCCCAACGTGGTCTGCGAGCTGATCCCCGACGGGGTGCACCTGCACGACGGGATGCTCACCTTCGCCACCTCGGTCGCCGGTCCGGAACGGACCGCGCTGGTCACCGACGCGATGGCCGCCGCCGGCATGCCCGACGGCGGGTACGAACTGGGCGGCCAGGCGGTCACCGTGGCCGACGGGGTGGCCCGGCTGGACCGGGACGGCGCGATCGCCGGCAGCACCCTCACCATGGACGCCGCCCTGCGGCACGCGGTGGCCGCCGGGATCGCCCTGCCGGACGCCTGCCGGATGGCCGCCACCACCCCGGCCCGCGCCATCGGCCTGGGCGACCGGGTCGGCGCGTTGCGGGCGGGCCTCCGCGCCGACCTGGTGGTCCTCGACGACGACCTGAACGTGCTCCGGGTGATGCGCGGCGGCACCTGGCTGGACTGAACCGATCCGCGACCGGTCCCCGGTGGCGGCGGCCACCACCCGCGTCCGCCCGGCCCGGCTCCGGCGGCGCTGCCGCGTGTCGGTCCGGCCCGGCTCCGGCGGGGCCGGGTCAGCCCTGCCGGTCGGCGGCGTACGCGGCCAGCCAGGCGACCTGGGCCGGGTCCAGGGACGGCCGGATCCGCGCGCGGGCCTGCGCCACGTGCGCGGCGGTGACCGTGGAGGCGGTCAGCGACTCCCGCATCGCGGCGAGCGCCGCCTCCCGGACCAGCGCGGCGCAGTCCGCCGCCGAGAAGCCGTCCAGCGCCTCGGCCAGCGGGGCGAGGTCCACGTCCCCGGCGAGCGGCACGTTGCGGGAGGCGGCCCGCAGGATCTCCACCCGGGCGTCCGCGTCCGGTGGCGGAACGTAGACCAGCCGCTCCAGCCGTCCGGGCCGCAGCAACGCCGGATCGACCAGGTCGGGCCGGTTGGTCGCGCCGACCACCACCACGTTGCGCAGCGCCTCCACCCCGTCCAGTTCGGTCAGCAGGGCGGCGACCACCCGGTCCGTGGTGCCGCCGTCGGTGGCCTGGCCGCGTACCGGGGCGAGCGCGTCCACCTCGTCCAGGAAGATCAGCGTCGGGGCGGCCTCGCGGGCCCGGCGGAACAGTTCCCGGACCGCCCGTTCGCTCTCCCCGACCCACTTGGACAGCAGTTCCGCGCCCTTGACCGAGAGCACGTTCGCCCGCCCCGAACCGGCCAGCGCGGTGACCAGGTACGTCTTGCCGCAGCCCGGCGGCCCGTACAGCAGCACCCCGCGTGGCGGCTGCACCCCCAACCGGGCGAAGGTGTCCGGGTAGGTCAGCGGCCACAGCACCGACTCGGTGAGGGTCTCCTTGACCTCGACCAGGTCCCCGACGTCCTCCAGGGTGACGGTGGCGATCTCCAGCGTGGAGGACACCATCGAGGTGGGGCGGACCACCTCCCGGGCGGCGGTGAAGTCCGCCATCGCCACGGTCGGCGTGTCGGTGTCCTTCTGCCGCAGCGCCGCCCGTACCCCGGCCTCGCGGACCAGGGCGGCCAGGTCGGCGGCGACGAAGCCGGGGGCACGGGCGGCCACCTCGTCCAGCCGGACGTCGGCGGCCAGCGGCATCCGGCGGGTCAGCACGGTCAGCTGCTCCCGGCGCAGCGCCGCGTCGGGCAGCGGCACGTCGATCCGCAGGGAGAGCAGGTCCGGGGCCCGTAGCGCCGGGTCGAGCGCCTCGGGACGGCTGGTGGTGCAGACCACCGCCGCCCCGGCCCGTACCGTCTCGGCGATCACCTGCCGGACGACGGTGCCGAGCGGGCCGGGCTGGTCCGCCGGGGCGAGCGCCTCCACGTCGGTGACCAGCAGGACGGCCGCCCCGTCGGCGCGTACCGAGGCGGCGGCGTCGCGGAGCCGTTCGGCGGCGGCCTGGTTGGTCAGCGCCGCCAGTTCCGGCGCCCAGACCGGGCGGACCCGGGCCCGTACCTTCGCGGCGACCGCCCGCACCAGCGCCGACTTGCCCGACCCGGCCGGCCCGCTGACCAGTACGCCCAGCGACACCGTGGTGCCCAGTTTGCCGAGCACCTCGTGGTGGTGGAAGCCGAGGTCGAGCAGTTCGGTCAGCTCGTCGGCCTGGGCCCGCAGTCCGGGTAGCTCGTCCACCTCCGGTGCCGGCTCCTCGGCCCCGACGGTGCCCGTGGACCCGCCCTCGAAGCCACCGGCCGCTCCGGCCCCGACGGGGTTCGCCGGCCCGGCGGTGGTGCCGTGGCCCGGTCCACCCGCGCGGGTACCGCCGGCCGTGCCGACCGCTGTCCCGCCGGGCGTGCCCGCTCCGCCGGGCGTACCGTTCGCCGGGCCCCGGCCGAGGGCAGCCGGAGAGCCGTGGGTGACCGGACCGTGCTCCCAGCCGACCACGGTGTCCATGGTGACCAGCGAACCGGAGCCCGGCTCCACGGTGACCACGGTGAGCAGGGCACTGGTCCAGGCGTACCCGACGGTGTTGGCGAGGCTGCGCCGGGCGGCCTCGACGAGCGCGCGGACCGGGGTGCCCGGCTCGACGTCCTGGGGGAGCAGCGAGACGTCGTCCCCGGCGGTGACCACCTTGCCGAGCAGCGCGAGCCGCAGCATCTCCGGCGACACGACGGCGACGATCTCGACCGGTCCACGCAGCGTCACCCGTCCGGCCGCGCTGACCGGCAGCGGGCTGACCGTGACCTGGCCGCCGTCCCGGACACCCAGGTTGCCGAGAATCAGGTCGTCGGCGTACAGCAGGCCGGTGCCGGCCCCCGGATCGGCCTTCGCCACGATGCCGGCGGTCTGTCGTCGGCCGGTCAGCCGGACCGGGTCACCGGGGCGCAGGGCCAGTGCGGTGAGCACCTCCGGGTGCAGCCGGACGACGCCCCGGCGGGCGTCCAGCGCCGCCGGACGCAGGCTGGCGATCAGGGTCAACTCGGGTTCTGCCACCCGCCCGAGGGTAGCCGCCACCGTCCGCCCGGCCCGGATGCGCAGACCGCCCCGCCCCGGAATGCGCGGGCCGCGCGGACCGTCCCGGCCCGGACGCGCGCGGACCGTCGGGGGCGGCGCGCGCCCCTGCTGGGTCTGTCCGGAACCGTTCGGGGCCGCCGGGTCGGTGGTGGTGCGGACCACCGACCCGGCGGCCGGCCCGAGGGTGCGCCCGGCCCGGCACGTCACCCGCCGTCGGCGGCGGTGGTCCGGACGCCAGACGGGGTGGGGCTGCGGGCAGGGCTGGTCACTGTCCCGGGTCTCGTGCGCCGGACCGGAAATCTACCTGTCGGTGTGCTGTCCGCCCGGCCCCCGAGTGGACGTGGTGTCCCACTCCGGCCCGTCAGTGACGAAGCGTAAACGTTCAGGTGCTTCAGGTTGCGAAAGCGGGGGTGGGATGGTGTCATCTCATGGGTTTCGGGGGAAGATTCGGAATTCACGAAACACGAATTCAACCCACCATGTTGCGATAGGTCCTGCGCGGTCGACCAGGTGTGCACCGCCGATCGGGCCGGCCGTACGGACGTACGGCTGATCTCATCGTCTGATCCACCCGATGTCGGCGACACCGCCGTGCCCCGGCGGGCGCGACACCACCGTTTCGCCTGCATCGTGCGACTCCGGAGCCTTGTCGAGATCATCTCAGCCAACGCTCAGGATCAACGACGTACCGTGTGCTCCATGCCAAAGCTGTCGGCCGCGCGAATCCGGCGCGCCCTGCCCACCGGCCGCCGGCTGGTCGCCGCCTCCGTGGCGACCGTGCTGGTCGCCGCGACCGTCGGCTGGGCGGTGTGGCCGGAGCAACCGTCCTTCACCGTCAGGTCCGCGCTGCTGCCGGTGCCGGCCGGCCCGACCGGCGGCGAGCCGGTGCCGCTGGACACCTCCTTCTTCCTGCCCGAGGACGCGTCGGCCGACCGCAGGGTGCCGGCGGTGCTGCTCGCGCACGGCTTCGGCGGCACCAAGGACTCGGTCCGCACCGACGCCGAGGAACTCACCGAGCAGGGGTACGCGGTGCTCACCTGGACCGCGCGCGGCTTCGGCCGCAGCGGCGGGCAGATCCACCTGAACAGCCCCGACCACGAGGTACGCGACGCCCAGCGGCTGCTGGACTGGCTGGCCACCCGCCCCGAGGTGCGTACCGACGCCGAGGGCGACCCGACGGTCGGAGTGGTCGGCGGCTCCTACGGCGGCGGGCTGGCCCTGCTGCTGGCCGCGCAGGACCAGCGGGTCGACGCGATCGTGCCCATGATCACCTGGAACGACCTGCCCCGCGCCTTCCTGCCGGAGAGCACCGGCCGGCCGCCCACCGACGGGGTCTTCAAGAAGGGCTGGGCCGGGGTCTTCTTCGGCAGCGGCGCGGCACCCACCGGACTGGCCGGACTCACCGGAGCGGACCCGGCCGCCGGCGGCGCGGACGCGGAGAACGGGACCGCAGACGGGCGGCCCGCCCCGGACGCGCCCGCCTCCCAGGACGTCCCGCCGTCGACCGCCGCCCCGGGCGTGCCGCCGCCGACCGCCGACCCGGCCTGCGGTCGGTTCGCCGCCGACGTCTGCGCCGCGTACCTGCGGATCGCCGCGACCGGCCGGGCCGACCAGGCCGCCGTGGACCTGCTGCGCCGGTCCAGCCCGGCCCCCGTACTGGACCGGATCAAGGCCCCGACCCTGCTGGTGCAGGGCGAAGCGGACAGCCTCTTCCCGCTCGCCGAGGCGGACGCCAACGCGCGCGGCATCGCCGCCACCGGCACCCCCGTCCGGGTCGCCTGGTTCACCGGCGGACACGACGGCGGCGACGGCCCGAAGACCGACTCGGACCGGGTGAAGTACCTGACCGTGCAGTGGTTGAACCACTACGTCAAGGGTGAGGGCGACGCCCCGGGCGACGACTTCACCTGGTCCCGGATCGCCGGCTTCGACGCCCTCGACCGGGGCCTGGTGGCGACCGGCTACCGCACCACCGAGTACCCGGGCACCGCCGGCGACCAGCGGCGCGAGATCACCGTGACCGGGCCCGCGCAGCCGGTCGCCAACCCGCCCGGCGGCAACCCGGCGGCGATCTCCTCGGTGCCGCTGGCCGGCGCGTTCTCCAGCCTGCTCGACGGCATCGCCGGCGACCTGCCCGGCCAGCACGCCCGGTTCGACTCCGCCCCGCTGGACGAGGCGGTCGACGTGGTCGGCGCGCCCACCGTCAGCATCCGGGCCGCCTCCCCGACCGGTGAGGCCGTCCTCTTCGTCAAGCTCTACGACGTCGACCCGAACGGCGCGGCCAGCCTGCCCAACGGCCTGGTCGCCCCGGTCCGGCTCACCGGGCTGCCGGAGCGGATCGAGCAGGCCCAGCCGGTCACCGTCACCCTGCCGGCGATCGTCCGCCGGATCGAGGCCGGGCACCGGGTCCGGATCGTCGTCGCCACCAGCGACCAGGCGTACGCCACCCCGGCCGAGCCGACCGTGCACACCGTCGCCCCGGGCGACGGGCCGGTGGTGCTGCCCACCGTGGCCGGCGACCCGATCCCCACCACCGCCACCGTCTGGCGTTGGGTGCTCGCCGGGCTGCTCGCCACCATCGTGGTCGGGCTGGTCGTGGTCGTCGCCGTGCTGCGCCGCCGGCACCGCCGCCAGGACAGCTCGATCCACCCGGCGTACGCGGGCACGCCGCTGGCCGTCCGGCAGCTCCGCAAGGAGTACGCCGACGGCTTCGTCGCCGTGTCGAACGTCGACTTCGAGGTGCACCCCGGTCAGGTGGTCGGGCTGCTCGGGCCGAACGGCGCCGGCAAGACCACCACCCTGCGGGTGCTGATGGGGCTGACCCAGCCCACCGCCGGGGAGATCTACGTCTTCGGGCACCGGCTGGTCCCCGGCTCGCCGGTGCTGTCCCGGATCGGCGCGCTGGTCGAGGGGCCGGGCTTCCTGCCGCACCTGTCCGGCCTGGAGAACCTCAAGGCGTACTGGCGGGCCACCGGACGACCGGAGGCGGAGGCGCACTTCGAGCAGGCGTTGGAGATCGCCGGCCTGGGCGCGTCCGTGCACCGCCGGATCAAGAACTACAGCCACGGCATGAAGCAGCGGCTCGCCATCGCCCAGGCCATGCTCGGCCTGCCGGAACTGCTGGTGCTGGACGAGCCGACCGACGGGCTGGACCCGCCGCAGATCGCCGAGATGCGCCGGGTGCTCCAGCGGTACGCCACCGACGGCCGGGCGGTGCTGGTCTCCAGCCACCTGCTCGCCGAGGTGGAACAGACCTGCACCCACGCGGTCGTGGTGAACAAGGGCCGGATCGTGGCGTCCGGGCCGGTCGACGAGATCGTCGGCGAGTCGCCCAGCGTGCTGTTCGACGTCACCGACCCGGCCGCCGCCCGGACCGTGCTGGAACGGCTGGACGGCGTCCGGGTGCTGCCCGACTCCAACGGTCAGCTGGTGGTGGACACCAACGGCACCGCCCGCAGCGAGGTGGTCGCCGAGCTGGTCCGGGCCGGTGTCGGGGTGGACCGGGTGGTGCCCCGGCGCCGCCTGGAGGACGCGTTCCTCGCCCTGGTCGGCGAGAACTCTCGGGGAAGCGGGGACCGGTGATGGCCGACACGACCACCAGGCCGAAGGAGGCGGGCGTCGGGGCCGCCGCCGGCTACCGCCCGTCGGCGACCCTGCCGTTCTGGGCCGAGTTCCGCCGGCAGGCGTCCCGCCGCCGGACCCAGCTGGCGCTCGGGTTCATGGTGCTGCTGCCGCTGATCATCCTGATCGCGTTCCAGTTCGACTCCGGGGACGACGACGACAACGGCGGCGGCGAGTTCGCCAGCCTGGTCGAGTTCGCCACCACCGGCGGGCTGAACTTCACCCTGTTCACCATCTTCGTGTCGGCGTCGTTCCTGCTGGTCGTGGTGGTGGCGCTGTTCTGCGGGGACACCGTGGCCAGCGAGGCGAGCTGGGGAAGCCTGCGCTACCTACTGGCGATCCCGGTACCCCGGGCCCGGCTGCTGACGGTGAAGCTGCTGGTCGCGCTGGCGTACTCGGGGCTGGCCCTGCTCACCCTCGCCGGTACCGCGCTGCTGGTCGGCACCCTCCGGTACGGCTGGTCGCCGCTGCGCAGCCTGGTCGCCGCCGAGCTGCCACCCGGCGAGGGGCTGCTGCGGCTGCTGGCCGTCCTCGGGTACCTCGCGGTCGTCCTGCTGGTGGTGGCCGGGCTGGCGTTCCTGCTGTCGGTGACGACGGACGCGGCGCTCGGCGCGGTCGGCGGGGCGGTGCTGCTGTGGATCCTGTCCAGCATCCTCGACCAGATCACCGCGCTCGGGGCGATCCGCGACTTCCTGCCCACCCACTACAGCACCGCCTGGCTGGGGCTGCTCTCCACGCCGGTGCAGACCGACGACGTGGTGCTCGGCTGCATCTCGGCGATCTGTTACGCCACCCTGTTCTGGGGCCTCGCCTACTGGCGCTTCACCCGCAAGGACGTGACGAGCTGACCTGCCGCTCAGTGGCAGGTGCTGGTGCCGGCCTCGCTGAAGCTGTGACCGGTCGGCGCGAGGAACCGCCACCGGTACTCGGTGGGTAGCAGGGTCAGCCGGAGCACGCCGTACACCGCGCCATTGCGGACCTCACTGTTCGGCGCGACGGTGCCGAAGTCCGGTGTCAGGACCCGACCTCCGGTACCGACGATGAACTGCCGGATGCCGCGCACCGGGTCGGCGGCGCCGGTGGGGTCCTGCGGGGCGAAGCGCTCGTACTGGTGGTTGTGCGCGTTGAGCACGACCTCCGCGCCGGCGTCGTACAGCGCCTGGTACAGCGGCCGGAGCTGCGGGTAGGTCCGGTTCCCGGAGGCGAACAAGGGATGGTGCCAGTAGGCGAGCGTGCAGCGGGCCGAGTGGGCGGCGAGGTCGGCGCGGAGCCAGCGTTCCTGCTCGGAGCCGACCCCGCATCCGCCTACCTCTGAGCAGTTCGAGTTGAGCACCACCACGTGCCAGGTGTCGACGGTGTACGAGTACCAGCCCTTGCCGACCGGGCCGGCCGCCGCCCCGAAGTAGTTCCAGTAGGGGGTCGCGCCCGGCGTCAGGTACTCGTGGTTGCCGACCGCCGGTCGCGTCCGGGCCCGGTGGCGTCCCCAACTCGGGGTGTAGCAGGCGGCGAACTCCTCGGAGGTGCCGCGTTCGTACGCCAGGTCGCCGAGCGCCGCGACGGTGCCCGGTTCGACGTCCAGGATTCCGGCGGTCGCCTCGTCCCATGGGGTACGGCAGTCGGCGATGTCGCCGGCGGCGAGCAGTGTCGTCTCGGCCGTGCCGGGGGTGCCGCTGTAGACGATCAGCCGGGGACCGACGATGCCGCTCTCCCGGCTGGTGTAGTACGCCCCGTTCGGGTTGGTGGAGACGATGCCGAAGCTGATCACCCCGTTGCCGGTGACCGCTACGGTCACGTCGGCCTCGTAGACGCGGCCGGCCGCCACCGCACCGAAGTGGGTGACCTCGGCGTTGTCCAGCAGTGTCGGGCGGGTGGCGTAGGTGACCGTGCTCTCCGACCAGGTGGAGGCGACCCGGAACACGTGGCCGCCCTGCGGGCTCCCCGCGTAGTCGACCGTCCGGGTCTCCATCCGTAGCCGGGCATGGGTGACCGGTTTGGTGAGGCCGGTGACCGCGAAGGTCAGGTAGCTGAGCCGGTCCGGGCTGCCGGCGACCACCAGTTGTAGCTGGCTGTTGTAGTTGGTGCCGGGCGAGGCCGCGTTGACGTACGCGTCCTGGCTGGCCGGGAAGACAGACGTGCTCAGATCCTGGGCGGCGACCGGTGCGACGAGCCCGACGCCGACGAGGACGGTGGAGCAGACGCTGATACCGAGTGCCCTGAGGAATCGCATGGACAAGTGGACTCGGGCCGGCGTGAACGTCGCGTCGCTGCGTGTCGACGGGGGTTGATGCCCCGGTGCCGGTCCGCGCGGTTGACTCGGAGGACGCCCGGCGAACACCGCCGGCCACGACCCGCGAACGCGGACGGAGTCAACCGTGAGAGTCCCCGGAGTGCCGTTCGTCCAGGGCCGCAATGCCTACACCGACCGGGACGGTCTGAAGTACGGCATCGCGATCCACGCGACCGACAACAACGCCACCGCCGCACAGGAGGCGGACTACGCCACCCGGCGGACCGACGGCGTCAGCGCCCACTTCTACGTCGACGCCACGACGATCATCCAGTCGCTGGACACCGACGCCCGCGCCGGCCACGCCGGTTCGGGTACCGGCAACGAGAACGCGATCGCCATCGAGATCACCGGGACGGACGGTAGCTCCCGCCAGTGGTGGCTCGACAACGTCGCCTGGGACCGGCTCGCCGGGGTGGCGGCGATCCTCTGTCGGGCATACGGCATCGCGCCGCGCCGCGCGACCGTCGCCGAGATGAGGACGAACCCCCGGGTCCGTGCCTTCTACGGCCACAACGACATGCGCCTGGCCTGGGGCGGCACCACACACACCGACCCCGGCCCGAACTTCCCGTGGGACCACCTGCTGGCCACCGTTTCGGCGGCCATCGACGACAGTGAGGAAGACATGACACCTGCCCAGTTCCTGGCGATCCTTCAGGACCCCGCCGTGGCCCGCACCATGCGCGCCCTGCCGTGGCAGTACGTCGGCGGGGGCATCCCCGCCAACTACTCCACCCTGAAGGTGCTCAACGACACCTTCGTGAACACCCAGACCCTGATCGGCCGCAACATCAGCGAAGAGGTGGTCCGGGGGGTGCTGGCGACGCTGACGCCGGAGGCCATCGCCGCCGCGATCCCGCCCGACCTGGCCGCGAAGGTCGCCGACGAACTGGCCCGCCGACTCGCCACCTGACAGCGAGGACGTCCGACCGCGGCCGGCGAGGGGCGGCGTCCGTCCAGGGTGTACGCCAGCGCGGTGCTGGTGGCGGACAGTCCACTCAGGAGAAGAGTCCGCTGTCCAGGATGTTGATCACCCCGGGTCCGAGCACCACGATGAACAGCGCCGGGAAGAGGCAGAAGATCAGCGGGAAGAGGATCTTCACCGGCACCTTCCGGGCCTGCTCCTCGGCGTACTGCTGACGCCGGATCCGCATCTCCCGCGCCTGCTCGCGCAGCACCTTCGCGATCGGCACCCCCAGCTCGGTGGCCTGCACGACGATCGCGCAGAACGTCCGCAGCTCGACGACCTTCGTCCGCCGGCCCAGGGCCCGCAGCGCCTCGGCCCGGGTCATCCCGAGCCGGATCTCCTGGAGCGTACGGGCGAACTCGCTGGCCATCGGGCCTCGCCCGTACTGGGTGACCTGCGCCAGCGCCGCGTCGAAGCCCAGCCCGGCCTCCACGCTCACGGTCAACGTGTCCAGGATGTCCGGCAACGAGCGGCGGAGCTGTTCCTGCCGCCGGTCGCCGAGCTGGAGCACCACCAGATCGGGTACGTGGAACCCGACCGCCGCGCCGGCCAGCGCCCCGAGCAGCGCACCGGTCACCCCGCCCAGCGGCAGGCCGGCGGCGAACCCGGCGACCGCCCCCGCGACCAGCCCGACGCCCTTCAGCTCGTAGACCCGCTCCACCGTCCAGTACGGCGGATTGCCGGCGTGGTCGAGCTGCCGGCGCAGCCGGTCGAGCACCCCGGCCGGGGTCAACGTCCGACCGAGCCGGGCCAGCCGGGCGGCCAGCGGACCGGCGACCCGGGTGCCGAACGCCTCGTCGGCCGGACCGGCCGAACCGGGGGAGTACACCTGGTCGATGGCGCTCAGGCCGCGCGCCACCCCGGCCCGGCCGAAGCTCGCCGAGACCACCGTGACCACCACCAGCGCCAGCCCCACGAACAGCGCCGCCGCCGCCCCGAACAGGACCGTCGTCGCGTCGACCGGCATCTCAGGCCTCCACCTTCACCACGCGGCTGATCCAGACCGTCCCGACGACCAGCAGCACCACCCCGACCAGCAGCATCGCCAGCCCCAGCGGGTCACCGAGCAGCGGAGCCATGTACTCCCGCCGGAACACGAACATGAACAACCCGAGCGCGATCGGCAGCCCGACCAGGATGTACGCCGACAGCCGGCCCTCGGCGCTCAACGACCGCACGTGCCGGTGCAGCCGGGACCGCTCCCGCATCGTCTCCACCGTGGTCTGGAGCACCTCGGCCAGGTTGCCGCCGACGTCGCGGTGGATCCGGATCGCCATCACCACCCACCTGAGGTCCTCGCTGCCGGTCCGGTCGGCCACCCGTTCGAGCGCCTCGGCCAGGTCGGCCCCGAGCCGGTGCTCGGCCAGCGCCCGCCCGAACTCCGCCGACACCGGCTCCGGGGCCTCCCGGGCCACCGCGTCGAGCGCCTGGCCGAGCGACAGGCCGGACCGCAGCGAGCTGGTGACCAGTTGCAGCGCCTCGGGAAGCTGCTCGGTGAACCGGGCGGTCCGCCGGTCGGCCCGCACCGACCGGTACAGCCGGGGGGCCAGCCAGCCGGCCGGCAGACCGAGGACCAGGCCGACCCAGCCGAGCACGGTCACGCCCAGCGCGCCCCCGGTCACCACCGCGCTGGCCTGGAGCAGCACCCACTCGTGCGGGCGCAGCCGCAGCCCGGCCCGTTCCAGGGACAGGGCGATCCGGGTCTCCAGGTTCCGGGACCGGACGAAGGATGCGCTGGCCGCCAACGCGGTCCGGGTCAGGGCCGTCCCCGCCGGCGCGGGCGGGGCCACCGGCGCGCCGCCGGCCGGCCCGAACCGGGCGAGCTGCTGGATCCGCGCCTCGTTGTCGGCGCGCGGCCAGGCCAGTACGAGCACCAGCACCAGCAGGCTCAGGAAGAACGCGCCGCCGGCCGTCCACAGCGCCCAGGGCGGCAGCGGCAGCGCCGGCTCCCCGGCCAGGGTGGTCGCCGGGTCGCGGGCCGGGGCGGCGAAGCGTACCGGCACCGAGGTCGACACCGGGTTGCCGGCGGCGGTCACCGTGACGGTGAGCGTGGCGTCCCGGCGGGCCAGCTCGTCGGGTACCCGGGCCTCCACCGCCAGGACCAGCGAGAACGTCCCGGCCGCGGCGCGGAACCCGGCGGTCAGCGCGGCACCGTCGGCGGCGGTGAGCAGGGTTCCGCCGCTGGCCCGGCTGAGCGTCCGCAGGTTGTCCCGGCCGTCGGCGGTCGCCTGGAACGCCACCACGTCGGTGGGCAGTTCGGCGGCGCGCAGCTCGGCGGTGAGGACGTCCAGTGCCACGCTCGACGCGGTGTCCTCCCCGTCGGAGAGGACCAGCATCCGGCGGTCCGTCCCCGGCCCGAAGCCGGCCCGTTCCAGCACGGTGCGGCCCAGCCGTACGCCGCTGTAGAGGGCGGTGTCGCCGCGGGCGGCGAGCCGGTCCAGCGCGGCGGTGAAGGCGGCCCGGTCGGCGGTGGGGCGGAGCAGCACCTGCGGCTGCCCGGCCACCGCGATCAGCCCCAGCTGCACGTCGTCGGGGAGTTCCGTGGCGAGGGCGCGCGCGGCGGAGCGGGCCGCGGCGAGCCGCGCGCCGGCCACCGACCCGCTCACGTCCAGTACCACCAGCAGGGCGCGCGGCGGCAGTTCCCGGACCGACCGGCTGGCCCGCGCGGCCTCTGCCGGCAGCACCGTTCCGCCCACCGCGACCCGGACCGTGGCCGGGTCGAGGGTGGCGTCACCGGGCAGGTCCCGGGCGGTGAGCAGGAACCGCACCACCCCGGGCGCGGGTTCCAGGCCGGACACGGTCAGCCCGGCGTCGGCCCGCGCCGGCCCGACCGCCCCGGCCAGCACCGTGACCAGCCCGACGAGCGCGACGACCAGGGTACGGCCCAGCGCCCGGCCGCCGGGGCGGCCTGCCGCCCGGCCCTCGGGGCGGCCCGTCGGCCGGCTCCCGGCGCTGCCTGCCGCCCGGCTTCGGGCGCTGCCTGCCGCCCGGCTTGCGGGGTCGCGTTCCGCCCGGCTTCCGGGGTTGCGTTCCGGTCGGCTCATCGCAGTGTCGAGGTCAGGCCGAAGGTGGCCGGGTCGACCATGATCCCGGCGTCGGCGAGCTTCTCCAGGAAGTGCGGGCGCAGCCCGGTGGGGTGCAGCAGCCCGCGGGGCCGGCCGTGCTCGTCGGCGCCGGCCCGGAAGTCGTACACGAAGATGTCCTGGAGGCTGATCACGTCGCCCTCCATGCCGAGCACCTCGGTGACGTGGGTGACCCGGCGGCTGCCGTCGCGCAGCCGGCTCTGGTGCACGATCAGGTCGACGGCCGAGGCGATCTGCTCCCGGATCGCCCGGATCGGCAGGTCCATGCCGGCCATCAGCACCATCGTCTCCAGCCGGGACAGCGAGTCCCGGGGCGAGTTGGCGTGCACGGTGGTCAGCGACCCGTCGTGGCCGGTGTTCATGGCCTGGAGCATGTCCAGCGCGGCCCCGTCCCGGACCTCACCCACCACGATCCGGTCCGGCCGCATCCGCAGCGCGTTGCGGACCAGGTCCCGGATGCTCACCTCGCCCCGGCCCTCGATGTTCGGCGGCCGGGACTCCAACCGGACCACGTGCGTCTGGTGCAGTTGCAGCTCCGCCGCGTCCTCGATGGTGATGATCCGCTCGTCGGCCGGGATGAACTGGGACAGCACGTTCAGGGTGGTGGTCTTGCCGGTGCCGGTACCGCCGCTGATCAGCACGTCCACCCGGCCCCGTACGCAGGCGGCGAGGAGGTTCGCCACCGGGCGGGACACCGTGCCGAAGGTGACCAGGTCGTCCATGCCGTACGGGTCGGCGGCGAACTTCCGGATGGTCAGCTTCGCGCCGTCCACCGCGACCGGCGGCAGGATCGCGTTGACCCGGCTGCCGTCCGGCAGGCGGGCGTCCACCATCGGGCTGCTCTCGTCGACCCGCCGCCCCACCCGGGCGACGATCTTGTCGATGATCCGGCGCAGGTGCTCCTCGTCGACGAAGGCCGCGTCCACCGGCAGGATCTGCCCGAACCGCTCCACGAAGATCAGCTCCGGCCCGTTGACCATGATCTCGCTGATCTCCGGGTCGCGCAGCAGCGGCTCGATCGGGCCGTGCCCGAGGATCTCGTCACAGATGTCGGAGATGACGCGGCTGCGGTCGGCCGGGGTCACCGCATTCTCGTCCCGGCCGAGGACGGTCAGCAGGGTCTCCCGGACCCGCCACTCCAGCACCTCGGCGGAGCGCTCCTGGTACAGCTGCGGACCGAGGATCTCCTGGAGTTCCTTGTGTACCCGGCGGCGCAGTTGGGCCAGCGGGCCGGTGTGGGCGCCCGGCCGGCGCTCGGGTGCCCGCTGGTGCCGGCCGAGGCGTTCGCTGAGGCTCACCGCCGGCCACCCCGACCCAGCAGGCTGCGGAGCCGGCCCGGTCCGGGCCGGTCCGACCCGCCGGCCAGGCGGGCCGAGGCGAACTCCTGGATCGCCCGGCTCACCGGATGCTGCGGACTGTCGAGCACGATCGGCACCCCTCGGTTGATCGACACCGGGACGTCCCGGTTGGACGGCACGTGCGCGGA
This sequence comes from Micromonospora cathayae, assembly GCF_028993575.1. NCBI lineage: Bacteria > Bacillati > Actinomycetota > Actinomycetes > Micromonosporales > Micromonosporaceae > Micromonospora > Micromonospora cathayae. Next base: position 824,998 of record NZ_CP118615.1, on the reverse strand, counting down.
GATCGGCACCCGGATCACCCGCTCGATGTCGGCGGCGGTCAGCCCGACCTTCGCGTCGGACCGGTTCAACACCACCAGCCGCTGCTCCTTCGGCAGGTCGAGCAGGTCGAAGGTGTCCAGGGTGATGCGCAGGTTCTTCAACGCCGGAATGTCCGGTGTGGTGAGCAGCAGATGCAGGTGCGACCCGTCGAGGGCGGCCAGCACCAGGTCGTTGAACTGCGGCGGGGTGTCGATCACCACGAAGTCGAACATCGCCCGCGCCAGGGTGAGCAGCCGGGTGACCAGCTCCTGGTTGACGCGTTCCCCCTCGGTCGGCCCGGTCGGCGCGAGCAGCGCGTCCAGCCCCGGCCGGTACGGCACGAACAGGCTGCGCAGCGTCCGCTCGTCCAGCCGCCCGGCCAGGTCCGCCACGTCGGCCAGGTTCCGCCCCGGGTTGAGCTGCAACATGATCGCCACGTCACCGAAGGCCAGGTCCAGGTCGATCAACCCGACCCGGCGGCGGCCCCCGGCGGCCAGGGCGACCGCCAGGTTGGTGGCGAGGGTGGTCTTGCCGCAGCCGCCCTTCGCCGCGAAGACGGTGATCACCCGGCCGGCGGCCCCGTCGCCGTTCCCGGCCGTCGGCGCGACCGGCGTGAGGTGCCGGGACACCTCGATCGAGCGGGAACAGGCGGCCAGCAGCGCCACCGGGTCACCGACCGGCACCACCTCCCGTACGCCGGCGCGCAGCGCCTCGCCCAGCACGTCCAGCTCCACCGACGCGCGGACCAGCACCACGCCCAACCCGGGCCGGTCCACCCGGTTCCCGGCCGCCAGGCTCATCGCCTCACCCAGCTCGACGCCCGGCCCGAGCACCACCAGCCGCTCGCCGGGCAGGTCGGCCAGGAGCCGGGTCAGGTCGGCGAGGGTGGTCACGATCAGGGTGTCGCCGCCGAGGTAGGCCGCGAACTGCTGGGCGTCGCGCCGGTGCGGCTCGTACAGGATGGTCATGGTGCGCTCCCGACCGCGCTACTGGAAGATCGAGGTGACACCGCCGGCGGTGTCGGTGTTCTCCACCCCGGTCCCGGGGCGGACGGTGACCGTGTCGGTGAGCAGACCGAGATAGAGGCTGCCGGTGTTCAGCCCGAGGATCAGCCGCTCGGCCTCCTTCTGGTCGACGGCCAGGGTGAGCAGCAGCGTGCCGTTGGTGCTGGTGCCGCCGGCCGCCGCGGTGGAGCCGCCGTCGGCGTTGGCCCGGGGCGGGGTGTACGTGCCGACCGCCATCACCTCGACCTTCGGCAGCAGCAACCGGGTCCGTTCGATCTTGCTCTCGTTGCCGTCCTTGTCGACCAGCTTGTAGGTCAGGAAGATCGCCACCTGCGCGCCGGGGCGCACGTAACCGGCCACCTGCTGCGGCGCGCCGGTCTGCACGGTGACCGCCATCTTCCCGTCGGGCAGCGACAACCCGCTGGTGACCTGGCTCTGCTCGCCGAAGTTCGCCTTCAGCAGCACCTGGCCGGGCGCGATGTTCGAGGTGAGGACGAGCTTGTCGTACTCCGCGCCGACCGCCGGCAGCGCGGTGCCGGGCACCGACGACCTCGGCATCCGCTCCAACCGGACCAGCTCCTCGGCCCGGATCCGCGCGCCGGTCGTCCCCGCCGGGATGCGCTCGACGGCGATGGCCACCGTCACCGCGTCGGTGAGCGCCGCCCGGGCCCGGGAGTCCGCGCTGAGCGCGTAGTACAGCACTCCGGCGGTGCCGAGGGCGGCGACCAGCACCGCGAGGGTGATGGTGAGGATGCGACGTGTCATGGGGGAGCCTCTGTCGTGGGTTTCCTCGGCGTCAGCCGATGAGGGTGATGACGGTGGCGCCGACGCTGTCCAGGTCGCCGATGGGCACCGGCCCGGGCACCCGGACGTCGACGAAGTAGCCGAAGATGCAGCGTTCCTGGCCGGTGCACGGCGACTCACCGGTCAACCAGGACGCCTTCTGGCGGCCCCGCCCGTTGCCGAAGAAGTAACCGGTGGGCACGAAGGCCTCCATGCTGCCGATCTCGTACCGGGCGTTGCGGCCGGTGCCGGTGACCCGGTCGTGGATCGGCACGAACAGCGTCCGGGCGTCCGCCGCGCTGCCGGTCACCGAGTCGAGCAGGTCCAGGCAGGGGGCCGGCACGTTGTTGCCGGGGTCGGCGGTGAAGGTCTCCGTGTCGCAGTCGCTGCTGCTGCCGTCGTCCAGCCAGCCGAAGCCCCCGGGCCGGTCCCAACCCGAGGGGCCCTGCTCGCACGCGGGGTTGCCCTGCGCGTCGTGCAGCTTCAACACCACCTCGTACCGGTCCGCCGGCACCGGGTTCGGCGGGTACGGCGGCGCGGCCGGGAAGTCGGTGCCGTCGGCGGTGGCGAGGTTCCACTCGCAGCGGGAGAAGGTGACCGACAGGCCGGCCCGGGGCGCACCCCAGCTCACCCGGGCACACGCGCCGACCGTCGCGCCCCGGTAGCCGCCGTTGCCGAGCAGCGTCTGCGCGAACGTCGGCGGGAGCAGGGTGGAGCCGTCGGCCAGCGCGGTCGTGGTGCGTACCTCCAGCCAGGGCTGACCGCCGGCCGGCGGGTCGCCGATGCACCGGGTCAGGTTGTCGGCGGCCGGCACGTCGGCGCAGGGCACCAGGTCCAGCAGGCCGGGCACCGAACCGCAGACGGTCACCCCGGCCGCGCCGTCGCCGGCGTTCCGGTCGGCGGCGTACTCGCCGGCCAGGGTGCTCCGTTCGACGTCGGTGCAGGCGGCCAGGTCGTCGGCGCAGGCGCGGGCGACGGCCAGCGCCGCCGCGTCCGCGCCGGTCTGGAGTTCCTCGCGCTCGACGTAGAGCCGGCCGACGTCGATGACCAGGGCGAGCATGCCGAGCAGCACACCCCCGGCGAGGAGTACGCCGAAGACGGTCGCCACCGCTCCCCGGTCGTCGTCGCGCAGCCGGCGGGTCAGCGCAGGCCCGGCAGCGTGGCGCAGCCGGCGGGTCAGCGCAGGCCCGGCAGCGTGGCGCGGCGGGCGGGTCAGCGCAGACATGGCATCACCCCGTGACCCCGCAGGACCACGCCGTCACCGAATCCGGCCAGGGCGGCGAGCGGCGTGACGAAGCTGAAGTCGTAGGTGACGTCGACGATCGCGTCGTCGTCCGATCCCGGGCTGGCCGGGCAGTCCTGGATGGTCCGGCCGACGGCGCCGACGGGCCGGCTCGCCTCGGTGACCCGGGCGTCGCCCTGGTCGGCGTCGACCAGCGCGGTGGCGCGGGCCCCCTCGCGGGCGGCCTGGTTGACGGTGAGCTGGGCGTTCAACATCCGTCCGAAGTCGATCAGGCCGAAGACGATCAGCAGGACGACCGGCAGCAGCAGCGCGAACTCCACCGCCGCCGAGCCCCGGTCCGCCGTCCGGTCGGGGTCGGTCGTCCGGCCGGTCGGCGTTCCGCGCGCACCCGGCCTCACCGCAGTGTCTCGTTCGCGGAGACGAACAGACCGAGCACCGCTTCGCCGAAGAGCAGCACCGCCACCGCCACCGCCACCGCGACGAAGGCGGCCAGCAGCGCGTACTCGCTGGAGGTGGCACCCTCGTCACCACGGAGAACCTTGTCCACGAAGCTCCTCGCTCCGGTGCTGGGGGGACGGGTGGTGGCCCGCCCCCCGGCCCTGATCCGACGGGTCAGCGGGTTCCTAGCTGGTGCTGCACGCCGCGTCCGACGGGTTGGTGACGCAGTCCTTGGCGTCGGTGAACTTGTCGTCCAGGGCACCGCCGAGCAGGAAGACGGTGGCGGCGATCGCCACCGCGATCAGCGCGACGAGCAGTCCGTACTCGACGGCGGTCGCGCCGTCGTCGCGGCGGCGCAGTTTCGACACGAGCTTGTTCACTACGGATTTCCTCTCCCAGAACACCCGCGGGGGTGACGATGAGTAACCAGGCGCAAAGCTGTTACCTGCGGTTATGCAGGGGATCAGTGGCGGTGGCAACGGAATGTGAACATGCTTCGGGCGGCGCGGGTCACCTTCCATCGGCTCATCCCGGCGTGATGAACGGATCGGCGTCGCGGCCGGTCAGTCCAGGTCAAGAAGATGGTCGGCCTGACCTGCGCCGATGCTCGGCTCAACCGCCCGGGATGGTCGGTCCGGCCGGGGCCGATGGTCGGTCCGGCCGCCCGCGCTGGTCGGCCTGACCAGGGCTGATGGTCGGCTCAGCGGGTCACGATGGTCGGCTCAGCCGGCCGCGATGGTCGGCCAGCCGCCGACCGCCAGGACGGCCAGCAGGGCGCCGACCAGGAGGGCCGGCCCGAACGGCACCTTCGACCGCCAGCCGACCCGCCGGACGGCCAGCAGCACCAGCAGCACGGGGGCGTTCACCACCCAGGGCAGCACCACGCCCAGCACCACCGCGTCCCAGCCCAGCCAGCCCAGATACCAGCCGAGCAGCGCGCCGACCTTCGCGTCCCCGAAACCGAAACCGGCACCGGGCAGCAGCACCAGGCCGGTGAGGAGCACGCCGACCGCCAGACAGCCGAGCAGCCCGCGCAGCCAGTCGTCCCACCCGCCGGTGACCAGGGCCACCACTGCGAGCAGCGCCGGGGTGACCGCCAGCGCCGGCAGCACCACCTGGTCGGGCAGCCGGTGGCAGGCCACGTCGACGACGGCCAGCAGCACCCCGAGCACCGCGAGGGCCAGGAACAGCGGGAGCACGGCCACCGGACCGAGCGCCGCGCCGAGCAGTCCACCGGCCAGCCCGGCCACCGGGGCGGTCAGCCAGCGGGAGACCGACGTCCGGTGCCCGCAGTCAGGGCCGGCCGTCCAGCCCCGCAGGCCCGGTGCCAACGGGGTGCCACACTCCGTGCACTCCCGGCGTGCCGGTTCGCCGTACGGCACCGCCAACCGGTACGCGACCGTCGGCACGAACGCGCCCGCCACCGCACACCCCAGCGCCGCCGCCCCGACCACCACCGCCGACATGCGCCGCACCCTATCGCCATCGGCGGCGCGCCGGAGGCCGGCGACGTCATGATCGTTTTGAGCGGACGGTGCGGGCTGGCTCACACCGTGGGAAGAGGGCTCGGCAGGAGCCGGGCGCGCTCGTAGACTCGGCCGTACAACTGCATACCTCATCCAGAGGGGCTGAGGGATACGGCCCGACGACGCCCCGGCAACCACCCCGCGTGCTCAGAGCTGAGCGCCGAGCGGGGCAGGTGCCAAATCCGTCCCCGCCGCACGGTGCGATGCGGGGAAAGATGAGAGGACTCCTCGACATGACGTCGACGACCGTCGCCCCCGGCATCGACACCACCACCAGCCCCGCCCGCGCCCTGGTCTGTCGCGCCTGTTCCGCCCGGTACCCGCTGGCCGCCCAACACGCCTGCTACGAGTGTTTCGGCCCGCTGGAGGTCGACTACGACACCGCCGCGCTGGCCCGGGTCACCCGCGAGCAGATCGAGGCCGGCCCGCAGAACCTCTGGCGGTACGCCGCCCTGCTGCCCGCCGGCCAGGACCCGGCCACCCGGGTCACCCTCGACCCGGGACTGACCCCGCTGGTCGCCGCCGGCAACCTCGCCGCCGAGCTGGGCATCACCGCCCCGCTCTGGGTCAAGGACGACAGCGCCAACCCGACCCACTCGTTCAAGGACCGGGTCGTGTCGGTGGCGCTGACCGCCGCCCGTGCGCTCGGCTTCACCCGCTTCGCCTGCGCCTCGACCGGCAACCTCGCCAACTCGGTGGCCGCGCACGCCGCCCGCGCCGGGGTGCCCTCGGTGGTCTTCATCCCCAGCGACCTGGAGCAGGGCAAGGTGGTCACCACCGCCGTGTACGGCGGCGAGCTGGTCGCCATCGACGGCTCGTACGACGACGTGAACCGGCTCTGCGGTGAGCTGGTCGAGACCGACGAGTTCGAGGACACCGCCTTCGTCAACGTCAACGTCCGCCCCTACTACGCCGAGGGCTCCAAGACCCTCGGGTACGAGGTCGCCGAGCAGCTCGGTTGGCGGATCCCGGCCCAGGTGGTCATCCCGATGGCCAGCGGTGAACTGCTCACCAAGGTCGACAAGGCGTTCAGCGAGCTGGTGGAGATCGGCCTGGTCGAGGCCCCGGCCGGCGGCTGGAAGGTGTTCGGCGCGCAGTCGGCCGGCTGTAACCCGATCGCCACCGCCCTGCACGCCGACTCCGACACCATCACCCCGGTCAAGCCGACCGGCATCGCCAAGTCGCTGAACATCGGCGACCCGGCGGCCGGGCTCTATGCCCTGGAGGCGGTACGCCGTACCGGTGGCTGGATGGAGTACGCCGACGACGACGAGATCCGTGACGGTATCCGGCTGCTGGCCCGCACCACCGGGGTGTTCGCCGAGACGGCGGGTGGGGTGACCGTGGCGGTCCTGCGCAAGCTGGTCGCCTCCGGTCGGCTCGACCCGGCCGCCGAGACGGTGGTCTTCAACACCGGCGAGGGGCTCAAGACCATCGACGCGGTCGCCGGCCAGGTCGGGCCGACCCACCGGATCCGGCCGTCGCTGCGGGCCGCCCGGGACGCCGGTCTGCTCGGCTGACCCGGTATCGTCCTGCCGGAGTCCGGGTGACTGGCCGGTCGGGCGTGTCGACTCGCCCGAACGGGGGATCGGGTCGATCCGTCGGGTAACCGACCGTTCGCCCACGGTACGAAAAACCCCCCGCCGAGGACTTGACGGCAGCAACCGGACGGGCGCAAGATGCTTCGTGCGGGAGGGCGTTCGCCGGAGACTTTTCAAGCCTTACGACCCAACGCCGGAGGCGTTGTGCGATCGTCCCTCCCGACCAAGCTTCCCGGGCCGGCGATGAAAATCGCTGGCCCGTTTGCTGTCGGTCCCGCACCCTCGTCGGCATGAGCCTCGTGATCGCGCCCCTCGACCCGTCCGATCCGGCCGCGATCGACGCGGCCCTCCAGGTGACCGAACCCGCCCGCATGGTCGACGTACCCGACTTCGCGCCGCGTACCCACGTACAGTTCGCGGCCCTGCTCCGACACCCGATGCCGGGCCGGGAACAGCGGTCCGCCCTGGCGACGCTCGACGGTGTACCCGTCGGATACCTGGAACTACGGATGTCCCACCTGGAGAATCCGGACAACGCCGGTGTCGAACTGGTGGTGCACCCGGCGTACCGGCGCCGGGGTTTCGGCCGGGCGCTGCTCGAGTACGCCATCCGGACGCTGCGTGAGCTGGGCCGTAAACGGTTGATCGGGCCGACCGTCGGCCCGCTGCCCGGGGGCGTGTACCGGCCGGACCACGGCCGTGGGTTCGCGGCCACGGTCGGTGCCAAACCGGCCCTGCCCGAGGTCCGCCGCCGGTTGGAGATCGCCAACCTCGACCACGCCGCCCTGGACGCCCTGGTGGCCGACGCCTGCAACCGGGCGGCCGGTTACCGCACGGTCTGCTGGCAGGAGACCACGCCGGAGGAGTACCTCGACGACGTCGCCTACCTCGACAGCCGGCTCATCCTGGACGCGCCTCTCGGTGACCTCACCATGGAGCCGGACCGGGTCGACGCCGAGCGCATCCGGGGCACCGAACGGGTCCTGGCGGCCCGGGGGCGACGCGCCTACCACCACGGCGTCCTGCACGAGGCGACCGGCCGGGTGGTCGCCTGGACGATGCTCGACCTGCACCCCACCGAACTCCCGTGGCAGTCCTTCCAGCAGATCACCATCGTCGACCCCGAGCACCGGGGCCACCGGCTCGGCCTGCTCTGCAAGATCGAGAACCTGCGGTACGCGCTGGCCCACGAGCCCCAGCTCCGGGTGATCGACACCTGGAACGCGGCCAGCAACTCCTACATGATCGCGGTCAACGAGCAGATGGGCTTCCGGGCCGTCGACGCCTGGATGGAGTGGCAGCTCGACTTCTGACCACCGCCGCCAGCGCGGCACCGCCGGCCTGGTGACAGCCGTCGACCCGCTGGCTGCCAGCGGCCCGCTGGTCGCCGCCGGGCCGGCGGGTCCGCAGGGCCGCCAGCCACGGGCGCAGGGCCGGCTCGGGATATCCGCCGGCGGCCAGGCCGGCCCGCCGCTCGAACACGTTCCTGCCGCCGTACCCGCCGGTCAACGCGACCGACCAGGCGCAGGCCAGCCAGTACGCCGGCCAGAACAGCGGGCCGAGCCAGGCGTACTGGCCGGCGTGCCGCCGTTCGTGTCCGAGCAGGTCGGCCCGTGCCGGGTGCAGCAGCCACTCGGGCGGCCGGCGGGTCAGCACCACCGAACCGACCGTGAAGCACTGCTGCCGGGGCACCGGCAACCGGTACCGTCCGGCGACGATCAACCCGTCCGGCGTACGCCGCCGGGTGGTCCGGGCCAGCACCGCCAGCGCCAGGCCCACCACCGTGGTGCCGTTGAGCCAGGTGGCCGTGGTCCGCGCCCGCTGCCGCAGGCCGTCCCCCGTCGCGTGACCGCCCACCGCCGGTCGCCGTTCCTCTGCCGGTCGCCGTTCCTCTGCCGGTCGCCGTTCCTCTGCCGACCGCTGTTCCCCGGTCGGTCGCCGTCCCCTGTCGTGTCGCTCCCGCCGCACCGGTCAAGGATGCGCCGGACCACCGCCCCCGGCCACCCGACCAACGGCTCCTACCGGCCGGTCCGGGGCTGCGGCATGATGGCGGGCATGACGGAGACCCCGCATCCCCTGTACGCCACGCACGCCGACACCCTCGCCCGGGCGCTGACCGCGATCACGGAGCGCGGGTACTGGTCCGCCTACCCCGAATCCCCGAGCCCTCGGGTGTACGGCGAGACCGCCGCCGCCGACGGCCGGGCCGCCTTCGAGGCGTACCTCGGCGCGGACTTCCCCCTCGACCAGCCGGGCACCGGCGACCGGGTCGCCACCGAGGCGAGCCCGTTCGGGGTGCCCCTGGACGTGCGCTACCCGCACGCCAGCGCCGACGAACTGGTGGCCGCCGCCTCCGCCGCCCTGCCCGGCTGGCGGGACGCCGGCCCGCAGGCGCGTACCGGAGTCTGCCTGGAGATCCTGGCCCGGCTGCACCGGCGCATCTTCGAGCTGGCGAACGCGGTGCAGTACACCAGCGGGCAGGCGTTCGTGATGGCGTTCCAGGCCGGCGGCGCGCACGCGCTGGACCGGGCGCTGGAGGCGGTCGCGTACGCGTACGCCGAGATGACCCGGCACCCGGGGACGGCCCGGTGGGAGAAGCCGGTCGGCAAGGGCGAGCCGCTGCGGATGACCAAGACCTTCCACGTGGTGCCCCGGGGCGTCGCCCTGGTGATCGGCTGCAACACCTTCCCGACCTGGAACTCGTACCCCGGGCTGTTCGCCTCGCTGGTCACCGGCAACCCGGTGATCGTGAAGCCGCACCCGCGTGCGGTGCTGCCGCTGGCGATCACCGTCAAGGTGGCCCGGGAGGTGCTCGCCGAGGCCGGTTTCGACCCGAACCTGGTCCTGCTGGCCGCCGAGACCCCCGGCGAGAAGCTCGCCTCCGACCTGGCCCTGCACCCCGGCGTGAAGATCGTCGACTTCACCGGCTCCACCGAGTACGGCGACTGGCTGGAGCGGCACGCCCGGCAGGCGGCGGTCTACACCGAGAAGGCCGGGCTGAACACGGTCGTCATCGACTCCACCGACGACTTCGCCGGCATGTGCCGCAACCTCGGGTTCACGCTGACCCTCTACAGCGGCCAGATGTGCACCACCTCGCAGAACATCCTCATCCCCGCCGACGGGATCGACACCGACCAGGGGCACAAGAGCTTCGACGAGGTCGCGGCGGGCATCGCCGCGGCGGTCGGCAAGCTCACCGCCGACCCGGCCCGCGCCGTCGAGCTGACCGGCGCGATCGTCAACGACGGGGTGCTGGACCGGCTGGACGAGGCCGGCAAGCTCGGTGACGTCGTACTGGAGTCGCGTCCGCTGGAACACCCGGCGCACCCCGACGCGGTGGTCCGTACGCCGACCATCGTCAAGCTGGACGCGGACGCCACCGCGACCTACGGCAAGGAGTGGTTCGGGCCGATCTCCTTCGTCATCGCCACCGGGTCGACGGCGCGGAGCCTGGAGATCCTGCGTACCACGGTCGGCCAGAAGGGCGCGCTGACCGCCGCGGTCTACTCCACCGACGAGGCGGTGCTGGACGCGGCCGAGGCGGCGGCCGTCGATGCCGGTGTGCACCTGTCCGCCAACCTGACCGGCGGCGTCTTCGTCAACCAGTCGGCGGCCTACTCCGACTTCCACGGCAGCGGAGCCAACCCGGCCGCCAACGCCGCCCTCACCGACGGCGCGTACGTCGCCAACCGGTTCCGGATCGTCCAGAGCCGCCGCCCCGCCTGACCGGGCACCGTGGGGGTCCTTCCCGGGTCCGCGAAGGGCCCCCACCCGGCGTCCCGACCGGTCAGGCCGCCCGGCGCATCTGGAGTTCCCACAGCGCCGGGATCGTGGGGTGCGGGACACGTATCCCGGTGTCGGTGAAGCCCAGCCGCCGGTACGCCCGGTACGCCCGGTCGTTGCCGACCACCACCTCCAGCATCAGCTGCGGCCGACCGCACGCGCGGGACCAGGCCCCGACGCCGTCGACCAGGTCCGCCAGCAGCCCGGTGCCGCGCCAGGTCGGCGTGACGTAGACCGCGAACACCACGGTCACGTCCGGCTCGTCAGCTGCGGCGACGCCGCCCGCGTGGCCGACCAGTCGGTGTCCCCGCCGGTCTCCCCGGCCGCCTGCCGGGTGGTCTCCCGCATGGTCTCCCGGATGGTCCTGTGGCTCGGCGACGAACTGTGCCGTGTGCGAGCCACGCGAGGTGTACGCGATCCGCGCGGCGTACTCGGCGTGCGGACGGGCCGCGGCGTCCGCGAGCGTCTCCAGGAAGGCCAGTGGCGCGTCGGCGAGCATCTCCAGCCGCAGTGCCCGGACCCGGGCGGCGTCGGCCGGACGCACCCGGCGGACCGTGGCGGTGCCCGGGGCTGACCTGGCCGGATTTTGCGTCATGTCCGAATGCCTACCGCAGCGATGCTGGCCGATGCCCTCCCGGGTCGAGAGCTGCCCGTTACGCCCCATTTTGGGGTCGTGCGCTGCGGTCACGCTTCGTGTAGCGTGCGATTTCGGTCACCGTACATCGGCCGCTCCCGGCCGGTGTGAAACACGGTTGTTCCGATGCCGGCTGCCCGCTGGCGTCGGGGGTTGCGTGTCGCCCAGCGAAGTGAGGAAGTGCACCGTGGCGCAAGGCACCGTCAAGTGGTTCAACGCCGAAAAGGGCTACGGCTTCATCGCCGTCGACGGAGGGCAGGACGTCTTCGTCCACTTCTCCGCGATCGAGATGGACGGCTACAAGGCGCTGGACGACGGGCAGCGGGTCGAGTTCGAGATCGCTCAGGGGCAGAAGGGCCCGCAGGCCGAGCGGGTGCGCGTCATCGCCTGAGCGCCGACCACGGGGGTGGCGGGGCGGTGACGACGCCGTCGCGCCGAAGCAGACGGGGTCGTTCGGTGACGAACGCCAGAGGCGTCCGTGCCCGACCGGCCCACGTGGAGTCCGCCCGGATCCGAACCGTCGGAGCCGGGCGAACCGCGATCGACGGGTTACGGGCCTGACATCGGCCGATGCCGCCAACGGCCTGTGCCCTGCCGGTTCTGTGTCTGCTCCGATGGCCGCAGGGAGCGGGCCAGCGCGGCACGTTTGCTGCGCGGCGTCTGCCCTGCCGGTTCTGTGTCTGCTCCGACGGCTCTGAGCCGGCTCTGCTGGTCTGTGTCCGCCTGCCGGTTCTGGGCTCGTTGGCCGTGGCGGGCGGGCGGACCCGGTGTGCACCCTGGGGTGCGTGGGTGGATCACCCTCGTCCGGGTCGGGTGCCCTGGACTCTGGCTGGCCATCTCCCGACACTGGACCGCCGGTCCGGCGTCGCCTGTCGCCTGTCGCCTGGCCCCGAGACCTCTCACCCATTCCCGGCGTCCGCCTCTCACCTCGCCCGGGGCCTCTCGCCTTGCCCTGGGCTTCCTGCCTTGCCCGGGGCGTCTTTGCCTCGCCCGGGTCTCTCGCCTCGCCCCGGCCTCTTGCCTCGCCCGGGTCTCTCGCCTCGCCCAGCCTCTTGCCCGGCTCTGGGGCGCACTCCTCTGCGCCCGGCCGGGCCGGTCGCCTGGTACTGAAGGCCGCTTTCCGTCCGTGGTTGTGCTGCCTGGCCCGTCGCTGCTTACCTGTCGTTCCGCTCGGCTCGTCGTTCCGCTTGGCCCGTCGCTGCTTGGCCGATCGTGGCCGTGCTACTCGGCCCGTCGTCCCCTTCGGCTCCGGCTCCCGTCAGCGCCGGGTGGAGGTGGCGGGGACGGGAGAGGGGGGCGGAGAGCGATCGTGCTTGCACTCGGCAGGGGAGAGTGCTAAACAAGTCATTGGCACTCGCATGATGTGAGTGCCAATGGTCGGGGCGGTAGGGCCACGGCCACGCGGCGCGAGCGGCGTGGCACATGGCCGGTCGTCGCGGGCTATCCGGCCCGGCCGACGGACGTCGTCGTCGCCAGGTGGCGACGTCCCAAGGTGCGTACACCAGGCGGCCCATCCGGGACACACACTCGGGTGGCCCGTGAGTGTCCAGGAGGACAACGCCGTATGGCCAAGATGATCGCGTTCGACGAGGAGGCCCGCCGGGGCCTCGAGCGGGGCATGAACCAGCTCGCCGACGCCGTGAAGGTGACCCTCGGCCCCAAGGGCCGTAACGTCGTGCTCGAGAAGAAGTGGGGTGCCCCCACCATCACCAACGATGGTGTGAGCATCGCCAAGGAGATCGAGCTCGAGGACCCGTACGAGAAGATCGGTGCCGAGCTGGTCAAGGAGGTCGCCAAGAAGACCGACGACGTGGCCGGCGACGGCACGACGACGGCGACCGTTCTGGCCCAGGCCCTCGTCCGCGAGGGTCTGCGCAACGTGGCCGCAGGTGCCAACCCGATGGCCCTGAAGCGGGGCATCGAGGCCGCCGTCTCCAGCGTCTCGGAGGAGCTGTCGAAGCTCGCCAAGGACGTGGAGACCAAGGAGCAGATCGCCTCCACCGCCTCCATCTCGGCTGGTGACAGCAGCGTCGGCGAGATCATCGCCGAGGCGATGGACAAGGTCGGCAAGGAAGGCGTCATCACCGTCGAGGAGAGCAACACCTTCGGGCTGGAGCTGGAGCTCACCGAGGGCATGCGCTTCGACAAGGGCTACATCTCCGCGTACTTCATGACCGACCCGGAGCGTATGGAGGCCGTCTTCGACGACCCGTACATCCTGATCGTCAACAGCAAGATCTCGTCGGTCAAGGACCTGCTCCCGATCCTGGAGAAGGTCATGCAGGGCGGCAAGCCGCTGCTGATCATCGCCGAGGACATCGAGGGCGAGGCCCTGGCCACCCTGGTCGTCAACAAGGTGCGGGGCACCTTCAAGTCGGTCGCCGTCAAGGCGCCGGGCTTCGGTGACCGCCGCAAGGCCATGCTGGGCGACATCGCCATCCTCACCGGTGGCCAGGTCATCAGCGAGGAGGTCGGCCTCAAGCTGGACGCCGTCGGCGTCGACATGCTGGGCCGGGCCCGCAAGGTCGTGGTGACCAAGGACGAGACCACCATCGTCGACGGTGCCGGTGACGCCGAGCAGATCCAGGGCCGGGTGAACCAGATCCGGGCCGAGATCGACAAGAGCGACTCCGACTACGACCGCGAGAAGCTGCAGGAGCGCCTGGCCAAGCTGGCCGGCGGTGTTGCGGTGATCAAGGTCGGCGCGGCCACCGAGGTCGAGCTGAAGGAGCGCAAGCACCGCATCGAGGACGCCGTCCGCAACGCGAAGGCCGCCGTCGAGGAGGGCATCGTCCCGGGTGGTGGCGTCGCGCTGGTGCAGGCCGGCAAGACCGCCTTCGACAAGCTCGACCTGGTCGGCGACGAGGCGACCGGTGCGCAGATCGTCAAGATCGCGCTGGACGCCCCGCTGCGTCAGATCGCCGTCAACGCCGGCCTCGAGGGTGGCGTCGTCGTGGAGCGGGTCCGCAACCTCGACGCGGGTCACGGCCTCAACGCCGCGACCGGCGAGTACGTGGACCTGCTGGCCGCCGGCATCATCGACCCGGCCAAGGTGACCCGGTCGGCGCTGCAGAACGCCTCGTCGATCGCGGCGCTCTTCCTCACCACCGAGGCTGTCGTGGCCGACAAGCCGGAGAAGACCCCGGCCGCCCCGGCTGGCCCGGGTGGCGGGGACATGGACTTCTGAGTCCGGTTCCGACACACGCCGAAAGGGCGGGCCGCGTCAGCGGCCCGCCCTTTCCGCTGCCCGGGCTCCGATGCGACCGGGGCGGGACCGGGGCAGCCCGGTTCGGCTCCCGGCCCCGGAACGGCCCCAGCCCCGCAGCCCGTCGAGGGCGCGAACCGGTCCGGACGGCCGCGAGCGGGTGGCGAGCCCAGGGGAGCTGTCGTCAGTAGCATCGCCTCATGCCGACTGAGATCGTCTTCGAGACGCACTCGTGGAGCGAGGACAACGAGCGAGGTCTTGCCACCGGATGGCTGCCGGGTCGGTTGTCCGCCAGGGGACGGGCACTGGCAGCCGAACTCGGTCGGCGCAGGCGGAGCGACGGCATCGTGGCGGTGTTCGTCTCGGACCTGGGACGGGCGGTGGAGACGGCCGACGTGGCCTTCGCGGGAACCACGATTCCGGTGCTGCACGACTGGCGGCTGCGGGAGTGTGACTACGGGGAGCGGAACGGCATGCCGGCCGCCGAACTGCACGGCCGGCGCAGCCGGTACCTCGACCGTCCCTACCCCGGTGGTGAGAGCTGGCGACAGGCCGTGCACCGGGTCGGGCGCTTTCTCGACGACCTGTCGCTGCGGTGGGCGGGCCAACGGGTCCTGGTGATCGGACACGTCGCCACCCGGTGGGGCCTCGACCATCGGATCGACGGGGCCCGGCTGGAGGACCTGGTGGACGCCGACTTCGGCTGGCGCGAGGGCTGGGAGTACCGGATGACGGACCCCCACGATCCGCAGGACCCCCGCTAGGCCGGTCAGCTCACCCGCGCGCCGCCCGGACGGCGGCGTACGCGTCGACCAGGCCGGCGCCGGCGACGTCCTGTTCGTCGCCGCAGGGGCGGGCAGCCTCGGTGGAGGTCCGGGGCAGCTGGACCGGGGTGGCGGTGTCCCGGAGGAGTCGCCGGGTGCGCTCCAGGTCGCCGACGAGCGCCGGGTTCGCCGACCACATCAGCGCCACCACCCCGGCCACCTGCGGCGTCGCCATCGAGGTGCCGTCCAGCAGGGAGTACCCGCCGCCCGGCATCGCCGAGCGGACCGCCGCGCCGGGAGCCACCAGGTCCGGCTTGCCGCCACCGGGTACCGGGCCACGGCTGGAGAAGTCGGTGACCCGGCGGGACCGGTCGACCGCGCCGACGGTGAACACCTCCGGGTACATCGCCGGCGGGTCGTCGATGGAGGCGCAGGACGGGCCGGTGTTGCCGGCCGCCGCCACCACGAAGACGCCGGCCGCCTCGAAGGCGGTGGCGGCCGGGCGCAGCGCGGCCGGGTCGCAGCCCTCGATGATCGGGCAGCCCCACGAGTTGGTCAGCACCTGCGGTGCCCGTTCCGGCCGGCCGTCGGTGAACGGGTCACCGCCGGGCGGGAACGGGGCCAGCATGAACTGGAGACAGTCCAGGTAGCGGGCCGGGCTGCCGAGGTTACGGTCGAGGTTCACGCAGCTCGTCCAGGTCGCCCCGGGCGCGACGCCGATGCCGCCCCGGCCGACCGCGCTGCCCAGGGTGTGCGTACCGTGCCCGCCCTTGTCCCGTGGCGTGCGGCTGGCGTCCCACGGGTCGTACCAGGAGTCGTCGCCGCCCCGGAAACCGGCGGACAGGGCCGGATGCCCGGCGTCCGCCCCGGAGTCCGAGCTGCCCACGGTGATCCCGGCCCCCTCCACGCCCAGCTCCGACCAGACCCGGTCCGCGCCGATCATGCGGATGTTCCACTCCGGGCCGGTCGGGGCTGTGGCGTCACCCCGGCTGGTACCGGCCGGGGCCGGCAACGGACGCAGCCGCTGGCTGACCAGCACCCGGTCCACCTCGGGACGGCTGGACAGCCAGGTGCGGATTCCCGGCCCGCCGTCCACCTCGATCGCGTTGACCAGGTAGTACGACGTGTACGACAGCCGGACCCGGTCCAGGCTGCGGCGCAGGTCGGCCTGGGTGCGGTCGGCGGTGGCGACCAGCCGCCGGTAGACCTCGCGGACCCGGGCGTCCCGCCCGGCCGGCCCGGTGCCGGTAGGGACGTCCCGCAGGTCGGCCTGCTCCCGCAACACCACCAGCAGGCGTTCGCCGTGCAGACCCGGTTTGCCGGGGCCGGCGTACACCAGGGCACCGGCGACCAGCAGGACCCCGACGGTGACCGCGGCGACCGTACGGGTGGGCGCGCGGCGGGGTAGCACGAGGCCGTACCCGACGGCGAGCCCGAGCGCGACGACCAGGCCGGCTCCGGCGGTCACCGCCACCCAGTACGGCACGTCCCGGGTGGTGGTCAGCAGCAGGCTGACCTCCTCCGGGTCGGTGCCGGCCAGCGGACCGAGGACCGCGAGCCCGACCAGCCAGCGCACCGGGGCGGAACCGGCCGGCCGGCCGGTGCGGTCGGTGGGAGCCTGGAGCGCGGCGAGCACGAAACCGACCGGCGGCAGCGTCAGCAGCAGGGCGAGCGAGGTACCGGAGTGTCCGGTGCCGGCGGCGAGCAGGAGCAGGGTCACCCCGGCGACCAGGCCACCGACCAGCACCAGCCGGGCCGGGCGGCGGTCGGGACCGGCCCCGAACGAGGTCCAGAACCCGACGTCCAGCAGGGCCCCGGCGAGCGCGCCGACGGCCGCCGCCGCGGCCACCGCGAGCACCGTCTCCAGCAGCCCGCCGAGTGCCCCCAGCCACAGCCAGGGCAGCAGCAGGACCAGACCGGCGGCGACCGCGAGCAGGGTGACCCCGCCGGTCCCGCCGGTACCACCCGGCTCGGTGACCTCGACGGTCCCGCCCGGCCCGCCGGACCGGCCTGGCCCGGTGGTTTCGGCCGCCGGGAGTCGGCGGCCCCGGGCGAGCAGGCGGGTGGCGACGACGGCGGTCAGCGCGGCGACGACGGCGAGCGCGGCGAGGTACGCCTCGTGGTGCACCGGCGGGATCGTCCGCAGCAGCCCGAGCGCGCCCAGCGCCAGTGCCCCGGCCAGCCAGCACCGGCCGGCGGTACGCACCGACCCGGAGCGGGGTACCAGGGCGAGCAGCAGGGCGGGCACCCCGACCAGGAGGATCGTCAGCAGCGACACCACCGGCCAGAGCCAGACCGGCCGGTCCGCCCCGGTGGCGAGCATGACCTGCTCGACCAGCCAGCCGACCACCTGCGGGAGCAGTACCACCGCGACGGTCCAGCAGCCGACCAGGACGGCCGCGACCACCGGCAACGCCCCGGGCGGGGCCGGCGCGGGCGGGGGTACGGGCGGTCCGAACGGGGGAGCGGGCTGCATGACCGTACGGTACGGCCCCGTTCCCGGGCGTGCCGCCCAGGTACGGGGCCGTCCCCGGGCGTGCCGGCCAGGTACGGCTCCGGACCGGAACGCGCCGGCCGGCTCCGGTGCGGTTCCGGTGCGGTTCAGGGCGGGGTGGCCGGCTGCGGTCCGGTTCGGGGTGTGCCGACCGGTGGCCGGTGCGGCTACCGTGAACGGGTGCGCGACCCCAACGTCTCCCGTGCCACCGCCAGCCAGCTCTCTCCCGCCCGGCGGGCCGACGACCTGCGGCGGCTCCGTGCCGAGCGGTTCGACGTGCTGATCATCGGGGGTGGTGTGACCGGGGCGGGGGCCGCCCTGGACGCCGCCTCCCGGGGCCTGAAGGTGGCCCTGGTCGAGGCGCGGGACTTCGCCGCCGGCACCTCCAGCCGGTCCAGCAAACTGATCCACGGCGGCCTGCGCTACCTGGAACAGCTGGAGTTCGGGCTGGTCCACGAGGCGCTCACCGAGCGGGGACTGCTCGCCACCCGGCTCGCCCCGCACCTGGTCCGGCCGGTGCCGATCCTGGTGCCGCTGCCCGACGACGGCGGGCTGCGCGGGCTACCGGCCCGGATCTGGCGACGGGCCTACTACGGCACCGGCGTGGCCGCGTACGACGCGTTCGCCGGGCTCCTCGGCGGCGGGCGGGGCATGCCGATGCACCGGCACCTGAGCCGGGAGGGGGCCCGGCGCGTCTTCCCCAGCCTGCGGGCCGACCGGCTGGCCGGCGCGATCCGCTACTTCGACGGGCAGGTCGACGACGCCCGGCTGGTGGTCACCCTGGCCCGCACCGCGGCCAGCCTCGGCGCGACCGTGGTGACCAGCGCCCGCGCCGTCGGTCTCACCCGGCAGGCCCGGGAGGTGACCGGGGTCCGGGTCCGCGACCTGGAGGCGGTGCCCGGCTCCCCGGACGCCGAGTTCGAGGTACGCGCCCGTACGGTGATCGCCGCCACCGGTGTGTGGAGTGACGACCTGTCGCGGATGCTCAACGACGTGGGGCTGCGCCCCGGGCTGCGGGTCCGTGCCTCCAAGGGGGTGCACCTGGTGGTGCCCCGCTCGGCGATCACCGGCGAGACCGGTCTGATCCTGCGGACGCCCACCTCGGTGCTGTTCGTCATCCCGTGGGGCGGGCACTGGATCATCGGTACCACCGACACCGACTGGCGGCTGGACCGCTCCCACCCGGCCGCCTCCGCCCGGGACATCGACTACCTGCTGCACCAGGTCAACGGGGTGCTGGACAAGCCGTTGACCACCGCCGACATCGAGGGCGTATACGCCGGGCTGCGTCCGCTGCTCTCCGGTGAGGCCGACTCCACCTCGAAGCTGTCCCGGGAGCACGCGGTGGTCGAGCCGATGCTCGGCCTGCTGCTGGTCGCCGGGGGCAAGTACACGACGTACCGGGTGATGGCCGCCGACGTGGTCGACCGGGCCGCCCGCCGGCTCGGCAACGCCCGCCCGTCGCGGACCGCCGACCTGCCGCTGCTGGGCGCGGACGGGTACGCGGCGATGTGGCGGGACCGGGCCGACCTGGCCCGCCGGCACGGCGTACCGGTCGGGGTGCTGGAGCACCTGCTGGAGCGGTACGGCAGCCTCACCACGGACCTGCTCGCCCTGATCGCGGCGGATCCGCTGCTGGCCGCCCCGCTGGCCGGCGCGCCCGAGTACCTGGCCGCCGAGGTGACGTACGCGGCCCGGGCGGAGGGGGCGCTGCACCTGGAGGACGTGCTGACCCGGCGGGCCCGGATCTCCTTCGAGACCAGCCACCGGGGGCTCGACTCGGCGGAGCACGCGGCCGAGCTGATGGGCGCGGTGCTCGGCTGGAACGCCGACGTACGGGCCCGCGAGGTGGAGCACTACCGGGCCCGGGTGGAGGCGGAACGCCAGTCGCAGCTGATGCCGGACGACGCCACCGCCGACGCGGCCCGGCTCGGCGCGCCCGACGTACGCGGATTCGCCGCCGACCGGGGCTCGGACAGCGACCCCAGCGGCCTGCCCGCCCCGCGCTGACCCGGGCCTTACCCGGCGGTCGGGTCGCACTGCCCCGGCCCCGCCCGGCGGTCGGGACGGGGGCTGACCTGGCCCCGCCCGGCTGCCCGCGCCGCGCTGACCCGGCTCTCCCGCCGACCGTTCCCGTCGGGTCGCTCAGAGCACCTTGCCGGGGTTGAGCAGCCCGCCCGGATCGAGGGCCGCCTTGATCGCCTGGTGCACCCGGATCCCGACCGGGCCGATCTCGCGGGCCAGCCACTCCCGCTTGAGCAACCCGACCCCGTGTTCGCCGGTGCAGGTGCCGCCCAGGTCCAGGCCGAGCCGCATGATCTCGTCGAAGGCCCGGCGGCCCCGCTCCACGCTGGCCGGGTCGGCCCGGTCCACCACGATGTTGGGGTGCATGTTGCCGTCGCCGGCGTGCCCGACCACGCCGATCGGCACGTCACACTCGGCGGCGATCCGGGCCACCCCGTCGAGCAGCGCGGCCAGCGCGCCGCGCGGCACGGCCACGTCGTCGATCACCAGCCCGCCGTTGCCCTGCGGGTAGGTCCGGGCGGCGAACGCCTCCATCGCCGGGTGGGCCAGCCGGCGGGCCTGGAGCAGCGCCGCAGCCTCCACCGCGTCGGTCGCCGTGTACACCTCGGACGCGCCGGCCGCCGTGCAGACCTCCTCGATCCGGGCCAGGTCCGCCGCCGCCCGGGGGCCGGTGTCGGCCGCCGCGAGCAGCAGCGCCTCCGCGTCGGTGCGCAACCCCATCGGCTGGTACGCCTCGATGGCCGCCAGGTGGGTACGGTCGAGCAGTTCCAGCAGGCTGGGGCTGAGCCCCTGGGCGGCGATCCCGGCGACCGCGGTGCCCGCGTCGGCGGTGGAGTCGAAGACCGCCACCAGGGTCAGCGACTCCTCCGGGGCGGGTCGCAGCGCCAGGGTCACCTCGGTGATGATCCCCAGCGTCCCCTCCGAGCCGACGAAGAGCCGGGTCAGGTCGTACCCGGCGACGCCCTTGGCGGTCCGCCGGCCGGTCCGCAGCACCTCACCGGAGGCGAGCACCACCTCCAGGCCGAGCACGTACTCGGTGGTCACGCCGTACTTGACGCAGCACATGCCGCCCGCGTTGGTGGCGACGTTGCCGCCGATGGTGGACGACTCCCACGAGCCCGGGTCCGGCGGGTAGTAGAGGCCCTCCTTGCGGACCGCCCCGGCCAGGGTGGCGTTCACCACCCCGGGCTGCACCACGGCGATCCGGCCGACCGGGTCGATCTCCCGGATCCCGTCCATCGCCGAGGTGCTGAGCACCACCGCGCCGTCGACCGCGTTCGCCGCGCCGGCCAGCCCGGTCCGGGCCCCCTGCGGCACCACCGGTACGCCGTGCCGGGCCGCCGCGCGGACCACCGCCACCACCTGCTCGGTGCTGCGCGGACGGACCACCACCAGCGGCACGCCGGCCGCGCACAGGTCGGCCTCGTCGCGCTGGTGCATGCGGAGCAGATCCGGGTCGGTCAGGACGGCGGCCTCGCCGAGCGCGGCACGCAACTCGTCGACGATCGGGGTGGTGGACATGCAGGAGAGGCTAACGACCGGTCGACCCGGCGGCCACGGCCCCCGGCAGGGCGTTTCAGTCCCCGAGCCGCAGGGCGGCGAGTTCCCGGGCCAGGTTCGCCCGGGCCGGGGCCTCCCACCGCCCGGCCAGCTCCGGCACGTGGAACAGGGCGGGCAGGTCGAGCAGTTTGGCCAGCACGCCGGCCCGGCCGGCCCGGAACTCCGCCTCCGGCACGTGCGCGTACTCCTGCCGGATCCGCGCCGCGTAGTCGTCGTACCGTGGCGGGTCGGCCGCCAGGACCGCGAGGTCGGCGTCGCAGAGCAGCGCGCCGTCGTGGTCGTCGGCCGCGACCGCGTGCCCGGCGGTGAGCAGGACCAGCCGGCTGACCTCGGCCACCGCGACGGCCGGCAGCCCCACGGCGGTGAGCACCGTACCGGCCAGGGTGGCGCTGTCGCGTTCGTTGGTGTCCCCGGCCGCGCGCGGGTCGTAGACCGCGTCGTGCCACCAGGCGGCGAGCCGAACGAGGTCGGGCCGTCCGGCGTGGCCCGGGTACCGGTCGACGACGTCCAGCACCGTGGTCAGGTGCGCGACGGTGTGGTAGCGCCGGTGGGGTTCCCGCCACCGGGCGAGCAGGTCCTCGCCGGCCGTGGTCAGCTCCGCCGTGGCCGGCGCACCCGCCCCGCAGGCCGCCGCCCGCCACCGTCGTACCAGGTTCTCCACCCGGTGCAGTCTGCCCGATGCGGCGGTCCGACCGGGGCAGGATTCACCCGGCCCGGGACGGGTAGTCCGGCCCATGGCCCTCGCCCGTGACCGACGCCGCCCGCTGATGCGTCGGACCGAGGTGCGCGAGGGCCTGGTCGACGTCGACACCGCCCGGATCGCCGGGGCGATGGCGCAGCTCCGGCACCGGGGGCACGCCACCCTACGGGACCGGATGCACCGGGTACGTGGCGCGCTGGTGCTGGCGTTGCAGGCGGGCCTGGCCGCCGCGCTGGCCTGGGTGGCCTCGCACGAACTGCTCCGCAACCCGGAGCCGGTCTTCGCGCCGATCTCGGCGGTCGGCACGCTGGCCGCCTCGGTCGGTCAACGGACCCGCCGCACCGTCGAGCTGATCATCGGGGTGGCGATCGGGGTGCTGATCGGTGACGTGCTGATCTACTTCCTGGGTACCGGGCCCTGGCAGTTGGGCTTGGTCGTGGTACTCGCCATCGTCATCTCGATCTTCCTGGGCGGCAGTGTCGCGGTGGTCATCCAGGCGGCGGCGACCGCCGTGCTGATCGCCACGCTGAGTCCGTCGACCAAGAACCTGGAGATCCCCCGGTTCGTCGACGCGCTGGTCGGCGGAGGAATCGCCCTGCTGGTGACGGCGGTGCTGCTGCCGCTCAACCCGCTACGGGTGATCAACCGGGCGGCCCGGCCGGCCCTGGACCTGCTCGCCGACCAGCTCGACCGGGCGGCGGAGGCGATCCGCGCCCGGGACCGGGAAAGCTGCCAGCGGGCGCTGGACCGGCTCCGGCAGAACAAGGAGGAGCTGGCCGCGTTCACCGAGGCCATCGAGGGGGCGAAGGAGACCATCACCATCTCCCCGGCCCGCTGGCACCGACGCAGCGAGCTGGCCCACTACGCCGAGGCGGCCGACCCGATCGACCGGGCGATGCGGAACAGCGGCACGTTGATCCGCCGCGCGGTCACCATGATCGAGGACGACGAGCCGGTGCCGGACCCGATGCCCGACGCGATCGGCCACCTGGCCGAGTCGGTGCGGTTGCTGCGGCACGAGTTCGCCGCCGGGGTGGAACCGCAGGACGCCCGGGAACGCGCCCTGCGCGCGGTCAGCGAGGCCGGCCGGACGTACACCGGGGGAGTGGGGTTCTCCGGCAGCGTGGTGGTGGCCCAGGTGCGTACCACCGCCAGCGACCTGCTGGTCGCCTCCGGCCTGGACCAGGACGAGGCCAACCGGCTGGTCCGGTCCTCCTTCGGGGAACACGAGCGGCCCGCCCCGCCCGCCGAGCAGCCCGAGGGCAGGGCCGGGACGGCACCCCCACCGGCCCTGCCCTGAGACCCGCCGCCGGGCGCCACGACGGCCGGCGGTACGACGTGGTGTTCGGCGGCGGCCGGCCTCCGCCGTCCAGGTCCTGCCGGTCTCGCTGTCCCGGATGCGGCCCGGCCCCGCCCGGCGGGGGCCGGGGCAGCTGGCGGATGCGGCGGGCCGGCCGGGTCCCGGGTGGCTACGCTGACCGCATGGCCGACACCCCGTCCGGCGGAGCCCCCGCTGCTCCGCCGCCGCCGAGCCCCGCCCTGCACACCCCGGGGCCGCCCGTCACCCGGATGCCCGTCCGCCGGACGAGCTGGCAGCGGTACGCGGTGCTGGCCGGCACCATCCTGGTCATCGCCGGCTGCGCGGTCTTCATGATCTTCACGCTCGGGCAGAGCCTCGGGGCGGAGGCGCTGCTGATCGGCCTGGTCGCCGCGATCCTGCCGGTCCCGGTGCTGGTGGCCTGTTTCCTGTGGCTCGACCGGTACGAGCCGGAGCCCCTGAAGTACCTGGTCTTCTGCTTCGCGTGGGGTGCCTTCGTCTCCACCGCGGCGTCGCTGACCGTGAACGAGTTCTTCGCCGGCCGGTTCGCCGCCTGGCACCTGCCGGAGGCGCTCACCGCCGTGCTGGTCGCCCCGTTCATCGAGGAGCTGACCAAGGCCCTCGGCCCGATCCTGCTGCTGATCTTCCGGCGGCGGGAGTGGTCCGGGATCACCGACGGGCTGGTCTACTGCGGGCTCTCCGCGATCGGCTTCGCCATGGTCGAGAACATCCTCTACCTGGGCGGCTACGGCTACCGCACCGGCGTCGAGGAGTACGGCCCGGCGACCGGCGCACAGCAGGTGTTGGCCATCTTCATCGTCCGGATCCTGCTGTTCGGGTTCGCCCACCCGTTGTTCACCTCGATGGCCGGGATCGGGCTGGGCATCTCCGCCCGGACCGCCGACCGGCGGGTCCGCTTCCTCGCCCCGGTCGCCGGCCTGCTGGTGGCGATGATGCTGCACGGCACCTGGAACCTGCTGCCGTCGCTGGCCGCCGCCACCGGCCAGCCCCTGGTCGCGCTGTACGGCTACATCGGCGTGATGGTGCCGATCTTCTTCGGCATGGTCGGGCTGGCGATCTGGCTGCGGGCCTGGGAGGGTCGGCTCACCGAACGCACCCTGCCGGACTACGTCCGCGCCGGCTGGCTCACTCCGCCCGAGGTGGCCGCGCTGGGCAGCCTGGGCCGGCGGCACGCCGCCCGCAGTTGGGCCCGCCGGGTCGGTGGGGACCGCGCGGTCAAGGCGATGCGCGGGTACCAGTTCGCGGCCACCCGGCTGGCCCTGCTCCGGGACGGCATGCGTCGGGGTCTGGACAGCCGGCCCGCCGACCGGGAGCGGACCGTCGCCGAGGAGCGCTTCCTGCTGGACACGATCAGCGCGTACCGGGGGTTCTTCGTCGGCCGGGACCCGCAGGCCCCGATCGGGATCTGGGACGGCGACCGCTACCACCTGCGTTTCCCGGACGGCCAGCAGCGGCCGGTCGAGGCCCCGGAGGAGCCGGTGGTGCCCATCCCGGTGGTCCTGGCCCCACCACCCCCACCCGTCCCGTACGGCTGGTACGGCCCGCACCCGGGCGCGCCATGGCATCCGGGCGGCCCCCGCTGACCCGTCGTACTCCGGCCGACGCCGGTCAATCCCGGTAGGTGGCCAACGCGGTATCGAGGTATGCCGGCATCAACACGCGGACCTCGTCCTCGGCGACGGCCCCCGCGAGGTTGGCCACGGCGAGGTCCACGCCGGGCGCGCGAGGCGCGCCGAACAGGTCGGTGAGATGACGGACCCCGGCGTGGACGCTGGCTCCGCACATGGGGTCCCGGCGCAACTCGTTCAGTCGGCGACCGATCACGGTGGGCGGGGTCGGACTCCGCATGATCCGGAAGACGTCGCCCGCGTCCTTGGGCCTGATCCGGTGCTGGCTGCCGACACCGAGACGTTCACCGAGTTTGTGGGCTTTGGCAACCAGCAGGGCGGCGGGTCCGGCGACCCGGATGACAGCCGTCCGGGGGTCACGTTCGGGCTCAAGACTCGCGATCGGCAGCTCGTCGTTGTCGAGTACGGTCGCCTCAAGGCCCGGTGCCCAGCGGGTGGCGTTCTTGCCGTGGTACGGGAGGCGGGCGTCCCGCTTGCCGTGACCGACGGCCAGGGCTTCCGGCACCATCAGGTCCACTTCGACCGAGACCATGTCGCCGCCCAGATGGGTTGTGGCGAGCCAACTTCCGGGTTCGACGCCGTTGCCGCCGGACTTCACCTTCAGTCTGAACCCGGCCCGGACCATCGCTCCGGTGATGTCGGGGTCGCTACCGAGACGGCTGGCATCGATCCCGAAGTCGGCATCGGTGGTGAACGGTGCGACCGTCTCCAGGTCGGCATCGCCGGCGCGTAGGTACACGGCCTGAGCACCGACCAGGATCAACGCGGATCGGTGTGTGCCGAGCGCGTCCAGGGCATCGAGAAGGACCCGGCGGGCGGCTACGTAGAGCGGATCCAGTTCACGTTCGATCACCGGGGGAGGTTAACGCTCCGGAAGCTTGTCCTTACGCCACGCCACGACGTTTTCTCGCATCCAGTCGAGCAGAGCATCGCCCTCCTCGGGCAGACGGCCATTACCAGCCAGGCAGTCCAATGCCAGTTGGGAGACGCCGACGTGCAACACTCCGTCCACCATGCGCACGCGATCGAGCTGGGATCGGTCCGCGGCCCGGAGCAGGAGTACGTTCGCCCCCCGGTCCACCGGCATCAGCCCGTGGCGATCCGCGAACTGGTCCGCGTCAGGGACGTACAGCACGAGCTGCGCGGGTGCGGCGACCCGCACGTAGTCGCTCACGGCAAACGAGCCCGTCACGAGCGCCGGGTCTTCGCCCTGCCCGATCAGACGTCGATACTCGGCGTCGGCATCGGGGCCGATGTCGCCAGGCCGGGTGACGGCCAGGTCGCGGGCGAACGCGGTGAGCCCCGTCCGGGCGAGGTAACCGCGTGTGTGGTTGGACTTCAGCAGGCCGTAGTGCTCGGCTCTTCTGCGCAGCAGTCGCTGCCAGTCGACATCGTGTACGACCCGGTCCCTGCCCCGGTCGATCAGACGTTCTTCGTCCAGGGCCTCCAGCGTCCGGGACACGTACCCGGGGCTCAAGCCGGTAGCACGGGCGAGGTCGACCATTCGGTAGGGCGGCGCGACATCCACCAGGATACGTACGAGCGCGTTGATCCCCTTGCCCTGCAGACGTACGGGGGGCCGCTCGGAGGGGTCAGGGTCCTTCCGTGCACCTTCGGTACGCACGATGATCAGCGGGTTCGGCAGACGCAACCAGACGTTCCCGGTCAGATCGAGATAGTTGATCTCCTGATCGACGAGCAGTTCGCGAGACTGCGGGCTCAACCAGGGAGCGACCACGAGAATCGGTTGAGGGCGCATGCTGCGCATCAAACGGGACACACCGCTGACGACCTGGTCAGCATGTCGGGGCGTGAAGCGGCGGTATGCCTGGACGGCCAGCTCGCAGAAGCGCTGCGAGGTCTCGATGCGCCAGACATCGTCCCGGCTGGAGTCAGGGGCGACCGCCGACTGGCGAGTCACCCGGACGCCTTCGCTCTCGACCAGGTCCTGAAAGACCCGGAAGGCTTGCTGAAGCAAGAGTTGCCCGTCCGGCGCTACCACGAAGTCAAGTTTGCCATAAATCCCCGGTTTGCCAGCGACTGGCAAACCGGGGAAAGTTGCAAAGTTTGCCAAACTACCGGCGTCGCCGGGAGAGGGCCCGACTGGCGGATCGACCGGTGGGTCAGGAGAACAGGCTGGTGAGGAAGTCACCGAGGCCGGCGGCGATGGCCAGCAGGGCGACCCCGATGGCCTTGAACAGGTCCGCCGCGCCCTGCGGCCGGAACGCCATGAAGTAGATCAGGAAGCCGACGCTCAGGATGATGAGCAGCTTCTTCAGGAAGATCGGCATCGTCCCTCCCCAGGGCGTGGACGTGCCTGGCTTCCCGTCGTTCCCCTGCGCAAACGGCACCCGGAGCGCGAACGGCCCCGGGACCGCCGACGGCGGAACCCCCGACCTACAGGTACAGGCCGGTGGAGTCGGGTTCGACGCGTTCGGCGGCGACGGCGTGCACGTCCCGCTCGCGCAGCAGCACGTAGCCCCGGCCGTGCAGTTCGACCTCGGAGCGGTCGTCGGGGTCGAAGAGCACCCGGTCGCCGGAGACGATCGACCGGACGTTGGGGCCGACCCCGACGGCGGTCGCCCAGGCCAGCCGCTTGCCCACGGCGGCGGTCGCCGGGATCACGATGCCGGCGGTGGACCGGCGCTCGCCCTCGCTCCCCTCCATGCGCACCAGCACCCGGTCGTGCAGGAGGCGGATCGGCAGCCCGGCGTCGAGACTCTGGTCGGCGGTCACGGGAGGAGACGCTACCGTGTCCGCGCCGCCCGCCCGCCGGTGGTTACCGACCATGCGGCCTGGGCACTGTGTGGCGGAACCGGCCTACCGTGACGTCCGCGCGGGTTCCTGTCCGCCGGTTACGGTATGTGGACACTTGGTCAGCAGGAGGTGCGCTTGAGCCGCTTCGAGCGGGTACGCGGACAGCTCCGCCGCGCGTACGAGTCGGGTCGGCAGGCGGTACGGGAGGGCCGGGCCCGCGACCGTATCCGGGCCGACGCGGCGGACGCACCCCGGCCGGGGGTGGCCTCGCCGGCCGCACCGGGTCCGGTGGCTCCCGCCTCGGCGGTGGTGGTCGGCGCGGAGACCCCGGCCGCCCTGCACACGTCCACGGTCAGCCGGGACGACGCCGACGTGCCGCACGCGCTGCGGATCGCCGCCGCCTGGTCGTGGCGGCTGATCGTGGTCGGGCTGGTCGGCTGGGCGCTGCTGAAGATCGTCGGCCAGATCCGGATCGTGATCATCCCGTTGGCCATCGCGATGCTGCTCTCCGCGCTGCTCGCCCCGGCCGTGGGGTGGCTGCTGCGGGCCCGGTTCCCCCGCTCGCTGGCCACGGCGGTGGTGCTGGTCACCGGGCTGGCCGCGGTCATCGGCACGCTGACCCTGGTGGTGAACGAGTTCATCAAGGGTGTCCCGGAGCTGAGCGCGAAGTCCTCCGAGGGGGTCCGGCAGATCCAGGACTGGTTGAAGAACGGCCCGTTGCATCTGAGCGACGGCCAGCTCGACCGGTACATCAACGAGGGCCAGCAGTGGGTCAACGACAACACCAACCGGCTGACCAGCGGCGCGCTCTCCACCGCCGCGACCGTGGCCGAGGTGCTCACCGGCACCCTGCTGGTGCTCTTCGCGACGTTCTTCTTCCTGCGGGACGGGCGGCAGATCTGGCGTTTCCTGGTCCGGTTGCTGCCGGTCGGGGCCCGGTGGAAGGTCGACGACGCCGGTCAGGCGTCCTGGTCGACCCTGGTGGCGTATGTCCGGGCGACGGTGCTGGTGGCGTTCATCGACGCGGTCGGCATCGGGATCTTCCTCGTCATCTTCGACATCCCGTTCGCCTTCCCGCTGGCCGCCCTGGTCTTCCTGGGGGCGTTCATCCCGATCGTCGGGGCGACCCTGTCCGGCGCGGTCGCGGTGCTGGTGGCGCTGGTCGACAGCGGGCCGGTCACCGCGTTGATCATCCTCGGCGTGGTGATCGGTGTGCAGCAGGTCGAGGGGCACATCCTCCAGCCGCTGATCATGGGCCGGGCGGTGGCGATCCACCCGCTCGCCGTGATCATCGGGATCGCCGCCGGGGTGGTGCTCGCCGGGATCACCGGGGCGCTGGTGTCGGTGCCGCTGATCGCGGTGCTGAACACCGCGGTACGCCGGCTCGCCGCCCGTACCGTGCCGGAGACCCCACCGGACGCGGTGGTCGTCGCCGCCAAGGCCCCGTGACCCGTCCCGGGCCGGTCGCTTCCGGCCGGCCCCGGGGTCGGTCCGGACCGTCACGTCCGCGCGTCGTTCCGGCGAGGTCGGGGTGTCCGGCGGTCCGGACAGCGCGGTTCCGCCGAAACGGCGGCTGAGTCCGCGACCGTCCCCCGGGCCCGCGGACGCACGCGGACGCCGGCACGGCGGGCGGGTGGGGTCAGGAGCCGCCGAGGCGTTCCAGCGCGCCCCGGGCCACCTCGGGTCGGGTGGTGTACCAGAACGGCGGCAGCGACCGGCGCAGGAAGGGCCCGTAGCCGCGGGCCGTCTCCAGCCGGGAGTCCAGCACCGCGACCACCCCGCGGTCGCCGGTCGCCCGGATCAGCCGGCCGACCCCCTGGGCCAGCCGGATCGCGGCGATCGGCACGCTGACCGCCGCGAACCCGGATCCGCCGCCGGCGTCCACCGCCGCCGCCCGGGCCGCCGCGAGCGGTTCGTCGGGACGCGGGAACGGCAACCGGTCGATCACCACGAGCTGGCAGGAGTCACCCGGCACGTCCACCCCCTGCCAGAGCGACATCACCCCGAACAGGCAGCTCGACCGGTCCTCCTTGAACCGGCGGACCAGCAACGGAAGCGACTCCTCGCCCTGGAGCAGGACCGGCAGGTCGGTCCGCGCCCGGAGCAGCTCCGCCGCCTGCTGCGCGGCCCGCCGGGAGGAGAAGAGCCCGAGGGTACGCCCACCGAGCGCGCCGACCAGCGCCAGCAGCTCCTCGCCGGCCGCCTCGGGCAGCCCCGACACGCTGGGCCGGGGCAGGTGTGCCGCCACGTAGAGGATGCCCTGCCGGGCGTAGTCGAACGGGGAACCCACGTCGAGTGAACGCCAGCCCGGCCCCTCGGTCGCCGGCTCGACGGGGCCGGCCGGAGCCGCCGCCGCCGGAGCCCCCGCCCGCCCGGCCGGGGCCGCCGGGCCCCCCGCCGCCGAGCCAGGTGTCGTGGTGCGGCCCGTTCCCCGGGTGGCGGTCGCCAGCGCGGCGGCCGCCGGGGACGGCGACGTGGCCGACGGGGCCTCCAGACCCAGGGCACGGGCCACCGTGTCGAACCGTCCGCCCAGGGTCAGGGTGGCCGAGGTGGCGACCACGGTGCGGTCCTCGTACAGGTGGGTGGCGAGCGTGCCGGCGACGGAGAGCGGCGCGACCACCAGGGCCCGCCGGCCGTTGTCGTGCTTCTCCACCCAGGCCACGTCGTGGTCGGCCTCCTCCAGCAGCCGCTGCGCGGTGTTGGAGAGTTCGTCCAGCACCGCCTTGGCCTGCTGTTTCCGCACCGGGTCCGGGTCGTCGGCCTTCACGTCGCCGATCGCGTCGAGCGCGGCCCGGGTGGCCGAGTCGAGCAGCGTGCACGCCTGGCGCAGCAGCTCCGGCAGCCCGTTGGTGAGCCGCCCGGCCGGAGCCTCGCCGAGCGCCATGGCGAGCGCGTCGCCGGCCTCGGAGAGCGCCTCGGCGGCCTCCGGCTTCAGCAGCGGGCGGGCCCGCCGGGCGGACCGGTCGATCAGCTCCGGCACCAGCTCCGCCTGGGCGGCCGAGGAGACCCGGTCGGCCAGCTCGTGCGCCTCGTCCACGATCAGCAGCTTGTGCGGCGGCACGATCTGCCGGCCGGCGAGCATGTCCACCGCGAGCAGGCTGTGGTTGGTGACCACGATGTCGGCCTCCCGGGCCCGCGCCCGGGACGCCTCGGCGAAACACTCCGCGCCGAACCCGCAGCGGGACGCCCCGACGCACTCCCGGGCCGGCATCGACACCAGCCGCCAGGCCTGGTCGTCCACGCCCGGGTCCAGCTCGTCGCGGTCCCCGGTGTCGGTCTCCATGGCCCAGTCCCGCAGCCGCTGCACCTGCTTGCCGAGCCGACCCGCCTCACCGAGCCACCGTCCGCCCCCACCCCCACCCCCGCCACCGGCGGCCGGGGCGTCGAAGAGGGTGTCGGTCGGTTCGTCCTCGGTGGAGCCGTCCAACCGGGCCAGGCAGAGGTAGTGGTGCCGGCCCTTGAGCACGGCGAAGGTGGGCCGGCGGCCGAGCAGCGGCTCGACCGCGTCGGCGAGGCGGGGCAGGTCGCGTTCGACCAGCTGGGCCTGGAGGGCCAGGGTGGCGGTGGAGACCACCACCGGGCCGTCCACGGTCAGCGCCGGGGCCAGGTAGCCCAGCGACTTGCCGGTGCCGGTGCCGGCCTGCACCAGCAGGTGCTCCCGGCTGGCGACGCACTCCTCGATCGCGGTGACCATCTCCTGCTGACCGGGGCGGGCCGCGCCACCGGGCACCGCCCCGACCGCTGCGGCGAGCAGCTCCGACCCGCTCGGCCGGGCACCCCGACGCCGGGACCGGGAGGTGGCGGACTTGGGGACGGCACGCGGCAGGGTCACCGTGCGAAGGTACCCGTCCCCGCCGACACCCTCCGCGCCGATCGGCCCGTGTCGGAGGTCACCGTCCGGAATCGGTCAGTACCGATCGGTTCGCGCCCTGGCGCGCCACCTGGGGGGTACCGGATAGGCTGCGAGGCATGCCGAGCGACATGGTCCGTGTGATCTACCGCAAGTACGACGGCAGCGCCCACCGCGACTACCCGGCCCGCCGGTTGGCCGAGGACGACCTCGGTGTCTGGCTCGGGGTGACCGCCGGCACCGAGTCCATCTACCACGGTCGGCCCAGTGTGGAGCAGATTCCGTTCGTCCTGCTGGTGCCGCACCGGGCCTGGTGGACGGGGATGTTCAATCCGGAACCCCGGACCAGCGAGGTGTACTGCGACATCGCCAGCCCGGCCCGCTGGGAGGGGGACGACACCGTCCACCTCGTCGACCTGGACCTGGACGTGGTACGCCGCCGCGCCACCGGCCTGGTCGAGTTGCGCGACGAGGACGAGTTCGCCGAGCACCGGGTCCGGTTCGGTTACCCGGACGACCTGGTGGCCGAGGCGGAAGCCGCCGCACGGTGGCTGCTCGGGGCCCTCGGCGACGGCACCGAGCCGTTCGCCACCTCGTACCGCAAGTGGCTCGCCCTGGTGGTCTGACCCCGCCGGCTTCCGGTCCGGTCGGCGGCTGGCCGGCCGTCACCGGGTTGGCGGCCCGGCCGTCACAGCGAGGGCCCGGCCGCAGGCTCTCGCCGCCACAGGATGCCGGCCGGCACAGCGGTGGCAGCCGGCCCTCACAGTGGCGGCAGTCCGGTCAGCTTTTCCGGGTTGAGCTGGTTGAACACGCCGGTGATCCGTCCCTCGTGCACGGCGAACGAGATCACCAGGCGGACCGTCTGGCCGTCCCGGTAGGGGGCCTCGGCGTACAGGCCGTGGGTGCCGTCGACCAGCACCGGACGGAACCGCACCTGACCGGCGTAGCGGCCGTCGGGGCCGTAGACGCCGAACAGGAAGCGGGCCACCGCGTCCGCGCCGACGATGGGCCGCCGGGCCGCCGGGAAGTGCCCGCCGCCGTCGCCGATCACCATCACGTCGGGGGCGAGCACCCGGAGCAGCGCGGCCAGGTCGCCGGACTCGCTCGCGGCGAGGAACGCCTCGACCACCCGGCGCTGTTCGGCCCGGCCCGCGCTGTGTCGCGGTACGCCGTCGGCGTGCACCGCGCGCCGGGCCCGGCTGGCGAGTTGCCGGGCGGCGGCCGGGGTGGTGCCGAGCGTCTCCGCGACCTGCTCGAACGGCACGGCGAAGACGTCGTGCAGGACCAGCGCGACCCGCTGCTCGGGGCTGAGTCGTTCCAGCACCACCAGCAGCGCGGTGCCGAGCTGGTCGGCGCGGGCGGCCCGGTCGGCCGGGTCGGGGGCGTACCCGTCGGGCAGCGGGGTGACGACCGGCTCGGGCAGCCACTGCCCCGGGTAGGTTTCCCGGCGTACCCGGGCGGAGCGGAGCAGGTCCAGGCAGATCCGGGCGCAGACCGTGGTGAGCCAGCCGCGTGGTTCGCGGATCTCGCCCCGGGTGGCCGGGTCCGCCATCGTCCGGGACCAGCGCAGCCAGGTCTCCTGGACCGCGTCCTCGGCTTCGGCCCGGCTGCCGAGCATCCGGTGCGCCACCGCCGTCAGGTGCGCCCGTTCCGCCTCGAACTCCGCCACCAGATCCGACACCCCCTCAGTCTAGGGACGGGGCCGGTCGACGACCCCCGGCGGTCGCCCGTCGGACGGGTGACCCGTCGGTCGGGTCGGACCGGCCCGCCACCACCGCCCCCGAGCCGCGTCCGGGGTGACCAGGCCGGTCAACACACCGGCCAGGGTGCACCGGCTAACAGGGTGCCGTGACGTTCCCGCAGTAGGTCCACCCGGTGTATCCGAAGGAGTCCTTCACGTAGTACCAGCGGTTTCCCGCCGAGTTGTAGGCGTAATGGCTCCAGTGGATCGGTTCGCCGTCGTAGGTGTAGACGACGATGTCGCAGGACGACGAGTAGCAGGTCCTGATCGGTCCCCCCAGGGCCGTGGTCTTGTACCAGGCCAGGGGGGTGACGCCGGGGTTCGCCGTGCTGGTCGTCGCGGCGGCTGACGAGATCCCGGGGGCGGCCGTGTCGACGGTGGCCGGCGCGGCGCTGGCCGGTGCCGTACCCGATGCGACACCGAACCCGACGGCGGCGACCACCGCGAGGGCCCCTCGCTTCAGTTTCTGCACGCTTTCCTCCTGGGAGACGGGGACTGGTCGAGAGTTCATCTCTCCAGCAGCGGATCTGCTGCGTCCGGAATCGATGCTGTCAAGGGGCCGGACGAATGTCCTTGCCGATGGACGCACAGCGGTTGACGACCAGCGCACACCTTTCCCGGCGACTGTCGACCGGACCGGGATCGAGCGGGTGTCCGCCTTCCCGCCGTACCGGACGGGTGGGTGCGCTCGGCGGGCGTGCGTCGGCGGGTTGGGCGATGATCGCATCATGAACGCACCCGACAGATCCGACATCGTCCCTCCGGTCGGCGGCGGTCTCCGGCGGCGGCTGCGGGTGTCGCCGGCGGGCGCGGCCCGGGTCGACCTGGCCGGGATCGACCCCCGCGGGACCCCCGGCCTGCCCGACCTGACGGTGACCGGTGCGGACCGTAAGTCCTGGGCCCGGGACCAGGTCCGGGCGGTCGGCGCGGAGCTGGCCCGCCAGCAGGAGATGCTGCACGCGTCGGCGAAGGTCGACCCGTCCGACGGTCGGCGGGTGCTGCTGGTGCTCCAGGCGATGGACTGCGGCGGCAAGGACGGCACGGTGAAGCGGGTGGCCGGCGCGATGAACCCGCTGGGCCTGCGGATCACCGCGTTCGGGCCGCCGACCGACGAGGAGTTGGCGCACCACTTCCTGTGGCGGATCCGCCGGGCGGTACCGGCCGCCGGCCAGGTGGGCATCTTCAACCGCTCGCACTACGAGGACGTGCTGATCGCCCGGGTCGAGTCGCTGGTGCCCGAGGAGACGCTGCGCACCCGGTACGACGAGATCAACGTCTTCGAGCGGGAGCTGGCCGACCAGGGGGTGACCCTGGTCAAGGTGATGTTGCACATTTCCAAGGACGAGCAGCGGGACCGGCTGCTGGAGCGGCTGACCGATCCGCGCAAGCACTGGAAGTACGACCCGGCGGACGTGGCGGCCCGCGCCCGCTGGGACGACTACCAGGCGGCGTACGCGGAGGCGCTGGGCCGGTGCGGCACGGAGGCCGCGCCCTGGTACGTGGTGCCGGCGGACCGGAAGTGGTACCGGGACTGGGCGGTGGCGCACCTGCTGCGCGAGACGTTCGCCACCTTCGACCTGGGGTACCCGCCGGCGACGGTCGATCTCGAGCGGGAGCGGCGGCGACTGCTCACCGGATGGGCGGATCAAGGTGAACGGCGGGTGAACGACGCGTGAATGTCGACTGACCAGGGGAGGGCCGGCATTTTCGGCTCCCTGAACCGTCCCTAACATGCGCAGGGCAGTGCCCCTCCGGGCGACCGCCACCCTTCCAACGACACGACGAGGTCCGTGCTGTGAAGTTTTCCTTCCGCCCCACCGAGGGTGCCTTCTACGAGCTCTTCACCAGGGCCGCGCAGAATCTGGTGAAGGGTACGGAGCTGCTCAACGAGCTGGCGCTGCCGGGCGTCGACGTCCAGTCGGTCAGCGAGCGGTTGACCGAGGTGGAACACGACAGCGACCAGATCACCCACGACCTGTACAAGAAGATCAACTCCACCTTCATCACCCCCTTCGACCGGGAGGACATCTACCGCCTCGGGTCGCTGCTGGACGACGTGATGGACCACCTGGAGGCGGTCGGCAACCTGCTCTACCTGTACGGCCTGACCAAGCTGCCGTCGCTGCCCCGGGAGATGCACGAGCTGGTCAACGTGCTGGACGCCCAGGCGAAGCTGACCGCCGAGGCGATGCCCCGACTGAAGTCGATGAAGGACCTCGAGGACTACTGGATCGAGTGCAACCGGCTCGAGAACGACGGCGACCAGGCGTACCGGATGCTGCTGGTCCGGCTCTTCTCCGGCGAGTACGACGCACTGACCGTGCTGAAGATGAAGGAGGTCGCCGACGAACTGGAGGCCGCCTGTGACGCCTTCGAGCACGTGGCGAACACCGTCGAGACCATCGCGGTCAAGGAGTCCTGAGCCCCGTGGATCTGAGTCCCGAACTCATCGCCGTGCTGGCGGTGATCGGGGTGGCCCTGGTGTTCGACTACACCAACGGCTTCCACGACGCCGCCAACGCGATCGCGACCAGCATCTCCACCCGGGCGCTGACACCCCGGGTCGCCCTGGCCATGGCCGCGGTGGGCAACTTCATCGGCGCGCACTTCGGCGCCGAGGTCGCCAAGACCGTCGGTAGCGGCCTGGTGAAACTCCCCACCGGTACGGCCAGCCTCGGCATCGTCTTCGCCGGGGTGATCGGCGCGATCACCTGGAACCTGATCACCTGGTACTTCGGGCTGCCGTCGTCCTCGTCGCACGCGCTGATCGGTGGCCTGGTCGGCGCGACGGTGGCCGCCTCCGGCACGGTGCTGTGGAGCGGCATCGGCGAGGACGTCGTCATCCCGATGGTGCTCTCCCCGATGGTCGGTTTCGTCCTCGGCTACATCGTGATGATCGCCGTGCAGTGGATCTTCCGGAAGGGGCACCCGGGCAAGCTCAACCGGGGCTTCCGCTGGGCGCAGACCGCGTCGGCCGCCGCCATGTCGGTCGGCCACGGCATGCAGGACGCCGCCAAGACCATCGGCATCGTGGTGCTCGCCCTCTACGTCGGCGGCTACCAGGACGACCCGGGCTTCATCCCGGAGTGGGCGTTCTGGACCTCGGCGGCGGTGCTGGCCGCCGGCACGTACGCCGGTGGCTGGCGGATCATCCGTACCCTCGGTCGGAAGATCATCGACCTGAAGCCGCCGGAGGGCTTCGCCGCCGAGACCGTCGCCAGCGGCGTGCTCTACTTCAACGCCCTGGTTCTCGGCGCGCCGATCTCCACCACGCACACCATCACCTCCGCCATCATGGGCGTCGGCTCCACCAAGCGGCTCTCCGCCGTCCGGTGGGGGGTGGCCGGCAACATCGTCGGCGCGTGGATCCTCACCTTCCCGGCCGCCGGCACCATCGGCGCGCTGATGTACTTCCTGTTCCGCCCCCTGTTCGGCTGACCCGCTCCGGGAAGGGGCCCCGCCGGGCCCCTTCCCGGGTGTCGGCCGCACGCTCGGAGAAATCGAGCAATCTCGAAGAACTTCGATCTCTGTCGCGCTCGGCACACTGAGCCTGTCCAGGTCGGGGCCACCGCCGCCCCCGACCCCTCCCGTCGACGGACAGGTGGGTGCCGAAGATGAGTACATTGCCCCGGGTCGAAGCGGTCACCGTTGCACCCAGTACCGAACGGCCACCCCGGGTCGGCCGGATCATCGCCTTCAGCGCCCTGGCCGGGATCCTGCTGGCCGTGATCTGGTCGTACCACTTCGTCGACTCGGTGATCGGCGACAACGTGGCGAACGCGCTGCTCGGCCACGACGCCAAGGAGACCGCCCTCGCCGGCACCGGAGCGGGCCTGATCTTCGCCTTCGTCTCCGGGCTCGCCGGCACCTTCACCGCCTGCAACATCGCCATGGCCGCCTCGATCGGCCCGATGAGCCAGGCCGGTTCCCGCGAGGCGGGCCACGGCTCGCTCCGGTCCCTGCTCCGGCCGGTCGGCTGGCTCACCCTGGGCATGGTGGCCGTCTCCGGTGCGTACGGCTTCGTCGGCGTCCTGCTCGGCGAGCGCCTGCCGCAGCTCTCCACCGACCGGGTCGGCGACCTGCCGGTACGGCTCATCCAGTCCTCGGTGGTCTTCGGGGTCATCGGCCTCGCGCTGATCTGGCTCGGCCTGGCCGCGCTCGGCGTGGTGCGGGACGTCTTCGCCAACCGCCCGGTGGCCCGGGTGGTGACCCTCGGCGCGCTGATCGGCGGCTTCCTGATCGGCCGCCCGTACCCGCTGTTCAACAAGCTGTTCCACTGGGCGGTGGACGAGGGCAACCCGCTGTACGGCGCGGGGGCGTTCATCCTTCAGTCGCTCGGCAACGTCCTCGTCGTCACCGTGATCTTCGCCCTGCTGGTGGTCGGCACCCGGGGCGGCTTCCTGCGCTGGCTGACCAGCAGCCCGGCCCGGACCGCCGTCGTCACCGGCTCGCTGCTGGTCGCCCTCGGCGTCTTCACCGTCGTCTACTGGGACGTCCGACTGCCGGCCATGTTCGGCTACGGCTGGTTCCCCAGCATGCCCTGGAACTGAGCCGGCGGGATTCGCCGGCCGATCCCGGCCCGCTCCGGCCGGTTGGTCGCTGATCCACCCGAGTTCGGCGATATCGCGGTGTCCCGACCTGCTCGACACCGCGATGTCGCCGACGTCGTGCCTGCCGTCAGAGGTAGCTGACCCCGATCCGGCCCCGGATGTCGTCCAGCAGGGCCATGATCTCCAGCGTGGCCGCGTGCGGAACGAGCGGGCTCTCCAACAGCCCCTCGGCCAGGCAGCGCTGCACCTCGGCCGCCTCGTACTGGTAGCCGTTGCCGACCAGCTCGGTGGGGATCACCTCCGGCTCGACGCCGTCCCGGTGCAGGGTCACCGAACCGGGCCGGAAGAACGGGCCGGGCAGGTCGATCCGGCCGGTGCTGCCGGTGATCTCGGCGGTGACCGGGGTGGCACCGACGATGCCGCAGCTCAGCGTGGCGACCGCCCCCGAGTCGTAGCCGAGGACGATGCCGGTGTTCTCGTCCACGCCCTCCGGGCTGATCTTCGCCCACGCCTGTACGTGGTCCGGCACGCCGAGCACCAGATGGGCCAGGCTGATCGGGTAGACACCCAGGTCGAGCAAAGCACCACCACCGAGGGCACGGGCCCGCATCCGGCTCTCCGGCGGGAACGGCCCGCCCACCCCGAAGTCGGCCCGCACACTGGTCACCGTGCCGATCGCGCCGTCACCGATCAGCTCCAGCACCCGCCGGACGATCGGGTTGCAGCGCATCCACATGGCCTCCATCAGGAAGACCCCACGGGCGCGGGCGGTGTCGACCAGCTCGGTACTGCTCGCCAGGTCCAGCGTGAACGGCTTCTCCACCAGCACCGACCGCCCGGCGTTCAGGCAGGTCAGGGTGGCCTCGTGGTGAGCCGAGTGCGGGGTGGCGACGTACACCACGTCCAGGTCGGGGTCGGCGGCCAGCTCCGCCCACGAGCCGTACGCCCGCTGCGCGCCGTGCTTGGCGGCGAACAACTCGGCGGACTCGACGGTACGCGAGCCGACCGCGACCAGCTCGGCGTCCGGCGTCAGCCGGAGGTCCTCAGCGAAGCGGGCGGCGATGTTACCGGTGGCCAGGATGCCCCAACGTGTCATGCGACGGGACGCTAGCGCAGCTCACGTCCACGCACGTCACCCGGCCCAGCCCCCGGGAACACTCTCCCGGCCCGTCGCTCGGCCGTCGCTCGGCCGTCGCGCGGGAGTTGATCGGACGTCGCGCGGGCGTTGATCGGCTGTCGCGCGGGCGTTGATCGACTTCGTTTGCGGCAAACGGGGCTCTCGTCGGCACGGGACAGCCCCGTTTGCCGTAACTGGAGTCGATCAACGGGGCAGCGGCTCGGCGGATACGCTCGCCGGTATGACGATCGACAGCGGCAGCTTCCCCGCCCCGGCCGCGCTGGTCGAGCACGCCCGCCGGTTCCGGGCCGAGGGCGGCGTCCCGGCGGTACCGAGGGTCGCCGCCACCGTGCTGCTGCTCCGCCCGGCCGACGCCGGCTTCGAGGTGTACATGATCCGCCGGGTCGCCGCGATGACCTTCGGTGGGATGTACGCCTTCCCCGGCGGCGGGGTGGACCCGTCCGACGCGCAGGCGCACCCCGGCTGGGCCGGCCCGGAACCCGAGGAGTGGGGCCGACGACTGGGCGTCCCGCCGGAAGCCGCCCGAGCGGTGGTCTGCGCCGCCGCCCGCGAGGTGTTCGAGGAAGCCGGCGTCCTGCTCGCCGGCCCGACCACCGACCGGGATCAGCCCGGCCCGGAGACCGGCACCGCCCCGGATCGCGCCAGCGGCAGCAGCGCCACCACCAGCGAGTACGCCGGGGCGAGCCCGACCACCGTGGTCGGGGACGTCAGCGGCGACGACTGGGAGGCTGCCCGGGTCGACCTGGAGCAGCGGCGTACCCACTTCGCCGAGTTCCTGACCGGCCGAGGGCTGACCCTACGGTCCGACCTGCTGCTGCCGTGGAGCCGCTGGGTCACCCCGGAGTTCGAGCCGCGCCGCTTCGACACGTACTTCTTCGTGGCCCTGCTGCCCGAGGGCCAGCGGACCCGGGACGTCTCCGGCGAGGCCGACCACACCCTGTGGGTACGCCCGGCGGACGCGCTACGCCGCGCGGCGGCCGGCGAGCTGACCATGCTCCCGCCGACGCTGCTGACCCTGGAGCAGGTCGCGGCGGCCGGCGACCTGGCCGACGTGGCCCGGATCGCGGCCGACCGGGACGCCGCCACCCCGATCACCCCCCGCCTCGCCGCCCTGGACACCGACACCCCGTACTTCACCCTCGACTGATCGAGCACCGGAGTCCTTACCTGACCTCTGGTGGACCGCACGGCATCTGCTTACCGGGATGCGCCACGTGCAGGTTTCGAGGATGTCGATTGCGGTAGCGGCATGGAAACAGGATTGTTGGTTCTCGGTCTATGCGGGAATGAGCCCGGCTGCCTTCGCCTGTCGACTACCGTCCCATCCGGTATCGGATCGCCATACACAAGCGACGCCGACGGAGCTGAGCATTCCAACATGGGCGTCACCGAGGGGTTCGGAGAAGATGCCGAGCATGCCCGGTGGGTCTTGGGGGTCATAGAAGAAGTGGCGATACTCGATCAGCTGGCCCAGCGCGGCTCTGGCAGCTCCGGATACGTCGCCGCCGTACACCATCTTCACCTCGGCCAGCCAAACGCGATGATCGAGGGTGAGCTCCAAGTCTCGGGGGTGGACGCTGGTGACAGCCCGCCAGCCTTTGCCGATCATCAGGGTGCCGTACACAGCTAGCAGTGACTCATGGTCCCTTGACTTCAACACCGTGCGCGCCCGGATCTGCGCCACATACGGCTCGGAGCTCTTCGGGTGGAACTCGCCGGCAGAACCGACGGGCACGTTCACCACAGGCCGCTGGCCGACGTGTGGCAGGGACCGGCCCAACGCGACCGCCTCCGCCTGGCCGGATGGCGACAGCTCCCATGGGTCGCCTCGCCGTTGAGTAGAAAGCAGTACGCCAGTCTTCTTGAGCCTGTCGTAGAGCGAGTCGACGTTGTTCCTCCAAGCCGGTTCTTTCGCTGGCCGTCCGACTCTCGGAAGGAGATCCTCAGGAGTGAACTCTTCCCCGAACAGGACTTCGATCCGCTGGTGTACCTCAGCCCGCGGGCCCTTGCCGCCCAAGTCCTGCAACGAAAGCAGAAGCCATTTGCGTAGCTTGTTGCCACTGGTCTCGGCCACGCGATCATTCTGCCTTTGGTTGTCCTGGAACGGAAGGCGTTCAGTCTCGGGTGGCCCGATGGGCCGGGATGCCGGAACCATGGAGAAGCACCGTCACCTCGTCCAGCTTCTGGTGATCGCTGTCGACCGCTTCACCGCCACCACGATCAACTAGGCGTAGTCGATGTCGAGGGTGGCGAAGCCGCGTTCGGTGAGGAGCGCGCGGGCTGGCGCACCGAACGGGTCGCGGCAGTCGACGAAGGTGACGTGGGCCAGCTTCGGGCAGTCAACCAGGGCCTCGACGTTGCGGACCCGGCGGGAGTTCAGCACGGTCAGGTCGGTCAGTTCGGGCAGGTCCCGGAAGATCGCGCAGTCCAGTTCCGCGCCGATACTGTTCAGCCGCAACGCCGTCACGGTGGACAGTTCGCGGAGCCGGTCGATCGGGAAGGCGCGGCCGGTGCCGGCGAGTTCCAATGCGCGTAGCGGGGCGCGCAGGTGGTCGAAGACGTCCAGGTCGCCCAGGTGGGACAATTCCAGATGGTCCAGTGTGTCCAGTTCGGCCACCCGGTCGAGCATCCGGCGTTGCCGGTGCACCGGGGTGGCGAG
Organism: Micromonospora cathayae; assembly: GCF_028993575.1. NCBI lineage: Bacteria > Bacillati > Actinomycetota > Actinomycetes > Micromonosporales > Micromonosporaceae > Micromonospora > Micromonospora cathayae. The sequence continues at coordinate 783,614 of NZ_CP118615.1, read as the reverse complement.
GAAGCGCAGCCGGGGCAGTGGCCCGATCAGGTCCGCCGGTCCCGGGCGGGGCACGGACGAGACGACGAGCAGGGCGCGCAGACCCGGCAGGGCGTCCGCCAGGTCGGCTGGGGAGTCCGGCTCCGGATGCTCGGAGTAATGGCTGACGACCAGCGTGGCGAGGTCGGTCGGCACGGTAGCCGGCCCGAGCAGGGGCAGCAAAGGTACCGGCACCGCCAGGGTCTGCAGCTCCGGCACGGCGGCCAGCCAGCGGGGCAGGGCCGGCCGGCGGAGCTGGGCGGGGGTGGGGCAGAGGTGCACGCTGCGCATCCGGGGCAGTTCGTCCGGGTCGGGACGACGGTTCCAGGCGATCCGCCCCGCTCCGTCGGCGGTGAGGTGGTCGCACTCGTCGACGTTGCCGACGCCGTAGATCCCCTCCCCGTCCGGGGCGTACAGGTGGCGGTAACGACTGTCGGTGAAGTCACGCGGCGCGGCGGCGGTCCTCGGCATGACCGACATTGTCACCGCAGCCCGTCGGGCCGTCGCCGCACGTCGGGCTGGCATTTGGGTCGGCCGCGGGAGATGGTGGTGGGGACGAACGACGCGGCTGCGACCGGCACGGGTACGGGTCGCGGGCACCGGCTGGGGATCGACCGGCGAGCGGGCAGGGGACGATGCAGAACGTTAACCACCTGGAACAGCTCGACCGGCTGTCCGGCCTGTTGGCGACGGTGAGCCGGGACGCGGCGGGCACCATCCGGCGGGTGAGTGTCGCCCTGCTCGACGTCGATCCGGTCGGCGCGCGGGCGGTGCTGGCCGAGGTGAAGGACCGGGCGGCCACCCACCGGCAGATCGACGAGCTGGTGCCGTTGACGCTGGTCCGGCAGCAGCCGGTCGCCTCCGACCTGCGGCTGGTGCTGGCCGGGCTGCGGATGAACACCGAGCTGCACCGGATGGACGTGCTCGCCGGCCACATCGCCAAACTCGTGGTGGCCCGGCATCCGGCGCAGGTGGTGCCGCCGCCGGTCCGGCCGTTGATCGGGGCGATGGCGGAGACGACGGTACGGATCGCCGACAAGTCGGCCCTGTGCCTGGCCACCCGGGACCGGATCGACGCGCTCCAGCTCGGCCTGGACGACGACGAACTCGACGTGCAGTACCAGCGCCTGTTCGGGATTCTCACCGACGCCTGGCCGTACGGGGTGCAGGCGGCGATCGACGTGGCGATGCTGGGCCGGTACTACGAGCGGTTCGCCGACCACGCCGTGAACGTGGCCCGCCGGGTCGCGTACCTGGTGGGCGGGGACCTGACCCGCGGCGTCATCTGAACCGCCCCCACTGGCAGGTGTCAATCTGTTCACGAGGTGGACAGGTCGACCTCAGCTGGCGGCAACGCTTTCCTGGGGACCTGTTCACCTTCGGTTCACCAAGCTCCGGGGATCCGGCTACCTGACGCCCCTAGCGTCGGCAGCGGTCAGGCCGTGAAAGGCCCGGCACACCCCCAAGAGAAGGGCAATTCTGAGGTGAACCGCAACGTGCTCTCGCGGCGCGTCCTTGCCGGCGTCGCGCTCGCCGCGCTCGCTCTTACCGGCTGTGGCTCCAGCGACAACGACAGCGACACCCCAGGTACCGGCGGCAGCAGCGCCGGTTCCGAGTACGCGAGCCTTTCCGGTGAACTGAAGGCCTCGGGTGCCAGCTTCCCGGACGCCTACTACCAGGAGGTCATCACCTCCTTCAAGGACGTCGCTCCGGACGTCACGGTCAACTACAACGCGACCGGCTCGGGTACCGGCAAGAAGCAGTTCGGCCAGGGCCTGGTGGACTTCGCCGGCAGCGACAGCCTGGTCAAGGACAGTGACGGGGTGGCCGCCGGCTCCTTCCTGTACGTGCCGACCGTCGCCGCCCCGATCACCGTCAGCTACAACCTCCAGGGCGTGGACAAGCTCCAGCTCAGCCCGGAGACGCTGGCGAAGATCTTCCAGACCGACATCAAGACCTGGAACGACCCGGCGATCGCCGCCGACAACCCGGGCGTGACCCTGCCGAACACCGCGATCGTGGTGGCCCACCGCTCGGACGGCTCGGGCACCACCAACAACTTCACCAAGTACCTCGACGCCGCCGCCAAGGGCACCTGGAAGCTCGGCAGCGGTGACACCGTGAACTGGCCGTCCAGCACCCAGGGCGGCGAGAAGAACACTGGTGTCGCCCAGATCATCAAGCAGTCCAACGGTGCCATCGGCTACGTCGACCTGAGCGACGCCAAGGCCACCCAGCTCACCTTCGCCGCCATCAAGAACAAGGACGGCCAGTTCGTCGCCCCGTCCCTGGAGGGCGTCACCGCCGGCCTGGAGGGCGCGGAGATCAAGGAGGACCTGAGCTACAACCCGCTCGACGCCGCCGGCGCCGCCGCGTACCCGATCACCGCCCCGACCTACATCCTGGTCAAGACGAAGTACGACGACCCGAAGAAGGCCGAACTGGTCAAGGGCTTCGTGAAGTACATCCTGACCGACGGCCAGGAACTGGCGAAGGACGTGGACTTCGCGCCGCTGCCCACCTCGCTGAAGGACAAGGCGCTCGCCCAGCTCGACAAGATCCAGGGCTGATCCGAGCCGGGATCACACCGGGCTGATCCTAGCCGGGATCGCACAGGCGGCGTCCGCGCCGAGACAGCGCAGGCAGCGTCCGTACGGGGACGGGACCGGGAGACCGGGCCCGTCCCCGCCGGGGTAGCCGAGCCACTGGAGTAAAGGTGACCATCACAGAGAACAAACCCGACACCCGGCCGACCCTCACCCCGCAGCGGGGCGGCCTGCTCGCCGATCGCGCCTTCTCCTGGTGGACGCTCGGCACCGGCCTGCTCGTGCTGGCCATCCTCGCGCTCATCCTGGTGACGACGGTCAAGGAAGCCTGGCCCGCGTTCGCCGAGATGGGCTTCCGCTATGTCACGGAACGCACCTGGGACCCGAACCCGGCCCAGGGCGACGCGGTCTTCGGCGCGCTGTCCTTCATGTACGGCACCGCGGTCTCCTCGCTGATCGCGCTGCTCATCGCGGTCCCGGTGTCGATCGGCATCGCGCTGTTCATCACCGAGCTGGCGCATCGGCGGCTGCGCGGTACCGCCATCACCGTCATCGACCTGCTGGCCGCCGTACCGTCGGTGGTCTTCGGTCTGTGGGGCATCCTGGTGTTGGCGCCCGCGCTGGTGCCGTTCTACCAGTGGCTGCACGACGTCCTCGGCGGTGTGCCGGTGCTCGGCAGCCTGTTCGGCGAGGCGGCCAGCGGCCGGAACTTCATGACCGCCGGCCTGATCCTGGCGATCATGGTCACCCCGATCATCACCTCGATCTGCCGGGAGGTGTTCGGCACCGTCCCGCAGGCCGACAAGGACGCCGCCCTGGCGCTCGGCGCGACCCGCTGGGAGATGATCCGGGGCGCGGTCTTCCCGCACAGCTTCGGCGGCATTGTCGGCGCGGTCATGCTCGGCCTCGGTCGGGCGATGGGCGAGACCATCGCGGTCGCGCTGGTCATCGGCGGGGCCACCAACATCTCGGCGAACCTGTTCGAGCCGGGCAACACCATGGCCGCCGTGATCGTGCAGCAGTTCGGCGAGTCCACCGGCACCTTCACCGCCGCCCTGATCGGGCTCGGTGTCGTCCTCTTCGCGATGACCGTCGCGATCAACCTCACCGCCCAGGCGATCGTCCGCCGGGCCGAGGCGCGCATGAGGGGAGGCGTGGCATGACCGTCACCGCCGAGTCCAGCACCCGTACCCCGGTGCGGCCGGACCTGACCGGACGCAGCCTGTCCACCCGCCGCCGGATCGTCAACCACCTGGCGACCGGCGGCATCTACCTGGCCGTACTCCTCGCGGTGATCCCGCTCGGCCTGGTCACCTGGACGGTGGTCAGCCGGGGCGGCGGGGTGATGAGCCTCGACTTCCTCAACGCCGACATCCCCAACTCGTACCGCCGGGAGGGGCCGGGCATGGGGCCGGCGATTGTCGGCACCCTGATCATCACCGGCATGGCGTCGCTGATGGCGATCCCGCTCGGTGTCTTCGGCGCGATCTACCTCAACGAGTACGGCAAGCAGAAGCCGCTGGCCCGGATCATCCGGATCATGGCGGACGTGATGACCGGCGTCCCGTCGATCGTGATGGGCCTGTTCGTCTACATCGGCTGGGTGCTGCTGGTCGGTGAGCAGTCCGGGTTCGCCGGCTCGCTCGCGTTGGCCTGCCTGATGCTGCCGGTGGTGATCCGCAGCAGCGAGGAGATGCTGCGGCTCGTCCCGGACGAGCTGCGCCAGGCCAGCCTGGCGCTGGGCGCGCGGAAGTGGCGGACCATCCTCACCGTCGTGCTGCCCGCCGCGATCTCCGGCATCACCAGCGGTTCGCTGCTGGCGGTGGCCCGGGCGGCCGGCGAGACCGCGCCGATCATCATCGTCACCGGCATCACCTTCGCCAGCAATCCGAACCTCTTCGAGGGCACCAACACCGCCCTGCCCGCGCAGATCTTCCGGAACGCCAGCCAGCCCTTCGTCGGTGCCCAGGACCGGGCCTGGGGGGCGGCCCTCACCCTGATCGTGATCGTCGTCCTGTTCACGGTCGTCGCCCGTATCATCGCCAACCGCTTCGCCCTGAAGGAGCGCTGAACCATGGCCCAGCACGACACCGTGAGCACCCGCCCCTCCGTCGCCATCAGCGCGCCCGGCGAGGGCTGGACCGCCCCCACCCCCGACACCAGCGGTGACACCACCGTGATGGACCTGCGTGACGTCAGCGTCCACTACGGCAGCTACGAGGCCGTCCGGGGCACCAGCATCCCGATCCGGCAGAACCAGATCACCGCGATGATCGGCCCGTCCGGCTGCGGCAAGTCGACCATCCTGCGTTCGCTGAACCGGATGAACGACCTGATCCCCGGGGCCCGGGTCACCGGCTCGGTGACCTACCACGGGCAGGACATCTACGCCAAGGGCGTCGACCCGATCCAGGTCCGCCGCCGGATCGGCATGGTCTTCCAGAAGCCCAACCCGTTCCCCAAGTCCATCTACGACAACGTCGCGTACGGGCTGCGGATCAACGGGATCAAGGGCAAGCTCGACGACCAGGTCGAGGAGGCGCTGACCGGCGCGGCGCTCTGGGACGAGGTGAAGGACAAGCTCCGCAAGAGCGGCCTGGCCCTCTCCGGCGGCCAGCAGCAGCGGCTCTGCATCGCCCGGACCATCGCCGTCAAGCCGGACGTGATCCTGATGGACGAGCCCTGCTCGGCGCTGGACCCGATCGCCACCAGCAAGATCGAGGACCTGATGTACGAGCTGTCGAAGTCGTACACCATCGTCATCGTCACCCACAACATGCAGCAGGCGGCCCGGGTCAGCCACTACACCGCGTTCTTCACCGCCGAGGTGGACGAGAACCAGGTCCGGCACGGCCGGCTGGTGGAGTTCGACCAGACCTCCAAGATCTTCACCAACCCGGGCGACCGGCGGACCGAGGACTACATCACCGGCCGCTTCGGCTGACCGGCGTCGTCGACGCCAGTACCCGGAAAGGAAGGTGATGTGGTCACCGACGACGTCGGCTCGGACCTCGTGCACATCGCCGTCCCGGTGGCGTACGTGCGGCACGTCGCGGCGCTCCTCGCGGAGCTGGACCGGCAGGGCGGCGCGCTGCGTCCCCCGGCCCGGACCGCCACCCGTACCGCGTCACCGGAGCTGGCCGCCCGGTGGACGGTGCCGGAGTTGCGGCGGTTCGCCACCGGACGGTCGAAGAGTCATCAGACGGTGCTCAAGGTGCTGGACCTGCTCGCCGAGCAGCCCGGCCAGTGGCTCTCCGCGGAGGCGATCTGCGCGGCGGTGGACGTGTCCCGGCACCGGCTGGGCGGCGCGCTGGCCGGGGTGACCCGGATGCTCCGGTCGCACCCGGACTTCCGCGACCTCGGGCTGCCGATCAACCGGTACGTCACCGGCAGCCTGGACGACCGGGCCGGGACGTTCTACTGGCTGACGGCGGAGCAGGCGCACCAGTGGCGTCAGGCCCGCGCCGGACCGGGCTGAGCCACCGGGCGGGTCGGGCAGCAGAGCCGGGTCACGGGCTGCGGGCGCGCTGGTCTCAGCCGCGCTGGTAGTTGACGTGCGCGCACCAGTGCGCGAAGCCGGCCCGGCGGTAGAGCGCGACGGCGGCGGTGTTCGACTCGTCGACGTAGAGCATCACCCGGTCCAGCCCGCGCTGTCGCCGCAGGTACGTGAGCCCGGCGGCGGTCAGCGCCCGGCCCAGCCCACCGCCGTGCGCCGTCGGGTCCACCCCGAGCACGTAGACCTCGCCGACGGGGTGTGTACCCGGCCGATCGTGGACCTTGGTCCAGTGGAAGCCGAGCAGACGTCCGGTCGACTCCTGCACGGCGAGCAGGAAGCCGGCCGGGTCGAACCACGGCTCGGCCAGCCGGGCCCGCAGGTCGGCGACAGTCCAGCGGCCCTGCTCGGGATGGTCGGCGAAGGCCCGCGCGTTGAGCGCCAGCCAGGCGTCGTCGTCGCTGCCCGGCCGGAAGGCCCGCAGGGTCACCCCGTCGGGCAGGGGCGGTGCGGCGGTCGGCTCGGTGAGCGGGCGACGCAGTTGCCACAGCACCCGGGCCCGGGTGAGACCGAGATCCACGGCGAGTGCGGCGGCGGCCGGGTGGTCACCGTGCGCCCAGGACCGGACCACCGCCCCGTCCCGGTCGGCGTCGGTCCCCGCCGGCCCGACCGGCACCGCCCCGTCCCGGTCCGGCCCGGTGAGCGTCGTCCCGGCCCGGTCGGCTTCGGTGAGTGCGGCCACGGCCAGGGACCGGCCCAGTCCGCGCCGCCGGTGGGCCGGGTGTACGACCAGGTCGAGGCCGATCCCCTCGGCGGGCGTCGTCACGTCGAGGTGCGCGTACCCGACGAGTTCCCCGGCCGCTGTACGGGCGGTCAGGTGCACGGTGGCGGCCTGCGGATCGCGTAACCGCAGCAGCACGGACTCGTCGAACGGATCCGCCCCGTCGGTGTCCCCGGCGGTACGCGCCAACGCCGACACGTCGGCCACCTCCGCCGGATCCATCCGGTCGCTCCGGATCACCCGCCCACCCGTCACCCCGAGGCTCTCCACCCTGTCACGGTAGCGGTTCGGGTGCCCTCGTCGTCCGTACGCCGGTGGCCGTCCCGGTCACAGTTCCGGCCGGAGACCGGCCACCGCTGCGGGGGAGACCGGTCACAGTTCCGGCGGGAGCGCGGTGACGTGGAAGCGGCTGGCGAGGTCCGGCAGGATGCGGTACAGGGCGTCGACGGTGCCCTGCCGGTTACCGCCCGAGTCGTGCATCAGCACGATCGAGCCCGGTCCGGTGCCGGCGGTGACCCGCGCGGCGATGGTGGCCGCGCCCGGGGCCCGCCAGTCGCTCGGGTCGACCGTCCAGTGCAGCGGCATCATGCCGAGTTCGTGGGACACCGACACCACCGGGTACGTCCACGCGCCGCCCGGCTGCCGGAAGTACGCGATGCGCGCGTCCGGTACGGCGGCCCGGATCGCCTGGTTGGTGCGCAGCAGGTCCGTCTGGATGGTCTGCCGGGACCGGCCGCCGAGCAGCACGTCGTGGTTCCACGAGTGGTTGCACAGGGTGTGCCCGTCGGCCACGATCGCCCGGACCAGGTCGGGATGCGCCTGCGCGTTCTCGCCGACCAGGCAGAAGGTGGCCGTCACCCCGTACGCGCGCAGTGCCGCCAGGGCCTGCGGCGTGTAGTACGGGTCGGGTCCGTCGTCGAAGGTGAGGGCGACCCGGGCGTCGCCGGTGGTGCTCCGGGCACCGTAGGGTCCGTCCTCGGCCGGCCACTGCTGGTACGGGTCCGGGCTGGCACTCGGCCCGGTGCTGGGCGCGGTCGGCTGCTCGGCGGTCAGGGGTCCACCGCTCGGTGCGGCCTCCGGGACGCCGTCCACCAGGCTGCGCCCGAGCGCGTACGCCGAGCCGAGCAGCGCGGCCAGCACCACCACGACGATCACCAGGGCCCGGGGCGGTGACGCGGTACGCATCAGGCGCTCCGCCCGGGTGGTGGCGCGCCGACCACGGCCGGCACGACCGTCCCGGGCCGCCGGCCCGGGAGGTTCGCCCCGAACAGCCGGGCCGGCAGGCCGGGTCCGGGCCGGTGGGTCCGGGCACCGTACTGGCCGGTTGCTCGTCTCGTCGTCGCAGGCACGGCCGCTCGCCCCTTCTTCCGGCGCTCCTGTCAGTCACGCTAGGACCGACCGGCCGAGCAGAAAGGGCGTAACGGAAGTTCCCTCCGAAAGAGGGAATAAGTTTCAGACCGGCAGCGGCGCGTGCTCCGCGTCCGGCAGCGAGCGCGACGGCGGTACGACGAACTTGTACCCCACCTGGCGGACGGTGCCGATCATCGACTCGTACTCCGAGCCGAGCTTGGCGCGCAGCCGCCGGACGTGCACGTCGACCGTCCGGGTGCCACCGAAGTAGTCGTAGCCCCAGACCTCGCGCAGGAGCTGGTCCCGGGTGAACACCCGACCCGGGTGCTGGGCGAGGAACTTCAACAGCTCGAACTCCTTGTACGTGAGGTCGAGCGGGCGGCCCTTGAGCTTGGCCGCGTACGTGTCCGGGTCGATGGTCAGCTCGCCGGCCCGGATCGAGCCGCCGGTGCCGGCGGTGGCGTTGCTGAGCCGGCCGACCACCAGCCGCAGCCGGGCCTCCACCTCGGCCGGACCGGCGCTGGCGAGGATGACGTCGTCGACCCCCCAGTCGGCGTTGAGCGCGATCAACCCGGCCTCGGTGACCACCGCGACCAGCGGCACCCCCAGACCGGTGGCGTGCAGCATCCGGCAGGTCGCGCGGGCCTCGCTCAGCTCGGACCGGGCGTCCACCATGACCGCGTCGGGGCTGGGGCCGGCGACCAGGGTGCGGACGTCACGCGGCGCGGTACGAACCGAGTGGGGCAGTAGGTCGAGCGCCGGTAGTACGGCGGATGGTTCGCCTGCACGCGCGGTCACCAGCAGTAGGATCTCCACACGATCACCTCCGTCCCGGCGGCGGTCAGCCGCGCGCGACCAGCGGCACCCAGGACGGGGTGCGGCGCTGAGAACTCGTGGTCCCGGCGTCGCTGGCGGGCGGGTCAGAGCTTGAGCCTAACCGATGCTTTCCCGGTCACCTCGCTGCTCTTTCCTGTTTGTCTGGCTTGCCCACGATCGCGGCGCACCTTTTAACCTCGTGGAAACGGCGATCACCCTGACGGTGCCCCGGTCTGGCACCATCGGGTGGTGTTTGCCTCCGCGTCCCCCCAGGCTGGTCGTGACCCGTGGTCCGACGAGACCGAACCGGCCGGCTTCCCGCCGCCGCGCTCCGGGCCGGGCTTCGACGACCCCGTCGGTCCGCGCAAGCGGCGCCCACGCCGCTCGGGTGGCGGCGGACCCAGCGTGTACTCCCCGGAAGAGGACGACGAGTTCGACGACGAGGAGGAAGAGGAGGAGATCGAGCCGGTCGAGATCAACCAGCGGCTCTCGCTGACCGTCGCCGGCTTCGCCGCCCTGCTCGGGGTCGGCCTGGTGCTCGGTGCGCAGACCACCGGCCCGGGGCACCGGCTGCCGTTCGCGGTCGTCATCTTCGGTGTCCAGCTCCTGTTCGTCCTCGCCTGGACGATGGCGACCCGCCCGCCGGCACTGCTGGCCGTCGCCGGGGTCGCCGCGCTCACCGCGGTGGCGGTCGACACCGTGGCCGTCCGGGCCGCCGAGCCCGGCCTGAGCCCGCTGCTGTACGTGGCGGTGGCCGCCTTCGTCGTCGCCCTGCTCGCCCAACTGGTCCGGCCGGCGGACCGACGGCGGCTCACCGACTCGCTCGGCACCACCGGCGTCATCGTCGCCGGGGTGACCGCGTTCGCCACCCTGATCCCGCTCGGCCGCATCCCGGCCGGCACCCAGACCATCACGATCGCGCTGACCGCCACCGCGCTGGCGCTCGCCGTGGCCCGGATCACCGACGCCCTGCTGCCCTGGCCACGGCTCGCCCCGCAGGTGCCCCGGGGCGCGGCCGGCGTGGTGCTCGGCGCGATGCTCGGCACCCTGGCCGGGAGTGTGCTCGGCAGTTTCCTGGTCGGGTTCACCCCCACCAGCGGCGCGCTGATCGGTCTGGTCACCGCGGCCACCGCCGTGCTGGCCGATCTCGCCGTCGGGTACGCCGAGGCGGGCCGGTTGATGGCCGGCGAACCGCCGACGCTGTGGATCGCCCGGCACATGCAGGGGCCGCTCGGCGGTATCGCCCTGGCCGCGCCGACCGCGTACGTGGTGTGCGTACTGTTCCTCTGACCCTCGCGGTTGACGCGGGGAACCTTCGGGTACCACCGGTGCACCGCGACGCGGTACCGGAACATGAGAGTGGAGGCGGCGTGACCGAGGCGGCGTACGACGAACGGCCCCGGCGGCGTGGGCGCAAGGTCCTCGTCGGCCTGCTCGTCCTGCTGCTGGTCCTGGTCGGGCTGGTCGTGCTGGCCGACCGGATCGCCACCGGGGTGGCCGAACGCGCCATCGCCGACCAGATCAGCCAGGAACTGACCCGGCAGCAGGCCAGCGCGGCCCAGCCGGAGGTCGAGGTCGGCGGTTTCCCCTTCCTCACCCAGGTCGCCGCCGGCCGGTACGAGCGGATCACCATCGGGTTGCGTGACGTCAAGGGCACCGTCGAGGGCAACTCGGTCGACCTGCCCGTGCTCGACGTGACCGCCCGGGACGTCACCGCCTCGCTGGACACCATCCGCTCCGGCCAGGGCGACGTGGTCGCGGCCCGGGTCGACGGCAGCGGCACGATCAGCTACGACAGCCTGGCGGGCTACCTCGACCGGCCCGGCCTCAAGCTCGGCGAACGGGACGGCAAACTGAGCGTCACCGCGCCGGTGGACATCCTCGGGCAGCAGCTGACCGTCACCGGCGCCGCCGAGATCGCCGTCAGCGAGCAGGGCAAGGTCGCGCTGCGGTTCAGCGAGCTGGACGCCGAGGGGCTGCCCAACGTGCCGATGGCCCAGGTCCTGCTGAACAACTACGCCCGCAGCATCTCGATCGACGTGCCGCTGCCCGAGCTGCCGTTCCAGCTGACCGTGCGCGGGGTGACCCCGCGGCCGGACGGGCTCCAGGTGAGCGCCGACGCCCGGGACGTACCGATCAACTCGGTGAGCTGAGCCGGCCCGGGTCGCCCGGTCACCGCGGTCCGGTCCGCCCCTGCGGTCCGGTGTGGCGCGAACCACGTACCGGATGACCTGCGCCGGCGTCCCGGATGCTGGTCGGGCCCCTGGCGGGACGTGGGAACGCTGGTAGGCTCCCTGCTCATGGGGACGCTCCTCACCAAACGGCGCGCGGTCGACCTGTGCCGCGTGGCCACCTGCCTGTGTCGTTCCGTCATCTGACGACGGAGCTGCTCTTCGGCTGCCCAGCGGCCACCGGCACGGTGCACGTACCCCCGGTTCCTCTTTCGCCCGGCAGCGGCGCCGTCGCATCGAACCCGTGATCCCGTCCGAACAGGGTCCGCGCGTGGTGCGACCGACACTTTCCCCGCGCGTCGACTCAACCGCCATCCTCACCAGGGAGTGATCCGATGAGTCGCGACACCGCACTCGTCTCGGCCGAATGGGCCGAGAAGAACCTCGACGCCCCGGGCGTCGTCTTCGTCGAGGTCGACGAGGACACCTCGGCCTACGACACCGGCCACATCGCCGGTGCCATCAAGCTCGACTGGAAGACCGACCTCCAGGACCCGGTCCGCCGGGACTTCGTCAACAAGACCCAGTTCGAGGCGCTGCTGTCCGAGCGGGGCATCAGCAACGACGACACCGTCATCCTGTACGGCGGCAACAACAACTGGTTCGCCGCGTACGCGTACTGGTACTTCAAGCTCTACGGCCACGGCGACGTCAAGCTGCTCGACGGCGGCCGCAAGAAGTGGGAGCTGGACGCCCGCCCGCTGGTCACCGACAAGGTGGAGCGCCCGAAGACCCAGTACGTCGCGCAGGAGCCGGACAACTCCATCCGTGCCTTCCGGGACGAGATCGTCGCCGCGATCGGCACCAAGAACCTGGTCGACGTGCGCAGCCCCGACGAGTACGCCGGTCGGCTGCTCGCCCCCGCCCACCTGCCGCAGGAGCAGGCGCAGCGGGCCGGGCACGTGCCCACCGCGATCAGCGTCCCGTGGTCCAAGGCGGCCAACGAGGACGGCACCTTCAAGTCCGACGACGAGCTGCGCAAGATCTACGGCGACGCCGGGCTGGACGACAGCCTGGAGACCATCGCCTACTGCCGGATCGGTGAGCGTTCCTCGCACACCTGGTTCGTGCTCCAGGAACTGCTCGGCCACCAGAACGTGAAGAACTACGACGGATCCTGGACCGAGTACGGCTCGCTGGTCGGCGTGCCGGTGGCCCTCGGCGACGAGCCCGGAAAGGCGTGATCACCATGACAGCTCCCACCGCTGCCGGCTGCGCCGCGCCGGACCAGGCCGCTCCGTTGCCCGCGAGCCTGGACCTGGAGAAGGAAACCGTCATCACCGGCGTGGTCACCGCCGACTCCGGCGAGGTCGTGCCGGGCGCGTACGTCCGGCTGCTCGACTCGACCGGTGAGTTCACCGCCGAGGTGGTCACCTCGGCGGCCGGCCAGTTCCGGTTCTTCGCCGCGCCGGGAAGCTGGACGCTGCGGGCCCTGTCCCGGCACGGCAACGGCGACACCGCCGTCACCGTCACCCGGGGCATCAACGAGGTCGCCGTCACTGTCGCCTAGCTCCGCGTCCGCTGTTCGTACCGCCGTTTCGCCGATATCGGGGTGACCGCTCGACGGGTCGCCCCGATATCGGCGTCAGTGGGGTGGATCAAGGGCTGGCGCGGCCGGCCGGAGTCCCGGGAGCGTCCCCGGCGGGATCAGGTCGGCATGCGGAGCCGGTGCGTGCAGGCGTCCGCGTGGCCGGGGCGGAGCAGGCAGCGCCGGTGGTGCGGCAACCGCCGGTCGCAGAACACCGGATGCTGGGCGGTCAGGTCACCCTCGACGGAGACGGTGGTCTCGCCGGGCTGGAGCTGCGGCAGGAACCCCAACGACCGGCTGACCGCGCGGGCCAGCAACTGCGCGGCGGGCAGGTCCGCCGCCAGCACCGTCAGGTGCACGACGTACCGTCCGTCCCCGCTCACCGGTACACCCGCGGGGTGAACCGGGACTGCCAGTCCCGCAGACTCTGCTTGAGCCGGGCGTTCTCGTCGCGGGTGCGGTCGAGTTCGGCCCGCAGGGCGGCCAGGTCCCCGGCCACGCGGTGCAGGAAGGCGGTCACCTCGCCCGGGTCCAGACCCCGCCGGACCAGCGGGAACCGTCGGCCGCGCACCCGCTCCGCACACAGTGGCCGGTAGGCCGCCGACCGGTAGTACCGGCCGGTGTTGCCCGCACCGACCGGGCGTACCCGATCAGGGCGTCGATGCCGGGCGGGCACGGGGGCGGGACGGTTGCTGCGGCTCAGCCAGCGGAACGGATTGCGCACGGTCGGACCAGCCTTCCCGGAGGACCCCTGTCCGGGGTGCGTCGACGGGGTCGGGGCGGGCCGTCATGCCGGTTCGTGGCCCGCCCCGACCGGGGGATGAGCGCCGTTCGTTGCCACGCGAGGAAGCGCTCCGGGACAAACATAGGTACAGAAGGTGCGGTAGTCAACCTCCGCGTCATTAGCGACTTCATCTTGTTCGGCGCGGAAGCGGCATGGTCGAATGCAGGTGCCACGCGAGGAGAGTCATGCCTGCTTTGCCGGATTACTTCAAGATCGCCAACAAGATCATGGCGGACGTCCGCAGCGGTCGGACCAAGCCGGGCGAGAAGCTGCCGTCAATCGCTGAACTTTGTGACGAGCACAGGGTGAGCGCTTCGACCATCCGGTTGGTCTTCGTGCGCCTCGAAGCCCTGGAGGTCATCGACCGGCACCAGGGCAAGGGGGTCTTCGTCACCGACCCGGCGACCTGGCTCCGCAAGCCCTGACCGCCGTCCTGCTGATCGTCGTACCCCGCACAGCACGGTGCGCCCGGCCGTAGACCGGGCGCACCGCCTGTCGCGCTGTACTAGATCAGGGAGGTGAAGCCGCCCCAGCCGCTGCCGATCTGGCGGGAGTCGGGGCTGCTGTACGGGTCACCGTTGTCGCGTTCGATGTTGTTGGGGTACATCCAGAGGGTGCCGTCGGTCTTGCGGGTCACCAGGTCGGTGTAGCCGTCGCCGGTGACGTCCGCGCCGATGATCCGGTCGAAGCCGCCCCAGCCGCTGCCGATCTGCCGGGAGTCGGGGCTGCTGTAGGGGGTGCCGTTGTCCCGAACGATGTTGTTGGGGTACATCCAGAGGGTGCCGTCGGTCTTGCGGGTCACCAGGTCGGTGTAGCCGTCGCCGGTGACGTCCGCGCCGACGATGCGGTCGAAGCCGCCCCAGCCGCTGCCGATCTGCCGGTAGTCGCTGTAGGGGACGCCGTTGTCGCGCTTGATGTTGTTGGAGTACAGCCACAGCGTGCCGTCGGTCTTGCGGCCCACCAGGTCGGTGAAGCCGTCACCGGTCACGTCCGCGCCGACCAGCGTGTCGAAGCCGCCCCAGCCGCTGCCGATCTGGCGGGAGTCGGGGCTGCTGTAGGGGGTGCCGTTGTCGCGTTCGATGTTGTTGGGGTACAGCCAGAGCGTGCCGTCGGTCCGGCGGGCCACCAGGTCCGAGTAGCCGTCACCGGTCACGTCGGCGGTGACCACGTAGTTGACGTTGCCCCAGCCGCTGCCGATCTGCTGGTAACCGCTGTACGGAACGCCGTCGTCGCGGACGAAGTTGTTGGCGTACAGCCACATGGTGCCGTCGGGCTTGGTGCCGACGAGGTCCGAGAACGAGTCGCCCGTCACGCTGTGGCCGACCGGCCGCTGGTCGACCACCGTGCCGCTGCCGACCCCCGCCGGTGAGATGTACCCGTCGATGTCGCCGTTGGTACGCGAGTAGCTGGCCCGGCTGACCTTGCTGCTGTAGTTGTTGGAGTTGCCCTGGTTGCCGCCGATCGTGTTGACCTGGGTGCTGCTGACGCTGGTCACGATGGCCACGTGGTCGATCGGGTGGCTGTCACCGGAGTTGTGGTCCCAGTCGAAGACGATGGCGTCACCGGGCTGCGGCACGTACCCGCTGGAACGGGAGCGGTAGAGCCCACGACTGGTGCCGTAGGTCTTGAACGACTGCGCCCAGGCGTCCAGGCCGCTCGTGTCCGACACCCCGGCGGTACGCCACACCCAGCGGGCGAACTCCGCGCACCACTCGATGCCACAACTGTTGTAGTAGCCCGGACTGCATCCTGTGCCGCCGAGCTGGCCGGTGGCCACGTTGACGATCTGCTGCCGCGTGACGGCCGCGTTCGCCGGGGTCGCCGTCAGCGCGATGCCGCCCAGCATGGCGAGCACGGCGACGATGGCGGCCCAGGCGGACCGGCGAAAGCCCGCGAAGGAGCTGCCGCTGCGGGCACCCGGTACGACGTCGACAACGGAGGAGCCGTCGACCGTCACGGTGGTCTTGCGTCGATCCAGCATCTGTTTCTGTTCCTCTTCGAGAGTCGCGGTGATTCTGGGGTCGGACGATTTTGATTTCCGGTGGTGCGCTGCTAGATAATTCGCCAGCGGCGCAGGGCCGGCGTGCCGGCGATTGTCCTGTTCACGATTTGGTGCAGGGCTTTTGTGGCCTCCTCAGGGTCGTCGCCGTCGATGAAGGCCAAAATGTCGGTGCCGTACGGGCCGGCACGGACCCGGACGTGTTCGATCCCGTTCTGCGTGCCCTGGGTGTAGATCAGGTCCCGCAGGGCGGTCGGGTCGAATTCGGACGTCGAACCGAGCGGCGCGATGCGAATGTGGGCCGCCACCATCACGCCCACATCTCTGGGTGCCCCGCGTCCCCTGCGGACCAGCCGAATCCCTCGGCCAGCACCGTCAGCGCATCCGGCCCGGCGATCAGCGCCGCGGCGGCAGTCAGCACAGTGGACACCACGAGTGCCGTACGTCGAAAGAGAATCATCTGCATGAATGCACACATCCTTGGCGCGTCGAATCCGTGGATGGCGCTGAGGGGATTCTTCCGCGCTTGATGGCGGTTCCCTCGGTGCCGACTAGAGCATCGCGTGGCCGGTGTGCGTTGTCACTGGTTCCGGACTGGCATAAGACCGCCCGGCGGGATCACGCCAGCGCCGGAACGGGGGCCACCTGAATGGTCGACGTACGGCAGAATGATGACCGCTCGTCCTACTACGGGGGTGGAACGGTGTTCGACCTGATTGGCCTGTCGGCGCAGCACGAGACGATCTACCGGGTAATGCTGCAACGCCCTGACCTGAACGTCGCCGGCCTGGCGCAGCAGCTGGCCATCCCAGCCGACCAGGTGCGCGAGGCACTGGACGTGCTGGCGGATCTCGCGTTGATCAGACTGGATCCCGGCGGCGGTCCCGTCCGGGCGGTACGACCGCAGGCCGGACTGATGGCGCTGCTGGCGAAGGTGGAGGCCGAGGTGGCGGTCCGGCAGCAGCAGGTCGAGGCGACCAGGGCGGCCATCGCCGCCATCGCCACCGCGCACGACAGCCACAGCCGGGCCGTCGAAGGTCGGGCCTTCGAGGGCGTCGACAGTGTGCGGGAACGCCTGATCGAGCTGGCCCAGACCGCCCGCACCGAATGCCTCTCCTTCAGCACCGGCGGCGGGCAGCGGGCGGATGCGATGAAAGCCGAAGCGCCCCTCAACCAGCTCGCGTTGGAACGGGGCGTCCATATTCGCAACGTGTATCAGGACAGCCTGCGCAACGACCCGGCCACTCTCGCTCACGCCCGCTGGATGGCGAGTCTGGGCAGTCAGTCACGCACGACACCGACACTGCCGATGCGGATGATAATCGTCGATCGGGAAATCGCGCTCGTACCCATCGAGCCGGGTCACCCGCAGCGGGGAGCGTTGGAGTTGCAGAGCCCGGGTGTCATCGCCGGTCTCGTCGCGCTGTTCGAACAGGTCTGGAGCACCGCTACGCCCTTCGGGGAGCCGGCGAGGCCCGACGAGCAGGGTCTGACCAGACAGGAACGTGAATTGATGCGGCTGCTCGCCGCCGGTCACACCGACGAATCGGCGGCCCGCAAACTGGCGATCTCGTTGCGGAGCGTCCAGCGCATGATGACGTCTCTCACCGAGCGCCTGGGCGCGGTCAGTCGGTTCCAGGCCGGCGTCCACGCCAACCGCCGCGAGTGGGTGTGATCCCTGCGCGGCCGAGTACGCCGGGAGTGGGTGTGATCCCCGGGCGGCGAGTACGCCGGGAGTGGGTGGGGCGCGGTGGTGCCGGCCGCGCCCCACGTCTACCTCAACCCCCTCGACCCCCTCCGGGTCACTCGCCCCGGCGGCGGGCCTTGGCACCCCACTGGGCGACGGTCACCAGCAGGGCGCCGAGCCCGAGGGCGAGCGCGCCGATCAGACCGGCGGCTGCCGTCGGAGCCCCGGTGACCGGAAGATCCTGACTTGCGGACATGTGTTCACCTCCTCGGCGCGTGCGATCCGGCGGGGACGACCAGGCCGGCGGTGTCGGCGGCCGGGCGGGTGGTGGAACTGGCGGAAGAGAGGGCCACCGGGACGGGCGTGGCGGCGGGAACGGGCGGGGCGTCCGGCACCGCGACAGGCGCGGCGGCGGGAACGGGCGGGGCGTCGGGTGCGGCGGTGGCGCTGGCGTCCGGGACGGCGATGCGTTCCGGGGAGGCCCAGACGCAGCGGTCGACGGTGGGTTGGCGGATCGCCCTGACCAGGGCGTGCACGAAGATCACCCGGTAGAGCAGGTCGGCCAGGATGATGGTGGGCAGGAAGAGGACCAACCGGGGGCGGCGGAGCCGCCAGGCGGCCAGCCCGACCCACAGCCCCTGCCCGGCGAGCAGGAACAGCAGTCCGGCACCGAGCCCGGGGCCGGCGGTCGCCAGCAACCAGAGGGTGAGCGGCGCGCCCGCCACGTAGAGCACCCAGTGCAGCATCAGCAGCAGGTACGCCTGGTCGAAGCGGCTGTTGCGGCGGCCGACCCGGTGCCCGATGACGCCCTGGAAGGTGCCCCACAGCCAGCGCAGGTTCTGCCGGTACCAGTCCCGGCAGGTGGTCGGGTCCTGGAGCAGCGCGACCGCGCGCGGCGCGTACACCACCTTGCCGAGCTGCCGGCGGTGCGTCTCCAGCACCCAGTACGTGTCGTCGACGATGTACGGCGGCTGCTGCGGCAGCAGCACGTCCAGCAGCTCGGTCCGGTAGATCGAGTTCGAGCCGGAGATGCAGTTCATCACGTTGAAGTGGCTCTGCAGGCGGCGGACGACGGCCTGGTAGTTCCAGTAGCTGTAGGCGCGCTTGGCGAGCCAGGGGTTCCACCGCCGCTCGGGCGGCCACCAGGTCACGTTGTGCCCGACCACGATGGCGACCTCGGCACCCAGCTCAGCCAGCGCGGCGGTCACGAAGTCCGGTTCGACCAGCACGTCGTCGTCGAGGATCGCCACCGCCCGGTACGCCGACCCCAATCCGAAGTGGGCGTAGGCGGCGTGCAGCGCGGCCGGCTTGCCCACGTTCTGCGTCAGCTCCAGCACCTGCGCTCCGGCAGCCGACGCCACCGCGCCGGTCGCGTCGGACGATGCGTCGGACACCACGTACACCGGGACGCCGGTGGCCCGCGCGGCGGTCACCGCGCTGCCGATGGTCGCGGCGCCGTTGCGGCAGGCGATCAGGATCGCCACCTGGTCGGGACGGACCGGACGGTACTGCGGAAACCGGGGCGGGCGGCGCCGGAGCGAGGTCGCCCGGTCCGGGCGGAGGAAACCGTACACGAAGGCGGCGAACGCCAGAACCAGGACGACGGCACTGAGAGTAACCGTCGCGACCAGGAAAGCTTCCCGCATCGGTAGGACCTTTTCGCAGGTGAGAGGGGTTGCGAGGGCCGCTGCACTGCGGTGTCGCGGTAACGCTACGTGTCAACGCGACGATCGCCAAATGTCATCCCGGGGTGTGGCCGTTCGGGGGATCTCCCCGGCCCGAGTGGCCGATCACCTGCCGATCCGGGCCGTCCGGGTCGCGCCCCGCGCCGGGCGGCGAAGGCTACATGGCACCATGGCCGCGTGAGCGGTGCTGTCCAGACGGGGTACGCCCCGCCCAGTGGTCCCACCCGGCCGGAGCCCGGTTGGCCCCGCTGGCTGGTCGTCGGCACCGTGCTCTGGGCACTGGTGCTGGCCGCGTTGACCTGGCTCTCCGTCCGCGACGACGGGCCGACCGTACGCGAGCAGCGCACCCTGGCCGAAGCCGGTCCGGTGGTGGACCGGGCGATCGGCGACCTGGCCGTCGCCGCCGGCGACGACGCGCTGGTCGCACTGCTCCCGGCCACCGTCGAACGCGGCTGCCGGGTCACCCCGTTCGCCGACGGGGCGACCCTGGAGCGGGCACTGACCGTCCGGGTCGCCGGGGCGGAGCCGCGTACCGTGCTCGACCGCATCGCCGACGCGCTGCCCGCGCGGTACGCCGCCGGGGTGGTGCTCAGCCGGGAGGGGGCCCGGCTGCGGGCCGACGCCGGTGACTTCGTCACCGTGCGCGGCCGGCAGACCGAGAACGGCGCGCTACTGCTGACCGCCGACACGGGCTGCCGGCCGCTCGGTTCCGGATCCGCCCCGACCCCGGTCACCGGCGCGGACGCCGAGGCCGGCGCGGCCGACGCGGCGCTGCGGGCGTTGGGCCGCCCGGCCGCCGGGGAACCGGACCTGGTGGCCGCGCCCTGCCCCGGTGGCGGCGTACTGCGCACCGCGCGGGCCACCGCCGGCCCCGGAACGAACCCGCCGTCGCCGGCAGCCGTGCTCGCCCCGCTGGCCGCCGGCCCCGCCCTGGTCGACACCCCCGAGTGGTACGCCTACCGGGCCGGCCCGGTAGGCGTGCAGGTCGACCTGACCGCCGATCCGCCGACCGTCACCGCCACCACCACCTGCCGCTGACCCCCACGCACCCCCGGCGTGCCGGCCTGCCTGCTGATCCGCCGGTCTGCCGCCGTCCCGCCGGTCTGCCGCCGTCCCGCCGGTCTGGTGTCGGCCGCCGTCTCCCCGCCTGCTGGCCCGCCGGCCGTCATCGTCGGCCGGCACTGGCCCGTCGGCTGCCTGCGGCCGGCGCAGCCGCCCGGTCAGAGATTGCGGCTACGGCCCAGCGCGTCCACCCGGCCCCAGCGGCCGGGAATGTCCAGCAGCTCGATCCGGCCCATCCCGGCCGGCACCGCCGGGTCGATGATCAGGTGCTCGCCCTGCGGCTCCAGCCCGAGCAGCACCCGGAGCACCAGCAGCGGCGTCCCCGCCGACCAGGCCTGCGGGGTACACGCGGTCGGGTACTCGACCGGGTAGTCGGTCAGGTCCCGGTCGTAGCCGGCGAACGCCTCCGGCAGCCGCCCCCGGAAGAACCTGGTCGCGTCACACATCGCCTGGCAGATCCGGCCGGCCTCCTCCCGGAAGCCGTACCGCCACAGCCCCCAGGCGATGAACGCGTTGTCGAACGGCCAGACCGTGCCCACGTGGTACCCGATCGGGTTGTACCGGCCCTGGTCGGTGGCGAGGGTACGCACCCCCCAACCGGAGAACAGCCGCGGGCCGAGCAGATGCCGGGCCACCGCCGCCGCCTTCGACTCGTCCACGATGCCGCTCCACAGCAGGTGCCCCATGTTGGAGGCGAGCGCGTCGACGTGCCGGCCCTCGGCGTCCAGGGCGAGCGCGTAGTACTCCCGGTCGGCGATCCAGAAGTCGCGGTTGAACCGTTCCTTCAACGCGGCGGCCTCGTGTTCCAACCGGTCGGCGTAGGTCGGGTCGTTCCAGAAGGTCCGGGCCAGCCGGGCGGCGCGCACCTTCGCGTCGTACGCGTACCCCTGGAGCTCACAGGTGGCGCGGGGAAAGCCGGGCAGCCGGCCGTCGGCGTACGAGATGGCGTCCCAGGAGTCCTTCCAGCACTGGTTCTGCAGGCCGGTCGCCGGATTGCGGGTCTCGTACCAGACGTAGCCGTTGCCGAGCAGGTCCCCGTACGTGTCGAGCCACTCCAGCGCGGCCCGTACCGGGAACTCCAGCCGCCGGACGAGGCCGCTGTCGCCGGTCCAGCGTTCGTACTCGTCGAGCAGGATCACGAACAGCGCGGTCGAGTCGGCGGCCCCGTAGTAGGGGGAGTGCGGCTGTTCCTCGAAGCCGGCCGTCTCGCCGTACCGCAGCTCGTGCAGGATCTTGCCCGGTTCCTCGTCCCGGAAGTCGTCGAGCCGGGTGCCCTGCAACCCGGCGAGAATCGAGATCGTCGGGGACACCAGCTCCGGCAGGAACGGCAGCACCTGGAGGCTGGTGAACATGCTGTCCCGGCCGAACAGGGTCATGAACCAGGGCAGCCCGGCGGCGAGCAGCCGGACCCCCAGCGCGATCGACTCGTAGCGCAGGGAGGCCAGGTCGCTGAGGCTGCGCCGGTACGCGGTGCCGAGCGGTTGGCAGTCACAGCCCAGCGACGGCGCGCGGGCGAGCAGGTCCTGCTGTTCCTGCTCGATGGCGGCGGCGGTACGCCCCCCGCCGAGCGGAAGGGTGGCCCGGACGTCCTCGCCCCGTGCGCCGTAGATGACGGTCACCACGGTCAGCCGGGTGGTCCACTCGCCGTGCGGCGGCACCCGGATGGTGAAGGTGATCCCCCGCTCGTCGATCTGTCCCGGGGCGCTGGTCGAGATCACCGTCTCCCGGCGGAACTGGTCCCGGTGGTACGTCAACCGGAGCTGGCCGGGCGCGACGGACGCCGCCACCCGGCCCTGCCGCAGCTGGACGTCCTTGATCTCGAACAGGTCCGCGAAGTCCGAGCCGGTGTCGAGGCGGAGGGTGAACTCCTGCTCCCGCCCAGCGTGGTTGATCACGGTCAGCTCCTCGTCGAGGCTGCCGCCGATGGTCCGGCTGCGGATCACCGAGGCCCGCGCGTCCTGGTAGTGCGTGGGCTGAATGGGCACGAGGAAGAAGCGGACCTGGTGGGACTCGGCCTGGTCGACGGAGAGGGAGTGCAGCCGTTCCCCGTCCAGGGTCAGCAGCCAGGTGGCGAGGAACCGGGTGTCGAAGGAGAACAGCCCGGTCGGGGAGTCCCTGGCGGGCTCGATGTCGCCCCGCCGGTCACTGACCAGGAACGTGTTGCCGTCGAGGATGCTGACCAGCTGTTTCATTCGGGCCGTCCGCTCTGCGGCCGGATCCGTGGGCCCCCGCGTTCCCGGGCGGTCTCGCGTGGGTCACGG
This sequence comes from Micromonospora cathayae, assembly GCF_028993575.1. Classification (NCBI taxonomy): domain Bacteria; kingdom Bacillati; phylum Actinomycetota; class Actinomycetes; order Micromonosporales; family Micromonosporaceae; genus Micromonospora; species Micromonospora cathayae. Next base: position 761,373 of record NZ_CP118615.1, on the reverse strand, counting down.
GTGCCGGGCGGATCGGGGAAGAACCGCCGGAAGACCAGGAAGAGCAGGACGTTGCCGCTGAAGGTGGTCTCGTTGCGCAGCATCGCGGCGATGGCCTGCGCCTCCCCGGTGACCAGCCGGTCGAACAGGTCGGGGCTGCTGTACATGACCGCGTCGGCGGGGCGCGGGTCGTGGCTGACCCGGGCCGCCCCGGTGCGCAGCTCGACGTACCACTGCTCGCTGCGCCCGGTCCCGTCGGAGCGCTCGCCGCCGGCGGTGCCCGCGCTGCCTTCGGTGCCCGCGCTGTCTTCGGTGCCCGCGCTGCCTTCGGTCCTGGCGGTGCGCCCGGTGCCGCTGGGGCGCTCGACGCCCTCGGCGCGTTCGACGCTGGCGGTGCCTTCGGTGTCCTCGGTGTGGCCGGTGCTGGCGGTGTGCCCGGTGTCGGTCAGGCTGATCTGGATGGTGCCGGCGATCGGCTCCCGCAGCACGGCCGGGGCGCGCGACGGTAGGGCCTCGAAGAATCGCTCGGTCGCCTCGCCCACATCCGAATGGTAGGCACCTGCCGGACAAATAGGGACAAGATCGGCGTCCGGGCCGGTAGACCAGAGGCTCGGGTCAGTAGACCAGCGCCTGGGCCCCCTCGGCCATCGCCTCCTCGACGAACACCGCCGCCCCGGCGATCCGGACGCCCGGCAGCACGTCCCCCGGGCCGATGTCCCGCCGGGCCGCGCACTGGGTGCAGGCGGTGACCGTACCGGTGGTCAGGATCACGTGCAGCAACTCGGCCAGCGGAGCGGAGTGCGGCAGCGCGAACTCCTGCGCCCGGCCGGGCAGCGCGAACCAGGTCGACTCGCCGGTGAGCCAGAGCGAGACGTCCACCCCGGCGGCGGCGGCCGTGGCGGCGACGGTGAACGCCTGCGCGCACCGCTCCGGGGCGTCCGCGCCTGCGGTCGCCTTGACGACGAGAGTACGTGCCATGGTCGCCAGCATAGGATGACCGCGATGGTTACCGAGATCGGGTTCGTCAGCCTGCTGGTCGCTGGCCTCGGCGCGCTCGCCGGTGGCCTGGTCTACCTTGCCGTACGCATCTCGAGAGGTCGTTGGTGAACTGCGTGAGCGCGCGAACGAGGACGAACCGGTGAGCGACAGCGACAACCCCCTGGCGCCGCCGCCGTGGCTGAACGCGCCGCCGGTCGACCCCTACCCGTACGAGGAGAGCCACGACCTGCGGGTCGGGCCGAAGCTGCACCCCGCCCTGGACGGGCTGCTGCCGTACGTCGGGGTGTGGCGCGGGCGGGGCCGGGGCGGTTTCCCCACCATCGAGGACTTCGACTTCGCCCAGGAGATCCGGATCAGCCACGACGGGCGACCGTTCCTGAGCTACGAGTCCCGGGCCTGGATCCTGGACGACGAGAGCCGCCCGGTCCGCCCCGCCGGTCGTGAGGTCGGCTGGTGGCGTCCGGTGCTCGACGACGCCGGCCGGGCCACCGACGAGCTGGAGGCCCTGCTCACCGTCCCCACCGGGGTGATGGAGCTGCACATCGGCAAGCGCACCGGCACGCAGTTGGAGTTCGTCACCGACGCGGTGGTGCGGACCTCCACCGCCAAGGAGGTGACCGCCGGCCACCGGCTGTTCGGCATCGTCGAGGGCGCCCTGCTGTACGCGCAGGACATGGCCGCCGTCGGACACCCGCTCTCCCCCCACCTGTCCGCCCGCCTAACCCGCATAGCCGGCTAACCCCCTCCCCCTCCCCGCACCCTTCCCCTCCCGGGTTCTCGCCCCGTTGATCATGAAGTTGTTGTCGTCCGCTCGGCGTGTCGCGGCAACTAACTTCATGATCAACGCGACGGGACGGGGGTGGGGGCGAGGGTCAGGGTGGGGGGTGGAGGAGGGTTTGTAGGCGGGTGGTGTGGGGGGAGGGGAACGGGGTGGTCCGGTGCAGCGGGGTGCCGTCCAGGGTGTGGATCTCGGCGACGCCCCGCAGCGAGGACGTGAGCCAGGCACCGTCGGCTCCCCGGAGGTCACCGGGGGAGATCATCCGTTCCGCCGCGGTGAAGCCCAGTCGGGTGGCGTTCGCCAGCAGCCAGGCGACGGTGACCCCGGGCAGGACGCCGGTCCGGGCGGCGGGCACCGTACAGAGGGTGTCGCCCTCCAGCCAGAGCAGGTTGGCGGTCGGCCCCTCCAGGGCGTACCCGTCGGTGGAGACCCAGAGCACGTCGTCCACCCCGTGCCGGGCCGCCCAGCGCCGCGCGGCGCTGCTCAAGGCGTACGACGTGGACTTGCACCCCAGCGGTAGCCAGCCCAGCCCGGGGCGGCCGTCCGCGGCGACCCCCAGCGGCAGGGTCGCCACGCCGATGCCGGTACGCCGGGCTTCCCGGGTGGCCGGCGGTACCTCACCCAGCGTGGCGTAGACCGTCGGTGGGCCGCCGCCCTCCGGTCCCCGGGTACAGACCAGCCGGAGCGCCCCCTCGACACCGGTCGGCCATCCCGCGCAGACCGTCTCCACCAGGTCGGTCAGCGCCGCGACCGGCGGCACCGGCAGCTCCAACAGGGCCGCTCCCCGGGCCAGCCGGGTGAGGTGTTCACCCACCAGCCACGGTCGCCCGTGGCGTACGTGCATGGTCTCGAAGAGCCCGTCGCCGTGCAGCACCCCGAGATCGTCCCCCCGGAGCACCGGTGTCCCGGCCGGGACGAGGCCCCGGCCCAGTACCGCCACCCGGCCCGGCTCCGTCGTCCGCTTCGGTTCGGTCACGAATGCCGAGCGTAGTGGCGTACGGTCGCGTGCGGCCGGACCCACGCGGAGGCCGAACTATGATCGGACGGTGTCCGAACCCTCCCTCGCCGAGATGCTGCGTTCCCGTGGGCTGCGGCTGACGCCGCAGCGCCAGTTGGTCCTCCAGGCGGTGCTGGACCTGGGGCACGCCACACCGGAGCAGGTGCACACGGCCGTCCGGGAGGTGGCCGCCGGGGTCAACATCACCACCATTTACCGCACGCTGGAACTGCTGGAGAAGATCGGGCTGGTCAAGCACACCCATCTCTCGCACGGCTCGCCCACCTACCACGCCGCCGGCGAGCACCAGCACATCCATCTGGTCTGCCGGGAGTGCGGCGCGATCGACGAGGTGGAGCCGGAACTGCTGCGTCCGGTCGCCGACCGGCTGGTCGGGGAGCGTGGGTTCCGGGCCGACATCGGGCACGTCGCCCTCTTCGGTGTCTGCGGCAACTGTGGCAGCGGCGAGGTCTCGACCGGGGCTGGAGGTACGACCGGGGCCGCGAGCACGACCGGGGCCGCGAGCACGACCGGGGCCGGAGGGGCTGCCGGCGGCGGGAGCAGGGCTGAGGGCGGGAGCACGGCCGGGGCCGGCGGAACGGTCCGGGGCGGGAGCAGGGCTGAGGGCGGAACCGCGGCCGGGGGTGGAACCTCGGCCGGGGGCGGGAGCACGGTCGGTGGTCGAGGCAGGGCCGGGGCCGGAAGCAGGCCCGGTGGCGGTGTCGCCGCCGGGGGCGGAGTCGGGGACGGGGAGCAGGCATGATCGAGATCGAGGGTGCGGTGTCCGTCGAGCGGATCGACGAGGAGACCCGCGACCAGCCCGAGCCGGCCCACCGGGCCGCCGGGGTACGCGGGGTGGCCGCCCACTACGGCGACCCGCTGCGTGAGCAGCGGATCCTTGCCACCGAGGTCGGACTGGTCGACCGCTCGCACCGGGGCGTCGTGGCCGTCCCCGGCGAGGAGCGGGCGAGTTGGCTGCACACCCTGACCACGCAGCACCTGGCCGACCTGACCGCCGGCGAGGGCACCGAACTGCTGGTGCTCTCCCCGCACGGACACGTCGAGCAGCACGCGATGGTGACCGAGGACGGCACCACCACCTGGCTGGACACCGAGCCCGGGGCCACCGGCGGTCTGCTGTCCTACCTGGAGCGGATGCGGTTCTTCAGCAAGGTGGAGCCCCGGGACGCCACCACCGAGCAGGCGGTGCTCTCCCTGGTCGGCCCGCGCGCCGACGAGGCGCTCGGCACGCTCGGCGTCACCGGGCTGGCCGTGCCGGACGCCGTCGCGGTGCCCGGCCCGAAGTTCCCCGCCGGCACCGTGCCGCCCCGCCCCACCGTCCGGTACGACGTCCGCCTGCTGCCCGACGGTGGCTGGGCGCGCCGTGGCCCTCTCGGGGTGGACCTGCTGGTCCCCCGGGAGTCCATGGCCGACGTGATCGCCAGGTTGCGGGGGGCCGGCGTGCCGGTGGCCGGGCTGTGGGCGTACGAGGCGCTGCGGGTGGCCGCCCGGCGGGCCCGGGTCGGGGTGGACACCGACCACCGGACCATCCCCGCCGAGGTGGACCTGATCGCCCCGGCGGTGCACCTGGCCAAGGGCTGCTACCGGGGTCAGGAGACGGTGGCCCGGGTGCACAACCTGGGGCGTCCGCCGCGTCGGTTGGTCCTGCTGCACCTGGACGGGGTGACCACCGACCGGCTGCCGGCCGCCGGTACGCCGGTCACCCAGGACGGGCGCGCGGTCGGCTTCCTCGGTACCGCCGTGCAGCACTGGGAGCTGGGGCAGATCGCCCTGGCCGTGGTGAAGCGGAACGTCCCCGACGACGCCGGACTGCTGGTGGGCGAGACCGCCGCCGCGATCGACCCGTCCTGAATCACCGGGTTGCTGGCGGGCGGGAGCACCGCCACGCCCGGCCCGTAACCGTGGGTGGGAGCGCCGCCGCGACCGGCCCATCCTGAACCACCGCGTGGTGCCCGGCCGACATCCCGGCTGGCGGCCGGTGGTCATCCGGTTGGCGTCCCGGCCTGAACCGGCGTTCAGTTGGTGGTCGACCGGCGTCGACCTGGCGTCTAGGATCGCCGGCATGACGACACCGACGTTGATCACGGTTGCCCCGACCGGTGCCGAGTCGGCCAAGGCCGATGTGCCGGCCCTGCCGGTGACCCTGGACGAGCTGGTGCTGACCGCCAAGGAGTGCGAGGCTATCGGCGCGTCCGTGATCCACGTCCACATCCGGGACGACGCGGCGAAGCCCACCCTCGACCCGGCCCGGCTGCGCGACACGGTCGCCGCGGTACGTGAGGCCACCGACCTGATCGTGCAGCTCTCCACCGGCGGCGCGGTGACCGATCCGGAGGCCGCCCGGCTGGCCGTGCTGGACGCCGGCCCGGACATGGCGTCCTGCACCATGGGCACGCTCAACTTCGGCGACGACGTTTTCCTGAACCGCTGGGAGTTCATCGTCGACCTGCACACCCGGATGCAGGAACGCGGCATCGTGCCGGAGTACGAGATCTTCGACCTGGGTCATCTCACCGCCCTGCAACGGCTGCTCGGCAAGCACGGGCTGCCGGCCGGCGGGCACGTGCACGTCGACTTCGTGATGGGCGTACCGGGCGGGATGCCCGGTACGGCCGAGGCGCTGGTCGCGTGCCGCCAGGCGTTGCGGGACCTGCCGGAGGGCACCACCTTCTCGGCCACCGGCATCGGGCGCGCCACCATCCCGGTCATGCTCGCCTCGCTCGCCACCGGCGGTCACCTCCGGGTCGGCATGGAGGACACCGTCACGTACGCCAAGGGGCAGCCGGTCGAGTCGAACATGCAACTCGTCGCCCGCGCGGTCGGGTTCGCCCAGTTGGCCCAGCGGCCCCCGCTCACCCCTGCCGAGGCCCGTCGCCTCCTCGGCATGTAGCCGCAGGTGGGGGCCGGGACACGGCCGTCCGAGACACCGGTACCGTTCCACCCCGTGGGAACGACGTACGCAGGTGGCGCGCTGCTCGCCGAGGTGGTCCGGTCCGGTTTCGTGGAGGGCCTGCACCGGGGCTCGGTGGTGGTGCTCGACGCGGCCGGCGCGGCGGTGGCCGCCGCCGGTGACGTGACCAGCCCGATCTTCCCGCGTTCGGCCAGCAAGCCGATGCAGACGATCGGGATGCTCGCCGCCGGGCTCCGGCTGACCGACCCGGCCGACCTGGCCCTGGTGTCGGCCAGCCACAGCGGTGAGGAGTTCCACCTGGCCCGGGTGGCCGGCCTGCTCGCCTCGGCCGGGCTGGACGGGTCGGCGTTGGCCTGCCCGCCGGACCTGCCGCTGGACGAGAGCGCCCGCAGCGCGGTGCTGGCCGCCGGGGGCGGCCCCACCCGGTTGGCGATGAACTGCTCCGGCAAGCACGCCGGAATGCTGTTGACCTGCCTCGCTGCCGGCTGGCCGATCGACGGCTATCAGCATCCCGAGCATCCGCTGCAACAGTGTGTGCGGGCCAGCGTGGCCGAGTACGCCGGGGAGCAGGTCGCGGCGGTCGGGGTTGACGGCTGCGGCGCTCCGGTGCTGGCCGTGTCGCTGACCGGGCTGGCCCGCGCGTACCTGGGGCTGGTGCAGGCGGAGCCGGGCACGCCCGGACGGCGGGTGGCCGACGCGATGCGCGCCCACCCCGAACTCGTCGGCGGAACCCGGGCGGAGGACACCCGGCTGATGGTGGGCCTGCCGGGCACGCTCGCCAAGATCGGTGCCGAGGGGGTCATCGCGGCCGGTCTGCCGGGCGTCGGCGCGGTCGCCATCAAGATCGACGACGGTACGCCCCGGGCCCGGATGCCGGTGCTCGTCTCGGCGCTGCGCCGGCTCGGTCAGGACGCCCCGGTCCTGCGCGAGTACGCCGAACTCCCGCTGTACGGCGGTGGCGTACCGGTCGGCGCGATCCGCCCTACCTGGTGACCGCCGGCCTCATGGCCGGTCGGCCCAACCCCGCTGACGTTGCCCCGTCGGGCTGGACGGGCAGCCGGGCCGGGCCGGGTCACCGCGTTCGGGTCAGGAAGTCGAGCAGGGCGGCGTTGACCGGGGCCGGACGCTCCAGCGGGAGCAGGTGCGCGGCGTCCGGCACGTCCGGTACCCGGACCGCGTCCGGTGCGGTCGCGGCGATCAGGTCGGCCAGCCGACCGATGTCCGGCAGGTCCGCCGCACCGGCGGTGACCAGCACCGGCATCCGCAGCTCGGCGAGCCGCGCCACGGCCGGCGGGTCGAGGTCGATCGCCTCGACCGCGCTGAGCGCCAGTTCGGCGGCCAGCGCCCGTTCGTCCATCTCCCGCGCGAAGGCCAGCAGCGCCGGGTCGACGTCCTCCGGCCGGCGGTACGGGCCGACCACCCAGAACCTGACCTCACCGGCGGCACTGGCCGCGAAGTCCTCCGGGTCGACCTCGCCGACCAGGGATTCCCACAGGTCGTTGGTCTGGTCCGACCACTCGTGGCCGGTGACGGCGGTACCGAGCAGGGCCAGCGCGGCGATCCGGTCCGGGTGGGCGAGCGCGGTGTCGATGGCGACCGCCCCGCCGAACGAGCAGCCGACCAGGGCGGCCCGTTCGATGCCGAGCGCGTCGAGCACCCCGACCACGTCCTCGTGGTGGGCGAAGGAGGCCGGTGGCAGCTCCGACTCGCCGTACCCGCGCAGGTCCAGGTTGACGACCCGGTGCCGGGTGGCGAGGGCGGGCACCTGCTCCCACCACATCCGCCGGTCGGCGATCCCCGCGTGCAGCAGGACGACCGGGGTACCGCTGCCGGTGTCGTCGTATCCGAGTCGGGTGCCGTTCACTTCGATCAAGGCCACCGGGGGAAGCTACCGGAACGCTGCCGCGACCGGGTGACGGGCGTGACTGAGACGTCGCTAACTCTGGCTAGCATTCTGCTTGCAGCAGCTAGCATCGCAGGTTAGCGTCGTCCTCATGGCCACCCCGAAGGACCTTCCCCGCGATGTCGGCGGGTTCATCCGCGACCTGCGTCGCAACGCGAAGATCTCGCTCCGGCAACTGGCCGAACAGGCCGGGGTGAGCAACCCGTACCTGAGTCAGATCGAGCGCGGGCTCCGCAAGCCCAGCGCGGAGGTGCTCCAGCAGCTCGCCAGCGCGCTGCGGGTCTCCACTCCGGCCATGTACCTGCGCGCCGGCCTGCTCGACGACCGGGAAGGTCAGGGGGTGCTCGCGGCGATCGCCGTCGACCCGGACCTGACGATGGCGCAGAAGCAGTCGCTCAGTCAGATCTACGAGACGTTCCGCCGGGAGAACACCCGGCTCGCCGAGGCCACCGCGACCGCCGAGGCCGCGACCGCCGAAGCTGCCACCGCTGCCGAGGCTGCCGCGACCGCCGAGGCCGCCGCCGGGGCGAACGCCGCCGGGGTGGCGGCTGCCGGCACCGCGCAGGACGCCGGCACCGCTCGGAACGCCGGCACCGCGCAGGACGCCGGCACCGCTCGGAACGCCGGCACCGCTCGGAACGCCGGCACCGCGCAGGACGCCGGTACTGCCCGGGACGTCACGACGACGACCCCCGGTACCCCGACCGGGGCGGCGGCCCTGGTCAACCCGGCAGCTACCGGCCCGACCACCGAGAGCGGTACGCCGACGGAGGCGGTGCTGGAGTCGGTGGCCGTCACCGAGGCTGGCCCGGCTCCCGCCCCCGGTGAGCCGACCCGGGCCCGGAACACCCCCAGGAAGCGCACGAAGAAGGCGACCGCTCCGGCGGTCGAGGAGGAGAACGAGTCATGACCCAGCCGAAGACCAGCCGCATCCCCGCCCCGCTCTACGCCGCCGCCGGTGCCGGTGAGCTGGCCCTCCAGCAGCTCCGCAAGCTTCCCACGGTGGTCACCGATCTGGGCGGTCGGGTCGTGACCGACCTTGGCGGCAAGGCCGTGGTGACCGGCGTCGAGCTGCGGCAGAAGGCCACCGAGACGTTCCGGACCGCCAACATCACCGCCGTGGGCCTGGCCGAGAAGGCCGGTGCGGCCGACCTCGACCTGGACAAGCTGCGCGGGCTGGCGACCCGGAACGCCGCCGTCGTGCTGGCCGGCGCGCAGGCCGCCCAGGAGCGGGCGCTGGCCGCGTACGGCGCGCTGGTCGCCCGGGGTGAGCGGGTCGTGGGGGCCGGTGTGCTGGAGGCCGCCGAGACCGTGAACGCCGACATCACCACGACCGAGGCCGCGTCGGCGGCGACGGCCGCCGACGCCACGGTGACCGCCACTCCGGCGGACGTGGCCGAGGTGATCGAGGCCAAGCCGGTCGCCAAGCGCACCCGGGCCACGAAGGCCACCGCCACGAAGGCCACCACCACCAAGGACGTCGCCGCGAAGGACGCCGCCACCCCGTCGGCGAAGCTGCCGAAGCCGGCCACCAGGCGGACCCGCCCGGCCGCGCAGTGATCCCGTACCGCCCGGTGGGCTCGACCGCCCGAGCAGCCGGACGGGCCTGGAGCGTGACGACCCCGGAAGCGTCCTGTCGGACGATTCCGGGGTCGCCGGCATAAGCTTGCCGACATGGCCAACGCCGCGCCGATCTTCTTCCTCGATGTCCGCTACGTGATCGAGCTGATCCTGCTCGTCTTCGCGCTGATCGTGCAGGGTGTCGCGCTGGTGCACGCCCTCACGCAGCGCTCCGACGCGTTCCCCGCGATCGGCACCCTGCCCAAGGGCGGCTGGATCGCCATCCTGGCGATCTGCCTGGTGCTGACCCTGCTCGGGTTCGGCCCGATCAGCCTCTTCGGCCTGATCGGCATCGCCGCCGGTCTGATCTACCTGCTCGACGTCCGGGTGGGGTTGCGTGACCTCTCCGACGGCAAGGGCTTCTGGTGAGGGGTTTCCGCTGGCCACCGCCGCCCGACGGCGGGCCACGGACCTGGGGGCCCGGCCCGGGTGCTCCGCGCACCGGCCGTCCGGCGCTGCCCGAACCGGAGACCGAGCTGGTCGCCACCCCGCACGGGGTGCGCCTGGAGCGGCTGGTTACCGGTACGGGCGAACCGGGGACGGTCTTCGCCCACGGCCTGGCCAACGGCATCGCCACCACCCGCCCCTTCGCCAGCGCGGTCACCGGCCGCAAGGTCTTCTTCCAGTTCCGGGGGCACGGTCGATCCGACACGCCGCCGGGGCCGTGGAGCTACCTCGACCTGGCCCGTGACCTGCGGGCGGTCGCCGACCTCAGCGGGGCGACCCGGGCGTTCGGGGCCAGCCTCGGCGCGGGGGCGCTGTGCCGGCTGCTGGTGGAGAGTCCGGAACGCTTCGAGCGGCTGGTCTTCTTCCTGCCGGCCGCGCTCGACCGGCCCCGCGACACGTCCGCGCGTCAGTGGTTGGCCGACCTGCTCGTCGCGGTGGAGAGCGGGGACGCGTCGGCGGTCGCGGACGTCGTCTCGACCGAGCTGCCACCGGCGGTGCGCAACACCCCGGCCGGATGGGCGTTCCTGCGGCAACGGCTGGACCATCTGCTCCGCGACGGACTCGCCGCCGACCTGGCCGGGCTGCTCGACCAGACCCCGCTGCGGGACGCCTCGGCTCTTTGCGCGGTGACCGCGCCCGCGCTGGTGATCGGTTGCGTCGGCGACGACCGGCATCCGGTAGAGGTCGCCGAGGCGCTGGCCGCCGCGCTACCGGCGGCCACCCTGCACGTGTACGACCGTCCCGGCGTGCTGTGGACCGAACGCGCCGACCTGCGCGACCGGATCTCCACCTTTCTCAACGTGTGACGTCGACCTCCGGAAAAAGCTGACGTGACCTGGCAGGTATCGCTGGCAGGGTCGTGGGCATGACGAAACCGCTGACGGGAACGATCGCGCTCGTCGCCGGGGCGACACGGGGCGCCGGCCGGCAGATCGCAGTGCAACTCGGGGCAGCCGGGGCCACCGTCTACGCGACCGGCCGGAGCAGCCGCTCCGGCCGGTCCGAACTGGACCGCCCGGAGACCATCGAGGAGACCGCCGAACTGGTCACCGCAGCCGGCGGCACCGGCATCGCGGTCCGCGTGGACCACCTCGAACCCGACCAGGTACGCGACCTGGTGGCCCGGATCGACGCCGAACAGGGACGCCTCGACGTGCTGGTCAACGACGTCTGGGGTGCCGATCCGTTGATCACCTGGGAGAAGCCGGTCTGGGAACAGCCGCTCGACGCCGGCTTCCGGACGCTCCGGCTGGCGATCGACACGCACATCATCACCAGCCACTTCGCCCTGCCGCTGCTGATCCGCCGGCCCGGCGGGCTGGTGGTGGAGATCGGCGACGGGACGACCGCCTACAACGCCACGAACTACCGGCTGTCGCTCTTCTACGATCTCGCCAAGACGGCGGTCAACCGGCTGGCCTTCGCCCAGGCCCACGAGCTGAAGCCGTACGGCGGCACGGCGGTGGCACTCACCCCGGGCTGGCTGCGCTCGGAGATGATGCTGGAACATTTCGGGGTCACCGAGGCGAACTGGCGGGACGCGCTGGTGCGGGAGCCGCACTTCGCCATCTCGGAGACCCCGGTCATGGTCGGTCGGGCGGTCGCCGCGCTCGCCGCCGACCCGGACCGGGCCCGCTGGACCGGCCGGTCCGTCTCCAGCGGCGAACTGGCCCAGGTGTACGGCTTCACCGACGTCGACGGCAGCCGCCCGGACGCCTGGCGGTACCTGGTGGAGGTCCAGGACGCCGGGAAACCGGCCGACGTGACCGGCTACCGCTGACCCCGGCAAGTGGCGTCCGGTCGGTCGACGTGACCGGTCACCGCTGATCCTGGTAGGTGGCGTGCAGTCGGTCGGCGGCGGCGGCCAGCATGGCGCGCAGTTCGGGCGGGTCGAGTGCCTCGACCTCCGGCCCCAGGGCCAGGAGCAGCCCGTACGCCACCTCCACCGACTCGACGGGCAGCCGGGTCACCACCCGACCCTGCCCGTCGGGTTCGCCGGCCCCGGCCACCGCCTCGGCGTACGCGAACGGGGCGTGCGCCAGGTGACGCAGCGCCCGCAGCCCGGCCGGGGTGAGCCGCACGGTCACCCGCTCGGCGAGCATCTGCCGGAGGAACCCCTCGGCCTGCTCCCGCCAGTACCCGCCCAGGTCGAAGCCGTCGTCCCGGTCGAAGGTGTCCTCGCCGACGGTCACCTGCACCACCCGGTCCACCCGGTACGTCCGGTGCCCGCCGTCGACCTGCCCGACGAGATACCAGGTACCGCTCTTGAGTACCAACCCGTACGGCTGCACGGTGCGGGTGACCTCCCGGTCGCCGCGCCGGTAGCGCAGCTCCACCATCCGGTCCTGCCACACCGCGCCGGCCAGTTCGGTCAGCCACGGCGGCGGATCGGATTCCCGGAACCAGCCCGGCACGTCCAGGTGGAACCGCTGCCCGGTGCGGGCCGAGGCGTCCCGCAGCGGTGCGGGGAGCGCGGCGAGGACCTTCAGTTCGGCGGCGGCGACCGCGTCCGCCAGCCCCATGTCGCCGGCCGGTCCACGCAGCCCGGCGAGGAAGAGCGCCTCCGCCTCCTGCCGGGTCAGTCCGGTCAGCCGGGTCCGGTACCCGCCGAGCAGCCGGTACCCGCCGGTCCGCCCCCGGTCGGCGTAGACCGGCACCCCGGCGGCGGAGAGCGCCAACACGTCCCGGTACACCGTCCGTTCGGAGACTTCCAGCTCACGGGCCAGCTCGGCGGCGGTCATCGTCTCCCGGGACTGGAGCAGCAGGAGCAGGGAGATCAACCGGGACGCACGCACCGGACCATCCTGCCCGCCGGCAGTGTGTGTGCGCTGGCAGGGCGGGCCTGACTCACCGCCCGCCTGGGGTGAGCAGGCCCCGGTCGTACCCGGTGGCGACGGCGGCGGCCCGGTCGTTCACGCCGAGCTTGGCGTACAGGTGCAGCAGGTGGGTCTTGACGGTGGCCTCGCTGACGAACAACCGGGCGGCGATCTCCCGGTTGGACAGGCCCCGGGCGACCAGGTTGAGCACCTCCAGTTCACGCTGGCTGGGCGGCTCGTGCCCCGGTCCGCGCAGCCGCCCCATCAGCCGGGCGGCCACAGTGGGGGAGAGCACCGACTCGCCGCGTGCCGCCGCCCGTACCGCCCGGGTCAGTTCCTCCCGGGGCGCGTCCTTGAGTAGGTAGCCGGTGGCTCCGGCCTGGATCGCCGGTAGCACGTCGGCGTCGGTGTCGTAGGTGGTCAGGACCAGCACCCGGACCGTGGGGTGGGCCCGGACCAGCCGGCGGGTGGCGGTGATGCCGTCCATGCCCGGCATCCGCAGATCCATCAGCACCACGTCCGGCTGGACGGAGGGCACCATGGCCAGCGCCTCCGCGCCGTCGGCCGCCGCGCCGACCACGGTGAGCCCGGGATCGCCGTCGAAGATGCCGCGCAGCCCGTCCCGGACCACCGGATGGTCGTCGACGATCAACAGCCGGACCGGCTCTGTCGTGCTCACCCGACACCGCCGTCCCCGGTCACGGCGACGGTCGGCAGGGCGGGCAGCGGCGGCACGGTGGGTTGGGCGGGCTCCGCCGGCACGGTGGGTTGGGCGGGCACCGCCGGCACGGTGGCCGAGACGGCGGTGCCACCACCCGGTTCCGACTCGACCGCCAGGTGCCCACCCACCCCGGTGACCCGCTGCCGCATCGCGGCCAGCCCGTACCCGCCCTCCCCGGAACCCGGCCGGTCGGGCAGGGCCGTCGGGTCGAAGCCTGTCCCGTCGTCCCGGACGTCCAGGGTCACCACGTCCGCCATGTACGACAGGGTCAGCCCGACCCGGGCCGGGTGGGCGTGCTTCGCCGCGTTCGCCAGTGCCTCCTGCGCGGCCCGCAGCAGGGTCACCTCGACCTCCGGGTGCAGTGGTCGGGGCGTACCTGTGGTGTGTGCCTCACCCCGGATACCGGTGCGGGTCGACCAGCTGGCGACCAGCTCGGTGAGCGCCTCGGGCAGCCGGGTGGTCTCCAACCGTTCCGGGCGGACGGCGCGTACCGACCGGCGCGCCTCGGCCAGGCTCTCCCGACCCAGTTCGACCGCGGTGCGTACGTGCCGCCGCCAGTCGGCCACCCGGTCCCGGGCCTGTTCGGCCGCCTCCAGCTGGGTGATGATCCCGGCCAGGCCCTGGGCCAGCGTGTCGTGGATCTCGCGGGCCATCCGCTGCCGCTCGTCGAGTACCCCGGCCTCCCTGGCCCGCACCAGGAGTTCGGCGTGCAACTGCTCGTTCTCCCGCATCGTCTCGGCCAGCCGCCGGTTCGCCTCGGCGAGCCGGCCGTTGGCCGCGGCCAGGTCCGCGTTGGTGGTGGCGAGGATGGCGACCAGCCGCTTGCGGTTGGCGTTCTGGTCTCCGGTGACCGCGCCGAACCAGCTCACCGCGCCGGCTGCCCCCAGGTTGAACAGGGCCAACACCGACCAGAGCAGCCAGTGTGTCGGCGAGCCCGGCAGGCCGGCGCTCTGCGCGGTGGCGACCAGGGTGGCGGTGGCGGCGATCCCGGCGAACCGCCACCGGCCCGGCAGCACCAGGAAGGCGTGCAGGAAACCGATCCAGGCGAAGAACCCGTACCAGGGGCTGATCAGCACCAGTGCGGCACTGAAGCCGAGCAGGCCGAGGTAGTAGGCGGCCATCAGCGCCCGGCGGGAGACCCAGCCGGGGTGCAGGGTGATGAACCAGGCCACCCAGGCTCCGGCCGCCGCCGCGAGCGCCAGCACGACCGGTGTCGGCGGCGCGTGCTCCATCGGGGCGGCGAGCGCCAACACCGTCGCGGCGGCCAGCCCGACGTACGGCAGCAGCCGGTACAGGTCCGCCTCCCGGTCCTCCCAGGCGGCCAGCCGGTCGACCCGCTCGGCGGTACCGCTCATCGCCTCGCTCCCCACTCCCCGCCGTAGATACAGCTCACTCCCAGCGGAACGACTTCGTCGCCACCGTACCCGCGACCAGTGCGACCAGTGCCATCGTGACCAGGTGCGCGGGACGCGGCGGGGTGCCGTGCCAGGCGTCGAAGAGCGCCTGTACGCCGGGCGGGCTGAACGCCCCGATCCGGTTCACCACGTCGGGCAGCAGGAAGCGGGGCAGGTAGACCCCGCCGAGGAACATGGTCAGCAGGAACAGCACGCCGGCGGTACCGCCGGCCACCCGCTGGTTCGGCGCGACCGCCGCGACCAGCAACCCCAGCGCGAACAGCGCCGCCGCGCCGAGCAGGTACACCGCCGCGAAGCCGGGAAGGTGCCCCGGCAGTGGCACGCCGAACCCGACCCGGCCCACGATGAGCAGCAACGTCGCGGCGAGCGACGCCACCCCCAGGTGCAACAGCAGTTGCGCGGCCAGCAGGGTGGCCGGGCGTGCCGGGGTGACCGCCAACCGGCGCAGCACACCGCGTTCCCGGTAGCCGGCCAGCACGTTCGCCAGCCCGGTCAACCCGGCGGTAGCCAAGGTCATCACCAGCAGCGACGGCGCGAAGTAGGCGACCAGGCTGTACCCGTCGAACAGGTCGTCCGGCCGGCGCAGCGCGGGCACCGCACCGAGCGCGGCGAGGATCACCGCCGGCAGCAGCACCGACAGGAACACCGCCAACGGCTCGCGCAGGAACAGCCGGATCTCCATCCGCAGCATCCGCCCCAGACCGGTCACCGCGCGTCCTCCCGCTCACCGGTGCCGGCGGCCTGCCGGCTACGGCCGGCCCGCTCGGTGTGGTCGGTGCCGGCGGTGCCGTGGTGTCGGGCCCGCCGGGCCGGCACGACGCCGGTGCGGCTGGTGCCGTCGGCGCCGACAGTGTCGGGGCCATCAGTGCGGTCGGTGCCATCAGTGCGGTCGATGCCATCAGTGCGGTCGGTGCCATCAGTGCCGTCGGTGCCGTCGATGCTGTCGGTGAGCGCCAGGAAGGCGTCCTCCAGGGTGTCGCCGCCGTATCGACGGGTCAGTGCGGCCGGGGTGTCCAACGCCACCACCCGGCCGGCATCTATGACCGCGACCCGGTCGCAGAGCCGTTCCGCCTCGGCCATCAGATGGGTGACCAGCAGGATGGTGACGCCCCGGTCGCGGAGTCGCTCGACCACCGCCCAGACCTCCCGCCGCCCGTGCGGGTCGAGCCCGGTGGAGAGCTCGTCCAGCAGGGCCACCTCCGGGTCACCGACCAGGGCCAACGCGATCGACAGCCGCTGCTTCTGCCCGCCGGAGAGCTTCCGCCACGCCACGCCGCGTTGCGCCAGCAGCCCCAGCTCGTCCAGGAGCACGTCCGGGTCGAGCGGACGGGGATAGAACGAGGCGTACAGGTCGAGCGCCTCGTGTACCCGGATCCGGTCGGGCAGTTGGGCCTCCTGGAGCTGTACGCCGACGCGGGGGCGCAGCCGGGCCGCGTCCGCGCGGGGGTCGAGTCCGAGGACCGACACCCCGCCCCCGTTCGGAACGCGGAGCCCGGCCACACACTCCACGGTGGTGGTCTTGCCGGCCCCGTTCGTCCCGAGGACGCCGAAGACCTCACCGGCCGTCACGGTGAAGGAGACGTCCCGCACGGCCACCTGTGAGCCGTACCGTTTGTGCAGGTTGGTCACCTCGATGACCGGCATCCCGCCACCCTTCGCCGCGCTGTCGTCGTACCCGTCAATGGTCGCCATGGCGGCCCGGCAGCGGATCGACCGGCCAGCGGCGATTCCCGCCGGCCCCGGTGGACGCGCGGCATCCACCAACCGGTGGATGCGGACGGGCGGTTCAACCGGACACAGTCGACCCGGCGAGCGTGCGGGACGCCGGCCGCGCAGCGGTAGCGGGATGATGTGTCGTGGTCCGGGCCCACCGGCAGGTCACCGCACCCGGGCCGGCCGGTCAGGTCAGGTCAGGTCAGGTCAGGAGGAGGTTCCGTGTCAGTGCAGGTGTCCCGGTGACCGACAAGGTCGACTTCAAGCGGGAGATCGACGCCTACCGTGCCAGGCGCGGGCGGTTCTCCGTGGTGGACGTGCCCGACCTGCGGTATCTCATGATCGACGGACACGGCGACCCGAACACCACCCGGGCCTTCACCGAGGCCGCCGAGGCGCTCTATCCGTTGGCCTACCGATTGAAGTTCGCCAGCAGGCGGACCCTCGGCCGCGACTACGTCGTGATGCCTCTGGAAGGGCTGTGGTGGGCGGACGACATGGACGCGTTCACCGCCGCCCGCGACAAGTCCCGGTGGGACTGGACGCTCATGATCATGGTCCCGGACTGGATCGACGACGGCATGTTCATCGAGGCGGTCGGAGAACTCGCCGCGAAGGATCCGCCCCGGCGACTGCCCGAGGTGCGCCTGGACCGGCTGTCCGAGGGGCGCTGCGTGCAGACCCTGCACGTCGGCTCCTACGACGACGAGGCCGAGGTGCTGGCCCGGATGCATCACGAGTTCATCCCGGACAACGGGTTCCGGATGACCGGCAGACACCACGAGATCTACCTCAGCGATGCCCGCCGGGTGCCGCCCGAGCGGCTCCGCACCATCCTCCGTCAACCGGTCAGTGGGTCGGTCTCCGCACGGAACGAGACGAACTAGGCTTCCGAGTCGTGAACGCATCCAGGGTCACCGCTCCGGCGGCCAGCGCCGTCGGCCGGTTCTTCTCCGGGGCCGGGCTGCTGCTGCGCGGTCTCGGCCTGTACGCCCGCAGCCCGCGGCTGATGCTGCTCGGCGTCCTGCCGGCGCTGATCACCGGCCTGTTCTTCCTGGCCGCCCTCGGCACCCTGGTGTACTTCGTGGACGACCTGGCCGCCTGGGTCACCCCGTTCGCCGACGGCTGGTCGACCACCACCCGCAGCCTGGTCCGGGTGATCGCCGGGCTGGCCCTGCTGGGCATCGGCGGGCTGGTCGGGGTACTCACCTTCACCGCGGTCACCCTGGTGGTCGGCGACCCGTTCTACGAGAAGATCTCCGAGCAGGTCGAGCAGCGGTACGGCGGCACCCCCGGCGAGGTGGAGGTGCCGTTCTGGCCGTCGCTGCGGCGCAGCGTCGCCGACTCGCTGCGACTGGTCGGGATCTCGGTACTGGTCGGCATCCCGCTGTTCGCCGCCGGTTTCGTCCCGGTGGTCGGGCAGACCGTCGTACCGGTGATCGGGGCGGCGGTCGGCGGCTGGTTCCTCGCGTTGGAGCTGGCCGGCGCGCCCTTCTACCGGCGTGGCCTGCGCCTGCCGGACCGCCGCCGGGTGCTGAAGGCCGACCGGCCGACCACGCTCGGCTTCGGTGTGGCGGTGTTCCTCTGCTTCCTGATCCCGCTCGGCGCGGTGCTGATCATGCCGGCGGCGGTGGCCGGCGCGGCGTTGCTCACCCGTCGCGCCTTCGACCAGCCCATCGAGGAGGTACGCCGATGAAGGTCACCCTGGTCGAGGGGGACATCACCGCCGAGCGGGTCGACGCGGTCGTCAACGCCGCCAACTCGTCCCTGCTCGGCGGCGGGGGCGTGGACGGCGCGATCCACCGGCGCGGCGGCCCGGCCATCCTCGCCGAGTGCCGGGCGCTGCGCGCCTCCCGGTACGGCCGGGGTCTGCCGACCGGCCAGGCGGTCGCCACCACCGCCGGGGACCTGCCGGCCCGCTGGGTGATCCACACCGTCGGCCCGGTCTGGTCGGCGGGTGAGGACCGTTCCGCGCTGCTGCGCGACTGCTACGCCAACAGTCTGAGCGTCGCCGACGAGTTGGGGGCGGCCAGCGTCGCCTTTCCGCTGATCTCCGCCGGGGTGTACGGCTGGCCGGTCGACGACGCCGTCCGGCAGGCGCTGGCGGTGCTGCGCGCCGCCGCCCCGACCACCGTCACCGAGGCCCGGCTGGTCCTGTTCGGCCCGGACACCTTCCGTACCGCCGAACGCGTCGCCGCGAACTGACCCCACTCGTGGTCAGCCGGGCGCACGAACATCCGTGGGGCGGGGCCGGGACGGGCACGGGACCTTGGCGGCCTTCAGACTGACAGTGGAGCCAGGAGCTAACGCAGGCAGGACCACTGGGTCGCCACCGGGCGGTAGCCGAGCCGTTCGTTGACCGCCAGCATCGGGGCGTTCGCCTCGTCGTTCGAGGTGTACGCGGTGTTCGCGCCGACCTCGCGGGCCCGGTGCAGGGCGGTCAGTTTCACCAGCCGGGCCAACCCCCGGCCCCGGTACGCGGGCAGCGTCGCGGTCATGTCCGAGGTCATCCGGTCGCCGTTCCGTACCACCAGGCTGAAGGATGCCACCGCACCGTCGATCTCGACCGCCGAACTGGCGGCGTGGTCGAGGTCCAGGTTCGACCACACCAGGTGGTGCCAGGTGGGGTAGTCGATGCCGTCGGCGGGGGCGTCACCCGGCTTGCCCACGCTCGCGGCGAGGTGGGCGGCGTGCAGCCGACGCGGCTCCACCTCGGCCAGCCTGAGCAGCCGGGCACCCGCCGGGGCCTGCGGTGGCGGAGCCAGGGACGTCAGGTCGAGCGCCGAGTACCGCACCGACCGGCTGGGCGGGAAACCGTGCTTCTCCGCGAACGGCACCCATTCCGCCAGCGCCCACAGCCGGGTCCGGGGCAGGGCGAGCGGGGCCAGATGGTCGAGTGCCCTGGTCAACAGGGCGGTGCCGATGCCGCGCCGCCGATGGTCGGGGTGCACGTGCAGGGTGGCGATCTCGCCGAGGTCGGCCGCTGCGGTCAGCCGGTTGCGGTACGCGGCCACCCAGCCGACGACCGTCCCGGCGACCTCGGCCACCAGGACGGCCTCATGACCGCCCGGCACCGGTTCGGCGATCCGGCGGCGGGTGGACTCGACGCCGCGCACCAGGTACGGGTAGACGAGTGCGCGGAGCGCCACCACGTCCGGCGCGTCCTCGGGTCGGGCCGGCCGGATCCGGTACGGGGGAGTGGTCACCCCCGGGACGGTACGCAAACCGGGGCCGTCCGGGCGACCCCGTTGACGAGCGTCTTCACGCGGAGGCGCGCAGCACCAGTTCGGTAGGGAGGATCAGGGCCGGTTCGACGGTCTCGCCGGCGGCGATGCGCAGGAGTTGGCGGGTGCCGGCCCGGCCGAGTTCGAGGATCGGCTGCCGGACGGTGGTCAGCGGCGGCTCGGTGTAGGCGGCGGTCTCGATGTCGTCGAAGCCGATCACCGCCACGTCCTCGGGCACCCGCCGCCCCGCCTCCCGGAGGGTACGCAGGGCGGCGTGCGCCATCAGGTCGGACGCGGCGAACACCGCGTCCAGGTCGGGGTCCGCGTCGAGGAGCTGACGCATGGCCGCCGCCCCGGACTCCCGGGTGAAGTCGCCGTACGCGACCAGTTCGGGCAGCCCGGCGGCGGCGACGGTGTCCCGGTAGCCGGTGAGGCGGGCCAGGCCGGCGACCATGTCCTGCGGGCCGGCGATGGTGGCGATCCGCCGCCGGCCGCTGTCGATCAGGTACCGCACCGCCCGGGTCACCCCGCCGACGTGGTCGACGTCGACGTACGGCACCGGGGAGTCACCGAGCCCTCGGCCGCTGCACACCACCGGGATGCCCAGCCGGGCGAGCCGGGCGGGCAGCGGGTCTGCGCCGTGCAGCGAGGCGAACAGCACCCCGTCGACGTGCCGGCCGGTGGTGTACCGCTCCACCCGGTCCCGCCCGGCCGGCGAGCCGGCGAGCATCAGTACGAGCTGCTTGTCGGCGGCCTCCAACTCCTGGCTGACGCCCCGGATGATGCCGGGGAACACCTGGTCGTCGGAGAAGACCCGGGTGGCCGCCTCGGGCATGATCAGCGCGATCGAGTCGGTGCGTTGGGTGACCAGGCTGCGGGCGGCCAGGTTGGGTACGTACCCCAGTTCGGCCACCGCCTGGTTGACCGCCGCCCGGATCGGTTCGGCGACGGTGGTCGAGCCGTTGACCACGCGTGAGACGGTGGCCCGGGACACCCCGGCCCGCCGGGCCACCGCCTCCAGGGTGGGCCGTTGCGCCGTCGTCATTCCCGTCACCACCACCTCGTCACAGCCCGTTCCGGGAGATCACCTCCTGGTACCACCGGGCGCTCGACTTCGGTGTGCGCCGCTGGGTCAGGTAGTCGACGTGGACGATCCCGAACCGCTTCTGGTAGCCGGCGGCCCACTCGAAGTTGTCCAGGAATGACCATACGAGATAGCCGCGCAGGTCCACTCCCCGGCTGATCGCCTCGTGTGCCGCCCGTAGGTGCCCGTCGAGGTAGCCGATCCGGTCGTCGTCGGCCACCTGTCCGTCCTCCGGCCGCACCGGGTCGGGGAACGCGCCACCGTTTTCGGTGATCATCATGGGTAGGCCGGGGTAGTCGGTGGCGATCCGCTCCAGCAGCCGGGTCAGCCCGGCCGGCTCGATCATCCAACCCATTTCGGTGAGCGGGCCGGTCGCCGGCTGGAACTCCACCGCGCCCTCGGTGCCCGGGAAGGTGCCGCCGCCCCCCGCCGCGTCGGGCCGCCCGGCCACGTAGGTGGGCTGGTAGAAGTTGATGCCGAGCAGGTCGATCGGGGCGGCGATGAGCTTCTCGTCGCCGTCCCGGATGAAGGTCGGTTCGACGTGCCGGGCGATGTGGGTGAGCATGTCCTCCGGGTAGCCGGCCCCGGTCAGCGGGTCCAGGAAGATCCGGTTCTGGAGTCCGTCGACCAGCCGCACGGCGGCGGCGTCGGCGGCACTGGTCGGGTCGGCCGGCTGCACGTCCGCCGGGTTCAGGGTGATCCCGACGGTCTCCGCGCCGGCCGCGCGCAGCGCGCGGGCCGCCAGGCCGTGCCCGAGCAGCAGATGGTGTACGGCGCTGAAGGCCGCCCCGGCGTCGACCACCCCGGGAGCGTGGATGCCGCTGCCGTAGCCGAGGTACGCCGAGCACCACGGCTCGTTGAGCGTGGTCCAGGTGCGGATCCGGTCACCGAGCCGGGCGTACACGGCGGTGGCGTACTCGGCGAAGTACTCGGCGGTGTCCCGGTTGGTCCAGCCGCCCCGGTCCTGGAGGGTCTGCGGCAGGTCCCAGTGGTAGAGCGTGACGATCGGGTCGATACCCCGTTCGACGAGGGCGTCCACCAGCCGGTCGTAGAAGTCCAGGCCGCGCGGTTCGACCGGGCCGGTGCCGTCGGGCTGGATCCGGGGCCAGGCGATGGAGAAGCGGTACGCCTTCAGCCCCAGGTCCGCCATCAGCGCCACGTCGTCGCGGTACCGGTGGTAGTGGTCGCAGGCGACGTCGCCGGTGTGCCCCCGGAAGACCTTGCCCGGCGTACGGCTGAAGGTGTCCCAGATCGACGGGCCGCGGCCGTCGTCGCGGGCCGCACCCTCGATCTGGTACGCGGCGGTGGCCGCCCCCCAGACGAAGTTCTCCGGAAATCGCAGCGTGTTCACGCGGTACCTTCTTTCGTTCGCGACTGCGGGGCTCGCAGGAGCGGCTCACTCCTCGCGCTCACGCTTTGACCGCACCTTCCATGATTCCGCCGATGATCTGACGGCCGAACAGGACGAAGACGAGCAGCAGGGGCAGGGTGGCGATGGCCGTCCCGGTGAACACCTGCGACATGTCCTGGTAGTACCCGTCAGACAGTGCCCGCAACGATAGTTGCACGGTCGGGTTCTCGGGGTCGTTGAGTACCGCGTACGGCCACAGGAAGTCGTTCCAGGTGGTCATGAAGGTGAGCAGCCCCAGTACGGCGGCGGCCGGCCGCAGCGCCGGCAGCACCACGTTCCAGTAGATCCGGGCGGTGCCGCAGCCGTCGACCCGGGCCGCCTCGATCAGTTCGCCGCTGACCGCCTGGCTGGCGTACTGCCGCATCATGA
Organism: Micromonospora cathayae; assembly: GCF_028993575.1. NCBI lineage: Bacteria > Bacillati > Actinomycetota > Actinomycetes > Micromonosporales > Micromonosporaceae > Micromonospora > Micromonospora cathayae. The sequence continues at coordinate 738,965 of NZ_CP118615.1, read as the reverse complement.
ACACCCCGAACCCGGTGACCAGGGCCGGGACGATCACCGCCGGCAGCCGGTCGTTCCAGTTCAGCCTGGTCATCAGCATGTACAGCGGGATGACGCCGAGCTGGGTGGGGACCATCATGGTCGCCACGATCACCAGCAGCAGCGCGTTGCGGCCCTTGAACCGCAGTTTGGCGAAGGCGAACCCGGCCAGGGTGGAGAAGAACACCACCGAGACGGTGACGGTGGTCGCCACGATCGCCGAGTTGATCAGACCGGTGAGGAAGTACGCGTCGGTGTTGGAGAACAGCCGGGCGATGTTCGCGCCGAGGTTGCCGCCCGGGGTGACCGGCGGCGGGACCTGCCCCATCGCGTCGCTGGACCGGCTGGCGACCACGAACATCCAGTAGATCGGAAAGATCGACATGAGACCGGCGGCGATCAGCGCCGCGTAGGTGAGCCGACTGGCTCCCCAGAGCCGGGTCATCGGCGCTTCCCCTTCTTCCCGGTCCGCCCGCCGCCGTCACCGGAGAGCCGGCGCAACATCAGCACGTTGATCGCCGCGACGATCGCGATCAGGGCGAACAGCAGCCAGGCCACCGCCGAGCCGTACCCGAAGTTGTAGTGCGGGGCGAAGGCGTTCTCGAACATGTACATGGTCATCGTCTGCGATTCGCGCATCGGCCCGCCCCGGATCGGGTTGGTGCCGGAGTGGAACAGCCGGGGCTCGGTGAAGAGCTGGAGCCCGCCGATGGTGGAGATGATCACGGTGAAGATGAGGGTCGGCTTGAGCAGCGGCACGGTGATCGACCAGAACTGCCGGGCCCGGTTGGCCCCGTCGATGGCCGCCGACTCGTACAGGTCGCGCGGGATGGCCTGCATGGCGGCCAGGAAGATCAGCGCGTTGTAGCCGGTCCACCGCCAGTCGACCATGGCCGAGATCGCCACCCAGGAGGCGAACCGGTTGGACTTCCAGCCGATCGGGTCCACCCCGACCAGGTCGAGCAGCCAGTTGATCATGCCGAACTCGCGGCCGAACAGCACCCCGAAGACGATCGCCACGGCGGCGGTGGAGGTCACGTTCGGCACCAGCACCGCCATCCGGAACGTGGTCCGGGCGCGCAGTTGCCGGTTGAGCAGGTTCGCCAGCCAGAGCGCGAGGAGCAGCTGCGGGACGGTGGAGATGACGAAGATGCCCAGCGTGTTGACCACCGCGTGCCAGAAGTCCGGGTCGGCCATCAGCTTGGTGTAGTTCTCCGCGCCGACGAAGGCGTGCTCGGTGCCGAGCAGGTCCCAGTCGTGCAGCGACACCCAGAACGTGTACGCCAGCGGGTACAGCCCGAACACCCCGAAGAGCAGGAAGAACGGCGCGATGTACAGGTACGGGGAGTACCGCTGGTCGAGCCGGCTGAGGCGGACCCCCCTCGGCGGGCGGGCCGGTGGGGCCGCCGGAGCGGCCCCCACCGGTTGCCGTTGGACTCCGACGGTCACTTGTCGGCGGCCTTCTTGGCGTTGTTCAGCGCGTCCTTCCAGCCCTCCTCGGGGCTGCGCTGCCCGAGTTCGACGGTGCGGACGGCGTTCTCCACCTCGGTCCGGACGGCCTGGTTCTTCGGGCCCATGTAGACCGGCTTGAGGGTCTTGGCGCCCGCGGCGAAGATCTGCCCGACCGGGGCGTCGGAGAAGTACGGGTTCTTCGACTCGACGATCGCCGGGTCGTCCAGCGCCTGCGGGGACGACGGCAGCGGACCCTTGGCCTTGAACGCGCCGATCTGGCCCTTGGCGCTGGTCAGGAACTTGACCAGGGCGATCGCCTCGGCCTGGTGCTTGCTCTGCTTCGGCACGGCCAGGTGCGAGCCGCCCCAGTTGCCGCCGTCGCCGGGCACCCGGGCGATGTCCCACTTGCCCTTGGCGGCCGGGCCGGCGTTGCCCTCGATGACCCCGGTCATCCAGGCCGGGCAGGCGATGGTGGCGAACTTGGCCTGCTTGAACGCCGACACCCACTCCTCGGACCAGGAGCCGTACTTGCCGGAGAGGCCGGAGTCGACGATGTCCATGGTGGTGTCCCACGCCTGGCGGACCGCCGGGTTGCTGTCGACGACCAGCTTGTCGCTGGTGTCGTAGTAGTGGTAGCCCGGTCCGTTACCGGCGGTCTGGAGCACGATGGTGTTGAAGATGTTGGTGGCCGCGTCGAGGAACGACGCCCCGGTGTTCTTCGCCTTGAACTGCTCACCGACCTTGACGTAGTCCTGCCAGGTGGGCCAGAGCTTGGACACCTCGTCCCGCGCGGTGGGCAGCCCGGCCTTGGCGAACAGGTCCGTGCGGTAGCACATCGCCATGCCGCCGACGTCGGTGCCGAGACCGATCAGGTGCTTGCCGTCGGCGGTGAGCCCCTGGTTCCACTTCCACTCCAGGAAGTTGCCCTTCAGCTCGCCGGCCCCGTGGTCGAGCAGGTTGACGAAGTTGCCGGGGTTGGCCTTGTACTCGACCATCAACCCCTCTTCGATGGCGACCACGTCACCGGCGCCCTTGCCGGCGGCCAGCCACTGGGTCAGCTTCGGGGAGTACTCGTCCAGGTTGCCGCCGGTACCCCGCTCGACGATCTTGATGCCGGGGTTGGCGGCCTCGTACTCGCGGTACAGCTGCTCGTAGCCCAACTGGCCGAAGACGTCGACGGTCAGCGTGATCGGCCCGCCGTCGGCGGACTCGTCGTCGCCGCCACCGCACGCGGTGGTGGCCAGTACGGTGGCCGCGACCAGGGCGACCGCCGCCGCGAGGCGGCGGCGCGGAATGACACCCATCTGTATCGGACCCCTCTCAGGTCGGTATGTGCTGCGGCGTGAGCCGGTGGTGGTGGGGATCGAGAGAGCGCTCTCACGCAAGGGTGGTGGGTGTCGTCCACGCTGTCAAGAGAGCGCTCTCAGCGCAGGGTGCGAAAAAGCGGGGGCCGACCGGCCCCCGCTCTCGGCGTGTCCCGGTTGACTCAGGCGGTCCGCAGACCCTCCAGCAGAGCCCGGTCCCCGGTCACGGTCAGCGTGTCCAGGTCCACCCGGCCCCACAGCGCCAGCAGCAGATCGCTCGCCGTGCCCACCGCGTGCGCCCGCGGGTGGTGGTCGTCGTGGTCCAGGATCGTGCCGGTGTCCAGCAGCGCCACCCCCTCGCCGCGCAGCCGCAGGAACCACTCCTGCTCGGCGTCGGTCGCCACCAGGTGCACCACCCCGCGCCACTGCTGCCCCCGCGTCCGGCGGCGACCCGCCGGCAGGAAGGTGTCCAGCACCTCGCTCACCCCGTCCGCCGCGAGCTTCGCCTCGATCGGCTCACCCGCCGCGATGGCGAGCTGCGCGTCCCACCGGTGGATCGCCGTCTCGTGCGCCATCCGGCGCGGCCAGAAGCCGGCCCGCTTCGGCTGCGGCGCCCAGTTCCAGGCCGGGGCCTCCGGGTCCAGGCCGTCGAACAGGGCCACCAGCTTGTCGTACGAGTCCTGCCAGAGCTGGAGCGCGGTCACCCCGGCCGGCAGCTCGGCCCGGTCAGCGGGCCGGGACGACGGGGGCGAGGCGTCACCCGCGCTGGCCCGGGCGTGCACGAACTGGTAGACCGCAGCCAGGTGCAGGGCCAGGTCGGTGACCGTCCAGCCGGGGCAGGAGAGGACCGGTGTCTCCGGCGGGGCCTCGGCCACGGCGGCTGCGAACGCCGGGCCCTCCGTCCGGAGCGCACCGATCCAGAAATCCTTGCTGACGTGCAGTCTGCTCATCGCGATCCTTCCGGGGTGACCGTGCCACCTGTGCCATGTCACGGTTGTTCCTCAGCCTAGGGTGAAAGGCGTGCCAGACGCCTACGCCCAGCCGACAGTCGAAACCCGATCCGCCGACGGACTCTCCCTGGCGAGACACACCACCCTGGGGCTCGGTGGTGCGGCGAACCGGCTCGTGACCGCCGTCAGCGCCGAAGAAATCGTACAGAGGGTGCAGGAGGCGCAACGCCGGGATGAACCCGTCCTGGTGCTGGCCGGCGGCAGCAACGTGGTGATCGGTGACGTCGGCTTCGCCGGCACCGTCGTCCTGGTCCGCTCCCGGGGCCTTGAGGTGGTCGCCGAGGACGCCGGCACGGTCACCGTCCGGGTCGAGGCCGGCGAGCCCTGGGACGACCTGGTCGCCACCACCGTCGCCAACGGCTGGTCCGGCGTGGAGTGCCTCGCCGGCATCCCCGGCTCGGCCGGGGCCACCCCCATCCAGAACGTCGGCGCGTACGGCCAGGAGGTCGCCGAGACCATCACCGGCGTACGGGTGTACGACCGGCACACCGGCGGCATCGACCGGATCGACGCGGCGGACTGCGGGTTCGCGTACCGGTCCAGCATCTTCCGGCACAGCGACCGCTGGGTGGTGCTCTCGGTCGACTTCCGGCTGCACCGCTCACCACTGTCCACCCCGGTCCGGTACGCCGAACTGGCCCGCGCGCTCGACGTCGAGGTCGGCGACCGGGTGCCGCTGGCCGACGCCCGGGACACCGTCCGCCGGCTGCGCGCCGGCAAGGGCATGGTGCTCGACCCGACGGACCCGGACACCCGCTCGGTGGGTTCCTTCTTCACCAACCCGGTGCTCGACCGGGAGGCGTACGAGCTGCTCCGGGAGCGGGCCGCCGACGTCGGCGAGCCGCCGGCCTGGCCGGGCGCGGGCGACCTGGTCAAGATCAGCGCCGCCTGGCTGATCGACAAGGCCGGTTTCGCCAAGGGCCACCCCGGGCCGGCCGGGGTCGCCATCTCCAGCAAGCACACCCTGGCGCTGACCAACCGTTCCGGCACCGCCCGCACCGCCGACCTGGTCACCCTGGCCCGGGAGATCCGCGACGGCGTGCACGCCCGGTTCGGCGTCACCCTGCACCCCGAGCCGGTGCTGGTCAACTGCACCATCTGACCGCGGCGGACGGACGGGACCGCAGCGGGCGACCTGACCACCACGGCGCGACCTGACTCTCCCGCGCCCGCCGGGCGTCGCACCGGCTTGCTGGCAGCTCAGCTACCCGACACGCCGAACCGATTACAGCTCACCTGCCACCAACCGTCGTGCTGCCACCGAACCCTACGGACAGCCGGGTCACCGACCGGGCCGGCCAACCCGGGCGACCGCCGACCGGGCCGGCTGGTCCGGCGTGACCGCCGATCGGGCCGGCTAGGCCGGGGCGCGACCGTAGGCCGGGCCGGCTAGGCCGGGGCGACCGCCGACCAGGCGACGGTCAGCTCACCCAGCCGCCAGCGGCGGGGCCGGTCCAGCACCGGCCAGCCGGCCTCCGCCAGCCCGGCCACGGTACGCAGCCAGCGCTGCCGGGGACCGAACGGCGCGTACCCGGCCGCCGCCCGCCAGCCGTCGTCGAGCGCCCGGACCAGGTCGTACACCCGCTCACCGGGGACGTTGCGGTGGATCAGCGCCTTGGGTAGCCGCTCGGCCAGCGTGGCCGGGGTGTCCAGGGTGTCGAGCTTCGCGGCCAGGGTCAGCGAGCGCGGTCCGTCCGCGTCCAGCAGCACCCAGCCGCCGAGCCGGCCCAGCTCGTCACAGGTCCCCTCGACCAGTACCCCGCCCGGGGCCAGCGCGCCGGTCATCGTCCGCCAGGCGGCGGCGACCTCGCTCTCGTCGTACTGCCGGAGCACGTTGAACGCGCGGACCAGGACGGGCCGGAGCCCGGCCAGCTCGAAACCGCCCCGGGCGAAGGTCAGGCCCGGCGGGTCGGCGGCCGGACCGGCGGCGGCCACCCGCACCGGATCGATCTCCAGCCCGACCAGCCGGACGTCGGTGCGGACCCCGGCGGCCAGCCGGGCCCGCAGCTCCACGGCGGTGACCGGGGTCGCGCCGTAGCCGAGGTCCACCACCAGCGGTTCCGGCGCGGACCGCAACCGGTCGCCGCAGGTGGCGACGATCCAGTTGTCCACCCGCCGGAGCCGGTTCGGGTTGGTCGTCCCCCGGGTGACCGTGCCCTGTGGCCCCCGGCCGGCGGTCGTGCCCTGCGCCCCCCGGGCGGCGGCCGTGCCCTGCGCCCCCCGGGCGGCGGCGGTGCCCTGCGGCCCCCGGCCGGCGGTCGTGCCCTGTGGACGGTGCGCCACTCAGCCGACCCGGTGCACCTTGTGCTGGGCCGCCTGGGCCAGCGGGCGGACCACCAGCCGGTCCACGTTGACGTGCTGTGGCCGGGTCGCGCACCAGGCGATGCAGTCGGCGACGTCCTCGGCGACCAGCGGATCGGGCACCCCCGCGTACACCGCGGCGGCCCGCTCGGCGTCCCCGTCGAACCGGACCAGGCCGAACTCGTCGGTCTGCACCATGCCCGGGTCGATCTCGATCACCCGGACCGGCCGGCCGCACAGTTCCAGCCGCAGCGTGCCGGCCACCGCCGTCTGGGCGTGCTTGGCCGCGGTGTACCCGCCACCGCCCTCGTACACGACATGCCCGGCGGTGGAGCTGACGATCACGATCGTCCCCGCGCCGGAGGACTCCAGGGCGGGCAGCAACGCCTTGGTGACCCGGAGGGTGCCCAGCACGTTCACGTCGTACATCCACTGCCAGTCGGCCACCGAACCGGACTCGACCGGGTCGAGCCCACGCGCCCCGCCGGCATTGTTGACCAGCAGGGTGAGCGGCCCCGGGGCCCGGTCGACCGCGTCGGCCAGCGCGGCCACCGACTCGTCCGAGGTGACGTCGCAGGGTACGGCGGTCGCCGTGCCGCCCCCGGCGGTGATCGTGGCGACCAGGTCGGCGAGCCGGTCGGCCCGGCGGGCGGCGGCGAGCACGTGGAAACCCTCGGCGGCGAGCCGTCGGGCGGTGGCCGCGCCGATCCCGCTCGACGCTCCGGTGACGATGGCGACAGAGGTCATCAGGACATTGTCGGCCCTGCCCGGACGGGCCGACCACGGCCGCCTCCGAACCGGTGGCCTGCGCCGCCGATGACGTCCGTCACGGATGAGGTCCGTCACGCTCACGGTCAGCGGCCACGCATTTCCCGCCGCCGATCGGGAAGATGGGATCCGGCGTACGGGTTGACCGAGAAGCGCCGGTAGTGCGGACGGCATTCACCGTGGTTGTAGGGGAGCGGACGTGGCGGAGATGCACACCGGTGTCGGTCGTCAGCGCGGTGCCCGGCCGTGGCCGCGGCCCCGACGGATCGCCACGATCTCCGTACACACCTCACCACTGCACCAACCGGGCAGCGGCGACGCGGGCGGCATGAACGTCTACATCCTGGAGGTCGCCCGGCGGCTCGCCGAAGCCGACGTCGAGGTCGACATCTTCACCCGGGCCACCTCCGGTGACCTGCCCCCGGTGGTCGAGATGGCTCCCGGCGTGCACGTCCGGCACGTCACCTCCGGTCCGCTGGAGGGGCTCACCAAGGAGGAGCTGCCCGGCCAGCTCTGCGCCTTCACCGCCGGGGTGTTGCGGGCCGAGGCGGCCCGGCCGCCCGGCTGGTACGACCTGATCCACTCCCACTACTGGCTCTCCGGGCAGGTCGGCTGGCTGGCCAAGGAACGTTGGGGGGTGCCGCTGGTGCACACCGCGCACACCCTGGCCAAGGTCAAGAACGCCCAGCTCGCCGCCGGGGACCGGCCGGAACCGAAGGCCCGGGTGATCGGCGAGGAGCAGGTGGTCGCCGAGGCCGACCGGCTGGTCGCCAACACCCGGGCCGAGGCGGGCGACCTGATCGGCCGGTACGACGCCGAACCGGACCTGGTCGCCGTGGTCGAGCCCGGCGTCGACCTGGACCGGTTCCGCCCGCTCCCGGGTGAGCCGACCGCCGTCCGGCGGGCCGCCCGTCTCCGGCTGGGGCTGCCCACCGACGGGTACGTGGTCGCCTTCGTCGGCCGGATCCAGCCGTTGAAGGCCCCGGACGTGCTGGTCCGCGCGGTCGCCGCGTTGCGGGACCGCGACCCGGTCCTCGCCGACCAGGTGACCGTGGCGATCGTGGGCGGTCCAAGCGGCACCGGCCTGGACCGGCCGACCGCCCTGATCGAGCTGGCCGCCTCCCTCGGCGTCACCGACCGGGTGCGTTTCCTGCCGCCGCAGACGGGCGACGACCTGCCGGCGCTGTACCGGGCCGTCGACCTGGTCGCGGTCCCCTCGCACAACGAGTCGTTCGGGCTGGTCGCCCTGGAGGCGCAGGCCTGCGGTACGCCGGTGGTGGCGGCGGCGGTCGGCGGGCTGGTGACGGCGGTCCGGGACCAGGTCAGCGGGGTGCTGGTCGACGGCCACCACCCCACCGACTGGGCCGGGACGCTGCGCCAGCTGCTGCCGGACCGGTCCCGCCGGGCCGCCCTGGCCCGGGGGGCGGTACGCCACGCCGCCCAGTTCTCCTGGGACCGGACGGTCGACGGGCTGCTCGCCGTCTACCAGGACACCATCGCCGACTACCGGAAACGGCTCGCCAGCGAGCTGGCCGGCGAGGGCGCGATGCTCTCCTTCGGCTGATCCCGCCGTCGGCGTGCCGGTCGAACGGCGTCCGGCGGGTGGGCCGGGCCGGTCGTACAGTGGGGCCGATGAGCGCCACACGCGATGTTGCCGCCCTGATCGAGGCGTACTGCGCCGAACGGGAGCTGGAGACCGAACCGACCGGGCCGACGTCGTACGCGGTCACCCTGCCCGGCACCCACAAGCTGAAGACGATCTGCAACCTGATCGTCGGCGAGCACGCGCTGCGGGTCGAGGCGTTCGTCATGCGCCAACCGGACGAGCGGCGCGAGGAACTCTGGGCCTGGCTGCTGCAACGCAACGCCCGGATGTACGGGGTGGCGTTCTCCATCGACGCCGTCGGTGACGTGTACCTCACCGGGCGGGTCAACCTGGCCGGGCTCGACGCCGACGAACTGGACCGGCTCCTCGGGGCGGTGCTGACCTACGCCGACGAGTCCTTCGACACCATGCTGGAGATCGGCTTCGGCACCGCGATCCGGCGGGAGTGGGAGTGGCGGGTCAAGCGGGGCGAGTCGACCGCCAACCTCGCCGCGTTCGCCCACCTCTTCGCGCCGTCCGCGGCGGCGGCCACGCCGACCGCCGGTGACGCTGCCCGGGTGGCTGACGCTTCCCCGGCGGCTGACGCTTCCCGGGCGGCTGACGGTTCGGAGCCGGCCTGACGGGTATGCCGCACCGCGCGGTGCGGCCATCCGACCCACCGCGGGCCGAGGACGGACTGTCGAGGAGCGTGAGTGGCCCATGGCGCAGCGGAACAGCTCTGGTCGCGGCGGGACCGCGACCGCGACGAGGCGACAGGCGGGAAGCCGGTCCCGGACGGCAGGCACCGCGGACATCGCCCAGCTCCGGGTGGACGAGATCCGCAAGCGGTTGCGGGCGTACGGGGTGACCGGCATCTCCGGGTTGCGTAAGCCGGAACTCGTACAGGCGCTGGTCCGGGCCGAGCGCCGGGGCGGTGGTGCCGCCAGACGTAGCACCGGGCCGGGCGGACGGGCCACGCCGAGCGGGCGGAGCGCCACCAGCCGTACCCGGCAAGCCGGGGCGTCCCGGACGAAGCCGGCGGCTTCCGCCCGCGCGAAGCCGGCGACGCCGTCCCGGGCCCGGCAGGCAGCGGCGTCCGGGGCGAAGTCGGCCGGTCCGGGGGCGAAGGCGGGCGCGATCAGGGCCCGCGCCACCTCCTCCACCCGGTCCACGGCGGCCCGCGCCACGTCAGGCCGGTCCACGGCGGCCCGGTCCACGGCGGCCCGGTCCACGGCGGCCCGGTCAACGTCAGGCCGGTCCACGGCGGCCCGCGCGACCTCGGCCAGGTCCACGTCAGGCGGGTCCACATCAGCCCGGTCCACGTCGGCCCGTGCCACGTCCGGTCGGGCGGTGTCCGGTCGGTCCGGCCCGACGTCGGGCCGGTCGGTGCGGTCGTCGCAGCAGATCGTGTCGCTGGCCGACCAGCCCGAGCGGCCCGGCCGCAGCCTGGTCACCACCAACCACGAGGTGATCCAGCGCTGGGCGCGGGCCCGCAAGGCGAAGCCGGCGACCATCGCCGGGACCGAGCGGGACGGCCGGGCCGGGGTACTGACCTTCGACTTCCCGGGGTACCGGCAGAGTCGACGGCTGCGCCCGATCACCTGGAACGAGTGGTTCAAGACGTTCGACGAGCGCCGCCTGAACCTGATCTACCAGGAGCAGCTGCGCAACGGCCGGCCCAGCAACTTCTTCCGTACCGAGTCCCCCGATCGGGAAGACGCCTGACTCGTTTGCCGGGACGCGGAGCGGGTATGCCGCTGTTGTCAACGGTGGAGTCAGGTAACCGGCTGTGACCGGTGAGACAGCCCGAAACAGTTGTCTTGGGAAACTGACCGAACTAGCTTTATTGCCCTACGCCACGCTTGGAAACGTTCGGGGGAGCGGCGGATCGATCAGGTCCGCGCACCAGGTGTGACGTGGGGGACGGGTGGCGAACGCCGTTGGGGGACGGCGCCCACCTGTTGAACCGGCGGCGCGAGCGGGCGACGCTTACGGGGGTGAGTGTCGCCCGCCGCCGCCGGGTGCACGACGCGGGCGTCCATGCCGACGGGGGTCGGGATGGACGCCTTCGCCGTCTCCGGGCCACCCGCAGTGCCGTGGGCAGGGCCGGCGGCCGGAGCCAGCCGTCTCGGGGCGGCGTGGAGAGGCGGCGGAGTGCTGCCCCGGTCAGCCATCCCCGGCAGACCTCGGCTTTCCCGGCGTCGGGGTGCTCAGCGGGTGGGGGCGGGGGTCGCTGCCTTCGCCACCTGCGGTACGGGTGGGACGGGGACGGTGGCCGGCTCCGGCGCTGCGACGGCCGGCCGACGCAGGCTGGCCGCCCGACGTTCCCGGGCCGGCCCGGAGAGCAGGTGGAAGAGCGCCGTCACGCCACCGATCGCGGCGCAGCCCAGCCAGAGCGTGACGTTGCCCGCCTCCTGCCGGACCAGGCCACCGAGGATCGGCGCGCTGGCCCCGGCCACCTGCCAGGAGAGCGAGAAGACGCCCTGGTAGCGGCCGCGTAGCTCGGCCGGGGAGAGTTCGGCGATCAGGGTGGAGTTCGACGGGGAGTTCAGCATCTCGCCGAGGGTCCAGATCAGCACGGTGAGCCCGTAGAACCAGGCCGCCTCGGCGAACGCGGTCAGCCCGAAACCGACCCCCATGACCACCGCGGCGAGGGCCAGCACGTGCGAACGGCTCCGCCCCCGGATCAGGCGGGGCACGAAGAGCTGCCCGGCCACGATCAGCACGCCGTTGAGCGCGATCACCGACCCGTAGGTGGCGGTGGAGAGGCCGTCCTCGCCCATCGCGATCGGCAGCATCGAGATGTGCTGGAGGAAGACCAGCGCGCTGAGCAGGTTGAGGGCCACGAAACCGAGGTAGATCCGGTCGGTGAGGATGGTGCGCAACGCGCCCCGCCGGGCGGTGTGGACCGCGCCGGTGGTCGCCGCGCCGACCACCCGGGTCTCCCGGACCTTCACGAAGATGATCACGGCGGTGGTCAGGGTGGTGACCGCGTCGACCACGAAGAGCAGCAGGTAGCCGACCTCGGCGGCGAGCCCGGCCAGGATGGCGGCGCAGGCGAAGCCGAGGTTGATCGCCCAGTAGTTCAGCGAGAAGGCGCGGAGCCGGTCCTTCTCCGGCACCACGTCGATCATCATCGCGCCGAAGGCCGGCCGGGCCGCCTCGGCGAACAGCCCGAGCAGCAGCGCGCCGGCGGCCAGCGTCCACAGGTCGCGGGCGAAGCCGAGGGCGAGCATCATGGCCGCCGCGCCGACGTGGGCGGTGAGCAGGGTCGGCCGTCGCCCCCAGCGGTCGGTGAGCGTACCGCCGACGGTGGTGCCGACCGCGCCGCCGACGCCCCAGAGGCCGAGCACCAGCCCGGCCTGGAGTTCGGAGAAGCCGCGTTCCCGGGTCAGGTAGATGGCGAGGAAGATCAGGACGAACGAACCGAGGCGGTTGATCAGGGTTCCGGTCCAGAGGTACCAGAAGGTGACCGGTAGGTCACCGGTGGTCTCCCGGAACCAGCCCCGTATCGTCCGCACCCCGCGCCCCGCTTCCGTAATGACCGACCGATGTGTAGCGCCTTACAACCTAGTCAGCGGCCGGTACCCAGGTCATCCGCTTTTCCACGTGGTGGTCGTCACCGCCACCCGCCGCGTGCCCGCGCCCCGGGTCGGGCAGGATGATCCCCATGACTGCGAGCGAAGGGCCCACCGTCGGGACGCTGGTCCTGCTGCGGCACGGCGAGAGCGACTGGAACGCCAAGAACCTCTTCACCGGCTGGGTCGACGTCGACCTGACCGCCAAGGGCGAGGGCGAGGCGCGGCGCGGCGGCGAGCTGCTCCGCGAGCACGGCCTGCTCCCGGACGTGGTGCACACCAGCCTGCTGCGCCGGGCGATCCGCACCGCCGAGCTGGCGCTGCACGCCGCCGACCGGCACTGGATCGCGGCGCGCCGGTCGTGGCGGCTCAACGAGCGCCACTACGGCGCCCTCCAGGGCAAGAACAAGAAGCAGACCCTCGACGAGTACGGCCAGGAGCAGTTCCAGCTCTGGCGGCGCTCGTACGACACCCCGCCGCCGCCGATCGCCGACGACGACGAGTGGTCGCAGGTCGGCGACCCCCGGTACGCGCTGCTGCCGACCGAGCTGATGCCGCGGACCGAGTGCCTCAAGGACGTCGTCGAGCGGATGCTGCCGTACTGGTACGACTCGATCGTGCCGGACGTCCTCGCCGGCCGGACCGTCCTGGTGGCCGCGCACGGCAACTCGCTGCGCGCCCTGGTCAAGCACCTGGACCAGATCAGCGACGAGGAGATCGCCCAGCTGAACATCCCGACCGGGATCCCGCTGCGCTACGACCTCGACCCGCACCTGCGTCCGCTCACCCTGGGCGGCACCTACCTCGACCCGGCCGCCGCGAAGGAGGCCGCCGCCGCGGTCGCCAACCAGGGCCGCTGAGTACGCGCGTTCCGCCGGGGCACCGGGTGGCCGATCGTCCGGCTACCGGGTGCCCCGGCGTACGTCCGGGCGAGGGCTGTCCGGCCCGGACCGCCCCGGCGGGCGCGTACGTCCGCCGGCTCAGACGGTCTCGCCGGTGATCAGGTAGACCACGTGCTCGCCGGCGTTGACCGCGTGGTCGGCGAAGCGCTCGTAGAAGCGGCCCAGCAGGGTCGCGTCGATCGCCGTCTCGACCCCGTACGGCCAGGCGTCGTCGAGCAGCACCCCGAACAGGCTGCGGTGCAGGTCGTCCATGGCGTCGTCGTCGGAGTCCAGCTCGGCGGCGAGTTGCGCGTCCGGGGCGGCCAGCACGCCGGAGATCTTCCCGGCCATCCGGTCCGCGATACCGGCCATCTCGGTGAAGATCGGCCGCAGTTCGGCCGGTACGGCGGGGGAGGGGTGCCGGCGCAGCGCGGTCTTCGCCACGTGGTCGGCCAGGTCGCCCATCCGCTCCAGGTCGGCGGCGACGTGCAGGGCGGTGATCACCGCGCGCAGGTCGGAGGCGACCGGAGCCTGCCGGGCGAGCAGCTCGCAGACCCGCTCCTCGACGTCCCGGTAGCGTCCGTCGATCTCGGCGTCCCGGGCGATCACCGTCTCGGCCGCCCGGCGGTCGGCGGTGAGCAGGGCGCGGGTGGCCTGCCGCATCGCGTCCCGGATGGCGTCCGCCATCTCCACCAGCAACTGACTGACCGTCTGCAGGTCGGCCTGGAACTCGTCGCGCATCGTCACGTCTTTCGGTCGGTGGCCGCCCCTGGTCGGGGACGGTCGCGGGGGGTGTGGCGCCCACCGTAGGCGGGTCGGACGCGACCAGGGTGAACCTCGGTGAACACGGACCGGCCGGCCGGTGAACTTTCCCGGAAGTGAGTGTGATTCATCCCGTTCTGCGCGATCCCCAGATGAACAATGACCATACGATCGCCGGGTGAACTGGGCGGTGCCGGTCGGCGTACTGGTGGGGCTGGTGGCCGGCATGGCCGCCGGGCTGCTGCTGGCCCGTGCCGTCCGCCGGGTCCGCGGTCCGCGACGGGCCGTCCGGTCCGTCTGGAACATGGGGAGGCCCGCGATAGCCGACGACCAGCAGGGCGGGCTCTCCGGGCTCGGCCGTAAGACGATCGACTCCCTCCGGGCCGGCGTGGTCGTGCTCGGCCCCGACGACGTACCGGTGCTGGTCAACCCGGCGGCCCGCGCGATGGGGCTGCTCCGCACCGGTGCCACCCCCGGCTCGATGGCCGCCCACCCGTTGATCCGTACCCTCGCCGGGCAGGTGCGGCGGACCGGCGTGCGCCGCGAGATCGAACTGGACCTGCCGCGGGGCCGCGACAACGTCGGCCCGGACCCGCTCGGCGTGCACCTGCGCGCGATGGGCATCGGGGCCGGCTACGTGGCGGTCGAGGCCGCCGACGTGACCGAGTCGCACCGGCTGGCCCGGGTCCGCCGGGACTTCGTGGCGAACGTCAGCCACGAACTGAAGACCCCGATCGGCGCGCTGCAACTGCTCGCCGAGGCGCTGCTCGACGCCACCGAGCCGCCGACTGCCACCGGGCCGGCGGCGACCCCGGCCGCCACCGGTACGACCGTCGGCGGCGCCCCGGGCGGTGACCGCTCGGAGGACGTGCTGGCGGCGCGCCGGTTCGCGGAGCGGATCCAGCACGAGTCGACCCGGCTGGGCCGGCTGGTACAGGAACTGCTGGAACTGACCCGCCTCCAGGGCGCCGAACCGCAGCCGGCCCCGGAGCCGGTGGCGGTGGACTGGGTGATCGCCGAGATGATCGACCGGACCCGCACCACGGCCGCCGCCCGGCGGGTCGAGATCGCCGTCACCGGCGAGCGGGGCATCACCGTGTACGGCAACGACAACCAGATCGCCACGGCGGTGGCGAACCTGGTGGAGAACGCCATCATCTACTCCGGCGAGGACACCACCGTCACCGTCACCACCCGTAGCGACGACGAGTTCGTCCAGATCGCGGTCGCGGACCAGGGCATCGGCATCGCGCCGACCGACGTGGACCGGATCTTCGAGCGGTTCTACCGGGCTGACCAGGCCAGGTCGCGCTCCACCGGCGGCACCGGCCTCGGGTTGGCCATCGTGAAGCACATCGCGAGCAACCATGGCGGACGGGTCGAGGTGTCGAGCACTCTTGGTGGTGGGTCGACGTTCACCCTCCGGCTGCCCGCCCGTCCGCCGGACGACCTGGAAGCGACACTCCAGTCCGCTGGGATCGAGGCCGACCCGGCCGAGTTCCGGTCGGCCTGACCGCACCGAAAGGAAGACCCGTTGAGCCGCGTTCTGGTGGTCGAGGACGAGGAGTCCTTCTCCGACGCCCTGTCGTACATGCTCCGGAAGGAGGGCTTCGAGGTCTCCGTCGCCCCGACCGGTACCTCCGCCCTCACCGAATTCGACCGGACCGGCGCGGACATCGTCCTGCTCGACCTGATGCTGCCGGAGATGTCCGGTACCGAGGTGTGCCGGCAGCTCCGCCAGCGGTCGCACGTACCGATCATCATGGTCACCGCCCGGGACAGCGAGATCGACAAGGTGGTCGGCCTGGAGATCGGGGCGGACGACTACGTCACCAAGCCGTACTCGCCGCGTGAGCTGGTCGCCCGGATCCGGGCGGTGCTGCGCCGGCAGAGCGTCGAGGCCGTCGAGTCGGGCGGGCCGACGCTGGCCGCCGGCCCGGTCCGGATGGACATCGAACGGCACGTGGTGACCGTGGACGGCGCTCCGGTGCAGCTGCCGCTCAAGGAGTTCGAGCTGCTGGAGCTGCTGCTGCGCAACGCCGGCCGGGTGCTCACCCGGGGGCAGCTGATCGACCGGGTCTGGGGCGCGGACTACGTCGGTGACACCAAGACCCTGGACGTGCACGTCAAGCGGCTGCGCTCGAAGATCGAACCGGAGCCGTCCGCGCCCCGCTTCATCGTCACCGTGCGCGGCCTCGGCTACAAGTTCGAGCCGTAACCGACGCTCTCGGTGGGCCCGGACCGCTGGGGAACGTCAGCCGAAGGTCGGGTGAGCGGTCAGCCGACCCAGCCGTACCGCCGTTCCGGGCGACCGGCCGCGCCGTAGCGCAGCGTCACCTCGGCCCGTCCGGTGCCGGCGAAGTGCTCCAGGTAGCGGCGGGCGCTGACCCGGGAGATGCCGACCTGGCCGGCGCACTCGGCGGCCGAGAACGTGCCCGGATGCTCGCGGAGGGCACGTTCGACCAGTTCGGCGGTCTCGGCGCTGAGCCCCCGGGGCAGGGCCGACGCGAGGGTGCCGCTGCGGTGCAGCACCCGGTCGACGTCGGCCTGGTCGTTGACCAGCCCGGCCCGGGGCACGCCGCGCCGGGCCGCGTACTGCTCCAGCCGGGTCCGCAGCTCGTCGAAGCCGAACGGCTTGAGCAGGTAGTTGACCGCGCCGTAGCGGACCGCCCGGCGTACTGTCTCGGCCTCCCGGGCGGCGCTGATCACCAGTACGTCGCAGTCCTGTCGGGCCGCCCGTAGCCGGGTCACCACGTCCAGCCCGAACATGTCGGGCAGGTACAGGTCGAGCAGCACCAGGTCGGGCCGGAGCCGGTCGACCTCGGTGACCGCCTGCGCACCGCTGCTCGCGGTGCCGAGCACCTGGAAGCCCTCGGTCCGCGCCACGAAACCGCAGTGGATGCGGGCCACCATGAAGTCGTCGTCGACCACCAGTACGCCGATCATCGTGCCTCCTCCAGCAGCGGGCCGGCCGGCCCGGGTACCTGGTCCGGGGTGACCGGGGGTACCGACATCCGGGCGGTGAACATCGCGCCGTCCCCGGTGTTCGTCACCGCGATCTCGCCGTCCCGGCGGTGACAGACCAGCCGGGTGAGGGCCAGCCCGATGCCGCGTTCGCCACCCTGGGCGGCCTTGGTGGTGAAGCCGTGGGTGAAGACCTCCTGGGCCAGTTCGGGGGCGACGCCGGGCCCGGAGTCCCGGACCACGATCTCCACCGACGAGGCGTCCCGCCGCAGCTCGACCTCCACCCAGGCGGCGTCGTCCGCGCCGACCCCCGGCCCGGCGGTGCCCGCCGCCGCGTCCACCGCGTTGTCCACCAGGTTGCCGAGCACCGTGGCCACGTCCGCCGAGACGTCCGGGGGCAGCCGGTCCAGTCCGGTCCGGTCGGAGATCCGCAGCTCGACCCGGCGTTCCGCGGCCACCGCCGACTTCGCCATCAGCAGCGCGGCGACCGCGGTGTCCTGGATCCGGCCGGTGACGGTCACGTCCAGCGAGGCCCGGCGTCGGCTCAGCGCGTCGACGTACCGCACCACCTCGTCGTGCTCGCCGATCTGGATCAGCCCGGAGATGGTGTGCAACTGGTTGGCGAACTCGTGGGTCTGGGCCCGCAGCAGCTCGGTCGTACTGCGGAACGAGCCGATCTCCTGCTCCAGCCGGGCCAGCTCGGTCCGGTCCCGCAGGGTGGTCACCGACCCGAGCCGGTGGCCGTCCTTGTCCACCGTCATCCGGTTCATCACCAGCACCCGACCCCGCCGGACCACCACCTGGTCCCGGGCCTGCGGGCCGGCCCCGGCCAGGACGTCCCGGAGCCGGCCGGCGATGCCCAGCTCGGCCAGGCTCCGGCCGAGGCAGTGTTCGGGCAGGTCGAGCAGGCGGCGGCCGACCGCGTTGACCAGGGTGATCCGCTGCTGCGGGTCCAGCGCGACCACCCCTTCGGCGATGCCGTGCAGCAGCGCCTCCCGGTGCTCGGCCAGCCCGGCGATCTCCCGGGGTTCCAGGCCGAGGGTCTGCCGCTTGATCCGTCGGGCCAGCAACCAGGACCCGAGCACCCCCAGCAGACTGGCGATCCCCAGGTAGGTGAACAGGTACGAGGACGCCCCGACCAGCCGTTGCGACCAGGTCGGCGACGCCTCCCCGATGACCACCACGCCGAGCTGCCGGCCGAGGTTCTCCTCCCCGGCCCCCAGCACCGGCACCTGGGCGACCAGTTCGCGGCTGCCGTTGACCTCCAGCTCGCCCGACCAGCTCCGGCCCTCGGCCACCCGGGGGTCGCCGAGCAGCACCGGTTCGCCCACCAGGGTCGGGTTGGTGGAGCTGACCACCCGGCCCCGGTCGTCGGCCACGGTCACCGTGGTCACCCCGGACTGGGTCAGCGCGTTCTGCACCAGCGGGGCGATCGTCTCGCGGGGCGCCGGGCGGGTGAGCCGGTCCCGCAGCAGCGGGCTACCGGCGAGCTGCTCGCCGAGCGCGGCGACCCGACGTCCCTCGACCCGGTTGAAGGTGGCCGCGGACTGGGCCAGCGACACCGCGGCGACCGCCACCAGCACCACCACGATGATGGCGAGCTGGAGGAAGAGCAGCTGCCCGGCCAGGGAGCGGCGGCGAGACGTGATCGCGACCACAAAGACCTCAACTTCCGCTGGTGACACAACGCAGACGCAGGGTGGGTGCAGAAGCCATCATCTTGCCGCCGGACTCACTCGAAACGGAAGAGAAACAAGATGGCAACTAGGAGAAACGTGCTGGTCATGGGCGTCGCCGCCGCCACGGTGCTGGCCCTGGCTGCCTGCGGCGCGACCGCCGGACCGGACGACAGCGGCCCGGCCGGCGACGAGCCGGCCACCGGTCTGCGGATCATGGTGCCGAACAGCCCCGGCGGCGGGTACGACACCACCGCCCGGACCGCCGCGAAGGTGATGGAGGACGCGAAGATCGCCACCGGCGTGCAGGTGTTCAACCTGCCCGGGGCCGGCGGCACGGTCGGCCTCCAGCGGACCGTCAACGAAAAGGGCAACGGCAAGCTCGCCATGCAGATGGGGCTGGGCGTGGTCGGTGCCTCGTACACCGCCAAGTCGGCGGCGACGCTGACCCAGACCACCCCGCTGGCGAAGCTGATCGAGGAGGCCGGCGCGATCGTGGTGCCGAAGGACTCCCCGTACCGGACGATCGGTGACCTGGTCGCGGCCTGGAAGGCCGACCCGAAGGGCATCGCGGTCGGCGGCGGCTCCTCGCCCGGCGGCCCGGACCACCTGCTGCCCATGCAGCTCGCCAAGACCGTCGGCATCGACCCCCGGCAGGTCAACTACGTCTCCTACGACGGCGGCGGCGAACTGCTGCCGGCGGTGCTCGGCGGCAAGGTGGCCTTCGGGGCCAGCGGCTTCGGCGAGTTCCTCGACCAGGTCGAGGCCGGCCAGGTGCGGGTCCTCGCGGTCACCAGCGAGCAGCCCATCGAGGCGCTCAAGGAGGTGCCCACCTTGAAGTCCGCCGGCATCGACCTGGTCTTCACCAACTGGCGCGGCATGGTCGCCCCGCCCGGGATCAGCGACGCCGACCGGCAGGTCTGGATCGACGCCCTGACCCGGATGCACGAGTCCGCCGAGTGGAAGGCCGAGCTGGCCAAGCGCGGCTGGACCGACGCGTTCGTCACCGGGGACGCCTTCGCCACCTTCCTCACCGAGCAGGACCGGTCGGTGGCCGAACTGCTCAGCCAGCTCGGACTGGCGTGACCACGATGACCTCCCGACCCGACCCGGGGAGCGCCCCACCGGAACCGGCGGTCTCCCGGCCGGACCCGGTGACCGCCCCGCCCGACCCGGGGGCCGCCCCACCCGACCCCGGGACCGCTCCGGCGGACCCGGGCGGGGCCGCCGACCCACCCCGGGCCGCCGACCGCGGGCCGGTCCGGGACCGGGCCCAGTACGGGGTGTGCGCCTTCCTCGCCCTGATCGGGGTGCTGGTCGTGGTCGACGCCACCCGGATCGGGCACGCCATCAGCCCGGCCGACCCGGTCGGCCCGAAGCCGGTCCCGCTGCTGCTCGGCGTCCTGCTGCTGCTGGTCGCCGGAATATACGCCGTCGACGTGGCGCGCGGCGGGGCCGGTGAGCCGGAGGCCGGCGAGGACGTCGACCTGGGCAGCCCGATCGACTGGCGGACCGTGCTGCTGCTGATCGGCGCGTTCCTGGTGAACGCGGTACTGATCGAACCGCTCGGCTGGGTGATCAGCGGCACCCTGCTGTTCTGGGGCTCGGCCTTCGCCCTGGGCAACCGGCACCACGTCCGGAACCTGCTGATCGCCGTCGCGCTGGCCCTGGTCACCTTCTACACGTTCGCCATCGGGCTCGGCGTCAACCTCCCGGCCGGCGTGCTGCAAGGGATCCTGTGATGGACGACCTCGGTAACCTGCTCGACGGGTTCGCCAACGTGCTGACCCCGACGAACCTGCTCATCGCGCTGCTCGGCGTGACCATCGGCACCGCGGTCGGCGTGCTGCCCGGCATCGGCCCGGCGATGACCGTGGCGCTGCTGCTGCCGGTCACCTACGGGATGGAACCCACCCAGGCGTTCATCATGTTCGCCGGCATCTTCTACGGCGGCATGTACGGCGGCTCGACCACCTCGATCCTGCTGAACACGCCCGGCGAGTCCTCCTCCGTGATCACCGCGATCGAGGGCAATAAGATGGCCAGGGCGGGTCGGGCGGCGCAGGCGCTGGCCACCGCCGCGGTCGGCTCGTTCGTCGCCGGCACCATCGCCACCCTGCTGCTGGTGCTGGTCACCCCGCCGGTGGTGGCGTTCGCGATCAGTCTCGGCGCGCCGGACTACTTCGCGTTGATGCTGCTGTCGTTCGTGGCGGTGACCGCCGTACTCGGCGCGTCCCGGGTGCGTGGCCTCGCGTCACTGCTGCTCGGCCTGGTCATCGGCATCGTCGGGATCGACGCGGTGAGCGGCCAGCAGCGGCTCACCTTCGGACTCCCGCAGCTCGCCGACGGCATCGACGTGGTCGTGGTGGCGGTCGGCATCTTCGCCGTCGGCGAGGCGCTGTGGATCGCCGCGCACCTGCGGCGACGGGCCGCCGAGGTGATCCCGGTGGGCCGCCCGTGGATGGGCCGGCAGGACTGGAAACGCTCCTGGAAGCCCTGGCTGCGCGGCACCGCGTACGGCTTCCCGTTCGGGGCGCTGCCGGCCGGCGGGGCGGAGATCCCCACCTTCCTGTCGTACGCGACGGAGAAGAAGCTGTCGAAGCACCCGGAGGAGTTCGGCAGGGGCGCGATCGAGGGGGTGGCCGGTCCGGAGGCGGCCAACAACGCCTCGGCGGCCGGCACGCTGGTGCCCATGCTGGCGATCGGGCTGCCCACCAACGCCACCGCCGCGGTCATGCTGGCCGCCTTCCAGCAGTACGGCATCCAGCCCGGCCCGCTGCTGTTCGAGCGGGAGTCCACCCTGGTCTGGACGCTGATCGCCAGCCTCTTCGTGGGCAACCTGCTGCTGCTGGTGCTCAACCTGCCGCTCGCGCCGGCCTGGGCCCGGCTGCTGCGGATCCCCCGCCCCTACCTGTACGCCGGGATCCTGTTCTTCGCCTCGATGGGCGCGTACGCGGTCAACGCCTCGCCCTTCGACCTGTTCCTGCTGCTCACCCTGGGCCTGCTCGGTTTCGGGATGCGCCGGTTCGGGCTGCCGATCCTGCCGCTGATCGTCGGGGTGATCCTCGGTCCCCGGGCGGAACTCCAGGGCCGGCGGGCGTTGCAGCTCTCCGGCGGGGAGGTCACCGGGCTGCTCGGCGGCTGGGTGTCGTACCTGATCTACGCCGCCATCGTGGTGGTGCTGTGCTGGCCGTTGATCGGGCGGTTCGTGGTCCGCCCGGTCCGGGAGAGGATGGTGACCGGGTGACCGTGCTGGTGGGCTACGTGCCCTCGCCACTGGGCGCGGCGGTGCTGCGGGCCGCCGTCGAGCAGGCCCGGTTCCGGGACGAGCCGCTGCTGGTGGTGAACACCTCGCGCGGCGACGCGTACGTCGACCCCCGGTACGCCCAGGAGGACGACCTGGCCCGGGTCGGGGCGGAGCTGACCGCCACCGGGGTGCCGCACACCGTCCGGCAGTTGGTGCGGGGCCGGGACGCCGCCGAGGAGATCGTCGAGCTGGCCGGGGCCGGGGACGTGTCGCTGGTGGTGATCGGGGTGCGGCACCGTACCGCGGTCGGCAAGCTGATCATGGGTTCCACCGCGCAGGAGGTCCTGCTCCGGGTGGACTGCCCGGTGCTCGCGGTCAAGAGCGGCTGAGTGGGCGACCGCCGCGCCGGGCCGGGCGGCCCCGGGCTGCCGCCGCGCGCCGTGCCCGACGGTCCCGGCCGGCTGCCGCGCGGCCAGCTGGGGCTGCTGGTCGCGCACACCGTCGTGGTGCAGGCGGTCACTTTCATGCTGCGGCCGGCGGCCAGCTACCGGGCCCTGGAACTGGACGTCCCGGCCGCCTGGCTGGGGGCGCTCGGGGCCAGCTTCGCGGTGGTCCCGCTGCTGCTGGCCGTCCCCTCCGGGCAGGCGGTCGACCGGTTCGGCGAGCGGCGGGTGATGCTCACCGGATCGGCGCTGCTGGTCGCGTCCGGGGCCGGGTTCGTACTGGCCGGCGACACCGTGGCCGGCCTGGTGGCGGCCACCGTGCTGCTCGGCACCGGACACCTCTGCGCGGTGGTCGGGCAGCAGGCCCTGGTCGCCAACCGGGTCCCGGCGCACCGCTACGACGCGGCGTTCGGCTACTACACCTTCGCCGCCTCGCTCGGCCAGGCGGTCGGTCCGGGCCTGATCGTGGCCTTCGGCGGTGACCGCCCGATCCCCGACACCGGGGCGATCTTCGTCGGGGCCACCGTGCTGGCCCTGCCGCTGCTGGTCACGTCGGCGCTGCTACGTCCCTCGGGTCACCACCGGCGGGCGGCCGGCCCGGCCGCCGGCGGGGTCCGCGGCCTGCTCCGCCAACCCGGACTGGTCCGCGCCCTCACGGTCAGCTGCGTGGTGCTGGCCGCCGTCGACATCACCCTGTTCTACCTGCCCGCCCTCGGTGCCGAACGGGACATCGCGGCCGGCTCGATCGGTGTCCTGCTGGCGCTGCGCGCGGGCGCGTCGATGGCCTCGCGGCTGCTGCTCGGCCGGCTGGTGGCCGCCGTCGGGCGGCGTCGGCTGCTGATCGCCACCGTCGCGCTCTCCGCCGTCGGCCTCGGCCTGCTGCTGCCGCCGCTGCCGTTCTGGGCGATGGCCGTGGTGATCACCGTCGCCGGCCTGGGCCTGGGGGCCGGTCAGCCCCTCACCATGTCGTTCCTCGCCGAGTCGGCCCCGCCCGGCCTGCGCGGGCGGGCGATGTCCCTGCGGCTGACCGGCAACCGCCTCGGCCAGGTGCTGATCCCCAGCACCGCCGGGGTGCTCGCCGCCGGCACCGGGGCCGCCGGGGTGCTCGCCTGCACCGCGCTGGGCCTGGCCGGGGCCGCTGTCGCCGCCACCGGCCTGCCCGCCGCACCACCCGAACCCCCGGAACCCGAGTGAGAGAGAAAGGAAACACCATGTCCGCTGCTCCCCGCACCGCCGACCGCTACGACCGGTACGGCGACGCGCTCGGCTCCTGCGACACCCAGTTCCGGCAGTACGGCGGCCGGCCCGCCTTCCACGGCCCGGCGGTCACCGTACGCTGCTTCGAGGACAACGCCCTGCTGAAGTCGATCCTCGCCGAGCCGGGGGAGGGCCGGGTGCTGGTGGTCGACGGCGGCGGATCGGTGCACGCGGCACTGGTCGGTGACGTCATCGCCGGCCTGGCGGTGGCGAACGGCTGGGCCGGCGTGATCGTCAACGGGGCCGTCCGGGACGTCGCCGACCTGCGCGTACTCCCGATCGGCATCAAGGCGCTCGGCTCGAACCCGCGCAAGAGCACCAAGACCGGGGCCGGTGAACGGGACGTGCCGGTCTTCTTCGGCAACTGCGTCTTCCCGCCCGGCGTATGGGTGTGCGCCGACGAGGACGGGATCGTCGTCGGCCCGCCGGACACCGGTGCCGGGGACGTCTCCAGCCGGAGCTGACTGGCCGGGGTGGGGCAGGCGGTCAGAACACCTTGCGGAGCAGGTCCCCGATCTGATCCACCTCGGTGATCCGCCCCTCGGCCACCCCGATCACCAGGTCGTATGCCGCGTCCTGATCCGCGCCGGTGAGCTGACTCGGGGTGACCGCGCCGTTGCGGCGCAGGAAAGCCACCGCGACGATCCAGCCCATACGCTTGTTGCCGTCTAGGAACGGGTGGTTGCCCACCAGGGAATGGAGCAGGGCTGCCGACTTGGTCCAGGTGTCGGGGTAGGCGGCCTGGCCGAAAACGCTGGTCTGGGGTCGGGCCAGAGCGGACTCGATGAGCCCCGCGTCGCGGATCCGGAGGCCGAGCTTGTCGGCCAACCGGGCCACGTCCGCCAGCGTCGGGTAGTAGAGATCCCGGGACACTACTCGGCCAACCTGGCCAGCAGGGTGGCGTGCCGCTCGATGATCTCGTCCGTGAGGTTTTCGAACTGCTTGGCGTCTCGTCGGGCCAGGTAGTCGTCGATGGCGGTGACCACGACCGCGTGCATGGCGCGGCCCTCCTCCTCGGCCGCCAGCCGGAGCTGGGCCTCACGCTCGTCATCCAGTCGCAGGGTCATCGCCATGCCCCCGATGATATCAACCGTGCTACCAGAACCGGCTGGGCGTGGATCAGGCCGGGCTGGCCGGGTGCGGGGCGATCTGGCCCTGCCGGTACCGGGCCGCGCACAGCTCGGCCAGCCGGGCGTACGCGGCGGCGCCGATCAGCGCGGTCAGCTCCGGGGCGTACGACAGGTACATCGGCTCGCCGCCGACGTGCGCGTCCGGTGACGAGGTGCACCACCAGTCCAGGTCGTGCCCGCCCGACCCCCAGCCCCGCCGGTCGAACTCCGCCAGGGTCGACACCAGCACCTGGGTGTCGTCCGGCCGCTTGCGCCACTCCTGGTCCCGCCGGATCGGCAACTGCCAGCAGACGTCCGGCTTGTACTCCAGCGGGTGCACGCCGTCGCGCAGCGCCTGGGCGTGCAGCGCGCAGCCGCCCCCACCGGCGAAGTCGGCGTCGTTGAGGAAGACGCAGGGCCCGTCGGGCCCCTGGGTGGCGGTCCGCCGGGCCGGCTTCTCGCCGTCGATGGTGTCCACCTCGGTCCAGTTCTTGAAGCCGCGCCGGTGGTGCTGCCAGGTCTGCGGGGTGAGCCGCTTCGCGGCGGCCCGGACCCGCTTCTCGTCGTCGGCGTCGGTGAAGAACGCGCCGTGCGAACAGCAGCCGTCCGCGGCCCGACCGGCGACGATGCCGTGGCAGCCGCGCCTGAACACGCACGTCCACCGGGACAGCAGCCAGGTCAGGTCGGCGCGTACCACGTGCTGCTCGTCGGCCGGGTCGACGAACTCGATCCACTCCCGGGGGAAATCCAGCGCGACCTCCCGGCTGCGCGGGTCGGCCGGGTCGTCCACCAGCACTCGGATCTCCACCGGAACGCTCATTCGGCCAGGGTACGCCCAGCGGTGCCGCCCGGCCGGCGAGCCGGACGATCGTGCGGGACCTAGTGTCTTCCCCATGCGACTGGGAGTTCTCGACGTCGGTTCCAACACGGTGCACCTGCTGGTGGTGGACGCGCATCACGGCGCGCACCCGTGGCCGGCGCACTCCGAGAAGGCGGTGCTCCGGCTGGCCGAGCAGCTCGGCCCGGACGGCGCGCTGACCGACGCGGGTGCCGACGCCCTGGTGGCGGCGGTCGGGACGGCGCGGGAGGCGGCCACCCGGCTGGACACCGAGGACCTGCTCGCCTTCGCCACCTCCGCCGTCCGGGACGCCACCAACGCCGCCGAGGTGCTGGCCCGGGTCCGCGAGGAGACCGGCGTACGGCTGGAGGTGCTGGCCGGGGCGGACGAGGCGCGGCTGACCTTCCTCGCCGTCCGCCGGTGGTTCGGCTGGTCGGCCGGGCGGCTGCTGGCGCTGGACATCGGCGGCGGCTCGCTGGAGATCGCGGCCGGCATCGACGAGTACCCGGACGTGGCGGTGTCGCTGCCGCTCGGGGCCGGCCGGTTGACCCGCGACCGGCTCGCCGTCGACCCGACCAGCGCGGCCCCGCCGCCGGCCGAGGTCGTCGACGACCTGCGGGAGTACGTCGACGGGATGCTCGACCCGGTGGTCGAGCAGATGACCGGCGTCGGCTGGGAACGGCCGGTCGCCACCTCGAAGACGTTCCGCACGCTGGCCCGGCTGGCCGGTGCGGCCCCCTCCAGCGCCGGCCTGTGGGCCCCGCGCCGGTTGACCCGTACCGGGCTGCGTCAGGTGCTCAACTTCGTCCGGCACATCCCGCCGGCCCAGCTCGCCGGCCTGGAGGGGGTCAGCGTCGGCCGCTCGCACCAGCTTCTGGCCGGGGCGGTGGTGGCCGAGGCGGTGCTGCGCCGGCTCGACGTCGAGTCGCTGGACATCTGCCCGTGGGCGCTGCGGGAGGGGGTCATCCTGCGCCGGCTGGACCACCTCGGGCCGGTGTGATCCGGCGCGGACCCCGCTGTGATCCGGCGCGGAGGTTACGGGTGGTTTGCGGCTGCTCGTCACGATGCCGTCATCGACGCGGGTTACCCTGGGTCGTGTGACTTCCCGCGTTCCCGTCCTCCTCTCCAGTTCCTCGGTCTTCCCCGAGCCGACCGCGGCGGCCTTCCAACTGGCCGCGGCGCTCGGCTACGACGGCGTCGAGGTGATGGTCTGGACGGACGCCGTCAGCCAGGACGCCGGCGCGCTGCGTGGTCTCGCCGCGCACTACGGCGTGCCGGTGCTCAGCGTGCACGCGCCCTGTCTGCTGGTCACCCAGCGGGTGTGGAGCCCCGACCCGTGGCAGCGGCTGCGGAAGGCGGCCGAGCTGGCCGAGACCCTGGAGGCCCCGACCGTCGTCGTCCACCCGCCCTTCACCTGGCAGCGTGACTACGCCCGGAGCTTCGCCGACGGGATCGCCGAGATCGGCCGCCAGCACGGCGGGTTGAGCTTCGCGGTGGAGAACATGTACCCGGTACGGATGGCCGGCCGGCAGTTCGTCCCGTACGTGCCGGGCTGGGACCCGACCGAGACCGGGTACGACGCCTACACGCTCGACCTGTCGCACTGCGCCGCCTCGCACACCGACTCGCTGGCGATGGCCGACCGGATGGGGGACCGGCTGGCCCACGTCCACCTCGGCGACGGCACCGGCGAGGGACGCGACGAGCACCTGGTCCCCGGCCGGGGCACCCAGCCCTGCGGCGCGCTGCTCTCCTCGCTGGCCGGTCGGGGCTTCACCGGTTCGGTGGCGGTGGAGGTGGCGACCCGGGGCGCGAAGAGCCGCGCGGAGCGCGAGGCCGACCTGCGGGCCGCCCTGGAGTTCGCCCGACAGCACCTCACCGCGCCGTCCCCGATCGAGGCCTGAGCGCCCGTACCGTCCCCGGGGCCGCCGGCGGCCCCGGGGCTGCCGGGCTCAGCTCACCGGCCCGGGGCTCTGCCCGGCTCAGCTCACCGGGGCGAGCGGCTGCCCGGCGGTGACCGACTCGCTGGCGGCCCGCTTGCGGGCCCGGTGCGCGGCCACGTGCGACCGGGTGGCGCAGCGTTCCGAACAGAACCGCCGGCAACAGTTCGACGAAGTGTCCAGGTAGACGTTGCCGCAGCGTTCGTCCGCACACACCCCGAACCGGGCGCTGCCGTACTCGCAGAGCCAGACCGACAGCCCCCACACCGCGCCGGCCAGGTAGTCCACCGCGATCGAGGCGCCCCGGCTCGCCGGGTGCATGTGCCAGTCGCTGGAGTCGTGCCCGGAGATGTGCGGGTGCACCGGGTACGCCTCGAGCAGGGCGTTCAGCTCGGCCACCGCCTCGGCGTCCCGGCCGGAGGTGCCGTACCCGAAGACGTCCCGCAGCCGTTTCTGGGCCCGCCGGAAGATCGCCAGATCCCGTTCGGCCAGCTCGTCACGCGTCCTGCTGTGCTCGGCGGGAAGGAGGGCACGGAGGTCGTCGAGGTCGTCCAGACGGGCGTTGACGAGGTCAACGCCGTTCCGGGCGTACGCGTCGAAGTTCACACTTCAACGGTAGACGACTCAGGATGGGCGTGGCGCATCGATGTAGTGGGGCAGGAACCGGGCGTACCCGTCGGTGATCAGACTCCGGCTCTCCCGGAGCCCCACCCCGGCCGACTCGCCGGCCACGATCCAGCTCCCCAGCACCACCCGGTTGCCGGCGAACTCGGGCAGTGCCCGGAACTCCTGGTAGCAGAAGCCCTCGTCGCCGTAGATGCTCGGATTGCTGATCTCCGTACCGCCGGCCGTCACGATCCGGACCGAGCCGCCCTCCCGGCCCAGCAGCGGCTTCGCCACGTACTCGGACATCCCCCGGGGCGAGTCGAGGTACGCCGGCAGCAGCAGCTCGTGTCCCGGGTACAGCTCCCACAGCACGGCCAGCAGCGCCTTGTTCGACAGCAGCAGCTTCCAGGCCGGCTCGATCCAGGTGGTCGGGGTGCCCGGCTCCAGGGCGAGCCGCCCGTACGGTTCGGTGAGCATCCACTCCCACGGGTACAGCTTGAAGCAGGTGGTGATCGGCCGGTCCGCGCCGTCGACGAAACGCCGGCCGTCCCAGCCGACCTCCTGGATCGTGATCAGCTCCACCTTCAACCCGGCCTGGCGGGCGCACTCGGCGAGGTAACCGGCGGTCATCTGGTCCTCCGCGGTGACCTCCTCCTCCTTCGACCAGGCCACGTGCACGGTCGGCTCGTGCAGGCCCCGGCCGATCCGGTGCCAGGCGGCGATCAGCCGCTCGTGCAGGCTGTTCCACTGGTCCAGGTCGGGGTGGGTGTCCTCCAGCCAGAACCACTGCACGATGCCCGCCTCGACCAGCGAGGTCGGGGTGTCCGCGTTGTACTCGAGCAGTTTCGGCGGCCACGAGCCGTCGTAGCAGAGGTCGAACCGGCCGTACAGGGTGGGCGGCTGTTCGCGCAGCGACCGGGCCACCGCCTCGGCCGCCCACTCCGGGATGCCGAACTCGGCGTACCGGTTGCGGGCCACCACGTGCTCGGCGGCGGCGACCGACATCCGGTGCAGCTCCTCGGTGGCCTCCTCCAGCCGGAGCACCTCGTCCAGCTCGAAGGCGTACCCGGCGGTCTCGTCCCAGTACGACATGATGCCGCCGTCGGGCAGCTCGGTGTCGACGTAGATCAGCCCCTGCTCGCGGATGGTCTCGTTCCAGCCGGCGCGCGGGGTGTGCGGCTCGCGGCGCACGTCAACCGCCGCAGGAGGCGAGGTGGGTGCCGAACCCGCCCCGCTCCGGCACCGCCTGCGAGACCGGGGCCGGTTCGGCCCGCCCGCTCGCCGGGGCCGGTACCCGCAGCGCCAGCGCGACGGTGTCGCCCCCGCCCGTCGGGCCGAGGGCGCAGTCGTCATCGTCGTCGTCGCCGGTCATGTTGCAGCCGGACAGGGCCAGCGCGAGCGCGGTCAGCGCGCCGAGCTGCACGGTGGCCGACCGCAGCCGGCGGGGTGAGCGTTGTTCCACGGACATCGTTGTAACCCATGCCCGCCACCTCGTCGTCCCCCGGTCGTGCAGGGTGTCGGGCCGGACGGTGCGGGTGCCGGGGGCCGGTCCGGGCGGGGTGCGTTCACCGGCCGCCGGCCGGGCGGGCCGCTACCGGGCGAGGCGCGTCGGTCGGGCGGGCTCCTGCCGGGCGGGCGCGTCGGTCGGGCGGGCCGCTGCCGGGCGCGGGTCGGACCGCTGGCGTTACGCTCAGCTCATGCTCCGTTCGGTCATCCTCGCCGCCGCCCGGTCATCCCGGGTGGAGCGGCTCGTCGAGACGGCTCCCTACACCCGGGACGTCGTCCGCCGGTTCGTCGCCGGCACCGGCACCGACGACGCGTTGCGCGCGACCCGCGAACTCGTCGCTGGCGGCCTCACGGTCACCCTCGACCACCTGGGCGAGGACACCGTCACCCCCGGGCAGGCCGAGGCCACCCGGGAGGAGTACCGCACCCTCCTGCGGGCGCTGCACGCCGCCGGGCTCACCCCGGCCGCCGAGGTCAGCGTCAAGCTCTCCGCGCTCGGCCAGAAGTTCGACGAGCAGCTCGCCTACGACAACGCGCGGGCCATCTGCGTCGCCGCCGACGAGGCGGGCACCACGGTCACCCTGGACATGGAGGACCACACCACCACCGACTCGACGCTGGACATCCTGGCGAAGCTGCGCAAGGACCATCCGCGTACCGGGGCGGTGCTCCAGGCGTACCTGCGGCGCACCGAGGCGGACTGCCGGGACCTGGCCACCGCCGGTTCCCGGGTACGCCTGTGCAAGGGCGCGTACCGGGAGCCGGAGTCGGTGGCGTACCAGTCGGCCCGGGACGTGGACCGCTCCTACGTCCGCTGCCTGAACGTGCTGCTCTCCGGCGAGGGGTACCCGATGCTCGCCACCCACGACCCGCGCATGATCGCGATCGGGGAGGACCGGGCGCGCTGGTTCGACCGGGGGCCGGACAGCTTCGAGTTCCAGCTGCTCTACGGCATCCGACCGGAGGAGCAGGCCCGGCTGGTGGCCGCCGGACACACCGTGCGGACCTACGTACCCTACGGCGACCAGTGGTACGGCTACCTGATGCGCCGGCTCGCCGAGCGGCCGGCCAACCTGGTCTTCTTCGGCCGCGCCCTGGTCTCCCGGAAGTGACCCGCCCGCCGGTGCGGTAGCCGCCCGTGCGGTAGCCGCCCGTGCGGCCGGCGCGCGTGCGGCGGGCGACCCGGGCGGGGGTGGCACCGTGCGGGCGACGCGTGCGGCCGGCAGGCGGGTGGGAACGGGCCGGCGGAGACCCCTTGCCCGCCGGCCCGCCCAGACCGGGTGCCCCTGCGGGTCCGTGCCGTGATCCACCGCCCCCGTTCTCCGGTGGTCACCGGCGGTCCGCAGCCGGCCCTGTCGTCGGTACACCGGGTGAGGTGCCGACCACAGAAAACTACCTAGCTAGAGATAGTCCGGTCCAGGTGTCGGGGCGTCTTTTCGGTGTCGCCAACACGACCCGGCACGGCATTGACCCGACGTCCGCAGCGGGTCGATCCCCGGCGACCAGGTCGCGCAGGTGCTCAGCGGTTGGTCCGTCCGGCGGTACGCAGGACGACCGCCAGCACCACGGCCGCCCGCACGTACTGGAACGCCTCGGTCAGCGGACGGTGCCACGGCGCGCCCGGCTCGTGCAGGGCGTCGTGCGCCAGCCCGTGCCACTCCGCCACGTAGCGGTGCCGGCTGGCCGGGGGCAGCAGCGTCCCGGCCCACGACACGACCCGCTCGGTGAACCCGTACCCCACCGGCCGGGTACCCGACCCGGGCCCGAACGTCCCGCCCAGGTCGCGGAGGAAACCGTTCAACCGCAGCAGGGCCACCCCCATGCCGGCCACCCCCACGCCGCCGGCGCTCTGCGTCAACCCGCCCGCCTCGGCCATGGTGATCAGACCGGCCAGCAGGCCGAGACTGGTACCCATGATCCCCACCGCGTCCGCGGTCACCACGGCGACCGCCCCGCAGCGACGGACGACCGCGCCGCCGACCCTCCTCGCGGACATCCGGTCCGTCCCGCCGGCCTAGAAACCGGGCCGGGGCCGCAGGGCGGACCGGGCGGTGGCGGGCGCGTCCCCGGTCCGGGCGGCGACCGCCGAACGGGCCACCCGTACCCCGTCGCCGGTCAGGCGGTAGTACCGCCGGCGGGGCCGCCCCTGGTCCTCGTGCTCGGCCGGGTCCTCCCAGAAACTCTCCAGCCAGCCGGCCAGCTCCAGCCGGGCCAGGATCGGATGCAGGGTCCCGGTCTTGAGGTTCGTCTCCCGGGCGATGTCCCGTCCGTAGCGGGGCACGGGCGGCGCGGCGAGGAGCAGCCGCAACACCTCGACCGTCTGCGGGGTGAGCCGGGGACCGGTACCAGCCATGACCTGGAGTCTAGGTAAGCCGGCCACCCGGACCACCCGGTGAGACCGGTGGTCTCCACCGCCGAATGTCGTAGTCTCCCGCCGTGGAGGACGAGCGGCAGGTACCACGACGGCGTGCGCGCTGGCCGCTCTGGACCGCGCTCGCCGTGGTGGCCGCGCTGGTGGGCTGCGTGCTGCCGACGGCGCTGGTGGCGGGAAGGCTCCTGGACCCACCGCCCCGGTCGGCCGGTGACCCGGCACCCGGATCCGACCGCACGCCGGACGGTCCGGCCGCCCGGCTGGCCGGGGCGATCGGCGCCCAGCTCGACCGGCAGGCCGAGGCGCTGCTGCGCGGCGACCGGGCCGGGTTCCTGGCCGTCGCCGAGCCGGCCGCCCGGGACGACCTCGCCCGCCAGTTCACCTCGCTGCGGGCGCTGCGGGTGGCGGTGTGGCGGGCCGAACCCAGCGGCGAACCGACCCCGACCCCGGACCGCCCCGGCCAGTGGCGGCAACTGGTCACCTACCGGTACTGCCTGGTCGAACCGGCCTGCACGCCCAGCCCGGTGCTGGCCGGCACCCGGTGGCGCGCGGGGGCCGACGGGCCCCGGCTGGTCGCCGTGGAACCCTCGAAGTCCGAGCGGACCGGCACCCGGCCCTGGGAGGTCAGCGAACTGGCCGTCAGTCACGGTCCGCGCACGCTGGTCGCGACCACCCCCGACCAGCGCGGCCGGCTGCCGGCCCTGCTCGCCGCCGCCGAGGCCGCCGCCGTCGTCGCGGACCGCTACGTCGTCGACGGTGTCCGTCCCGACCGGTACCGGATCTTCTACGCCGGCCGCGACGAGTGGCGACGCTGGTACGGCGGCGACCGCCCGGAGTGGACCGGCGGATACGTGGTGACCGTCGGCGGTGGACACCACGAGGTGGTGCTGAACGCGGCGGCCCTGCGCTCGGGTGGCCTGGCGGAACTGCTCCGGCACGAACTCACCCATGCGGCGTCCCTGCCCGCCGGCGGCTGGTCCGGGGAGAGCGCCTGGTGGCTCGTGGAGGGGATCGCCGAGCTGGCCGGCTCGGCTGACCGGCCGGTCGTCGGGTACTCGGGGCTGGACGAGGTGCGCCGGCTGGTCGCCGGTGGCTGGGACGGTGGGCTGGAGGGCCTCGCCCCGGCCGCCGACGCCCCCGCCGGCCGGGTCACCGCCAGCTACGGGATCGGCTACCTGGCCGTCCGGCACCTGCTCGACCGGTACGGCGAGCAGCGCCTGCTCGCCTTCTTCCGGGCGGTGGTGCACGACCGGCGGCCGGTGGCGGACGCCGCACGGGAGGTGTTCGGGGAGCCCTGGCCGACCCTGCGGGACGACTGTGTCGCCTACGTACGGACCGCAGCCGGCTGATCACCCGGCCGGCTGGTCCGGCACGCCCGGGGCGGCGCCGGCGGTCCGGCCGGTCCCGGAGGGGTACGGCGGGCTGGTCCGGCAAGCCGGGGCACCAGCGGCGGTTCGGTCGTCCCGGGGGCACGGCGGGCTGGTCCGGGGCGGGTCGCCCCTTTCATGATCGACCGCCGTGTCGGGCTCCGGCGGGGTCTGACACACTGAGCGCGCTCCCAGCGCGGAGCCCCGGTCCGCGTCCGGAAGTGGCCCGGGGCACCCGCCCGGTGGCCCCGGTGGCGCCACCGGGGCCACCGGGCGCCTTCCGCCCCGGGGTCGCCGCCCTCCCTGGCGGCCGCGGCTCTTCCGCCCCGGGGCCGCCACCCTCCCCGGGACCGCCGTTCTTCCGCCCCGGGGTCGCCGCCCTCGTCGCTCTTCCGTCGGCCGGCGGGTACCCTCCGTCTCCCGCCGGGCACCCTCCGCTCCGGGACGAACCGGCGTGGCGAGGTCGAAACACCTGATCAGGGCCGGGATGTGATACTCGATCGAGATCAAGTGCAGGAAGGGATCGCGCCGTTCACAGCCGTCCCGTTACCGTACTGGTAACACGCGCGTTGCCCGTCCGGGCGGGACGATCCCGTCCGACGGCCCGCGCCGGGGCATTGGGATGGGGCGGTGGGCCATGACCGGGTCACAGTCCGACGGTCGGCTGTCGGAAGTCAGGTTCCTGACCGTCGCCGAGGTGGCGGCGGTCATGCGGGTGTCGAAGATGACGGTGTACCGCCTCGTGCACAGCGGTGAACTCGCCGCCGTACGGGTCGGCCGGTCGTTCCGGGTGCCCGAGCACGCGGTCCACGAGTACCTCCGCGGAGCCTTCTCCGAGACCGCCTGACGGCGTTGCGCTGGCCCGTCCGCGGCGTTGCGACCGGCCCCCTGGCCGCGCGGTGACCGGCCCGCCGGGCGGGTCGGGACGGGCATCGACGGGGGCGCGTTGGTCCTGCTGATGCTCTCCGGCTACCCTGGATCTCGACCGTGACCACCCAGCGGTGCGCCGCGATGCCCACCAGCGAAGGTCCGGTCCGTTGTCCGCAAGCGGTCGCCGGCGCCGATCTGGTGTGTCCGGTCCGCCCCGCACGTTGCATCGAAAGGCTGTCGTATGGGCTCGGTGGTCAAGAAGCGCCGCAAGCGCATGGCTAAGAAGAAGCACCGCAAGCTGCTGCGCAAGACCCGCGTCCAGCGTCGCCGTCTCGGCAAGTGACCGGTGCCGGGCCAGGCCCGGCACCGGCGTACCACTTGCCATCTGTCGACTCCCGGAGGCTCAGGTGAGAAGGCCGCGGACGTCCCGGCTCGATCCGGCCTGCCGGGCAGGATGCGCGACATGACCCCCGGTGGCACCTCGGGTGCTCCGGGGGTCGTCGTCGTGACCGGGGTCAGCCGGTACCTCGGCGCGCACGTCGCCGCCCGGCTCGCCGCCGACCCGCGGATCGAACGGGTCATCGGCGTCGACCCGCCAGCCCCCGGCGCCGAGTTCACCGACCTGCTCGACCGGGTCGAACGGGTCCGCGTGGACGCCGGCTCGCTCGGCGGCCTGCTGGCCGACCTGTCGGTCGACGCGGTGGTGCACCTCGCCCTGGTCAGCGCCCCCGACAAGCAGCACGGCGGCCGGGCGGCGATGAAGGAACAGAACGTCATCGGCACCATGCAGCTCCTCGCCGCCTGCCAGCGGGCCCCCCGGCTGCGCAAGGTGGTCGTCCGGTCCTCCACCGCCGCGTACGGGGTCTCGTTCCGTGACCCGGCCGTCTTCACCGAGGAGACCGAGCCGCGTGAGGTGCCGCGCGGCGGGTTCGGCCGCGACATCCTCGACATCGAGGGGTACGTCCGCGGCTTCCGCCGCCGTCGGCCCGACGTGACCGCCACCGTGCTGCGGTTCGCGCCGTTCATCGGCTCCACCGCCGACACCACCCTGACCCGGTACTTCCGCCAGCCGGTGGTGCCCACCGTGCTCGGCCGGGACCCCCGGTTGCAGTTCCTGCACTTCGACGACGCGCTCGAGGTGCTGCACCGGTCGATCGTGGAGGACCATCCGGGCACCTACAACGTCGCCGGGCCCGGGGTGCTGTCGCTGTCCCAGGCGGTCCGCCGCGCCGGCCGGATCGAGGTGCCGGTGCTGGAGCCGGGGCTCTCCGGGGCGGTCGCGCTGGCCCGTACCCTCGGCTACGGCCGGCTCGGCCTCGACCAGGTCGACCTCTTCGTGCACGGCCGGGTGGTCGACACCAGCCGGCTGGTCCAGGAGTACGGTTTCACCCCGCGCTCCACGGCCGCCGCCTTCGACGACTTCATCCGCGCCCACCACGGCGGCGCGCTGGTCACCCGGGACCGGCTGGCCGCCGCCGAGCAGGCCGTCCTCGCCGGCATCCGGCAGGTCCGGGCCGCCGTACGGGAGGGCTCGTGACCCGCCACGACGGCACCGAACGGGACGTGCCGATCGGCCGCCCGTTCGACCTGCCCGACGCCGCCGAGCTGGACCGGCCGGCCCGGCGCAACGGCCACCACCACGGCCCCGCCGTACCGGACCGCCCGGTCGACCACTGGGACCGCCGGGTCGCCGGCGGGCTGGCCTTCCTGCGTCGCCGGCTGGCCGGTGACTACGAGATCGACGAGTTCGGCTTCGACCCGGAGCTGACCGAGACGCTCTTCCACCCGATCCTGCGGCTGCTCTACCGGGACTGGTTCCGTACCGAGATCACCGGTCTGGAGCACGTACCCGCCGAGGGGGCCGGCCTGGTGGTCGCCAACCACTCCGGCACGGTCGCCCTGGACGCGCTGATCCTCTCCGCCGCCCTGCACGACCGGCACCCGGCCCACCGTTTCCTCCGGCTGCTCGGGGCGGACCTGGTCTTCCGGATGCCGGTGGTCTCCGAGGTGGCCCGCAAGGCCGGCGGCACGGTGGCCTGCAACCCGGACGCCGAGCGGCTGATGCGCGGCGGTGAACTGGTCGGCGTCTGGCCGGAGGGCTTCAAGGGCATCGGCAAGCTCTACTCGGACCGGTACAAACTCCAGCGGTTCGGTCGGGGCGGTTTCGTGTCGGCGGCGCTGCGTACCGGCACGCCGATCATCCCGGTCGCCATCGTCGGCGCGGAGGAGACCTATCCGATGCTCGCCGACATCAAGCCCCTCGCGCGGCTGCTCAAGCTGCCGTACTTCCCGATCACGCCGACCTTCCCGTGGCTCGGGCCGCTGGGCATGGTGCCGCTGCCGAGCAAGTGGTTGATCGAGTTCTGCCCGCCGATCCCCACCGCCCACCTGACCGACTCGGCCGACGACCCGCTGGTCGTGTTCAACCTCGCCGACCAGGTGCGGGAGACCATCCAGCAGACCCTGCACCAGCTGCTGGAACGCCGACCGGACCCGTTCGGCCCCTGACCGCCCTCCCGGCCCGGACCCGCCGGCCCGGGTGGGTCAACGGGGCTGCCGGCGGCGGTGCACCGCCATCCCGGCCCCGACCGCCCCGGCCAGCAGACCGGCGGCGGCGGTCGACGGTACGGCGATCCGGGCCGCCCGACGGCCGGTCCGGAAGTCCCGTACCTCCCAGCCCCGCTCCCGGGCGGTACGCAGCAGCACGCTGTCCGGGTTGACCGCGACCGCCCGCCCGACGGCGGAGAGCATCGGCAGGTCGTTGGCGGAGTCGCTGTAGGCGACGCAGCGGGCCAGGTCCAGCCCTTCGACGGCGGCGAGCTGACCGACCGCCTCGGCCTTGGCCGGCCCGTGCATCAGGTCACCGACCAGCCGTCCGGTGTACGCGCCGTCGACGATCTCGGCGACGGTGCCGATCGCGCCGGTCAGGCCGAGCCGGGCGGCGATCACCCGACCGATCTCCACCGGCGCGGCGCTGACCAGCCAGACCCGCATCCCGTCGGCGAGGTGGCGCAGGGCCAGGCTGCGGGTGCCGGCCCAGATCCGGGGAGCCATCAGCTCGTCGAAGATCTCCTCGGTGAGCCGTTCGACGTCGTCCACCCGCCAGCCCTCGACGAAGGCCAGCGCGGCCTGCTTGGCGTGCGACATGTCGCCGGCGTGTTCGGTGGCGAGCAGCCGGAACCGGAGCTGCTGCCAGGCGAACCGGGCGAGGTCACCGGTGGTGACGTACCTCCGGGCGGCGAGCCCCCGGGCGAACCAGTAGATCGAGGCGCCCTGCATCATCGTGTTGTCCACGTCGAAGAAGGCCGCCGCGGTCGGGTCGGGGGCGGCGGGCTCCAGGTCGGTGGCGGCCCAACCGGCGGTGTGACCGTGCCCGTCCGTGCTGACGGTCACCTTTCGGGTTCGGGCCACGCAGCACTCCCTCCGCTCGTCGCTCGGCTTCCGTAGCCGGCCTGACGCGTGCCACTGGCGAGACTATCCGGCGATCACCGTCGACTGCCCGTGTGTCGCGGAGGGCGTCCGGAGCCGGACCGTGCGTCGCGAAGGGCGTCCGGAGCCGGGCTGTGGTCGCCCGGGTCCGGCTCAGCGGACGCCGGGTCGGCTCAGTGGTCGCCGGGTCGGCTCAGCGGACGCCGGGGCAGTCGCCGGGGGCCGGGCCGAGCGAGTCGGGCGAACCGTCCGTCGCGGCCCCGCAGGACAGCGCCGTGCGGAGGTCGGCGGAGCGCCGACCGGCCGCGTCGAGCAGGTCCAGCGACTGCCGGGTCCGGTCCCGTTCGGCCCGGGACGCGCCGTCGGCCAGGGCGGCCACCGCCCGGCGCTGGCTGTCCAGGAAGGCGTCCAGGGCGTCCAGGCCGGCCGGATCGGTGCGCTGCGTGGTCGCGGTGACGAGCAGCCGGATGCCGTCCCGGGTGTCCTCGTCCATGTCGTCGAGGGCGGCGTCGAAGGCCGTCCGGTCGCCCCGCACCGCGCTGGCCTCGACGAGCCGGGTCCGGGCGAAGTCCAGGAAGAGCTGGCCCCGGCTCAGGTCCGAGCTGGACAGCGCCAGCTGGGCCCGTTCGGTGGACCGCTTCATCCCGTACAGGGCGTCACCGGGGAGGGCGTTCTCGCTCGCCGCCGAGATGCCCGAGACGGCGACCGCGCCGGCGGTGATGCCGACCAGGATGGCGCATCTGGCGCGGGCCCGGCGGGCGGTGACCGAGGGCAGCAGCGGGCTTCTGGTGGACCCGCCGACGGCC
Source organism: Micromonospora cathayae (assembly GCF_028993575.1). Taxonomy (NCBI): domain Bacteria; kingdom Bacillati; phylum Actinomycetota; class Actinomycetes; order Micromonosporales; family Micromonosporaceae; genus Micromonospora; species Micromonospora cathayae. The sequence goes on along the minus strand of NZ_CP118615.1, from coordinate 700,877 downwards.
GTCCGCCGACCGGTCGGGTCGGCCCCGGCCGCCGGGCTGGCCGCCCCGCCGACACCCTCGCGTTCGACCGCCGCCACCAGCATCGCCCGCAGCCCGGTCCGGAACTCCGGGTCCACCTCGACCTCGGGGGCCGCGGGACCCAACTGCCGGCTGAGGGCGACCAGGGCACCGAGCCGGTCGTCGGCCCGGGATCGTACGTGGTGCCGTCGGCCGCCGTTGGCCTCGTCGACCAGCTGGGCGAAACGCTCGGCGTGCCGACGGGAGAAGAGGTCGCTGTCCACCGCAGGCATCTCCTCTCGCTGCTCGCGGCCGTCCGGCCGCTGTCGTCATCCGACGGCCGGTCGGCCCCCGTGGTGAGCCCTGTCGTCCCGGCGGGTTGCCGTCCCCTGCCGTCGTGGCCGACGGTCGGGGCCGGGGGTGGCCGGTGGCGGAAGGTCGTGGCCGGTTGGAGCGCCTGTCCGACGGGCCCGGAAGCTGCCGGAACGGACACCGGTCGCACCCGGAGAAACGGTCGGTGCCCGACGATGGTTACGGCCCGGGAGGAGATGAAGTTAATTACAACGACAGCTGCCACTGTCTGCGGTGGACACGGCCGGGCCGGACCGTCGGCGGAGCTGACGAGCGGCGGATCGGGCGGCGGATCGGGCGGCCGGGCCGGCTCAGGGTTGGAAGCCCTCCGGCAGCAGGCGGGCCAGGGCGCGGACCGCCCGGTACTGGAGGGCCTTGATGGCACCCTCGTTCTTGCCCATCGCCTTGGCCGTCTCCGCCACCGAGAAGCCCTGGAGGAAGCGGAGCACGATGCACTCCTGCTGCTCCGGGTTGAGCTGTTTGACCGCGGTCAGCAGGGCGACGTTGGTGATGTGCTCGACCACGGCCGCCTCCGGGCTGCCCTCGGGGCCTCGGTCCTCGCGGTCGGCGTCCAGCACGTCGCCGGTGGTCACCTCAAGCCGGTACCGACCGGACTTGAAGTGGTCGGCGACCAGGTTGCGGGCGATGGTGACCAGCCAGGCGCCGAGGTCGCGGCCCTGCCAGGTGAAGCTGCCGATCCGCTTGAGCGCGCGCAGGAACGTGTCGGAGGTGAGGTCCTCGGCGAGCTGCCGGTTGCCGACCCGGAAGTAGACGAACCGGAAGACGGTGTCCATGTACCGGTCGTAGAGCAGGCCGAACGCCTCGGCCTCACCGGCCTGGGCGCGTTCCACCAGCGTCCACACCTCGGTGGCCGGCTGGTCGGACGGGTCCGGGCGGCTCGGCTGGCCGGTCGGGCGGTCGGGCTCGTCGGTGGCCGGGACGGCCGGCAGGACAGCGGTCTCCGCGCTGGTCGGGTCGGCCGGGGCGAACTCGTCGCCCGGCCGGCGGCCCTGCGCCGGCATGCTGGGCCGGGCCGGCGTGACGACCCGGCCCCCGGTCGGCTTGGCGTTGCCGCCGGGCGCGGCCGAGCGGGGTGGCGGCTCGTTCTGGTGCGGTCGGCTGCGGGTGCGTCTGCACGCGCCGTCGTCGCTTGCCCCGAGACTCCACGGCTCGAGTTGACGCAGCGGGGCCGGCCCCGACGGTTGCTCCGCGTAACCGAACGTGGTCATCGGGCCTCCCGGCGGCCTGAGGTCACCGGCCGGCCGGTACGGGGTCCGGCCGCGCGGCCGGCTCCGGCTCCGATCCGGACGGTCGGTGCTGCTCCAGGGCGTGCCGACGATCGGCAGGCCCTGATGAGGTACTGGTCCAATGCGGTCACAGGCACGGCGGCCTCCTCGGGCTGAGGGGTGTCGACTCACGGCAAATGGGGCGAGCCGACCCGAGTGATGATAGGGCCAACGTCACCCATGTGTGGCAAGTCCGTTACACAGAGCGGAAGTATTTCCCGGCGCGTCGCACGGGTGCCGGACGCGTTGTCCGTCGGTGGCAGTTGACTTTTCGGTCGGGACGGTCCGGGCCGAGAAGAACAGCAGGTCAGAGCCATTCTCACAAAGTGGCGTACCTGTCGGGGAGGAGCGCCAGCTATCGATCACCATCATAGTCGATCGGCCCGTCGCGGCCGGCTCGGCGACCGCGTCGGCGGCGCGTCGGCGGACCTCGCGGACGGGGTGCGCCGGGCGGCCGACCGGCATCGGCGACCGGGTCCGGTCGCGCTTGTGGACCGGACGGCACCCTGGGCGGAACTGGACACCGCAGCCGGGTGTCGCCCGGACCGGAACGCGCTGCCCGGCGGGCGGTACGGTGGGCGGCGAGGTGCGTACGACCCTGCTCCGGTCGCCCGTCGCCGGTGCCGCCGCCCATGGAGGTTCCGATGTCCACTGACGCCCGGCTCGCCCTGATCACCCGGCCCGGTTGCCACCTCTGTGACGACGCGCGGGAGGCGTTGGCGCGGGTGGTCGCGGTCACCGGTGACCGGTGGACCGAACGCGACGTCACCGACGACCTGGAGCTGGAACGTGAGTACGGCGACCGGCTGCCGGTGGTGCTGCTCGACGGCAAGGAGCACGGCTACTGGCGGGTCGAGGAGGAGCGGTTGCTGCGGGATCTCACCACCCCGCAACTCTGACCCCTTCCGGCCGGGCCCGGCGTGGTTATGGTGACCGGATGACTCCTGCGCGCCACCACCTGGTGTGGGACTGGAACGGCACTCTCCTCGACGACCTCGGCCTGGTGGTCGACTGCACCAACGCGGCCTTCGCCAGCGTCGGCGGTCGGCCCGTCACGGTGGACGAGCACCGGGTCCGGTTCCGGCGGCCGGTCGCCGACTACTACGCCGAGATGCTCGGCGCGGCGGTCGACGAGGAGGCCTACGGCCGGCTCGACCGGATCTTCCACGACGCGTACCAGGTCGGGCTGACCACGTGTGAGCTGGCCGCCGACGCGCGGGCGGCGATCGCGGCCTGGCCGGGCAGCCAGTCCCTGCTCTCCATGTGGTTCCACGACCACCTGGTGCCGGTCGTGCACACCTACGGCCTGACCGGGCATTTCGTCCGGATCGACGGGCTGCGGGCCGAGGTGGGCGGGGGGCGTAAGGCGGAGTCGTTGCGGCGGCACCTCGCCGAACTGGGCGTCGACGGCCGTTCGGTGGTGCTGATCGGCGACTCCCTGGACGACGCCGAGGCGGCCGAGTCGGTCGGCGGCCGGGCCGTCCTCTACACCGGGGGCGTCACCGACCCGGCCCGCCTGTACGCCTCCCCGTACCCGGTCGCCGACACCCTCACCGCCGCCGTCCGGCTGGCCGCCACCCTCTGACCGGCGCGCTGACCTCGGGCGACACGCCTGCTCTCCGGAACGCCACGCGTCCTCACACCGCACGTGTAATTGGTCAGAGAAGTCGGAATTAAGTAATAATCGCGACGCGGTGCGTGGTGCCGCTCGACGGTGGGTGCGGAACGGAGGGCCTGGTGTTGTCGCGTCACGCATCCGCAAGATCGCGATTTGTGCACGTCTTCACAAGCGCCTACTCTGTAGTTCCGACGCGCCCTGCTAGCACAGCCGGCAAGATCGGTCGCCAGCGGGAGTACCCCACCAGTCGGCGACCGGAGCTGGTCCAGGATCGCACCGCACGGAGTCTCATGAGTCAGCACCGTCACCCAGGCGCGCCCGGCCGAGCCGGTACCGTACCGGCGCTTCCGGACCTGCCCGAGGCGACCGTCGCGCGGCTCCCCGTGTACCTCCGTGCCCTGCACCAACTCGCCGAGAACGGCCACGAGACCGTGTCCAGCGAGGGGCTCGCCAGCGCCGCCGGGGTCAACTCCGCCAAGCTCCGCAAGGACCTCTCCCACCTCGGCTCGTACGGCACCCGGGGCGTCGGCTACGACGTCGAGGTGCTGATCGGGCAGATCGAGTCGGTGCTCGGGCTCACCCAGAGCCGCGCCGTCGCCCTGGTCGGCGTGGGTAATCTCGGTCACGCCCTGGCCGGGTACGCCGGCTTCGCCAGCCGGGCCTTCCGGATCGCCGCCCTCTTCGACGCCGACCCCGCCCGGGTGGGCGAGGAGATCAACGGCCTGGTCGTCCACCACGTCGACGAGCTGGCCCGGGTCGCGGTCGAGGAACGGCTCGCCATCGGGGTCATCGCCACCCCCGCCGGGGCCGCCCAGGCGGTCGCCGACCAACTCGTCGCCGCCGGCGTACGGAGCATCCTGAACTTCGCCCCGTGCGTACTCTCGGTGCCGGAGGGCGTCGACGTGCGGAAGGTCGACCTCGCCATCGAGTTGCAGATCCTGTCCTTCCACGAGCATCGTAAGGCGTCGCTCACCGGACTGCCCGCCGGCGGCCCGGCCCACACCCTCACCACCCGTCCCGGCGACGCCCCGCCCACCGACCCTCAGGAGGCGATCGGCACGTGAAACTGCTCGCCGTCGGCGCGTCCTACCGCACCGCTCCGGTCGCTGTCCTGGAGCAGTTGGCGGTGGCCCCCGCCGATCTCACCCGCACGCTGGACCGCATGATCGCCCAGCCGTACGTGAGCGAGGCCGTGATCGTCTCCACCTGCAACCGGGTGGAGGTCTACGCGGCCGTGTCCGGTTTCCACGGCGGTCTCGGCGACATCTGCGCCGTCCTCGCCGAGCAGGCCGGCGCGCCGCCCGCCGCCCTGGCCAACCACCTCTACGTGCACTACGACGCCGCCGCCGTCGACCACGTCTTCCGGGTCGCCGCCGGGCTGGACTCGATGGTCGTCGGTGAGGCGCAGATCCTCGGCCAGCTCCGCGACGCCTACCACTGGGCCGCCGGGGCCGACGCGACCGGGCGGCTGCTGCACGAGCTGATGCAGCAGGCGCTGCGGGTGGGCAAGCGCGCTCACGCCGAGACCGGCATCGACCGGGCCGGCCAGAGCGTGGTCAGCGCCGCCCTGGGGCTGGCCGCCGAGCGGCTCGACGGCACCCTGGCCGGCCGGCCGGCGCTGGTCGTCGGAGCCGGGGCGATGGGCGCGCTCGGGCTGGCCACCCTCGCCCGGCTCGACGCCGGGCCGTTGACGGTGACCAACCGGGGCGCCGACCGGGCGGTACGGCTGGCCGAGTCGTACGGGGCCAACGCCGTCCCGATGACCGGGCTGACCGAGGCGCTCTCCACAGTGGACATCGTAGTGGCCGCCACCGCGGCCACCGAACCGGTCCTCACCCGCCCGGTGGTGTCCGCGGCGCTGGCCGCCCGGGACGCCGACCGCGGCCCGCTGGTCCTGCTCGACCTGGCCGTACCCCGCGACGTCGAACCCGGGGTGGCCGAACTGCCCGGCGTCGAGGTGATCGACATCGACCGGATGGCCGCCGTGCTCGCCGGTGGACCGGCCGCCACCGACGCGGCGGCGGTCGACCGGATCGTCACCACCGAGGTGGAGTCCTTCCTCACCTGGCTGCGCGGCGCGGACGTCGCCCCGACCGTGGCCGCGCTGCGGGGCCGGGCCGACGACGTGGTCTCCGCCGAACTGGGCCGGCTCGCCCAGCGCCGCCCGGACCTCACCGACGAGCAGCGCGCCGAGGTGGCCCGCACCGTGCACCGGGTGGTGCAGCGGCTGCTGCACCAGCCCACCGTGAAGGTCCGGCAGCTCGCCGCCGAGCCCGGCGGGGACCAGTACGCCGCCCTGCTGCGCGAACTCTTCGACCTCCAGGTGCCGCAGACCTCCCCGGTCGACACGGTGCCCGACATCACTCCGCCCGGAGGAGAACGATGACCGCCCCCCTGCGCCTCGGTACCCGGGGCAGCGCGCTGGCGATGGCCCAGTCCGGCCAGGTCGCCGACGCGCTCACCGCCGCCACCGGCCGCACCGTCGAGCTGGTCGAGATCGTCACCGCCGGTGACCGGTCCTCGGCTCCGGTGCAGCGGCTCGGGGTCGGCGTCTTCGTCACCGCGCTGCGCGACGCGCTGACCAACGGTGAGATCGACTTCGCCGTGCACTCGTACAAGGACCTGCCCACCGCCGCGTACGGTGGGCTGCACGTCGCGGCGGTGCCGCCCCGGCAGGACCCGCGTGACGCGCTGGTCGCCCGGGACGGCCGGACCCTCGCCGAACTGCCGCCCGGGGCCACCGTCGGCACCGGCGCGCTGCGCCGCATCGCCCAACTGCACGCCCTCGGCATGCAGCTGACCGTCACCCCGATCCGCGGCAACGTGGACACCCGCCTGCGTCGGGCGCTCGGGCCCGACGCCGATCTCGACGCGGTCGTGCTCGCCCGCGCCGGCCTGGCCCGACTGGGCCGGGCCGACGAGATCACCGAGACGCTCGACCCGATGCTGATGCTGCCCGCGCCCGCCCAGGGCGCGCTGGCCGTGGAGTGCCGGGTCGACGACCCGGACCTGGTCGAGCTGCTCGCCGTACTCGACCATGCGCCGTCCCGGGCCGCGGTGACCGCGGAACGGGCGTTGCTGGCCACCCTGGAGGCCGGGTGCTCCGCCCCGGTCGCCGCCTATGCAGAACTCGCCGAAGGTGACGACGGCGACGAGATCTACCTGCGCGGGGCGGTGATCAGCCCGGACGGTTCCCGAGACATCCGGCTGTCCCGCACCGGTACGCCCGCCGACGCGGCGGAGATCGGCAAGGCACTCGCCGCCGAGATCCTCGCCCGTGGCGCCGACTCGATCCTCGGCCAACCAGCCCACGCCGGCCCGGGGACCCAGCAATTTGGGAGCACAGAATGACCCGCACCCGTAAGCCCGTAGGCCACATCGCGTTCGTCGGGGCCGGACCCGGCGACCCGGGCCTGCTGACCCGTCGGGCGCACGACGCCCTGGTCGACGCCGACCAGGTGGTGTACGACCGGGGGGTACCCGAGTCGCTGCTCACCGCCGTCCGCGCCCAGGCCCGGTCCGACGCCCAGTTCAGCCCGGCCGAGGGGGCACCGGGCGACGTGGCGAAGGTGCTCATCTCCGCCGCCCGGTCCGGGCTGAACGCGGTGCACCTGGTCGCCGGTGACCCGTTCGGGCACGAGTCCGTGGTCAAGGAGGTGCAGGCGGTGGCCCGCACCGCCGCCCACTTCGAGGTGGTGCCGGGGGTCGGCCAGGCCGAGGGCGTCGCCACGTACGCCGGGGTGCCGCTGCCGGGTGTGCGTACCGCCGCCGACGTCGAGGACGTCGCCGCGCTGGACTTCGAGGCGCTCGCCGCCGCCATCGGCCGGGGCTCGCTGGCGCTGGCGGTGGACGCCGGTGACCTCGCCGCGATCCGGGACGGCCTGCTCGCCGCCGGGGTGGACGGCACCACCGGGGTCGGGGTGACCGGGGACGGCACCGGGGAGACCCAGTACACCACCACGTCGACCGTCGACTCGTTCGTGGCCGCCGCGCTCGGCTTCACCGGCCGGGTGGTGCTCACCGTCGGTGAGGGCGTCAGCCAGCGGGACAAGCTGAGCTGGTGGGAGAACCGCCCGCTGTACGGCTGGAAGGTCCTCGTCCCCCGCACCAAGGAGCAGGCCGGCGTGATGAGCGCCCGGCTGCGCGCGTACGGGGCGATCCCGTGCGAGGTGCCGACCATCGCGGTCGAGCCGCCGCGTACCCCCGCCCAGATGGAGCGGGCGGTCAAGGGCCTGGTGGACGGCCGGTACGCCTGGGTGATCTTCACCTCGGTCAACGCGGTCCGCGCGGTCTGGGAGAAGTTCGCCGAGCACGGCCTGGACGCCCGGCACTTCGGCGGCGTCAAGATCGCCTGTATCGGTGAGGCGACCGCCGACGCGGTGCGCGCGTTCGGCATCCAGCCGGAGCTGATCCCGGCCGGGGAACAGTCCTCCGAGGGGCTGCTCGCCGAGTTCTCCCCGCACGACGAGGTCCTCGACCCGGTGGGCCGGGTGCTGCTGCCCCGCGCCGACATCGCCACCGAGACGCTCGCCGCCGGGCTCACCGAGCGCGGCTGGGAGGTCGACGACGTGACCGCGTACCGGACGGTCCGGGCCGCGCCGCCGCCGGCCGAGATCCGGGACGCCATCAAGTCGGGCGGATTCGACGCCGTGCTCTTCACGTCCAGCTCGACAGTGCGCAATCTGGTCGGTATCGCGGGCAAGCCGCACGCGCGTACCGTGGTCGCTGTCATCGGGCCCAAGACGGCGGAGACCGCGACGGAGTTCGGCCTGCGGGTCGACGTGCAGCCGCCGCACGCCTCGGTGCCCGACCTGGTGGAGGCGCTCGCCGCCTACGCCGTCGAGCTGCGCGAGAAGCTGGCCGCGATGCCGGCCAAGCAGCGCCGTGGCTCGAAGGTGCAGGGGCCGACCGCCCTGAGGTTCCGCTGACAGGAGGCTCCCGTGCCGTACCCCGAGATCCGGCCCCGCCGGCTGCGGCGCACCGCGGCCGTGCGGCGGCTGGTCAGTGAGACCCGGGTCGCCCCGGCCGAGCTGATCCTGCCGATGTTCGTCCGGGAAGGGCTGACCGAACCCCGGCCGGTGGCCGCCATGCCCGGGGTGCTCCAGCACTCCCGGGACTCGCTGCGCAAGGCGGCGGTGGAGGCGGTCCAGGCCGGCGTCGGCGGGATCATGCTGTTCGGGGTGCCGGCGACCCGGGACGCCACCGGCTCCGGCGGCACCGACCCGGACGGCATCCTCAACGTCGCCATCCGGGACGTGGTGTCCGAGGTCGGCGACGCCACGGTGGTGATGAGCGACCTGTGCCTGGACGAGTTCACCTCGCACGGGCACTGCGGGCTGCTCACCCCGGACGGGGGAGTGGACAACGACGCCACCCTGGCCGCGTACGCCGAGATGGCGGTGGCCCAGGCCGACGCCGGGGTCGGCATGGTCGGGCCGTCCGGGATGATGGACGGCCAGGTCGGCGTGGTACGCCGGGCGCTCGACGCCGCCGGCCACACCGACGTGGCGGTGCTCGCGTACGCCGCCAAGTACGCCTCGGCGTTCTTCGGCCCGTTCCGGGACGCGGTGGAATCCTGCCTGGACGGGGACCGGCGCACCTACCAGCAGGACCCGGCGAACCTGCGTGAGTCGCTGCGCGAGGTCGAGCTGGACGTCGCCGAGGGCGCCGACCTGGTGATGGTCAAGCCGGCGCTGCCCTACCTGGACGTGGTGGCCGCGGTCCGCGCCGCCGTGGACGTCCCGGTCGCCGCCTACCAGGTCTCCGGCGAGTACGCCATGGTCGAGGCCGCCGCCGCGAACGGCTGGGTCGACCGGGAACAGGTGATGCTGGAGACGCTCACCTCGATCCGCCGGGCCGGCGCGCAGGTCATCCTCACCTACTGGGCGGTCGAGGCCGCCCGCCTGCTCCGCCAGAGCTACTGACCGACCCCGTCCCGCCCGGCCCCGAGAGGCTCCACCGGGCGGGACCGGGACGGGCGGCGGCCGGCCGGGACGGCGACGGCCCGCCGCCCGGGGTGGGCGGCGGGCCGTGATCAGGCCGGAAGCGGTCAGTCGTCGTTGGCGATGGTGCCGAAGGCGATCGGGTCGGTCAGCTCCAGACCCGGCCAGCCGGCCACCACGAAGGCGAACGTCTCGTCCGCCTCCCGCTTGCGGTCACCCCGGACCGCCACCGTGAACTCGACCGACGCCTGGCCGGCGGCCAGCGTCCGGCAGCCCGCGTACCCGGTGTAGTCCTGGCCGGACTGCGCGGTCAGGCCGAGCGTGGTGGCGCAGAGCACCACCGCCTGGGACAGCGGCCGGGACACCGTCACCGTGAAGGTGGCCGGCGTCTCGCCCTTGTTCCCCTCGGTCACCGTCACGTCCGCCACGCTCAGCGACGGCTTCGAGGAGAACCGGGCCACCTGCGGGTCGTGGTCGCTGGAACCCCGCGACCCGTCCCCGCTGTGCTCGGCCGGCCAGTCGGCGTTGATGTGCGCCGCCCGTACCTGCACCAGGTCGGCGTGCAGCGCGTCGTTGACGAACAGGTGGTCCAGCGTCTGCACCTGCCCCTCGAAGCTGTACGAGTACGCCGACGAGGGCACGTCGGCCACCAGGTCGTCCCAGAGGTTGTGCAGGCCCGCCTGGTACAGCGGGGCCAGCTGGTCCGACGGGGTGGGGTTGGCGCCGGTGGCGATCGGGTCGTCCGGGCGGGGGAAGACGTTCAGGTCCCCGCCGTACACCACCCGGGCGTGCGGGTCGGACGCCTCGATCGCGGTGACGATCGCCGCGCCGTACCGGGCCTGCTCGGTGCGCTGCCCGACCCGGCTGTCCGGCCCGGACGAGTAGTGGTTGCTCAGCGCCCACAGGGTGTACGACTCGCTGCCGCCCGGGGTCGCCTTCACGGTGAACCTGGCGAGCTGCGGGGCCCGGGTGAAGACGTTGTTGCCGTCCTTGCCGGTGGAGGTGTCGGTGTCCGCCGGCAGCACCGCGTTCAGCGCCTTCGGGTTCTGCACGTCGGCGTTCGACGGCAGCCCCGCCGACCGGTACTGCACCGTCGGCGAGGAGCCGAGCAGCGGATCGGTGGCGGTCGCCCCGGCCAGCGACAGCCGGTCGGTGCGGTACAGGAACCCGGCGACGATGCCCCGGGCGTCCGCGCCGGTCCGGTCGTACGCGGCGGCGTACGCCGGGCCACCGTCGGCGGCGATGGTGAGCGCCAGGTCCTGGAGGGTGTCCGGCGCGCCGTCGGCGTCGTTGGTGTCCCCACAGACCAACTGCCCACCGGAGACGGAGCAGATGTCCTGGTCCTCGGCCTCCTGCACCAGGATCAGGTCCGGCGAGTGCAGGTCGGTGACGATCTGGTCGGCCAGGTTGCCCAGGTGCTCCCGGTAGTCGGCCTCGCTGGCCGGCACGTAGTCGAACGGCGGGCTCACCCCGGGACAGCCGGCGTTGCCGGTGAAGTCACAGCCGTCGAACGGGTCGTCCCGGTGGTCGTACAGGTTCTCCACGTTGTACGCGGCGATGGCGATCTCCTCGGACCGCTTCGCCGGCCGCGGCGGGTTGTTCTTCGACGGGTCGGCACCGGCGGTGAAGGCGGCCTGCTCGACCTGCACGCCGTACTTCTCGAACGAGTAGTAGAGCGCGCCGTACGCGTCCCCGGTCAGGGTGTCGAAGGTCCGGGTCGGCGGGAGCAGCGCGGTGCTGTCCCCGGTGGCACCCTTGACGCCCATGCTGCCCAGCATGATCCGCTGGCCGTTGCCGTCGTCGAAGGTCCGGGTCGGGTCGTTGTCCAGCGGGTGCGCGTCCCGGAACACCCGGCGGGCGTACGGGTCGGCCCGGTCCAGCAGCGGGTCGTCCCGGTCCACCAGCCAGGTCTCCCCGTCGAAGGTGGAGGCGAAGACGTTCCGTCCGCTGATCGCCGCGCTGCCGGCACGGACCCGCAGCCGGGCCCCCTCGTGCCGCTCCCAGAACCGCTCGGCGGCGGCCAGGTCGGCCGGCGGCACCGCGTCGGTGACCTCGACGACGCTGTTCACGTCCAGCCCGGAGGCGATCTTGCGGACCAGCGAGGCACCGGAGAGCTGGGTCATGGTGAAGTACTCGGACACCCGGGCCCGGAGCACCACCTCGTCGCCGACGGTCGGCACGTAGCCGCCGATCAGCGAGGTGAAGGTGCCCATGAACACGAAGATGCCGTCCGAGCTGGTCGGGTCGCCGTCGGTGGCGTCGGCCCGGCTCTGCAGGAAGAAGCCGTGCTGCTCGGCCCCGGCCGAGGTACGCGCCAGCGTCCGCTGGGTGATCACGCCCCGCACGTCGTACAGGGTGCTGCTGGTGCCGTTGCCGGAGGCCGGCGCGAGCGGCGACCGGTCGGCCGGACCGGACTCGGCGTCGGTGGTCGGGCCCTGCACCTCCCCGACGGTCAGCTCCCGGGTGACCTGCACGGCCAGCGCGCAGGTGGCGGTGCCGCCGTCCGCGTCGGTCGAGGTCAGGGTGACCGTGTACGCCCCGCCGGCCAGGTCGGCGCTGGCGGTGACGGTGGCGCGGGCGGTGCCGCCCACCGCGTCGGCCGGGGTGAACGCGGTCCGGCTGATCGTGCCGGCGGACGGCGTCGGGGTGACCGCGGTGACCGCCAGGTCGACGATCGTGTCGTCGGCGTCGACGGCGGTGACCTCCCGGGTGGCCGCCGTGCCGGCCGCGGTGACCAGGGCCGGGCCGCAGGTCAGCGTGGCCGGCTGGTCGACCGGGCCACCCCCGTCGACCGAGTGCGTGCCGAGCCCGTCCACCGTGTCGGTGGCGAAGCCGGCCCACTGCGCGGCCGGGTCGAAGGCGTCCGACGGGTCGGTGTCGCCGGCGGTGACCGACGGGAGCCGGCGCAGCGTGTTGTCGGCGGTGCTGGTCAGCCCGCTGCCCCACTCGGTGCCCGGGTCGACCCCGACCTGGCCGATCGAGTCGAGCACGGTGGTGCCCTTACGCAGCACGATCGCGTCGTCACCGTTGTAGAGGCTCGCGCCGGTGGTCTGGTCGGCCTGGGCGAGGATCGCCGCGTTGGCCGACGAACTGGCGAACACGAAGACGTCACCGGCGGCGACCGTGCCGGTCAGCGCCAGGTTGGTGGGCGTGGTGGAGCCGTTGAAGTACAGCTGGAGCTGGTAACCGCCGGCGGTCAGGTCGATGGCGGAACCGGTGCCGTTGAACAGCTCGATCGCCTTGTTGTTCGACGAGCCCTCGACGTACTCGGAGATGAACAGATCGGTGGGCGCGGCGCTGGCCGCGGTGGGTGCGACACCGAGCGCCGCGACGGTGGTCACGGCGGTGGCGGTCGCGAGCGCGGCAAGGGTGCGGCGCGGGCGCATGGGGCCTCCACGAGGGGTGGACAGGGAAAACACACGCACGTTAGGCGTCGATGCGGTACGGCGTCCATCCCCCGGGTGGGACGGTCCGGTGAACAGTCGGTCAGCGCGCCTGGGCGTCCAACCGGTGCACCAGCTCCGCCACGTCGGCACCGTACTCGCACCACTGGCGATCGGGACGGTACCCCAGCTCGGTGTTGACCCGGCGCATGGCCTCGTTGGACTGGGCGTTCCAGGTCTGCACCTCGGTCAGCTCCGGCTCGACCGCGCGCAACTCCAGCAACATCCGGGCCTTGATCGCCCGGTCGATGCCGTACCCCCGGTGCTCCTCGCGGACGATGGTGTCGTACTGGTCGGCCCGGGTCGGGTGCTGCGCCGGCACCACCACCTCGGTCAGCCCGGCCACCTCGCCGGTGCGCTCGTGGATGGCGAACACGATGTACGGCTTCATGCCCCGCCGGTGCAGGCAGTCCAGGCTGTCCCGGAGCCGCTGCGGGTCGTACGAGCTGGGCCGCAGGTCACCGTCGGCGACGTCGCGGGCCTCGGCCTTCGCCCGCGCGTACGACTCGATCAGGTCTTCCGGCGGCCCACCCGGGCAGAACTCGATCCGGTAGCCCGCGCCGATGCCGGTGGCCATCTCGCCGAGGGCCGGCCAGTCCACCGAGGACAGCGGCAGCACGCTGCGGGTCTCCACATAGTCCCGGGTGAAACCGAGCGCCTCGAAGAAACCGACCGCCGGGGTGCCGCCGACCACCTCGACCCCGAGCGACTGGAAACCCTCCTGGTACGCGCGCCGGGCGGCCACCCGGACCAGGGTGCTGCCGAGGCCGTCCCGCCGGGCGTCCGGGTGCACCAGCACCTCCAGCACGCCGATGTCGCCGAGCAGCAGCACGTGCACGTGCCCGACGATCCTGCCGGGCGTCCCGTCGGCGGCCGGCTCGGCCTGGGCCACCCAGGAGATCCGCCGCTCGCCCGGCATCACCTCGGCGAGGTACTCGCGCAGCGACACCTCCCGCCACGGCGGATCGTCGGGCAGGTCGGCCGCCAGCACCGCGTTCAGCGTGTCCAACAGCGACGCGATCTCGGCGGACGACGCGGTCCGTGGGTCCCACTCGCGCACCATCACCCGTACAGCTTGCCGGCAACCACCGCCCGGGGGAAGTATTCACGTCTTTCGGGCGCGTGGGGTCGGCTCAGGGCCGGCTGGCCACACCGTACTCGTTGGCCTTGTCGAAGACGTCCTGCGCGTACCGGCGGACGTCGTTGTAGGAGAGGATCGCGCCCCACCAGTCGCCGGGGACGGTCATGTTCCGTCCGCCCTTGCACAGGTAGTTGCCGGCGGCGAGGGCGGCGTCGTCCAGGTCGTGCGGGTTCTCCACGCCGTCGTTGTCGGCGTCCGCGCCGATCTCCTTCCAGGTGGTCGGGATGAACTGCATCGGCCCGACGGCCCGGTCGTAGGTGGTGTCCCGGTCGAGCAGCCCACGGTCGGTGTCCATGATCCGCATCCGGCCGCCGTTGCCGTCCAGCGGATCACCGATGATCTCCGGCAGGGCCCGTCCGTCGGGCAGGAGGGTCGCCCCGTTGGCCCGGCCGTGCCGGGACTCGACGTACCCGATCGCGGCGATCGTGGTCCAGCTCAGCGCGCAACCGGGGGTGGTCTGGGCGAGCACCAGCTCGGCGTAGCCGTACGCCTGCATGGCGACCGGGTCGATGCCGACCTTCGCGCCGGTGGTACGCGCCCAGTCGGCGAGCGCGTCGGCGGGCCGGCCGGTCGGCACCGGAGCGACCACCCCGCCCGGGGTGGGCTGGCCGGGCAGCGGCGTCGCGCCCGGCGGGAGCACGACCCCGCCCGGCAGGGTCGCGGCGACGGTGGGCCCGGCGGGCGCGCTGGCGCTGGCCTCCTCGGCGACCGGGCGGGGATCGCGGGCGGCTCCCGGGACCAGCAGCGCACCGGCCGCCGCCGTCGCCGACACCAGACCGAGCAGGAGGAGGCCGGGCAGGGCCACCCGGCCGCTGGGCCGCTTCGACCAGGCCCGGGTCGCCCGGACCGCGCCCGCCGCGGCCTGGCGTGGCGGAGGCAGCCGGACGGCGTGCGCGAAGGGCACCCGGTACCGTCGCCGCCCGGCCCGGCCAACCTTGCCGGTCGACCCGGCGTCGCCGGAGGTGTCCGCCGGCCCGGCGTCCTTTCCGGCGTCGCCGGGGGTGTCCGTCGGTGCGGCGTCCTTCGTGGCATCGCCGGAGATGTCGGTGGCCGGAACGTCGACCTTCGTCTTCGTGTCGTCGACCTTGGTGTCGTCGACCTTCGTCTTGTCGTCGTCCGCCTTCGCGGCGTCGGCCGTCGCGGTGTCCGGTCCGGTCTTCGCGTCGTCGGCCGTGGTCGGGCTGTCGGTCTTCGCCCCGGCTGCGGCGACCCCGGCCGGGGTGGGACCGGCACCGGTCGGCCCGGCGGACGGCGGGTCGGCGTCGGTCGGGGTGGCGGGTGGCGGGTCGGAGCCGGCGGGCTGCGGCCCGCCGGGGCGGATCGCGTCGGTCGGCACCGGGTGACGCGGCCGGGGCACCAGCCGGCCGGCGCCCGCCCGGGACGCGGGTTCCGGCGCGGCACCCGACGAGGCGAGCGGCCCGTCCGGGGGCACGGCCGGACGCAGGGGCCGGGTCCGCATGCTGTCTCCGCCGTCCGCCACCCGTCGAGTATTACCCATGTCGGCGTGGGCGTCAGGTCCGGTCGTACCCTGGTGCCATGCCCCGGTACGAGTTCCGTTGCCGCGCCTGCGGTGCCACCTTCGAGGTCAACCGGCCGATGGCGCAGGCCGGTGATCCGGCCGCCTGCCCCCAGGGCCACGACGACACGGTCAAGCTGCTGTCCACTGTCGCGGTGACCGGCCGGGGTGGTGCCGGCCCGGTCGGCGGTGGTGCCGCCCCCGGCGGGGGCTGCTGCGGCGGCGGTTGCGGCTGCTGACACCGAGCCCCTGTCGGTATGTTGCGGTACCTTGCGGTCGTTCCCGTCCGGCCGTTCTCACGATGCGTGACGGCTTCGACATAGGGCAGCATGGCCGGCGACGTCAGGGGCGGAGGTTCCACGCATGTCGCCACGGATCCGCCTCCCGAGCGGGTGGGTGACCTTCTTGTTCACCGACATCGAGGGCTCCACCCGGCTGGCCCGGATGCTCGGTGCCGGTTACCGTCCGGTGCTGCACGAGCACCGCCGGCTGCTGCGGCACACGCTCGCCGAGGCGGACGGCGCGGAGCTGCTCACCGAGGGGGACTCCTTCTTCATCGCGTTCGCCGACGCGGCGGCGGCGGTGGCCGCCTGCCTGGCCGCGCAGCGGGCCCTGGCCGGACACGACTGGCCCACCCCGGAGTCGGCCCCCCGGGTCCGGATGGGGTTGCACACCGGGTACGCGGAGCCACGCGACGGCGAGTACGCCAGCCCGGAGGTGCACCGGGCGGCCCGGATCGCCGCCGCCGCCCACGGCGGTCAGGTGCTCTGCTCGGCGGCGACGGTACGGCACGCCGAGCCGTTGCCGGCCGGTACGTCCCTGCTCGACCTGGGGCTGCACAAGCTGCGCGGCTTCGACGACCGGGAACGGCTGTTCCAGGTGCTCGCGCCGGGGCTGGAGCGGGAGTTCCCGCGTCCCCGGACGGCCGACGCGGCCCCGCACAACCTGCCCACCCGGGTCACCTCGTTCGTCGGCCGGGAGGCCGAGCGGGTGGAACTGGAGGGGCTGATGGCGGGGCACCGCCTGGTCACGGTGCTGGGCGCGGGCGGGGCGGGCAAGACCCGGCTGGCCGTGGAGCTGTGCGCCGGCCTGGTCGAGGCGTACCCGGACGGGGTGTGGTTCGTCGACATCGCCACGGTCACCGACCCGGGGCTGGTGCCGTTCGCGGTGGCCGCCGTGTTCGGGCTGCGGCCGGAACCGGGCCGCCCGATCATGGACACCCTGGTCGAGTACGCGGCGACCCGCCGGATGCTGGTGGTGCTGGACACCTGTGACGCCCAGCCGGCCGCCACCGCGGCGGTGATCTCGCGGCTGCTCACCGGGGCCCGGGGGGTGCGGGTGCTGGCCACCAGCCGGGAGTCGTTCGGGCTGCCCGGCGAGGCGGTGTGGCGGATCCCGCCGCTGTCGGTGGACCCGGCGCCGGGCGGCGGGGAGAGCGACGCGGTGGCCCTGCTGCTGGACCGGACCACGGCCGCCCGGGGTGGCCGGCGTCCCGGGCCGGCGGAGGTGGGGGACCTGCGGCGGGTGGTGCAACGGCTGGACGGGTTGCCGCTCGCCATCGAGCTGGCCGCGGCCCGGCTGCGGGTGCTGTCGGCGGGGCAGCTCGCCGAGCGGCTGGCCGACGTGCTGGGCGCGCTGGACGCGGGGCGGGACGAGCCGGCCCCGCCCCGCTCCTGGTCCGGTGGGCAGGAGGACACCGTCGAGCTGCGCCCGGAGGCGGGTCTGGGTGACTCGACCCGGTCGACGGTGGAGCGGCACGCCACCATGCAGGCCACGGTCACCTGGTCGTACCGGACGTTGGGGCCCCGGTCGGCGAGGCTGTTGCGGTGGCTGGCGGTGTTCGCCGGCCCGGTGGACCTGGCGGCGGTGGAGTGGCTGCTCGACGAGGACCCGTTCGGGCCGCTGTCGGTACTGGTCGACAAGTCGATGATCCTGGCCGAGCCGAGCGCCTCGGGCAGCACGTACCGGATGCTCGACCCGATCCGGGCGTACGCGGCCCGGCGGTTGGCCGCGGCCGGTGAGGAACAGGTCGTCCGGGACCGGCACGTGGCCTGGTCGCGGCACATGCTGCGGCGGGCGCACCTGGGCCCGGACGGGCAGCCGGTGACCCTGTCGCTGTACTCGCTCGACCCGCTCGCCGGTGAGCTGCGGGCGGCGCTGCGCTGGTCGGCGACCGGGGGCAGTGCCCGGGACGGGCTGCGGCTGGCCGGCGGGATGGACCTGTGGTGGCGGGAGCGCGGGCTGGCCCGGGAGGGGCGGCTCTGGCTGTTCCGGCTGTACGGGCGGATCGCCGAGACCGGTGAGCGGATCCCGGAGGCGGAGCTGGCGGCGGCGTACCACATGCACTCGCTGCACGCCGGCGCGGACGGTGAGTTCGCCGAGGAGCTGCGGTTCGCGCAGCGGGCCGAGGCGGCGGCCCGGCAGGCCGGGGACGCCGGTCTGCTGGCCCGGGTGCTCGCCGGTCGGGCCGCGCCGCTGGTCGACATGGGGCAGTTCGCCGAGGCGGAGCGGGTCTGCCGGGAGGTGATCGACTGGGCGCGGGAGCGGGACGTGGCGGGGGAGGCGCTGCTGGCCGTCTACAGTCTCGCCGAGCTGCTGTGGCGGCGGGGGGCGCTGGACGAGGCGGCGGAGCTGCTGGGCCGGGCCCGGACGGTGGAGTCGACCCGCCCGGTGGAGCGCGGGCAGCGTTCGGTGGACATGCTGCTGGGCATGGTCGCGCTGGCCCGGGGGGATCTGGTCGCCGCGCACGAGCATCTCCAGGTGGCGCTGCGGTCCCGGATGAGCCACGGCTACCACGGCCGGGCCTGTGACACGGTGAACGCGCTGGCGGTCCGCTGCGCGGACGGGGGTGACCCGGCGACGGCGGCCCGGCTGTTCGGCGCGGCCCAGGCCACCCGGGCCCGGATGCGGTCGACGCCGGGCCTGTTCGGGGCGTACTGGCTGCGCTGGCAGACGGAGGTACGCCGGGCGCTGGGGGACGCGGCGTTCGACGCCGCCTACGGGGCGGGGGTGGAGTTGCGGCTGGAGGAGGCGGCGGCGTTGGCCCTGGCGGTGGAGCACCCGGACCTGTCCCCCGCCTCCCCACGGTTCACGTCGAGCTACTGACCTGGCCGCCGGCGGGGGTGTCGAACTGTCGACCCGGCGGCCGGCGGGGCTCAGCGCAGGGCGGCGGTCTTCAGGTTCGCGGCCCGTTCGGCGTCGGCCTTCAGCTTGGCGGCCCGGTCGAGGTCGGCCTGGCTGACCGCGGCGATCGACCCGAAGGCCCGCACCGCCTGGTAGTACGTCCAGGCCAGGCTGTAGCAGGCCGGGCTGACGACGCTGTTGTACGTGGCGCAGACCCGCTTCAGGTCCTCGTAGAAGGCGCTGTCGATGCGGGCCTTGTTGGCGCTGGTGAAGACGCCCATCGCCTTGTGGTTGCGGTACCCGAAGTCGTGCCGGTAGCAGGACAGGTTGAAGGTGAACCCGAGCGGGTTGTCCGGGCTGGACGAGCAGTAGTCGGTGGACCAGTTGAAGGCGTACGCCGACCAGGCGCCCTGGTTCACCCGGGCGGAGTTCCAGGCGTTGTAGCTGCTGGCGCTGGTCTGGGTCCAGCTGTACATCACGCTGAGCTTCTGGTCACGGGTGACCGCGGCGGCCGGTGAGGCCACCCCGAGGAGGGTGAGCAGCGCGAACGCGCTGGCGGCGAGCATGGTGGTGAGGCGACGGCGCATGGGGGTTTCTCCTCCGCGGGGGTCGGGCGAGGGTGGAACTTTTCTCCGGCGGGTTACCGGATGACTAACAGTTTTTATCGATCTTGGTTGATGTCCGGTCCAGTCCCACTCGAATTTGGATCGATGCGTCGAAACAGACGAATGCCCCGGGGTGGACGGGCCACCCCGGGGCATTCGGCCCGGATCAGGTCAGCTCAGGCCGGTCGGCTCAGCTCAAGGTCGGCTCAGCTCAGGCCGGTCGGCTCAGCGCAGGTCAGCGGACCACCCGTGCCGGACCGGCCGGGCTCTCGTTCGACAGCCGGTCCAGGGCGGTCACCAGGTAGGTGTACGTCCGGCCCGGCTCGGCCGTCCGGTCCAGCCAGGACTGCACCGCGCCGGGGGTGGCCCGGACCGTGTCGACCAGGTGCGTCGCGTCGGCCAGCGCGCAGCCGTCCGGCCGTCCGGCACCGTCGAACCGGTAGATCGCGTACGAGGTGGCCGTGCCGAGCGGACCCACACCGTTCGCCGGCTGCCGCCAGCTCAGCCGGACCCCGTCATCGGTCCGGGACGCGCCGGTGACCACCGGGAACAGCAGCGGCTTCGCCGCCAGGTGCGGCATGGCCGGCACCAGCGCCGGCTTCGAGTAGTGCTCGGCGGCGTAGATGTCGGTCGCGCCGAGCCGGTTCGCCTTGACCTGTACGGCGGAGAAGTGCACGTTGCCGAGCACCTCCGGGTACGACCGGTTCAGCGTCAGGTGGTTCGACAGCTCGTTCGGGTTCATCCAGAACGACCCGTACGCCGGGTCACCGCTCTTGTAGTCGGCCTGGCCGATGTAGAGCTGCACCTTCGTGCCGCGCACCGTCTCGGCCCACCACGGCACCAGCCGGGCGTAGTCGGCCGCCGGGTACTGCCCGATGTACCAGTAGAGCTGCGGCACCACGTAGTCGATCCACTCCTCCTTCACCCACTTGCGGGTGTCGGCGGAGATGATGTCGTACGACTGGCTGCCGGTGGTGTCCGAGCCGAGCGGGTCCACCGACTTGTTCCGCCAGATGCCGAACGGGCTGACCCCGAACTTCACCCACGGCTTGACCGCCTTGACCTGCTCGCCCATCTCCCTGACCAGCAGGTCGATGTTGTCCCGCCGCCAGTCGGCCTTGTCGGTGAAACCCCGGTTGTACTGGGCGAACGTGGCGTCGTCGGGCACCTGGTGGGTGCCGCTCGGGTACGGGTAGAAGTAGTCGTCGAAGTGCACCCCGTCGACGTCGTACCGCTTCACCGCGTCGAGCATCGCAGTCTGCACGAACGCGCGGACCTCGGGGATGCCGGGGTTGTAGTAGAGCCGGCTGCCGGCCACCCCGGCCGGCGGGTAGGCGAAGGTCCAGTCCGGGTGCTGCCGGGCCGGGTGGTTCGGGGCGAGCTGGTTCACGTCCGCGCCCGCGCCGCCGGGGGCCGGCATCGAGACCCGGTACGGGTTGAACCAGGCGTGGAACTCCAGGTTCCGCTTGTGCGCCTCGTCGACCAGGAAGGCCAGCGGGTCCCACCCCGGGTCCTGGCCGCGTACCCCGGTCAGGTACTCCGACCAGGGCTCGTACGGCGACGGCCAGAACGCGTCGGCGGTCGGCCGGACCTGCACCACCACCGCGTTGTGGTTGAGCCGCTCGGCCAGGTCGAGCCAGCCGAGGTACTCGGCCTTCTGCACGGCGGTCCGGTCCGGCGCGGTCTGGGACGCCTTGGTGGGCCAGTCGATGTTCACCACCGACGAGATCCACATCGCCCGGAACTGCCGCTTCGGGGTGGCCGGGTCGGTGTCGCAGGTGCTGGTGTCGGTGCTGAGGGTGGGGGACGGGTCGGCGGTGGCGGGCGCGGGCGTGGCGACGAGCGCGCCGAGCAGCGCGACGGCCAGCCCGGCGGCGCTGAGCCGAGGTGCCTTCATCTGGTGCGTCCCTTCGTTGGGGCTCGGCAGGCAGAGGGCGTACGGCGGCCGTCCGGCAAGATTCGTCGCCAGCGATTCGCCGTCAGAAGAAAATTTTCACACCCGCCCCGTTCCGCGCAAGACCCCGCCGCCGATCCGCCCCCGCCGCAGCTCACCACCGTCGCCGGACCGTTACCGGGTTGGTACGCCGCGTGGCGGTTGACCGGCCGGGCGGCTGGGTAGCAGCACCGGTCACCGGCCGCCACGGTGGTGGTCGCACGGTGGGAGGTGAGCGCGGTGTCCGTGCTGCGTACCAAACCGATCAAGGACGTGATCGCCCAGAGTGAGGCGGACGGGTCGGACGGCGGACCCGGCCTGAAGCGCCGTCTCGGTGCCCGTGACCTCACCGGGTTCGGCATCGGCATCGTCATCGGCACCGGCATCTTCACCCTGACCGGCCTGGAGGCCCGGGAACACGCCGGCCCCGGCGTGGTGATCTCGTTCGCCATCGCCGGGCTGGTCGCCCTGCTCGCCGCGCTCTGCTACGCCGAACTGGCCTCCAGCGTCCCGGCCGCCGGCAGCGCCTACACCTACGCGTACGCCACCATGGGCGAGATCGTCGCCTGGATCATCGGCTGGGACCTGCTGCTGGAGTTCGCCCTCGGCGCGGCGGTGGTCGCCCGGGGCTGGTCCGGCTACCTCGCCGAACTGTTCGACCTGCCGACCGCCTGGTTCGGCGAGGAGGGCAGCGTGGTCAACCTCGGGGCCATCGGCATCGTGCTGCTGCTCGGCGTGGTCGCCATCGTCGGCGTCCGCGAGTCGGCCCGGGTCACCAACGTGCTGGTCCTGGTCAAGGTCGCCATCTGCGTCTTCGTGGTGATCGCCGGGGCGTTCTTCGTGAAGGCCACCAACCTCACCCCGTTCATCCCGCCGGCGGAGGAGGCCGGCAGCGGCGAGGACGGCATCCGGCAACCGGTCACCCAGTTGATCTTCGGGATGGACGCCTCGGTCTTCGGCTTCGCCGGGGTGCTCACCGCCGCCGCCGTGGTCTTCTTCGCGTACACCGGTTTCGAGGCGGTCGCCAACCTCGGCGAGGAGACCAAGAACCCGCGCCGGGACCTGCCGCTCGGCCTGCTCGGCACGCTGCTGATCGCCAGCGTTCTCTACATCGGCGTCTCGCTGGTGCTGGTCGGCATGGTGCCGTACACCGAGATCGACCGGGGCGCCCCGATCGCGTCGGCGTTCGAGTCGGTCGGCGCCGGCTGGGCGGCCATCCTCGTCTCCATCGCCGCCGTCGCCGGCCTGACCAGCGTGATCCTGGTCGACCTGGTCGCCATGGGCCGGGTCGGCTTCGCCATCGCCCGGGACGGGCTGATCCCGCCGGCGGTCGCCAAGGTGCACCCGCGCTTCGGCACCCCGTACCGGATCAGCGCGGTGATGACCGTGGTGGTGGCGCTGCTCGCCGGCTTCCTGCCGCTGACCGCGCTGGCCGACCTGGTCAGCATCGGCGCGCTCTGCGCCTTCGTGCTGGTCTCGCTGGCGGTGCCGATCCTGCGCCGGACCCGTCCCGACCTGGAGCGGCCGTTCCGGGTGCCGTTCTCCCCGGTGCTGCCGGTCGTCTCCGCGCTGGCCTGCCTCTACCTGATGCTCAACCTCTCGGTGGAGACCTGGCTGCGGTTCCTGGCCTGGATGCTGCTCGGCGCGATCATCTACTTCGGCTACGGCCGCCGCCGCAACCGGCTCGCCCAGCGCGCCGGCTGACCGGTACGGCGGTGGCCCTTCCCCGGCCGGGGAAGGGCCACCGCCGTCAGTCGGCTCAGGGGCGGGGCTGCGGCCCGGCGGTCGGGCCGTTCACCACCGGCCGGCCGTCGCGCCAGACCACCTCGTCCAACCAGGTCTGCCGGCCCGGGTCGATCGCGCCCTCCTGGCCCGGCGGCCAGGCGTGGTAGAGCAGCCAGGTGCGGCCGGCGTGCTCGACCATCGAGGCGTGGCCGGGGCCGGAGGCGGCGGCGTTGCCGGCCAGGACCGGGTTCTCCGGGGCCTTCACGCACGGCCCGGTCGGGCTCTCGCAGACCGCGTACCCCTCGGCGTACTCGGCCCTGTCGTAGGCGTTCGCGGCGAAGAAGAGGTACAGCTTCCCGTCGTGCCGCCAGAAGAACGGCCCCTCGATGAGCGTCCCCTCCCACGGCTCGGTCTGCTTGAGCAGCTTCGTCGGCTCACCGACCAGGGTCAGCCCGTCGACGGAGAGCCGCTGCGACCAGAGCCAGGTGTCCTGGCCGACCGCGTTGCCGTCGTTCTTCCACAGCAGCCAGAGACTGCCGTCGGCGTCCCGGAACGGGCTGGCGTCGATCGCGCCACCCAGCTCCGCCTGGCAGATCAGCGGCCCGGCCGAGTCGTCCCGGTACGGCCCCTGCGGCGCGTCCGCCACCGCCCGCCCGACGCACTGCCGCCCGGAGGACCGCCCGGCCACCGTGTAGTAGAGGACGAATCGGTCCGGGGCCAGCTGGATCGCCTCCGGGGCCCAGGTCTTGCCGGCGTCGGCCCAGTCGGGCAGCGCCGGCAGCGCGTCCCCGGCCGGCGTCCAGTCGACCAGGTCCGGTGAGGTGTGCACCGGCACGTTGCGGCCCTGCGCGTTGGTGTGGAAGAGGTACCAGGTGTCGCCGACCCGGATCGCCTGCGGGTCGGGGGCGTCGGTGGCGATGACCGGATTGGTGAACATGTCGGCTCCCGTCGTCGGATCGGTGGTCGGTTCGTCGTTGCCGCCGCACCCGGTGAGCAGCAGCGCGGCGGTCAGCGCCACCGCCACCGCCCGCCGTCGGCCGGCCCCGGCCGGTGGCCTGTCGCCCCGCCGGCCGGACCCGGTCGGGTGGGTGCCCGGCCGGTGGGCGGTCCCGGCGGTCACCCCTTCAACCCGCTGCGGGACACACCCTGGATGACGTGCCGCTGGGCGAGCACGAACAGGATCAGCACCGGCACGCTGGCCAGCACCGCACCCGCCATGATCACCGGATAGTCGGTGGTGTACGCGCCCTGGAGCAGCCCCAGCCCGGACGGCAGGGTCAGGTTGTCCGGGCTGAACAGCACGTACACCGGCCAGAGGAAGTCGTTCCAGTTGGTCAGGAAGGACAGCACCGCCAGGGTGGCCAGCGCCGGCTTCGACAGCGGCAGCAGCACCCGGGCGAACACCTGCCACTGGTTCGCCCCGTCCAGCACGGCGGCCTCCTCCAGCTCGGCCGGGATGGACAGGAAGAACTGCCGCAGGAAGAACACCCCGAACGCGCTGGCCGCGCCGGGCACCACGACCACGGTCAGGGTGTCCAGCCAGCCCAGGCTGTCGGCGATCAGGAAGTTCGGGATGATCAGCGAGGTCGGCGGGATGAACAGTGTCCCGACGATCAGCGCGAAACCCGCCCGGCGGCCCCGGAACCTCAGCCGGGCCAGCGCGTACGCGGCCATCGACGCGGTCACCAGCACCAGCAGCGTGTGCAGGGTGGCGGCCAGCATGCTGTTGACGAACCAGCGCAGCACCGGGTTCTGCGCGTCGGTCAGGATGCGGTCGTAGCCGTACCCGGAGAACGGGTCCGGCAGCCAGCCCGCCGGGATCCGCTGCGCGTCCCCGGAGGTCTTCAGCGAGGTGAGCACCATCCAGAGCAGTGGGGCGAGGAACACCAGGGCCAGGGTCACCAGGACCGCGTAGCGGGCGGTACGGCGCAGTGTCGTCACGTCGGGGCCTCCTCAGTCTTCCCGGTACCGGAAGAACCGGAAGTTGACGATGCTGATCACGGCGAGGGCCAGCGCGAACAGGATGCTCATCGCGGCGGCCCGGCCGGCGTCGTTGTCCCGCAGCCCCTCGTCGACGATCCGCCAGACCACCGTCCGGGTCTCCTGGCCCGGGGCGCCCTGCGTGATCAGGAAGGACTGGCCGAACACGTTCGCCGAGGCGAGGATCGTGGTGGTCAGCACGAACAGCATCACCGGCCGCAGCCCGGGAAGGGTGACGTTGCGGAACCGGTCCCAGGCCCCCGCGCCGTCCATCCGGGCCGCCTCGTACAGCTCCGGTGGGATGTCCTGGAGACCGGCCAGGTAGATCACCGCGTTGAACCCGGAGGTCCACCACACCGTCACCCCGACCAGCGACACCCAGGCCCACGGCACGTCGGTCACCCAGGGGGTGTCCGCCGGCAGCCCGACCGCGCCGAGCAGCCGGTTCACCAGGCCCAGGTTGGCGTCCAGCAGGAACCGCCAGAGCAGGCCGATCACCGCCACCCCGAGCACGTACGGGGCGAAGTAGACCGCCCGGAAGAAGGTCCGCCCGGGGAACTTCTCGTTCAGCAGCAGCGCCAACCCCAGCGGTACGACCACCAGCAGCGGCACCGAGAAGACCGTGAAGATCCCGGTGGCCCGGACGCTGGACCACCAGTCCCCGTAGATCGCCGAGTCGCTGGAGAACAGGTCCCGGTAGTTGTCCAACCCGACGAACGGCCGGTTGGGCAGCTGGATGTCCCACTGGTGCAGGCTCAGCCACGCCCCGAACAGCACCGGGGCCAGCCCGAACACCAGGAACAGGACCAGGTACGGCGCGAGGAAGAGGTACGGGGTGACGGCCCGCCCGCGCCGGAGCACGGAACGGGGCTTCCGGGTGGCCGCCGGGGGCGGCGCGTCCGCACGCGCCGCCCCGACTGTGCTGGTGTCGGCCACGGCCGGCTCAGCTTCCGTACTTCTTGCGGTTGTCCTCCAGCTGCTTGTCGGCCTTCGCGACGCCGTCGTCCAGCGCCTGCTTCGGCGACTTCTTGCCCAGTACGGCCTCGTTGAACGAGTTGTAGAAGGTGAGCAGCACCTCGCCGATGCCCGGCGCGGCGGGCGGGAAGGCGGCGTACTCGATCTCGGGGGCCAGCGCGCCGACCTCGGTGAGGGCCTTGAAGCCGGCGTCCTCGCGGACCGTCTTGCGGGCCGGCACCTGGCCGCCGGCCGCCCAGTCCAGCGAGCGCTGGCTGAGCCAGTTGATGAACACCTTCGCCCCGGCCACCTTGTTGGCGTCGGTGCTGCGCTGCTTGACGATGGTGAAGTTGTGCGAGTTGGCCCAGGCGGCCTGCTTGCTGCCGATCTGCGGCAGGGGAGCGACGCCCCACTGCACGTCGGCGCTCTTCTTCAGGTCGTTGATCTGCCAGATGCCGTTCCAGTTGAAGGCGTTCTTCCCGGCCTTGAGCGCCAGGTAGTCGGCATCCTGGCCGACGTTGGCCGGCGAGTGCCCCTGCTTGATCATGTCGACCAGCCAGGTGCACGCCTCGACCGCCGGGTCGGAGTTGAAGGTGGCCTTGGCGACGTCGGCGTCGAAGAGGGTGCCGCCCCACTGGTGCATCACCGAGTAGAAGGTCATCCCGCCGGTGAACTGGAACGGGCTCACCCAGAAGCCCTGCACGCCGGACTTCTTCAGCTCGACCAGCGCGGCGTCGTACTCGGCGCGGGTGGTCGGCGGCTTCTCCGGGTCCAGGCCGGCCTTCTGCATGACGGCCTTGTTGTAGTAGAACCCGAGCGGGTGCATGTCCAGCGGGATGCCGTACCGCTTGTCGTTGTAACGGCCGCCCTGCCAGACGGTGGGGGCGAAGTCGGCCTCGGTCAGCTCCAGGGTCTTCGCCACGTCGTCCAGTTCGGTGATCACGCCCCGGGCGGCGAAGGTGGCGAGCTGGTCCATGTGCATGACCGCGATGTCCGGTCCGGCGCCGCTGGAGACCGCGCCGGGCAGCTTGGCGTAGTAGTCCTCCCAGCGGTACGTGGTGACCCCGACCGCGATGTTGGCGTGCTCGGTGTTGAACGTGTCGACGAGTTTCTTGAAGATCTCGCCGTCGCCGCCGGTGAAGCCGTTCCACAGCTTCAGGTCGACCTTCGGGCCGGTGTACTCCTTGCCGCCGTTGCCGGTCGCGGTCGACCCCTCGTCGTCGCCGCCGCAGCCCGCCAGGGTCAGGGTGGCCGCGGTGCCGAGCCCGACACCGAGGCTCAGCAGCCGTCGTCGGCTCATCTCGTTGCGCATCATGCTGTCTGTCTCCTTGGACGGGGTGGTAGGTGCCGCCCCGGCCCGACCCGGACGCCGGGCCGGGCCGGGCACCCGGTCAGGGCCGGGTGGTGAAGCGCAGCACGTTCCAGGAAATGGCGGGCAGCCGTACGGTGCACCGACCGCCGTCGATGGTGGGGGTGGTGGTCTCCCGGGGCGTCACCCGGTCGGGCTCGGCCTCGGTGTTGCTCGCCGTCGGGTCGTCCCCGGCGGCGAGGGTCAGGTGGGACCGGCCGGAGAGTCCCGGCAGGCCGCGCAGGTCCAGTTCCAGGGTCAGCTCGGTGGTGTCGCGGTTGACCGCGAAGACGGCCAGCTCGCCGCGTTCGGTGTCGTGCACCGCCACGGTGTCCAGCACCGGCACGTCCCCGTGCCGCTTCGTCTCGTACGTCGGGGCGACCGGTTCGGTCCGCAGCACGGTGCCCCGGGCGTACCGGGCGGTGAGCGCGAACGGGTGGAAGATGCTCTGCCGCCAGGCCGGCCCGCCGGTGCGGGTCCGGATCGGCGCGATGACGTTCGCCAGCTGGGCCTGGCAGGCCACCCCGACCCGGTCGGCGTGCCGGAGCAGGGTGATCAGCAGGTCGCCGACCACCACCGCGTCGACGGCGGTGTACGTGTCCTCGATCAGCGCCGGGGCCTCCACCCAGCCGCGCTGGTCCAGGTCGGCCTGGAGGCGGGACTGGTACCAGACGTTCCACTCGTCGAAGGAGATCCGGAGCTTGCGCCGGTGGCGCTGCCTGGCCGCCACGTGGTCGGCGGTGGCGACCACCTCGCGGATGAAGTGGTCCATGTCGACGGCGGAGGCCAGGATGCTGGCCTGGTCGCCGTCGGACGGGTCGTAGTAGGTGTGCGCGGAGATGTAGTCGACGTGCTCGTAGGTGTGCTCCAGCACCGTCGCCTCCCAGGAGGCGAAGGTGGGCATGCCCCGGCCGGAGCTGCCGCAGGCGACCAGGCTGACCGACGGGTCGATCATCTTCATCGCGCGGGCGGTCTCGGCGGCGAGCCGGCCGTACTCGTCGGCGGTCTTGTGGCCGACCTGCCAGGGGCCGTCCAGCTCGTTGCCGAGGCACCACAGCCGCACCCCGTACGGCTGTTCCGCGCCGTGCCTGCGGCGCAGGTCGGACAGCGCCGTCCCGCCCGGGTGGTTGGTGTACTCCAGCAGGTCGCAGGCCTCCTGCACGCCGCGGGTGCCGAGGTTGACCGCCATCATCGGCTCCACCTGCGCCCGTTCGGCCCAGGTCATGAACTCGTGCAGCCCGAAGGCGTTGGTCTCGATGGTCTTCCAGGCCAGGTCCAGCCGGCGCGGCCGGTCACCGGCCGGCCCGACGCCGTCCTCCCAGCGGTACCCGGAGACGAAGTTGCCGCCCGGGTAGCGCACCACCGAGACGCCCAGCTCGCGGGTCAGCTCCAGCACGTCGGTACGGAATCCGTGCTGGTCGGCGTCGGGGTGGTCGGGCTCGAAGACGCCCCCGTAGACGCAGCGCCCCATGTGCTCGACGAACGATCCGAAGAGCCGGCGGTCGGCGGCTCCGATGGTGAAGGCGGGGTCGATCGTCAGCTGAGCGGTCCGCACCGGGGGCCACCTTTCGTTGTTCGCCTTGACTGCGGACAGTGACCGTGGTCACGCCCGTGCCCCGACTTTCTACAACGTTGTAGGCAACGTTGTAAAGAGGCTCTGACAAGGTAGAGTGCCCCGCATGACGGGGTCGGGAGGTTGACCGGGTGCGACACAGACTGAAGGACGTGGCCGAGAAGGCCGGCGTCTCCGTCAAGACCGTGTCCAACGTCGTCAACGGATACCAGCATGTCCGACCGACGACCCGGGCGCGAGTCGAGCAGGCGATCGCCGAACTGAACTACCGGCCCAACCTCTCCGCCCGGAACCTGCGCAAGGGGCGTACCGGGGTGATCGCCCTCGCCGTGCCGGAGCTGGACATCCCCTACTTCGCCGAGCTGGCCCGGCACGTCGTGGTAGCCGCCGCCGAGCTGGGCTGGACGGTGCTGATCGACCAGACCGACGGCGGGCGCGAGCAGGAACGGGTGGCCGCCACCGGCATCGGCGACCACCTCATCGACGGGCTGATCTTCAGTCCGCTGGCGCTCACCGCCGACGAGCTGGTCGGCCTCGACGGCACCCCGATGGTGCTCCTCGGCGAGCGGGTCGACCCCGGCCCGGCCGACCACGTGATGATCGACAACGTGGCCGCCGCCCACGAGATCACCAGCCACCTGATCGGTCTCGGTCGCCGCCGGATCGCGGCGGTCGGCTCGCAGCGCGACCCGGAGGGGGCCAGCGCGCGGCTCCGGCTCGCCGGCTACCGCGCCGCCCTCGCCGCCGCCGGCCTCGGGTACGACGAACGGCTGGTCGCCCCCGCCCCGGCCTGGCACCGCGCCGACGGCGCCGCCGCCGTGCGCGGCCTGCTCGAATCCGGGGTACGGTTCGACGCCGTCTTCTGCTTCAACGACACCCTCGCCCTCGGCGCGCTGCGCGCCCTGCACGAGCACGGCCTGCGGGTCCCCGGGGACGTCGCGGTGGCCGGCTTCGACGACATCGAGGACGGTCGCTTCTCCATCCCCACCCTGAGCACCATCGCACCGGACAAGGAACGCATCGGCCGGCTGGCGGTGGAGCTGCTGGTCGACCGGATCGAGGGGGACCGGGCCGCCCCGCCGCGTGCGCTCACCGCCCCCTACCGGCTCGAACCCCGGGAGAGCACTCTCGGCCGTTGACCCCCGCCCCGGGCCCCGGTTCGTCCACATGCGACAGTCCTGCTGCCGGGCGGCCGCCGCCGAACGGGGGATGGGCGCGGTGGCGGCGGGTCGCCATGATGTGCGGCACGTGGCACGAGCAGAAAGCTGGGGGCGAGATGAGCACCGATTCGAGCTGGGGCGACTACCTGTCCGCCGACACCTCCGTCCCGGACGTCAGCGCCGGCACCTTCGACACCTACGACCCGCCGGTGGTCGACCCGGTGCTGCCCGACCCGGTGGCCGAACCGGCGTTCGAGCCGCTGCTGCCCGAGCCGGTGGTCGACACCGTCGAGAACGAGTTGGCCGGTGCCGCCGCCGACCAGGACTGGTCGTCCTGGCACGCCGCCAGCGGCGACCAGTGGGCCGACTCGGCGCAGGACTGGGTCGACTACGCCAACGAGAACCTGGCCGCCGGCAACGTCGACATCGCCAACAGCGCCTTCGACACCGCCGCCAACCACGCCGACCTGGCCGGCAACAACTACGACGTGTCCCTCGACTACTCCGCCCAGGCCGGCACCCACCTGGACACCGCCGTCGCGGAGGTCGCCCCCTACGACTCGTACGACGCCAGCACCGGCTTCGACGCGGGCAGCACCTTCGACGCCGGTACGAGCTTCGACGTCGCGGAATGAGCTGGGCCGACGACACGGACCCCGGTACCCGGCCGGACCCGGCCGTGCTCGCCGCCGAGGCCGGACGCCTGGCCGCCGGCGCGGACCGCCGGACCGCCGCCCCGACCAGCGTGGTCCGGCAGCACCTGCTCCGTACCATCCGGGACCTCGCCTTCGACCTGCGGACCGAACAGCTCAGCCTGCTGGAGGCGGTACGCGGCTCGAAGCTCGGCGGGGTGACGCTCTCCGCCGCCCGGGTGCCGGTGTTCCTGCGGATCGGGCTGGAGCCCGACGGGACCGGCACCCGGATCACCGTCCTGCTGGCCGACCGCTGGGCCGGCAAGGTGGGCCGGAACTGGGGCCTGACCTCCGTCTACGTCGAGGTGTTCGGGTCCGTCCTCAGCGCCGTCGACGGTGTGCTCGGTCGCCTCGACCCGGCCGCTGCCGCCGCGTTCGCACCCTGGTGGCGGCAGACCGGCCCCGGGGACGTGGCGATCATGCAGAACGCCGCGACCATCGCCAACCGGGCTGGGGCGGTGCTGTCCCGGCACGCCTCCCGCCTGCTCGACGGGGACGCCGTGACCCAGCGTCGGGCGGCGGTCAGCCGGGCCGGCACGGAGACCTTCACCTTCGAGACCCCGCAGGCCGTCGCGGAGGTACCGGCCGAACTGGCCGACGGGATGCTGATGGTCGGCGCCCTGGTGGCGAGCCGCCCCGGCGGCATGCCGCCGAACCTGGTCGCCCAGGTGCAGTCGCTGGTGGTCCGGATCGAGGAGCACCTCGCCTCGACCCCCGGCACAGCCGGTGCAACCGGTCCGGTCCCGGCCGCCCGGTTCGCCGTCGAACCGGCGGACGTGCCGGTGGTGACCTTCCTGCACCAGCAGGCCCGGCTGCGGGGCATGCTGCCGGTGCGGACCCTGCGCACCTGCACCACCTGCCGGCTGGAGAAGGTCACCAACCCGGATCTGGAACGGTTGCAGGAACGGACCCGACGCACCCGGGACCTGGCGACCAGCATCAGCGCGGTGGTCACGCCGTACGTGCTGGCCGGGCGGCTGGTGCAGCTCAACGGCAAGGGCCCCAGTTTCGCCTGCCCGCGCTGTCAGGGCATGGACGCCGACGAGACGGTGGTGACGTACTGCCAGCGGTGCGGCGACCGGCGGGCCGAGACGGCCCTGCGGACCTGCCCGAAGTGCCAGTTCGACTTCCGCGGCCTGATCGCCGGCGACCGGCTCTGGCAGCCACGCGCCACCCCGCCGCCTGGTGTGGCCGCCACCCCACCGCCCGGCGCGGCCACCACCCCACCGCCTGGTGTGGCCGCCGCGCCGACCCCGGAACCCCCGGTGCCGCCCGCTCCGCCGACCGTGGACACCCCACCCGGGCCGCCACCCCCGGCCCCCGTCGCACCCCCACCCCCGGCCCCCGTCGCACCCCCGCCGCCGGCCCCGGTGCCTCCGCCGGCCTCCGCGCCTCCGCCGCCGGCCCCGGTGCCTCCGCCGCCGGCCCCCGCACCCCCGGCCGCCGTACCCGTGCCGCCCGGACCGGCCCGGCAGGTGGACCCGGAGGCGGAACAGTGGCCGCGCCCGCCGGGGTACGGGCCGGCCTGATCAACTCCAGATCGCCGATGTCGGGGTGTCAGCCCCCGCGCGGACACCCCGACATCGGCGAAACGGAGTCGATCACGGGCCGGCGGGGCCGGTCAGGCGGAGATGCGGGCCGGTCAGTCGAAGAAGCGGGCCAGGTGCGCCGGCTCCGGTCCCGGGTCGTCCGGGCCGAGCGGGGTCAGGTCGGCGAAGATCGAGGCGGCGTCGCAGCCGACGTGCAGCGGGTACCAGCGGGGGGTGCCCGGTGGCCGCTGCCCGCAGATCCCCTTGATCGTCTGTACGTCGAGGAGCCGTACGTGGGTCGGGTCGGCGACCGCGTTCACGTGCCGCCACCAGGGGCTCATCACGTGCAGGACGCCACCCGGGCGGAGTACCCGGTGGCACTCGTCCAGCAGCGGCAGGAAGTCGATCAGGTGTTCCAGGATGTGTACCGCGAAGAGGACGTCGACCGAGTCGTCGGCCAGCGGCAGCGCCCCGGACAGGTCCGCCACCGCGTCCACCCCCGGCGCGGGGTAGATGTCCAGGCCGAGGTTGCCCGGGTACTGCTTGGTGCCGCCGCAGCCCAGGTCCACGACGACCGGTTCCCGGCCGCCGACGGCGACCCGCCCCCAGACCCCGAAGACCCCGGCCAGCCGGCCGACCCGGTCCCGGACCAGCCGTAGCTGGGCGGGTTCGTCCACCGCCCCGGTCAGGTGGGCCACCCCCCGGTCGAAGGTCACCTGCACCGCCAGGTCACGCAGCCGGTCGTCGTGCCGGGCCTGGTCCGTCCACGCCTCGCGGAGAAACACGTCGATCGCCCGCAGCCGTTCGGCCGAGGGCGGTGCCTGCGCCGTCGCGACCATGCGGGCCACCTCCAGCCCGCCGTTACCCGGATCCGCGCCCGGTATGCACCGGTTGGCCGGGTCGGTGGGTGCCGGGTCCGGATGCGGGTCGGGAACCCGGATCAGTCCTCGGTGACCCGTCCGGCGTCCACCCGCAACCGCCGGTCGGTGCGTACCGCGTCCAGCATCCGCCGGTCGTGGGTGACCAGCAGCAGCGTCCCCGGGTAGCTGTCCAGCGCCGACTCCAACTGCTCGATCGCCGGCAGGTCCAGGTGGTTGGTCGGCTCGTCCAGCACCAGCAGGTTCACCCCGCGCCCCTGGAGCAGGGCGAGCGCCGCCCGGGTCCGCTCGCCCGGGGAGAGGGTCGCCGCCGGCCGCAGCACGTGCCCGGCCCGCAGGCCGAACTTGGCGAGCAGGGTCCGCACGTCCGCCGGGTTCAGCTCCGGTACGGCGGCCCGGAAGGCGTCGATCAGCGGCTGGTCGCCGAGGAAGAGTCCCCGGGCCTGGTCGACCTCGCCGACCACCACCCCCGGGCCGAGCGAGGCGTGTCCGGCGTCCAGCGGCAGCCGCCCGAGCA
The DNA here is from genome assembly GCF_028993575.1 of Micromonospora cathayae. Lineage (NCBI taxonomy): Bacteria > Bacillati > Actinomycetota > Actinomycetes > Micromonosporales > Micromonosporaceae > Micromonospora > Micromonospora cathayae. The sequence continues at coordinate 667,566 of NZ_CP118615.1, read as the reverse complement.
GCGCGGCCAGCAGGGTGGACTTGCCGGACCCGTTCGCCCCGGTCACCGCCACCCGGTCGGCCCAGTCGATCTGGAGGTTCACCGGGCCGAGCGTGAACCCTCCCCGGCGTACCACGGCACCGCGCAGCGCGGCCACGACGGCGCCGGCGCGGGGCGCGGCGGCGATCTCCATCCGCAGCTCCCACTCCTTGCGCGGCTCCTCGACCACCTCCAGCCGTTCGATCAACCGCTCGGTCTGCCGGGCCTTCGCGGCCTGCTTCTCGGAAGCCTCGGACCGGAACTTCCGGCCGATCTTGTCGTTGTCGGTGGCCTTGCGGCGGGCGTTGCGGACGCCCTTCTCCATCCAGGATCGCTGGGTCCGCGCCCGCTCCTCCAGGGACGCCCGGGTGTCGGCGTACTCCTCGTACTCGTTGCGGGCGTGCCGGCGGGCCACCTCGCGCTCCTCCAGGTACGCCGCGTAGCCGCCGCCGTAGTGCTGGATCCGCTGCTGGTGCAGGTCGAGTTCGAGGACCCGGGTCACCGTGCGGGTCAGGAACTCCCGGTCGTGGCTGACCAGCACGGTGCCGGCCCGCAGCCCGGTGACGAACTCCTCCAGCTGGGCCAGCCCGGCCAGGTCCAGGTCGTTGGTCGGCTCGTCGAGCAGGAAGATGTCGTACCGGCTGAGCAGCAGCGACGCCAGGCCGGCGCGTGCCGCCTGGCCGCCGGAGAGCCCGGTCATCGGGTGGTCCAGGTCGACGGTGAGGCCCAGCTCGGCGGCCACCTGCGCGGCCCGGTCGTCCAGGTCCGCCCCGCCCAGGGCGAGCCACCGCTCCAGCGCCTCAACGTACCTGTCGTCGGCCCCGGCCGCCCCGGCGGCGAGCGCCTCGGTCGCCGCGTCCAGCGCGGCCTGCGCCGCCGTCACCCCGGTCCGCCGGCCCAGGAAGTCGCGGACCGTCTCGCCGGGGCGGCGTTCCGCCTCCTGCGGCAGGTGCCCGACGTTCGCGGTGGGCGGGTTCAGCGTGACGCTGCCGGCCTCGACGGGCAGCAGCCCGGCGAGGGTACGCAGCAGCGTCGACTTCCCGGCCCCGTTCACCCCGACCAGGCCGATCACGTCGCCGGGGGCGACCACCAGGTCGAGTCCGGCGAAGAGGAGCCGGTCGCCGTGGCCGGCGGAGAGGTCCTTGACGATCATCGTGGCGCTCATCAGGAGGCGAATGCTATCCGGCTGGGCCTGCGCCGGCCGAACGGATTGGGCAGACTGGCCGGCGTGGTGACCACGTTGGCGATCGACTGCGGTGGCGGTGGGATCAAGGGGACGGTACTGGACGAGGCGGGCACGATGCGCGCCCGGCCGTTGCGGGTGCCCACGCCGTACCCGCTGCCGCCGGAGCTGTTCGTCAAGACGCTGCTGGACCTCGCCGGCCAGCTTCCGGCGGCGGACCGGCTGACCGTCGGGATGCCCGGCATGATCCGGCACGGGGTGGTGGTGGCGACCCCGCACTACGTGACCCGGGCCGGGCCCCGGACGAAGATCGACCCGGACCTGTTCGCGCAGTGGTCCGGGTACGACGCGCGGACCGCACTGACCGACGCCTTCGGCCTGCCCGCGCTGGTGCTCAACGACGCCGAGGTGCACGGGGCCGGGGTGGTCGCCGGCAGCGGCTGTGAACTGGTGCTGACCCTCGGCACCGGGCTGGGCAGCGCGCTGTTCGACGGCGGCGTGCTCGCCCCGCACCTGGAGCTGTCGCACGCCCCGGTCCGCTGGGGGACGACCTACGACACCTACGTCGGTGAGCCGGAGCGCCGCCGGCTCGGCGACGGCTTCTGGTCCCGTCGGGTCCGGCAGGTGGTGGAGGGGCTGCGCCCGGTCTTCCGCTGGGACCGGCTGTACCTCGGCGGCGGCAACTCCCGGCTGATCCGTCCCGAACAGCTCACCCGGATGGGCGAGGACGTGGTGGTCGTCCCGAACACCGCCGCCCTGGTCGGCGGCGTCCGCGCCTGGCAGCTCACCGGATAGCGGGCGGGGAACAGCCGCGCCCCGGGAAGTGTTGTGCCAGCGTCGGGTTCAGGCGGCGGTACGACACGAGGAGGTTGGGTCTGATGGATCTTCTGGCGGACTACCGACGGGCGACCATGTTCTTCGAGGCCGGTGACCCGACCGGGGCGGCCCGGCTGCTGGAGCCGATCGTCGCGGCCGAGCCGGGCAACGCGGCGGTACGTCAGCTCCTGGCCCGCGCGTACTTCCAGTCGGCCCAGCTCGGTCGGGCCGAGGAGCAGCTGCGGGAACTGGTCGACCGGGACCCGAGCGACCACTACGCGCACCACGTCCTCGGTCGGACCCTGGAGCGGCTGAACCGTCCGGCGGACGCGCTGCGGCACCTGCGGATCGCCGCCGCGATGTACGCGACCAACGACGAGTACCGGACCGCCCTGAACCGGGTGGAGGGCCGGGTCGGCGGCGCACGCTGACCCGGTGGCGACCCCGGCCGACCTACGATTGGCGGTCATGGAGTCGGCCTGTCGGCCGGGTGCCCGGAGCACCCGGCCGGCGGGCGGCACGAGACCGGACCGGGGCGCGCGATGAAACTGAAGCTGGACCTGCACGACATCTTCAACCGGGGCCAGGACATCGACCGGGCGCTGCGCGGGATCATGGACGAGGCGGTGGCGAAGAAGGCCACCCTCGTCGAGATCATCCCGGGCAAGGGGTCGGGCCAGCTCAAGAAGCGGGTGCTGCGGTTCCTCGACCAGAAAGAGATCAAGCAGCTCTACCACCGGGTCGAGAAGGACTCCAAGAACTTCGGCCGGCTGTTCGTCCACTTCCGTTGGAAGTGAAGTAGGGACGGAACCCGCACCACGAGGAGAACCATGGCCAAGCTGCTGTACTCGGCGACGGCGTCGCTCGACGGCTTCATCGCCGGCCCGGGGGGCGACATGTCCTGGCTGAAGGACCACCTGACGGGTCCGAACCCGACGGCGGAGCGCCTGCTGGCGAACGTGGGCGCGATCCTGGCCGGGAACCGTACCTTCGGTGGTGACGACCCGAACCGGGGCACCGACAAGGAGGGCGCGTTCGGCGGCCAGTACCACGGGCCGGCCTTCGTGCTCACCCACCGGCCGCCGGCCGACCCGCCGGCGGGCGTCGTCTTCGTGGACGACCTGCACCGCGCGGTGGCCGCCGCCCGGGAGGCCGCCGGTGACCGGTACGTGAACGTCCTCGGCGCGGACGTCGCCCGGCAGTGCCTCGCGGCCGGGCTGCTCGACGAGGTGTTGATCTTCTTCGCCCCGGTGCTGCTCGGCGACGGGGTACGCATCTTCGACCAGCCGGGCGGCACCACCATCGGGCTGGAACCGATCCCCGGCGAGACCGACCACTGGTACCGCGTCCGGTACTGACCCGGTCCGGGCCCGACGGACGCCGGCGCGCTGCCACCGCCGACGCCCCGAAACGGGACGTCGGCGGCACCCGCGACACCGGCCCTGACGTCGGCGACGTACCCCGCCGCCGACGTCAGGGCCGCGTCGTCACAGCTGGTAGGTGCGGGCCACCGCCAGCATCTCGGAGGAGTGCGAGCCGACCACGCCGACGTCGGCGGGCCGGGGCCGGAAACCGGGCAGGGCGTCGAGCCCGTCGCTGGCGTCCATCACCCGCAGGGCCGCCCGGTCGGCCTTCGGCGCGAGGACCAGCGTCACCTCGACGCCCTCCGGCGGCGGGGCGTGGAACACGATCCCGAAGTCCCAGCGCTGCTCACCGGTGATCCGGTCGAAGAACACCGGCCGACCGGCCACCGTGGCCTGCTGCACGTGCGCGGTGTTCACGTCCACGTGCAGGGTGAGCAGCCGGACCTGCCGTTGCGGCACGATCCGCAGCCGCAGCGTGCGCCGGTTCAGCGCGGTGTCGTCCGCCAGCACCTGCACCGTCGGGGCGGGCAGGTCGGCCGCCGGGGCGGGACCGGTACGCAGCTCGGTGTCCCCGAGGCCGGGGAACTCCCCGTCGACCTGCTCGACCCCGCCGACGTACCCGTCGGTCCAGGGCTGCGGGTCGGTCTCGTGGCTGAGCCAGCGGGCCTGTCCGGTACCGGCGTCCAACGCGTACATCAGGTGGGTGGGGATGGGGTGGGCGGCGTCGAACCGGTCCACGGCCAGCCCGACCCCGGCGAACACCGCCGCCGCGAGCGCCGCGGCCAGCGCCGGCAGCGCGCCCCGGCGGCGGGCCCGCGCGGCGGCCATCCCGCGTTCCCCGCCGGCCGGCGGGTGCAGCAGGTCCACCACGGGCAGCGCGGCCAGCCCGAGCAGCACCGCGAACAGCGCGGCCACCGCACCCATGCCCATGCCCAGCGCCGGGAACAGCAGCACCACGGTGGGCAGCAGCACCAGCACGCCGACCGCCGCGCCGACGGTCACCGCGACCACCGGGCCGGGGCCGTCGATCCGCAGGGCCAGCGCGACCAGCCCGGCGAGCGCGCCGGCCAGGGCCGGCAGGGTCGCCAGGTACGACCCGCCGGGCGCGGCCAGGGCCAGCAGTACGCCGAACAGGGCGAGCCAGCCGAGCCCGCCGACGGCCAGCGCGGCCGGGCCGACGGCGCGCCGGGTCAGCGCGTACCAGCCGAACAGGACGGCGGCGGCCAGCGCCACCACGGCCAGCCGGTACCAGCCCGGCCGGTACGGGTCGAGCAGTTCGGCGTACCCGGGCCGGACGGCGAGCACGCCGGCCCAGAGCAGCCAGGCGGCCAGCGGGGCGACCACGACCGGCACCAGGGCCAGCCCGAAGCCGGCGGCCAGCCGGGGCAGGCTGGTGCGGCCCCGCCGCCGGGCCAGCCAGCCGAGCGCGCCGACGGCCAGCACGGCGGCCAGGGCCAGCGGCCAGGTCGCCCAGCCGGGGTAGCGGACCAGCCCGCCGGGCACCGGGAAGTAGGTGGCGTCGTGTCCGGCCGCCAGGGTGTCCAGGTCGATCCGGCCGAACTCGCGGGCCAGGGCGAGCGCGTTGTCCCCGTGGTGCTGGAGGCTGCGCCGGTCCATGCTGGCCGGGGTGTCCAGCGGGGTGTGGTAGATCGCCCCGCCGTCCAGGTACGCCGAGTTGAGCCCGGCGAAGTTCTCGTCGAGGAACGCGGTGAAGTCGGTGTCGTTGGGCAGCAGCCGGTACACCTCGACGGCGAACGAGGTGCCCACCGGGTGCGGGGCGGCCCGGCCGAACACGTCCACCAGGGCGGCGTTGCGCCGGGACGTCTCGAACATGATCACCGGCCCGGTGGAGCCGCGCGCCTCCAGGTTGAGCACCACCCCGCCGTCGGCGGCGAGCGGGTGCTCGGCGGCGAACGCCGCCGCCCCGCACAGGCACGCCTCCTCGGCGTCGGTCAGCACGAACACGACGTCGTTGCGGGGCTTCGGGCCGCTGGTCAGCGCGCGGGCCACCTCCAGGATGGTGGAGGTGCCGGCGGCGTCGTCGTTGCCGCCCGGCCCGGACTGCACCGAGTCGTAGTGGGCGACCAGGAAGACCCGGCCGGTCGGATCGGTGCCGGGCAGCCGGGCCACCACGTTGCGGACCCGGGCCAGCGTGGTGCCGCTGGCCGCCCCGCTGAGCTGACCGGCCTCCGGGGCGACGGTGTCCTGCACCGAGGTCTCCAGGCCGAGGTCGCGCAGGGTCCGTTCCAGGTGGCCGCGTACCTGGTCGTTGGCCGGGCTGCCGGCGGGGTGGGTACGGGCGGCGACCACCTGGACGTGTTCGTACGCCCGGCTGGCGCTGAACTCGGTGGCGGGTGCGTCCGGCGGGGCCACTGCGGGCGTACGGAGGTCGAACAGGACACCGGCGGCGACCGCGACGAGCGCGGCCAGCGCGGCCAGCGCGGCGACCGCTCGTCGGCGGGGCCGGGCGAACGCCCGGTCGGCGGCCGGAGTGGGGGGCGGTGTGCCCACGGGTTCTCCTACGGGGATGGTGGGTGGGGGCGGGAGGTGCGTGTCCGGTTTGTCGGCCGATGCGTAGTGACGGAGCCCATCTCGGCCCGTGCCGTGGCCGTCGTGTTGTGTGCGACCGTTGTCTAATACAGGATCAGCAGGGCACTCGGAAGGAGTCCCGACATCAGTAGTGAGCTTCCGCGCCTCGCGGCGGTGACCCGGTCCGTGCCGGGGGCCGGGTTGACCGGCTCCACCGTCGCGCCGCTGGCGTACCCGCACGGCGGCCTCGGGCGGCATCCCGCCCTGCCGCCGGGTGAGCGGCTGCGGGTCCTGCTGGTCGAGGACGACGAGGGCGACGCGTTCCTCGTCGGTGAGCTGCTCGCCGAGACCAACTCGATGATCGACCTGCTGGTCGCGACGAGCCTGAGCGAGGCCCGGCAGCGCATCGTCGGGGTGGACTGCGTCCTGCTCGATCTCGGCCTGCCGGACGCGCAGGGCCTGGACGGTCTGCGGCAGGTGCTCGACATGTCCAGCGGGGCCGCGGTCTGCGTGCTGACCGGCCGGTCCGACGAGCACCTGGGCATCGTCGCGGTCGCCGAGGGCGCGCAGGACTACCTGGTCAAGGGGCAGGTCGACGGGGTCCTGCTGACCCGGGCGCTGCGCTACGCGGTGGAGCGGAAGCGGGCCGACGAGAACGCCCGCCGGCTGCGCGAGGTCGAGCTGCGCCAGGCCGAGTCGGCCCGCCTCGAACGGGGTCTGCTGCCCCAGCCGCTGATGGAGACCGACCAGGTCGCCGTGCACACCTTCTACCGGCCCGGCCGGCACGCCGCCCTGATCGGCGGGGACTTCTACGACGTGGTGCAGACCCGGCCGGACCGGGTCGACCTGATCGTCGGCGACGTCTGCGGGCACGGGGTGGACGAGGCAGCGCTCGGCGTCGAACTGCGGGTGGCCTGGCGGGCGCTGATCCTGGCCGGGGTGCCCGACGACGAGGTGCTGCCCGCCCTGGAACAGGTGCTGATCAGCGAGCGCCGGCTCCAGGAGATCTTCGCGACGGTGGCGACCACCCGGCTGGACCTGGCCGCAAACCGGGCCACCGTACGCCTGGCGGGGCATCCGCCACCGCTGCTGATCGCCGGGGGTAAGGTCGCGCCGGTGCCCGCGCCGGGCGGGCTGCTGCTCGGCGTACGCCCGCGCCGGCCCGTCGCCTACGACCTGGAGTTCGCCACCGATGACTGGTCCCTGCTGATGTACACCGACGGGCTGATCGAGGGACGCGTCGGGGACAGCGAGGAGCGACTCGACGTGCCGGGGCTCAGCGAGCTGGTCGGTGACCGGGACGCCCAGGCGGTTCCGCTGGCGGAGCTGCCGGCCTGGCTGGTGGGCCGGGCCGAGCAGATCAACGGTGGTCCGCTCGCCGACGACGTGGCGATGCTGCTGGTGACCCGCGGTGGTGGCCGGTGACCCCGGTGGGCAGGGGCTGGACGCTGCGCCAGCGGGTGGTCAGCATGCTGGCCGTGGTGGGGCTGTTCCTGGTCGGCCTGGCCGCGGCCGAGGCGACCGTCGCGGCACAGAACCGCTCCCACACGGACGCCCTGCTGGGCAAGGCCGGTCCGCTGCGGGTGCAGGCCCAGGAGCTGCTCAACGCCCTGCTCGACCAGGAGACCGCGGTCCGGGGGTACGCGGTCAGCGGCGACCGGGCCGACCTGGCCCCGTACGACACCGGCGTCCGGCAGGAGCAGGAGCGGCTGACGTCGATGCGCCGGCTCGCCGCCGACTACGTGGAGATCACCGCCGACCTGGACCAGGTCGAGGCGCAGGCCGCGCAGTGGCGCCGGGCGGTGGCGGTGCCGGTGATCACCGCGGTCGAGCAGAACGGCACCGCCGCCGGCCAGGAGTTGATCAACGACCAGGGGCGGGCGCAGTTCGACCAGATCCGCACCACCATGACCCAGCTCGAAGGGGAGATCCTCACCGCCCGGCAGGACACCGCCCGGCACGTGGAGCGGACCGGCAACCTGCTGGTCGTCCTGCTGGTGATCGCGGCGCTGGTGGTGGCGGTGGCCGGCGGGCTGCTGCTGATCGCCCTGGAGCGGATGGTGATCCGGCCGCTGACCGGGCTGGCCGGCCAGGTGCGCGAGGTCGCCGAGGGCGACTACCAGCACCGCATCCACGGGTCCGGCCCGCCGGAGTTCCAGCAGCTCGCCGACGACGTGGACGCGATGCGCCGCAAGATCGCCAAGGACCTGGACGAGGTACGGGAGGCCCGGGAGCGCATCGAGTGGGTCAACACCCAGCTCCAGAAGCAGGCCGAGGAACTGGTCCGCTCCAACCGTGACCTCGAACAGTTCGCCTACGTGGCGTCGCACGACCTCCAGGAGCCGCTGCGCAAGGTGGCGAGCTTCTGCCAGCTCCTCCAGCGCCGCTACGCCGGCCAGCTCGACGAGCGCGCCGACCAGTACATCGCCTTCGCGGTGGACGGCGCGCAGCGGATGCAGCGGCTGATCAACGACCTGCTGGCGTTCTCCCGGATCGGCCGGCTCACCACCGGCTTCACCGAGGTCGACCTGAACCGGGTGATGGGCGAGGTGGCCGGGCAGACCGAGGCCGCCCGGCAGTACGTCGACGCCGAACTCACCTGGTCGGAGCTGCCCACCATCCGCGGTGAGGAGCCGCTGCTGACCAACCTCCTGGTGAACCTGGTCAGCAACTCGGTGAAGTTCCGCCGGCCGGACGTGCCGCCGAAGGTGCACGTCTCGGCCCGGCTGGTGGACGACGAGTGGGAGATCACCTGCCGGGACAACGGCATCGGGATCGAACCGGAGTTCGCCGACAAGATCTTCGTCATCTTCCAGCGGTTGCACTCCAAGGACGCCTACCCGGGTACCGGCATCGGCCTGGCGATCGTCAAGAAGATCGTCGAATACCACGGTGGTCGGGTCTGGGTGGACACCGACACCGCGGAGGGCACCGCGATCCGGTTCACCCTCCCGGCGCTGCCCGAGGACGTGGAGGCGGCCCGCGCGGCGGCCGAGCGTGCCGAACAGGACGGCGACCCGGCGACCGAGGACACCGGACCGGACGGCGACGCGCAGGCGGACCGCACCGGAGGAGCCGGCGACGCGCCGGCCGACCACCCCGCCGACCACACCGAGCGGACCGATTTGCCCGCCCAGCCCGGCCCGGACGCTGACGGCCAGCGCCCGGACGGGGCGGGGACCGGCAGGCCGGGTGGCACGAAGGAGACAGTGAGATGACCGCTCCGGCGGACGGCAAGAGCCCGATCGAGGTTCTCCTGGTGGAGGACGATCCGGGTGACGTGTTGATGACCCAGGAGGCGTTCGAGGAGCACAAGCTCCGCAACCGGCTGACCGTCGTCTCCGACGGGGCCGAGGCGCTCGCCTACCTGCGTCGCGAGGGCCAGTACGCCGACGCGGTGACGCCGGACCTGATCCTGCTCGATCTCAACCTGCCCCGCCGGGACGGCCGGGAGGTGCTGGAGGAGATCAAGAAGGACGAGGTGCTCTGCCGGATCCCGGTGGTGGTGCTCACCACCTCCCAGGCCGACGAGGACATCCTGCGCAGCTACCAGCTGCACGCCAACGCGTACGTGACCAAGCCGGTCGACTTCGAGCGGTTCATCTCGGTGGTCCGGCAGATCGACGAGTTCTTCGTCAGCGTGGTCAAGCTGCCGCCGCGTGGCTGACGACACCCTCTCCGACGAGGTCGGCAAGCTGCTCCGCCGGGCCGCCGACGAGATCGTCGTGCCGCTGTTCCGCCGGCTGGACGACCACGAGATCACCGAGAAGGCCCCCGGTGAGGTGGTCACCGTGGCCGACCAGCGGGCCGAGGAGCTGATCGCCGAGGGGCTGCTGCGGCTGCGGCCCGGTTCGGTGGTGGTCGGCGAGGAGGCGGTCGCCGCCGACCCCGACCTGCTGGCGCACGTAGGGGCCGGCAGCGGTGACGTCTGGGTGGTCGACCCGGTCGACGGCACCGCCAACTTCGCCGCCGGACGGCGTCCGTTCGCCCTGATGGTGGCGTTGCTGACCGACGGCGAGCCGGCGGCCGGCTGGATCCTGGACCCGCTGGCCGACGACCTCGCGGTGGCCCGTGCCGGAGCCGGCACCTACCTGAACGGCCGGCGGGTGACGCTGGCCGGCGACACCCCGGCGGTCGGCGAGCTGCGTGGCGCGGCGATGAGCCGGTACCTTCCCCCGGCCACCCGGGAGCGGGTCACCGACGGTGGCCGGCGGCTCGGGGAACTCCTGCCCGGTCAGCACTGCGCCGGCCGGGAGTACCTGGACGTGGTCGCCGGGACGCAGCAGTTCGTCCTGTTCTGGCGGACGCTGCCCTGGGATCATCTCCCCGGCGCGCTGTTGGTGCGGGAGGCGGGCGGGGTGGTCCGGCGGTTCGACGGCACCGAGTACGATCCGGCGGTCGACGACCGGGGGCTGCTGGTCGCCGCGGACGAGCGGATCTGGGCCGAGGTGCACGCCGCGCTGCTCGGCCGGTGACCCTGCGTCGACGATTCGCGACCCGCGTCGTCGGCGGCTCTGCCAGCGGCTCCGGGTCCGGTATTGTGACCGGCGGTCTTCGCCCCGAGGACGTGCCTGCGGGGGAGCATCCGGTCGGTCCGTACGGGCCCCGGGCGGCGGGCGTCCACGACGGCCCCGGCTGACGAGAGGAATCGACTTTCGTGCGCAGGACGGCTTTCACCCGGTGTCGTGCCCTACGACCCCTGGTCGCGCTGCTCGCCGTGGTGGCGCTGCTGGTCGGCGGGGCCGCTCCCGCCCACGCCGAACCCAACGAGGGCGGCACCAAGGCGCTCCGCGACGCGTTGGAGGCCAGCGCCAAGGGGCACATCGAGGCCCAGGCCAAGCTGGACAACTCCAAGAAGCGCCAGGCCCTGCTGACCGCCGAGCTGAAGAAGATCGAGACGCGGCTGGGCGGGCTGAGCGCGCAGGTCGGCGAGGTGGCCGTCCAGTCGTACAAGCTGGGCCGGCTCAACGCCACCGGGCTGCTGTTGCAGAGCACCGGGCCGGAGCAGTTCCTCCAGCGGGCCGCCGAACTGGACGTGATCGCCCAGCGGGACGGCAAGCGGATCCGGACCTTGAACGAGGAACGCGAGCGGGCGAACATCGCCAAGCTCGCCATCGACGCCGAGGTCCGTGAGCAGCTCAAGCAGGTCAACCTGATGGCCAAGAAGAAGCGGGACGCCCAGAAGGCCCTGGCCGCGGTCAGCTCCGGCCCGAGCGGCGGGTTCGGCAGCGGCGGCTCGGCCTCGGCGAAGCCCGCGCCGCGCAACCCGGACGGCTCCTGGCCGTCGGAGTCCTGCTCGGTCGACGACCCGACCACCTCCAACTGCATCACCCCGCGCACCTACCACGCCCTCAAGCAGGCCCAGGCGGCCGGCTACAACCGGTACGTCTCCTGCTTCCGTCCTGGCGGCTCCGGCGAGCACCCGAAGGGCCGGGCCTGCGACTTCTCCGCCGCCACCGGCGGCTTCAAGAACGAGACGGCCACCGGCGGCGACAAGGACTACGGCGACCGGCTGGCCGCCTGGTACGTCCGCAACGCCAGCCGGCTCGGGGTGCTCTACGTGATCTGGTACCGGCAGATCTGGCACCCGGGCACCGGGTGGCAGCGGTACGGCGGCAGCGGCAGCCCGGCCGCCGACCACACGAACCACGTTCACCTCTCCATGTACTGACCATCCCTGCCAGGAACGCTGCGTACCATCGCAGCGGTGAGCTCCCCGAACTCCCCGGTCGACGTCGACGTCCCACCGGCACCGCCCGCGCCGGCGGTGCCCCGTGCGCTGCCCAACGGGCTCGCCGCGTTCCTGGTCTTCTTCTCCAGCGGGGCGGTGCTGGTGCTGGAGACCGTCGCCCTGCGTCTGGTCGGCCCGTACGTCGGGGTGACCCTCCAGGTGACCAGCTCGGTGATCGGCATCGCGCTGGCCGCCATCGCGTACGGGGCGTGGACCGGCGGCTGGCTGGCCGACCGGCGGGACCCACGTCCGCTGCTGGCCCCGGCGCTGGTGCTGGCCGGCATCGCCACCGCGGTCACCCTGCCGGTGGTCCGGTACGCCGGTGAGGTGCTGCGCGGCGGCGCGGCCAGCGCGATCATCCTGCTGGTCGCGGCGGCGGTGTTCGTGCCGGCGGCCCTGCTGTCGGCGGTCAGCCCGCTGGTGGTGAAGCTCCAGTTGGCCGACCTGCGCCGTACCGGGCAGGTGGTCGGGAAGCTCTCCGGCATCGGCACGCTGGGCGGCATCACCGCCACCCTGCTGACCGGGTTCGTACTGGTGGCCGCCCTGCCCAGCTCGGTGATCATGGTGGGCCTGGCGGTGGCGCTCGGGCTGACCGGCGTCGGGCTGTGGGTGTGGCTGCGCCGGCAGGAGCGCACCTCGCTGCCCGGTCCGGCCCGGGTGCGGGCCACCCTGGCGGTGCTCGGCCTGGCCGGGGCGAGCCTCGCCGCGGTCGCCCCGGACCCGTGCGACGTGGAGACCGAGTACCACTGCGCGTCGGTCGAGACCGACGACAGCCGCCCGACCGGCCGGATGCTGCTGCTGAACTCGGCCCAGCACTCGTACGTGGACCTGGAAGACCCGACGTACCTGGAGTTCGCGTACACCCAGTGGATCGGGCGGGTCGCCGACGTGACCGCCCCGAGCGGGCAGCGGTTGGACGCGCTGC